>NZ_JCALDW010000001.1:0-676920 GCF_059813065.1 Mycobacterium sp. NGS24
GTGGAGATGTGGGCCCAGGATGTGGCTGCGATGCTGGGGTATCACTCGGGTGCGACGGCGGTGGCTGCCAGCCTGACCCCGTTCAGTGCGCCGCCGCTTGACTTGGCCGGATTGGTCACGACGGTCAACGGGCATGTTGCGGGATTGGCTTCGTCGGCCACGGCCGCGCTGAGCCCGGTGGCCGAAGGCGTCGCCGCGGCGGCGCCCGCCCTGGTTGCGGGCGTGCAGTCGGCGGCGGCCGCGGTGCCACTGGACATGGCGATGTCGGTGGTGCAGGCGGGGGCGATGCCGGCCAGCATGTTGATCGGTCCGATGATGCAGCTGGGACAGACTGCCGGCGCCGGAACCGCAGGTTTGGCGGGTGCGACGACAGCGGCCGATCTGGGCGCCATGCCGTCGCTGGCCAGCGACGTCAATCCAATGAAGGGCCTGGGTGCCGGTGGTGGCGCTGGATTGGGCGCCGGGATGGCGGCCGGCCTGGGCAATGCGCGCCTGGTGGGTGCGATGTCGGTGCCGCCGACCTGGCAGGGGTCGGTGCCCAAGGGCATGGCCAGCTCGGCGATGTCGGGTGTCGGGATGAACGCCGCGGAGATGGCTCAGGCTGCCGGTGCCGGTGCCGGTGCTGCAGGCGGCGGCATGCCGATGATGCCGATGCCCATGGGTGGCGGTGGCGCTGGACAAGGCATGCCCGGCGGCATGATGGGCCGCGGCGGGGCGAGTCCGCACGTGGTGCAGAACCGGCCCAGCGTGATCCCGCGGACCGGAGTCGGATAACCAACGACGTCAAAGGCGCGGGTGACGCATCGGGGGATCTGCGTCGTCCGCGCCTTTGTCAGCTCAGGGGTCAGATCGCATGTGGTGCAAGCTTATTCAGCGGTAGGCCAATCCGCGGCTCAGCAGGAACGCGCCCAGCAGTGCGATGACGACTCCGAAGAGCTGTTGCCGGCGGGCTGCTGCCCACCGGGTCACCGCCGACATCACCTGATCGGTCTTGGCGGGTGCCGCCAGCCGACCGATCAGGGGGAGTTCGACGAAGGCCAACGCCACCAGGGTGTACAACCCGGCAGCGCCGAGCTGGATGCCTGCCGCGGCGCCTGAGGCGACGATCGCGGTGAGCGCGGCAAGCAACCGGAAGTCGATCAGCATCCCGACCCCCAGGGCGAACGCCACCGCAACCGGCCGGGCGAGCAAGGCGCAGCGGGCGCGGGACGACCACCTGGCGAAGGGCGTGGGTCGGGGTGCCGTCATCGGCAACCGCGAACGCCGCGACGCCAGGCCAACCGCGGTCGCTGCAATCAGTAAGGCCACGGCGCCCATTGCCACCTGAACGTGTCCGGCGGTGGAAGTGGCAGTGGCGATCTGCAGCCGGTGCACGACGGCGACTGTGCGATCGCGCAATCCGAACAACACCCCGACCGCCATGGTGGCGCTGATCGCGACACCGCCGAGCCAGAACGCGACCAGGGGGCCAACGGCGCGGGGACGCGCCGAAAGCGCCGCGCTGACCGCGATCCGAACCGGATCGGCGGTCGCCACAAGAGCTAACACCAGCACCGTGCACCACATCTCGAAGGACGTTACAACCGGCTGCCGGGGTAGCGGAACTCGTTCGCCGGCAGTGATTTCCCGCTGCCCAGGACTGGGCCGGCCCGTCGGTCAATCCTGGCGTAGCGCTGAGAAACACGGCGCAGCGACTGAGGCGCGACCACGCCGCTGACCACGTTGGACTGGGGGACCCGCGGCCCGAATTGCAGTCGCCGACCAGCTCTTTGAGAAATCGATCAGGAATGTGGGATTGACTAAGTTTTTTCCGACGGCCGCCCCCGACGGACACGGTGGGCCGGCTTAGCAGAGGCCCGGGCGGGGGCCACCGGCCCGGGGCGGCGCACCGGTCGGCAGCAAGGCCGGAAAGTGCACGCTGCGCCAAAAATTATTCCGAGATTTTAGGGGTATAGCAGCGTGGATTGTCTTAAGATTCGAGAGCTTGGTGGTTGTGCTTGCCATTGAGTGCGTGTGTTGACATCAGTTTGGAAGTCATTGGAAGGAGACAGCGTGCTTCTGCCTCTGGGTCCGCCCCTGCCGCCCGACTCTGTGGCGGCGAAGCGGGGCGAGTCGGGCATGCTAGGCGGATTGTCAGTTCCGCTGAGCTGGGGTACCGCTGTCCCGCCGGATGACTACGACCACTGGTCGAAGGACTCCGAAGCTGGTGTCGAAGACGTCGTCGTGGTGCCTGGTGCGGTCGATCCGGAACCGATCGAACCAACTAACGACGAGTGGGATGAGTGGGGTGAGTGGAAACAGTGGGAAGCGGAGAACGCCGAACCACGTTTCGAGATGCCACGCGGTAGCAGCGTGGTCCCGCATTCGCCGGCAGCCGGATGAGAGAAGGGGTCAAGACTGTCGTTGGCTACGGGTGATTGACGGCTTCGGGACGTCACGAAGCCAGTAATCACATCGATCGAACACTGGAAATCCGAAAACACTTCCACAACCAATAAGGAGAAAAGCAACATGGCAACTCGCTTTATGACCGACCCGCACGCAATGCGGGCCATGGCGGGTCGTTTCGAGACCCACGCCCAGACCGTCGAGGACGAGGCCCGTCGCATGTACGCGTCCTCGCAGAACATCGCGGGTGCGGGCTGGAGCGGTCTGGCCTCGGCCACCTCGCTGGACACCATGGGTCAGATGAACACCGCTTTCCGCAACATCGTGAACATGTTGCACGGGGTGCGCGACGGGTTGGTTCGCGACGCGAACAACTACGAGCAGCAAGAACAGGCTTCGCAGCAGATCCTGAGCAGCTAACTCTGACGGCGGCGAAAGCCGCTGCATCCCAACAACATTCACAGACCAAGGAGAACAGGTTCAATGACAATCAATTACCAGTTCGGCGATGTCGACGCGCACGGCGCTCTCATTCGCGCCCAGGCTGCCAACTTGGAGGCCGAGCACCAGGCCATCGTTCGCGATGTGCTGGCTGCCGGTGACTTCTGGGGCGGCGCCGGTTCGGTAGCTTGCCAGGAGTTCATCGCCCAGTTGGGCCGCAACTTCCAGGTGATCTACGAGCAGGCCAACACTCACGGCCAGAAGGTCCAGAGTGCCGGCAACAACATGGCGCAGACTGACAGCGCCGTCGGGTCCAGCTGGGCCTGAGAGAAGTTCCCGGTTCGGGGCGGCGCACCGCTGGTCGGTGCGCCCGCCACGGCCACTGACTGCGCACGCTTGCTCGCGGTAACGCGAGTGGGCGTGCGCAGTTCTTTCTGCTCAGAACCGGCCGCCGCCACCCAGGAAGCCGCCGCCGGATGATCCCGAAGAGCCCGACCCGCCGAAGGATGTCGGGCTCCAACCGCCGAATCCGCCCCGCATGCCACCGCTGAGCAGATCGCCGATGATGATGCCACCCAGTACCGCGCCGGTGTCGCTGTCGTTGCGCCGGGTGAAGGCGCGCTGGGCCGCCTGCACGTCGGCGTTGGCCAGTGCCTGCGCCTCGGCTGCCCGGGTCGAGGCACCGTTGGCGTAAGCGATCGCATCGTTGAGGTTCGACGACTTTCGCTGCTGAGCGGCCTCGAGTTGGCGCCTGGCTTCCGCGAGCCGAGTCCTTGCCTCGGGCCCGATGCTGCCGCGCCGGGTGTCGATGTACTCCGATACCGCGTGTACCCGGGATTCCGCGGTGAACAGCGCCTGCTCCAGCGAGCGCCGGAGGCGTTCGGTGTTCGCCTGCTCCTGGGACACCGTGGCCACCAGCCGGTCGAGTTCGGCGTCGGCCTTGGTGAGCTGCGCGAAAGTACTCAGCGGGTCCGACGTGCCTCGCACCCCTGCCGGGCCGCCCGCACTGTCCACCGCCCTGGCGGCGGCGTCGCGCGCAGCGATGAGCTCACCGGTGTGCGCTGCGTTGTTGCCCGGCGCCTTCTGCAGCAGCTCGTTGGCGCGCCGGATGCCGGTCTGGATGTCAGACAGCAACGACGGCAAGTTGTCGACGGCATACCGGATGTCGTCGGCTGCGCTGTCCACCGCATCGAGTAGCGAACGCGCTTGTCCCAGCGCGGATTCGGCGCTGCGCACCGAATCCGCCAGTCGCGTCTGCTGGCCGCTCATCGCGTGGCCGGCCAATTGGCGGGCCGTGGCGATGTTGCGGTCGGCGAACTCCAGCCGATCTCTGGCGGTGTCCACGTTGGCCGAAACCGAAGCCAGCGCCGCGGCACCGAATTCTTTGTGCAACTCGGCCAGGTGCTGGGTGGCGGGCTCCACCCGGCTGGTCAGTTCCACATACACCTGGGTCAACGTATCCAGCCGCGACGACGCGTTGATCACCAGATCACGCAACTGCTCGAAGGCTTCGGTCTGGGACTCCAACTCACGGTCCGCGGCGGCCGCGGCGACGATCACCCGGGTGAGCAGTTCACGTCGTTGTGCAGGCGTTTCGGGGATACTGTCGTCGAGTTGGTGGCGCACCGTGAATGCTTGCGCCAGTGCAGCTTTGGCGTTGTTCACGGCCTGGGTGAACGGTGCGGTGCGTTGTTCGCCGAATTCCTCGATGGCCAGTGCGAGCTCGTTGGAACTGGTGCGTACCGCATTGTCGACTTCCACCACCTTCGAGCGGGACAGCTCGTCGAGGATGTCCAACGGGACCGCGGCCAGCGCGGTCGCATCGGTGGGATCCACCCGTCGCGCCGCCGCCAGGGCATCGGCCCGGCGCCGCCGCGCACGCCGGCGCATCACCAGCAACAGGATCAGCAGCAGCACCCCGATGGCCGCGACGATGGCCGCCAGCGTGATGAGCAACTGCGGTGACCACGTCGACTTCGGTGGCTTGTTGAGTCCGTCCGCGGCGGCCACCGCCGCCCCACTCCAGTCGCTGTTGTGCAGCGCCGGTTCGATCTGGTTGCGGCGCAGGTCGTCGACCCGTCGGGCGCTGACGCCCGGCAAGCCGCTGCGCGCCAGGAAGGCGTACGCACGGTCGGTGGTGGCCACCGCCAGCAACGCGTCGCTGCTGTGCAGATCGCTGGCCCGGAAGGTCTGCTCGGCCCACGTCTGACTGTCCAGCCCGGAGAAGGTGTCGACATAGACCACCCACAACCGGATGCGCCGTTCGCCGTAGAGCTTGATGGTCGCCGCCGTCACCGCGGCCCGACCGGACTCCGACAGCGCGCCCGCGTTGTCGGTGACGTAGCCCGGCAACCGGAACGGTGGCTGCGCCTGCGCCTGCGGCGCTGCCAGCAGCCCGCCGGTCAGGCCGACGGTGACGATGGTCAGGATCACGCCCAGCAGGCGAACAATGCGCATAGCGCTAACTTAGCTCCGGCGACCGTCATTTCGACCATTGCGGCCCCGTGGACGGGGTGCGGTCCGCGCAGGGCCCGCACCCCATCCCGGCCGCGCAGCAGTCAGGCCTGCCCGCCACCGGCTCCCAGCGTCCGCTGCATGTCGGATTTCATCGCGACCAACTGTGCGTTCCAATAGCTCCAGCCATGGACACCGCTGCCGTCGATGTTGAAGGTGGCGTTGCGTCCGCCGGCGGCGGTATAGGCGTTCTTGAAGTCGACGTTGCTCTGCAGTACGACCTGCTCGATGACCTGGCCCGGGAGGCTGTTCTGCCCCAGTTCCGAGGGTGTTCCGTTGCCGCTGTACACCCACAGGCGGGTGTTGTTGCCGGCCAGTCGCCCGGCCTGAACGGTGGGATCGTGCCGCTGCCACCCGGGTCCGCCCGACGGGCCCCACATGTCTTCGGGGTTGAAACCGCCTTCGTCGTTCATCGCGAACTTGATCAGCGTGGGTCCGTTGCCGCTGGACGGTGTCAGGTACGCCGAAAGCGAACTGGCATAGGCAAATTGACTGGGATGGTAGGCGGCGAGGATCAGTGCCGACGATCCGGACATCGAGACGCCGACGACGGCATTGCGCGTGGTGCGGACGCCCTTGCCCGCCAGGTAGGCCGGTAGCTCACTGGTCAGGAAGGTTTCCCATTTGTAGGTGGCGCCGTTTGCCGACCCGTACCAGTCGGCGTAAAAGCTGGAGCGTCCGCCGACCGGCATGACCACCGACATACCGGACCCCTGGTACTCGTCGAACGCGTTCGTTTCGATGTCCCAGCCGTTGCGGTCGTCGCGGGCCCGCAATCCGTCGAGCAGGTAGACCGCCGGGGCACCACCCTGCTGGAACTCCACGGTGATGTTGCGGCCCATCGCCGCGGAGGGCACCTGCAGGAATTCGGGCGCAGCGGCCCGCGCAGCCGGTTCGTTGCCGACCACCCCGAGTAACGCCGGGACGGTGGCCGCCGCGCACGCGGCGGTTGCCAGTCGGCGCATCCAACGTTTGTTGTGCACGTACTTCGTCACTATTGATCCACTCCTGAACTGCGCAAGGGATTCGCCCGGCGGCACACTGTGGGCGGGCCGGTCGGGCGCACGAGCGGGGAATGTCGAAGATCAGGTCTGATCGCGGCGACGACGCACCGGAAACCTGTCGAGACCCGCCAGTTTTCTTCAACCCTGGATCCGACCCAGTGAGCCTGTTGATACCCCTGACCGTCCTGCCTAAACCGGTATCCGGCTGGCTGGGAGAAGTGACATCGACCGCTGGCAGACTGTGGGGCGGTGAATACAGATCGGGACGACCCTTACGACGACTTCGACCGCGAGCGGCGGGTACTCGAAGCGCCGAAGAGTGCGGGTCTGCCCGGTACCGAAGGTCAGCACCGCACCGACTTCGCCCGCGACCGGGCGCGCGTGCTGCACAGTGCCGCGCTGCGCCGGCTGGCCGACAAAACCCAGGTGGTCGGGCCACGGGAAGGCGACACGCCGCGCACCCGGCTCACCCACTCGCTCGAGGTGGCCCAGATCGGGCGGGGGATGGCGATCGGCCTGGGCTGCGATCTGGATCTCGTCGAGTTGGCCGGTCTGGCCCACGACATCGGCCACCCACCGTACGGGCACAACGGTGAGCGGGCGCTCAACGAGGTCGCCGACGCCTACGGCGGTTTCGAGGGAAACGCGCAGAACTTCCGTATCCTGACCAGCCTGGAGCCCAAAGTTCTTGACGGACAAGGGCGTAGCGCGGGGCTGAACTTCACCCGCGCCGCGCTGGACGCGGTCACAAAGTATCCGTGGTCGCGCAGCGCCGGAGAGCGCAAGTACGGCTTCTACGACGACGACCGGGAGGCTGCCGCCTGGGCGCGCGCCGGCGCCCCGGGTCGGCGCACCTGCCTGGAGGCCCAGGTCATGGACTGGGCAGACGATGTCGCCTACTCCGTGCACGACGTCGAAGATGGTGTGGTCTCCGAACGCATCGACCTGCGGGTGCTCGCCGACGAGGACGAAGCCGCTGGATTGGCCAAGCTGGGGGAGAACGAGTTTCCCCAGGTTGGAGCCGACGACTTGATGCAGGCCGCGCGCCGGCTGTCCGGGCTGCCGGTGGTTGCCGCCGTCGGTAAGTACGACGCCACATTGGCGGCGGCGGTCGCGCTCAAGCGGCTGACCAGCGAGCTGGTCGGACGGTTTGCCACAGCTGCCATCGCTACTACCCGTGCGGCGGCCGGGCCGGCGCCGCTGGTGCGTTACCAGGCCGAATTGCACGTGCCGGATCTGGTCCGGGCCGAGGTTGCAGTGCTGAAAATACTTGCGCTGCAATTCATCATGTCCGACCCACGCCACCTGGAAACTCAGGCCCGGCAGCGCGAGCGGATTCACCGGGTGGCGCACTGGCTGCAGACCGGCGCCCCGCAGACCCTGGACCCGATGTTTGCCGCGGCGTTCAATGCCGCGGCCGACGACCAGGCGCGGCTGCGGGTCATCGTCGATCAGATCGCCTCCTACACCGAGGGGCGACTGGAACGCATCGACAGCACGGCCGGTAAGCGTCCGGGCAACGGCCTACACTGAGCCCGTGTCGAGTCCGGCGGGTTCCAGGGACGCCGGCCGTCCCGGCGGTCGGTCCCGAATATCCGATCGCGACATCGCCACCATCAGGGACGGGGCCGCGATCGAGGACGTCGTCGGCGACTATGTCCAACTCAAGCGCGCCGGTGCCGACTCGCTCAAAGGTCTCTGCCCGTTTCACAACGAGAAATCGCCGTCCTTTCACGTCCGCCCCAACCACGGCCACTTCCACTGCTTCGGGTGCGGCGAGGGCGGCGACGTCTACGCCTTCATCCAGAAGATCGAGCACGTCAGCTTCGTGGAAGCCGTCGAGATGCTGGCCGACCGGATCGGCCACACGATCAGCTACACCGGCCCGGCCACCAGCGTGCAACGCGACCGCGGCAGCCGTAGCAGACTCGTCGCCGCCAACGCGGCGGCCGCGGCGTTCTACGCCGAGGAGTTGGAGTCCGCCGAGGCCGCCCCGGCCCGCCAATACCTGACCGAGCGCAGCTTCGATGCCGAGGCCGCCCGCCGTTTCGGCTGCGGATTCGCCCCCTCGGGTTGGGACAAACTGACAAAGCATTTGCAGCGCAAAGGTTTTGAGTTCAAGGAGCTGGAAGCTGCGGGACTCTCCAAGCAGGGGCGCCGCGGCCCCATCGACCGGTTCCACCGGCGACTGTTGTGGCCCATCCGCAGCTCGGCCGGCGAGGTGATCGGGTTCGGTGCGCGCCGGCTGTTCGATGACGACCCGATGGAAGCCAAGTACGTCAACACCCCCGAGACCGTGCTGTACAAGAAGTCCGCGGTGATGTTCGGGATCGACCTCGCCAAACGCGATATCGCCAAGGGACACCAGGCGGTGGTGGTGGAGGGTTACACCGACGTGATGGCCATGCACCTGGCCGGGGTCAGCACCGCGGTCGCGTCCTGCGGCACCGCGTTCGGCGACGAGCACCTGGCCATGCTGCGCCGGCTGATGATGGACGACAGCTTCTTCCGGGGCGAGTTGATCTACGTCTTCGACGGTGACGACGCCGGTAAGGCCGCCGCGCTCAAGGCTTTCGCCGGCGAGCAGAATCTGGCCGGCCAGTCCTTCGTGGCGGTCGCGCCCGACGGCATGGACCCGTGCGACCTGCGGCTGAAGGCCGGTGACGGTTCGCTGCGCGATCTGGTGGCCCGGCGAACCCCGTTGTTCGAGTTCGCGATTCGCACCGCACTGGCCGAGATCGACCTGGACAGCGCCGAAGGCCGGGTGGCCGCGCTGCGTCGTTGCGTGCCGATGGTGGGCCAGATCAAGGACCCGACGCTGCGCGATGAGTACGCACGCCAGCTCGCCGGCTGGGTCGGGTGGGACGACGTCGCGCAGGTCATCGACCGGGTGCGGGGTGAGGCCAAAAAATCCCGCAGCGGCGGCGGGTCCGTCGCCGCGAAGCCGTCCCGGCGTCCGGCGCGGGAACCCGTTGCGGCCAACCCTGACGCGGCGGCCGCCGATCCCGGCGTGGCCCGGCCCGATCCGCGTGACCCGACGCTATGGCCGCAGCGTGAGGCGCTCAAATCGGCGCTGCAGTATCCGGCGCTGGCCGGTCCGGTGTTCGACACCCTGACCGTCGAAAGCTTCACGCATCCGGGTTATGCCGCCGTGCGGGCCGCGATCGAGACGGCGGGCGGCACCTCGATCGGCGTCAGCGGCGGCCAATGGCTGGACATGGTGCGCCAGCAGACCAAGTCGGCCCTGACCGCCGGTCTGATCAGTGAGCTGGGCGTCGAGACGATCCGCGCCGACGACGAGCAGTTGCCGCGCTACATCTCCGGGGTACTGGCCCGGCTGCAGGAGGTGTGGATGGGTCGGCAGATCGCCGAGGTGAAGTCCAAACTGCAGCGCATGTCGCCGATCGAACAGGGCGACGAATACCACGCGTTGTTCGGCGACCTGGTCGCGATGGAGGCCTACCGGCGCAGCCTGCTGGAGCAGGCCAGCGGCAACGACCTCACCGCGTAGGTTGCGCCTCGACCGTTGGATCCAGGTCCTGCGCGCTGCGTTCGACGACGGTGGTCCCGGCGTCGATCTCGGCCAACGTCACGAATCCGGTGTCGGGGGAGATTCGGTTGGCGATCTTGCGCCGGCCCCCCTCGATCAGCGATCTGGTCACGGGGCTGCTGGTCACGGCCCGGTAAGTGCCGGCGATCTGCTCGTAGCGGCGACGTCCGGCCTTCGTGCCCAGCACGTAGCCCACCCCCAATACGGCGACATACCCGATCAAAGCGATCCCTCCGAGATGAAATGCATTGGCTCCATCCTGCCTCATCTGTTCGGCAACGGCTGCGCAAGCGCCGGTTGGGTCTAATTGGGTACAGCCCTGCCAGTACGCTAGAGTCGTCCCGCGGTCAGCGCCAGCGTTCGTTGGACTGATAGTCCCCTGTAGCTCAACTGGCAGAGCATTCGGCTGTTAACCGAAGGGTTGAAGGTTCGAGTCCTTCCGGGGGAGCCTGGTCAACACGCCTTTGCCGACGGTTCGCCGCCGAGTGCGGCCAAGTCTCGGTGCGGCGTGCTGAACGACCTCGGGGTCGAGCTCGTTCACGGCAGCGATTTCTGTGCGAGTAACGCTTCGGTTCGGGCAACGCGCCGCGTTGCTTGGCGAACGTAGCGGGGCTACCAGTTGGTCAGGATGACGTGGTTGAGCACCAGCGCGCCGGCCACGTTGAGCGCCAGCCACCAGCGCTGCGATGATCGCGGCAGCAGCGCCGGAGCCGCCGTCAACCACACCGTGAACGGCAGCCAGATGCGTTCGGTCTCGGCCTTGCTGAGCATGCTCAGATCTGCGCACAGGATCGCGGTTAGTGCCGCCAGCACCAGCAGATGCAGACCGGATAGCCGCCGAATTGCCGGCAGGTCGAAGACCCGGCCCAAGCCGGCGACGCTGCCGAGGCCCACGGCGCAAACGACTGAGGCGAAGTTGGCCCAACCCCAGTATTGGAACGGCCGATTCATCGCGATGCCCTGCCAATAACGCTGCTGGACCAGTGTGTAGCCGTCGAACCACCAAAAGCCTGTCACGGCAAAGGTGAGCGCTACCGCCATCGCCGCCGGAACCGCCACAGCCAACGTGGTCAGCGCCGCTCGACGATTGCGCACCGCAATCAGCACCGCCACCGCCGGCAAACCCAGCAGCACCAGCCCGTAATTCAGGAAGACGGCCCAGCCCAGCAGCAGGCCGGCGCCGGCCGCCGCCAGCAGCGGCCGGCGCACGCTGCGACTCGCCGCCAGCGCCAGCAGGGCGATGCCCCAGCTGGCGACACCGGTGAAGTAGCCATCGGCGGACACCGCGATCCAGATCGCGGTCGGCGCGATGGCAACGAACGGCGCGGCCAACCGGGCGGTCGGCTCGTCGGCCACGGCGCGCACCGCGACGATCACGGCGGCGGCCGCGCTCGACCCGACCAGCAGGCAGAACGCACCCGCCCACGCACCACCCCCCAGTCCGATGCGGTCCAGCCAGACGAAGGTGAGCAGGGCGCCGGGGGGATGGCCGGAGACGTGGGTGATCCACGAGTTCGGCTGGAAGTCCACAATGCGGCTGGCGAACGTCCGCAACATCTCCGGGATGTCGGTGACGGCCGGTACCTGCCGCAGATATTCGTGTTGGGCGACCAGCCGTCCCGCGAACCCGAGTTGCCAGCCGTCGATCATCGCCAGCGCGAACGCCCACCCGCACGACGTGGCCCACGTGGCGAGCGTGAGCGTCCGCCACGACAATCGCTGCGCCAGGCCGGTCCCCCAGATGACCGCGGCAAGACCGATCGCGAGCGCGGCGATGCTGCCCCAGCCCACATGGGCTTTCCACCAGCCGAAGATCGGTGCGGTGTCGGCGACCGCGTGGATCGCCTGCGCCGAACTGTTCTTCAGCGGTGTGACGATGCCCAGGTGCAGGAAGGGCACCAGGAAAGCCGCGACCACCAGCACGATGCCCAGCGAGACCGCGATGACTTCGCGACGGCCGGTTTTCACAACACCCCACCTTATGGCCATGGTCAGACGGTGAGGTCGGTCGATTTCGCGCGACGCCCCAGTATTGCGAGGCGAGCGGCGTAGGCCAGCGCGCTGAGTCCGTATACCGCGGCGACGAGCAGCAGCCAGCGCCCGAGGAAGGGTTGCTGATCCTGCCCGGTGGCCGCGGCATAGCTCGGCCCACCCTGCTCGATGATGCCGGGGAAGAACAGTAGTAGCGACAGTCCCGCGGCCAGGGTCGGAACGCGCAGGTAGTTGAGCGGCGAGACGCGCGGCGCGGGCGCTGAACGTTGAATACGCACGGCGGCAAGGGCTTTGATCAGCGACCGGTCGGCCAGCGCGTAGAGCGGAAACAGGATGAGATCGTGTGCAACGATCGCAGCCAGGAACCAGACGCCGATCGATTGCCACCAGACGCTGGAATTCCATAGCCCGTTCGGGCCCAACAGGATTACGACATAACCTGCCAACGCCAACGCCGCGACCGTGCCCAGGAGATGCAGTGGGTCGGCCCCGTAGCACGCGGTGAACCGGGCACGCATTTCAGGATGCTCCGAAGTCGATGGACCGTACCCACTTGGTGTTGTGCACCCCCGGCAGCGCGGGCACGATGATGCGCGCGGGATAGCCGTGATCCGCCGACAGGTCAGCGCCGTTGACCCGAAGCGCCAGCAAGGAGTCGGGATTGCCGATCTGGTTGGCCTGCAGCACGGCCTGATTGAAGGCACCGGCGCGTTCCAGTGATCGCACCGTGGCCCGGGTGGGGTTCGGCGTCCCGACCAGTGCGGCCAGATCAGCCAGGCGGACTCCGGTCCACGTCTGCGTCGTCGACCACCCTTCGACGCAGGCGATAGGCAGTTCGGCGGTGTATTGCGCCATCGACTCGAGGGCGGCCCTGTCCATTATGAGCTTTCGTCCCGGCCCGCGCAGGGTGAGCCGCCAGTCCGCGCCTGTGTCGGCGGGCGTGATGGCCGCGGCCGCAGCGGTTCTGTTGACCTGGAAATCACCGTCGCGGCTGCGTCCCCGCGGCAACAGCAGGGCCGTCCTGCGGATGCCGCCACCGAGGGTCTGGCCTGCGGTGAGTGCGGCAACGAACAGCGCCCCGCCGGAGACCAGGCCAAGTGCCCCGCGGCGACTCAGCGTGGGGGGAGCGGGGTCGGCGGCCACCAGCCCGCTGACGTCGGGAGGTTCCGGACGGGTGTCGGCGCGCGAGGTGCGCAATATCTCGCGAATTGACCGAGACCGTAGTCCGGCCAACATCTTTGGCCATTTGATCACTACATGGACGACGAAGCCGGCGATGAACACCCACGCCCCGTAATAGTGCGCGGTGTAGAAGCTGAATCCGAAGAGGTAGTCGTACTGGATGTTGAGCACCCCGGTGGCGAGTTCGAAGAGGATGCCGCCCACCAGCATCAACAACGACACCCGCTCCAGCAGTTGCGCGATCGAGCGTAGCGGCGGCCACGCGAACAGCCGCGGAATCACCGACCAGAGCTTGGCCAACACCACCGGCACGAGTATCAGGCCCAGACCGACGTGCACGCCCTGAGTCAGCCGGTACAGCCATGATGGCCGGCTCGGCCAATCGAAGGTCGGTAGCTTGAGCCAACCCACATCCTGCGGGAACGCCTGACCGAACTGTGGACCGTAGGCGATATAGGACAGCAGGCCGGTCAGGATCACCACCGGTAACCCGATCAGCAGCGCTGCACCGAACACCGACGTCAGCCACGGGCCGCGCAGAGGGCTGCGAAAGAGTTGCAGCCGACGCGATCCCGGGGGAGGGTGGCGCTCCAGTGCGCGCCACAGCGGAGCCGGAAATGCGTGACGCGCCCCGTTCTCGGGTGGCGAATCAGTTTCTGTCACAGCAGGTTCAGTGCCTTGATGATAAAGGCTTCAAGCGGGGATGCCGGCGCTGGCGCCGAACCGCCGACGCGCTGCATCCGTCAGGACGGCGAACACCCGACCGTGCACTTCGATCACCTCAGTGACGAAGAATTCGGCGGCGTACGCGATCCCACCGAGCGCCTGGATTCCGACGCGCGACCACGGAAACCATTGGCCGAGATGATGTTCGGTTTCCCAACGCAGGATCTCGAAGCAGACCGTGGTCGTCGGCGAATCGATCTCGGCGATCACGACACCGCCGGGGGCGAGCAGGTCGGCGGCCCGTCTGAGAGTCCGGACCGGGTTCCCGCCGATGCCAATGTTGCCGTCAATCAACAGGATCTGCTGCCAGCTGCCCTCGGCCGGCATCGGGGCGAACAAGTCGCGCCGAATCGCGGCGCCCCCGCGACGTCGTGTCATCTCGACCGCGGCCGCTGAACTGTCGACTCCGAGTGCAGGTAGGCCGCGCTCCTGCAGCGTTGCGGTGAATCGTCCCGGGCCACAACCCACATCGAGAGTGGGCCGGGGCGAGCACAGGCCCAGGACGTGCTCGTCAGCGAGCCGGTCCTGCGGCGTGGTCTGCTGCCCACCCAGCCAGCGCACCATCGGCAGATCGCGGCGCTGGCCGCGATGGTCCCGCGCCCAGCACAAGCGGCCTGCTGCAGCCGAGCGATAGATCAAATCGGCTGATCTGGACACCGCCTCGCGCGCGTCGACGCTCACTGTGGAACTCGCAGAGCGTCCGTGGCCAGCGGGGTCACCGGCGCTGTCCGGGTTGTTCTGAAGACGTACATCACCATGCCGTTCGCGTCGTGGGTGCATTCATCCGGTATTCGGAACCGAGCGCCGGTTGGATTGCCGTCAGCTTGATTTCAAAACACGAAATTTTCGCTCGCGGCTCGCCACAACCCTGTGATCAGGTGTTTCGTATCAGGCGGAGTCGGGCACAGGGGACGGATGACAGGTGACCGCGCGCTGTTCGGGCTTGCCGACGAGCCGCGAGCGGTCAGCCCCGCAGCCACCCTGCCGCGGGCGTCACACCCGGATCCGCCGTGACGGCAGCGTGGTAACCCACCACACCGCGCCGGGCCGCTGCCGCGCGGCCGAAAGGAGTCGAGATCTCCCACGCAGCAAGCACTTTGGCGGCCGGCCAACGCGGACACGTACGGTGGGGCTGGTCCGACGAGAACGACGAGGAGAACATGGAGTTGTTCAACCCCCGCGTGCCGCTGGCACAGCCGTGAGGATATTGCTGACCGGGGCCGCCGGATTCATCGGGTCCCGGGTGGGCGCCGCTCTGCGCGCCGCCGGCCACGAGGTGGTGGGCGTCGACCTCCTGTTGCCGGCTGCCCATGGTGTCGATGCGCAGTTGCCGTCGGGATGCCACCGGGTCGACGTCCGGGACGGCGAGGAGTTGGCCCCGCTGCTCGCCGGTGTCGATCTGGTATGTCATCAGGCTGCGATGGTCGGCGCCGGGGTGAACGCCGCCGACGCGCCCGCCTACGGCGGCCACAACGACTTCGGCACCGCGGTACTGCTGGCGCAGATGTACGCCGCCGGGATCCGACGTTTGGTGCTTGCTTCGTCGATGGTGGTGTACGGGCAGGGGCGCTACGCGTGCCCCGAGCACGGACCGGTCGATCCGCTACCACGCCGCCCGGCGGACCTGGACGCCGCCATATTCGAGCACAGGTGTCCGGTGGGCGGTGAGCAACTGCAGTGGCGACTGGTCGACGAGGACGCACCTCTGCGCCCGCGCAGCCTGTACGCGGCGAGCAAGACCGCGCAGGAGCACTACGCGCTGGCCTGGTCGGAATCGGCCGGCGGTTCAGTGGTGGCGCTGCGCTACCACAACGTCTACGGTCCCGGAATGCCCCGCGACACCCCGTATTCCGGTGTCGCGGCGATCTTCCGCTCGTCACTTGAAAATGGTGCGGCACCAAGGGTATTCGAGGATGGTGGCCAGATGCGCGACTTCGTTCACGTTGACGACATCGGCGCCGCGAACCTGGCGGCAGTGACCGACTGCACGACCGATCGCGGCGATTTCACGGCGGTCAACGTCTGCTCCGGACGGCCCATCTCGATCCTCGAGGTGGCCAACGCGCTGTGCGATGCCCGCGGTTGCGAGTTCACCCCGGTCGTCACCGGCCAGTACCGCAGTGGCGACGTTCGGCATATCGTCGCCGACCCCGGCCGGGCCGCCGAGGTGCTGGGCTTCAGAGCGGCCGTCGACCCGCTCGTGGGGCTGCGCGACTTCGCGTTCGCCCCGCTGCGCCAGCAGGCGGTAGGTCACATTGGCTAACCCGATGGCGCCCGAGGTGACGGTGGTGTTGCCCTGCCTCGATGAGGAGGAGTCGCTGCCGGCGGTGCTTGCCGCCATTCCGGCCGGCTACCGGGCGCTGGTCGTCGACAACAACAGCACCGACGACACCGCCGGGGTGGCTCGCCGCCACGGTGCGGACGTGGTCGTCGAACCGCAGCCGGGTTACGGCTCGGCGGTGCACGCGGGAGTCGTCGCCGCGACTACCTCGATCGTGGCGGTCATCGACGCCGACGGTTCGATGAACGCCGCCGACCTGCCTCGGCTGGTCGACGAACTGGGTCGCGGTGCCGACCTGGTGATTGGCCGGCGGCGACCGGTGCCCGGGCTGCACTGGCCGTGGGTCGCCCGGATCGGCACCGTGGTAATGAGCTGGCGGTTGCGGACCCGGCACGGCCTGCCGGTGCACGACATCGCGCCGATGCGGGTCGGCCGCCGGGAAGCGTTGCTGAATCTGGGTGTCGTGGATCGGCGCTCGGGCTATCCGCTGGAGTTGCTGGTCCGCGCCGCGGCCGCCGGTTGGCGCGTGGTCGAACTCGACGTCAGTTACGGCCCCCGCACGGGCGGCAAATCGAAGGTCAGCGGTTCGCTGCGGGGCAGCATCACCGCCGTGCTGGATTTCTGGAAGGTGATTTCATGACGGCGATGCCGGTGACCCTGCTGGTGGTCGCCAAGGCGCCGGAGCCCGGCCGTGCCAAGACTCGTCTGGCCGCATCCGTCGGCGAACAGACCGCCGCCGAGATCGCCGCCGCCGCGCTGCTGGACACGCTGGATGCGGTGGCCGCGACACCGGTGGCAGCCACGGTGGTGGCACTGGTCGGCGACCTGGACGCGGCCGCCCGAGGCGACGAGATCCGCCGTCGGCTCGAGTCCTTCACCGTGATCGGGCAACGCGGGGTGGACTTCGCCGACAGGCTCGCCAATGCGCACGCCGACGCAGGCGCCGCGGGGCACGCGGTGCTGCAGATCGGAATGGACACGCCTCAGGTGACCGCGCCGCTGCTGACCAGTTGCGCGCAACGCCTACTTCGTGCTCAGGCCGTGCTGGGGCCCGCGCGGGACGGCGGTTGGTGGGTGCTCGGACTGCAGGCACCCACCGACGCCGAATGTTTGCGTAGCGTGCCGATGTCCCAAGCCGACACCGGTAATCTCACGCTGAAAGCATTGCGCGACAACGGGATCGAGGTCGACCTCGTGGAGGTTCTGGACGACGTCGACATCGTCGGTGATGTCGCGGCGGTACGGGATGCCGGTGCGCCCGACAGCCGCTTCGCTCGGGTCACCCGCGACGCCGGCCTCTGACTAATCAGGCCCGACGCCGCGGGAACGACCGCGCTGCAACCTATTCGGAGAAGATGCTCACGCACTTCCCGGGCGATAGTGATCGGGCTTGCGGGCTTCAACGAGCATGCGAACGGAGCGCGTGACGAAGGGGCCGTTGTCCTGCATAGATTGGTGAAGTTCGAACAGGCGGTCAGAGTAGCGTTCGATGGTGAAGTCGGGGACCGCCCAGATCACCTTGCGCAGCCAATAGATAACTGCCCCGATGTCGAAGAACTCCACGCGCAGCCGCTCCAACCGCTGATCGACGATCTCCAGCCCGGCCGCCTCCGCCTGCCGCTTTTCGACCTCAGGCTGGCGCTCGGCCCCTGCACCGGGCTGCGGCCCGAGGAAGAACTCGATGAGTTCGACCATCGTGTCGGCACCGTTGTGTTGGGCGAAATAGGTGCCGCCGGGCGTGAGCACGCGCGCGATCTCAGTCCACCAGCCCCCGACGTCGTGCGGGTGGCGGCTGGTTACCAGGTCAAACGCCTCGTCGGCGAATGGCAGGACCGGCTCGTCGCTGGTGGCGACCAGCACCACGCCGCGCGGATGCAAGATTTTTGTCGCAAGGGCTACGTTGGGCGGATACCATTCGGTGGCGGCCATGGTCGGCGGAAACTTCTCCGCCCCCGCCAGCACCTCGCCACATCCGGTCTGCAGATCCAACGCCGCTGACGCGCCGGCCAATCGCTCGCTCATCAATCGCTGATACCCCCAGGATGGGCGTTCCTCCGTGGCGCGGCCTTCGAGCCACGAGAAATCCCAACCCGGCGTAGGCGCAGCCATGGCCTCTGCGATGAGATCTTCGAAAGTCTTTGTCTTCTCTACATTTTGGGTTTGCATGCGTGCACTGTACCGCATCCCGAACCAGGTTGATGCAGATCTGCCGAAGATCATCTGATTTGACTAGTGTTATGCCGCAACAGCTTTCGATCGGATAAACGCGCAACGACACGGCTGGCAGCCCGGACTCGTCACAGGCGGGGTATGTGAATATCACTGCAGCACAGACTGTTAGGTATCAGTACGCACTGCTCATATCTTTCGGCATGATCGACGACGAGTAGTGTTGCAGCACAGACACGTCGGACGATGCCGCGATCTCGATCCGCACTGTACGAGAGTGCCCGACGTGTCGACTTCCGTCGGTACGTTAACGCCCCGTAGGGCTGGTCAGCGCCGAAACCTTCTGAATCGTCGTCGAATTGAACCTATCCGGTGCAATTCGACTGAACGACACGGCGGCGGCGCGGGCGAGTCTTCCTCAGATCACCCACGATTCGCCCAGCAGATGATATTCCTCGACAGGATCGTTGGGGCCGATCAGGCGGACATAGTTTTCCGGCTCATCGCAGTACGTCTCGACAATCGACACCTCGGGCACCTTGAAGCCGAAGTCGCCGTCCAGATCGGTGTGCAGAATTTGGAAGGTGATCGTCACCATGCATAATTTTTCCAAGCCCGCGTCACTGTTGGCGAACAGAACCATTTGTGAAACACGGCCGCTCGGATGCCGTGGCGGTTGACGACCGTTCGTGTATTCATCTTCGATGTCGTAGTAACCGGGGAACCAGGCGTTGGTGTGAACACCCATCTGCAGCAGGAGGTTCATCATCGGTATTCCGACGAAGCGTGCCGCGAATTCGTACGGCGCGTGCGGCAGCCGCTTGCGGTGGACGTGCGTGTACTGCTCGTCCGCCCAGAGAAAGTCGTGGTATTCCCTGCAGTAGTCAAGGAATTTGCTCTGCCGGAAATCTTCCAAGCCCTTTTCGAGGGCCGACTGCATGAGGCCTTCAAAGGTTGAATAGAAGTGGGTGGCGTTCACAGCATGGTGCCTTTCTAGATGTCGGCGAACTGTCTGTTGCCGCTGAATCGTTGGTGCGGATCAAATCTGAGTTTCAGTTCGGCCAGCCTTGTGTAGTTGCCGGCGTAGATCGCGCGCGCATCGCCGCTTCCGTAATTTTGGTAAAGCGCTTTGCCTAACAGGTAGGGCGACATCGCCTGCCAGAAATCGTCGGCATACCGCACATGGCGCGCAGATTCCTGTCCGCGCGACCACGCCGAACAAATGAGGAGGTTGTAGGCCGCATCTCGATGGGGGAAAGCAGTTTCCGATGATGCGACGCGGTTGATCTGGCCGCCCACGTGCTCCAGTGAAACCAGACTTTGTGGCGACGTAATCTGCGCCAAGTTCTCTATGAGGGTTTTCGTCGCCGTGCTGGTCAGCGATCCCTCACCCAGGTAACCGGCACGCCAATAGTATTGCCCGCCATGCGGCACATCATTGTCGAGCATGCTTTGCAACGCCGAGTAACGCACCAGGCCGATTTGGTCCCGGATGGGCGTGCCGAGCGAGCGCAGGCACCCAGCCAACCGGTCGTTGTCCCCGGCGGAAAGGCTGGACAGCAGCGTCAGCACACAAGCGAACTCCCCGTCGAGATGCATGAAATAGAGATAGAGCGTCACGTCATCGTTGCAACCCTGGGTGAAGTCCCGATAGAAATCGAGGATCGTCGCTGCGTCTGCGATCGGAAATGCGATCGATCCGCCGAACACGTCCGGTCCCACGTCATGCAATGCGTACTCGAACGAGGTGACGATGCCGAAGTTCCCGCCGCCGCCGCGGATCGCCCAGAACAAGTCTGCGTGGGTGTCGCGATCTGTGCGGATGTAATCCCCTTCGGCGGTAACCACATTCGCCGCCAGAAGGTTGTCTGAGGCGAGGCCGTGGCTGCGCGACAGCCAACCGTAGCCACCGCCCAGGGTGAGACCCGATATCCCCGTATGTGAAACGGTGCCGAGCGGCGTCGCTAGGCCGAATTGCTGTGTTTCATTGTCGAGTTCGTTTCCCAGCAGGCCCGCTTCAGCCCACGCCGTTTTGGCCTCCCGCGCAACGACAACTCCCTTGAGGCCGCTCAAGTCGACAACGATTCCCCCGTCGATCATGGCGTGTCCGGCGACGCTGTGTCCGCCGCCCCGCACCGCAATCTGAAGCTCCTGCGCATTGGCGAAACGCACTGTCTCGACGACGTCGGACACGCCGCGGCATTGAATGATCGCACCCGGATGTTTGTCGATCCGACCGTTCCAGATCCGTCGTGCCGAGTCGTAGTCTTTGTCGCCCGGCACGAGCAGGCGGCCCCGAAGTTTTCCCCGCAAATGTTCAACGCTCGGCATGCGTTGACCTGCCGAATCGGAGGGTGTCAAAGCAACTCGCCGCGAATCGCCCCAGCACGTCGTGGATCTGCACGGCAGCATCCTCGGCGACAGTGGTGGCGCCGTCGGGTTCGGCGTACGCGCGCCGCAGTACGTCGCAAAGCCGCAGCGTCAGCATTCGGCCATAATCTTCGTACGTGGCGACACAGCAGGCTAAATAGTCTGCCCACCGCTCAAGCGAATCCGGATCTGCCATACATCGCTTGATGAAGTCGATGGTTTCCTTGTGCTGCGTCGTGCACATATCCGTCAGGGCGGAGAGACGTTGGGAATCGATTCCCAGCTGCTCCGCAAGTTCCTGACCCCACATAGTGGTTTCCGGCCACAGTTCGAGCGCGTTCGATAGACCACAAGCCTGCACGTAGAGATCCGCTTCATTGTTACGCAGCACCTCGGCCTGCGTGACCGCGAATGCGTTGGTGTAGCGGACCACTTTATAAATGAATGCCGTCAGCGGTTGCAGGGTAGTCGGCATCGGCACAGCTGTGCCTTCGACAAACACGTCGGGCATCCCGAGCGTCTTCGCCGCATTCCCATGCGCGATCTCGAACTCCCTGGTGATGTCGGTGCCGGCCAGCATTGACAAGATCGTGTCGCCGCCGAGGTGAATTGCGAGAAATGACGTGATGTTGAGCACTTTGCTTTTGCAAATGACGCGCACTCGACGGCGTGGGTCGGTTGTGGTAGCAATATCCCACGGATAGAAGCGTGCATTCGGTACGACCGGACTGGAATCCACCTGCACGCAGAAGTTCAGGCGACGCTCTTCCCGCAATCGCCGCATCGTGTCGTCAACCAGGGCTGAGTGCAGTCCAATGGCATGACGCAGTGCGGCATGGATTCGGCGCACGAACGCGGTACCGCCGAGCACGTACACGTGGGCCCCGCAATCGAGCAATCGCTGCAGGTCTCGAGCCTCACGCGGAAGTACGACAGAGAGGTCCCGGTGGGGTTGAATCGTCGTGCCGAGGTTCACCATCGGGAGAAGATCGCGGGGAATTTCCGCGCCTTCCAGGAAGATGGCCGGCGTGCTCGCATACTCGTGACGTGCAATGGCCAGCGCAATGCCCACGCAGCTCAGGTCGGCGAAGACGACGACAGGCGCCGGCCGCTTGGGCGGACGGCAAAATGCGCTGGGGCGCCGCTCAACTGAACGGACCCGTCCGACCTCGATCGGATCGGGTAGCCAGAAGAAGGTTCTGCCATTTTCGCGATCTTCGGACACGAAATTTGCCAGCACCGACACCGATGTTCCGTCGTCGCGTTCGACAGCGATCTCGGCACGGTCGCCCGGCAGCCAGCCGAGGTCACGCGACGGCAACGCCAAAAGTTGGGCATTCCCATGGCAGGTGGGCGACACCTCGAAGGGGAGATGATTTCGCCGTGGCCCACTCAGCCGTTCGTTGGCGCTGACCCGTAGGTGCCGGTTTGCAAGTTCCCAACCCGGCGTCGCTGCAGTGCCTTCGATTCCACCGTTGCTTCTTTCGCGACCGCTGAGAATCGCTTGATACGAATACGCGAATACCTTCCGGTGATGTGACTGGAAGAAGTATCCATAACTCTGACAGAGGAAGTGGTAGGCCTCGTCCAGTTGAGCGCACTCCGCACGATGTTCAGCGACGTATTCGGAAACAGGCATTTCACCGACAGCGGCGACGAGCTGTTGCCAGGCGGGTGGCAACATCGCTCTGGTCCGAATCATGATCTGGCCGAGGAACGAGTCGTATTTCGTGCGACCGATGAGCTGATCCATCACATGCCAGGCAGGGGAGAACAATCCCGAGAAGCCTTCTTCGCCCTCCGACATGGCGGCAGTCCAGCGGGCAGTGGTGTTGCCCCATTCGATGGCACTGACTCGGGTGTCAGCCGAAGCAAGAACGTCTTCGACAATCGATTGCCAAAGTTGTGCCAGCCGAACCAGTTCGGCCGCCACCCGTGCGTGATCGTGGGCCCGCATCGCGCGCTGCAACTCGAGTGGCGCGCTGACCCCTGGGAAACGAGAACAGATTTCGACCACAGAGAACCAGAATCGGTGCTCGGTGCGGGTTGCGAAGAACGGAACCAGCAACTTCGCGTTGTCCCCGGTGATGTTGTTCGATGCGTAGGGCGCACCCGTGGCGCAGACGAAGTTGGCGACGAACAGATCGCTCTCCACGCAAGATCGGTGCCGGCCCATCCGGCGCCAGACCGCCTCCCATGGCTCGATGATTTGTCGGCGGATCGGGTCGAGCACATTGTCGCCCGCGGCCGTAATCTGGCGCCGCAATGCCGCACTGGCATCCTGACCGCTTTCGAACATCTCTTGCCAGGAATATTTGAAGCCAAGAGCCAGAACGCCCAGAACCATGTTGGCGCGAACCAGGTATTGGTCGGGCAAGTCGGCCGGATCCAAGACGGGTAGGTCGACCAGCTGCTTACACACTCGTCCGGCTCGATACCAGTCCGGTATCTGTTGCACGTACTCATCCCACACGGACCACTGCGCAGGGAGGCACTGGGGCATCGGTGCGTGCGGGAAGAAATTGTGTGTTTCACTCACAAATCCACGGTGACCATAGATGTCGAGTTCGCAGGTACGCAATAGCTGCTCGATGGGAGTAGCCGCTGGCTCGACATTCGCCAGCGTAAAGGCACGGTCTTCGACTGAAGATGAAATGATCATCTCTTTTCTTCCTTTTAGCTGCTATTGGGCAAGCCAACATCGCTTGTCCCCGGAACGCTTTTTACTAGATGCTCTGCGGACGCTTTATGTGCGACCGCCCGCGGTTTCTTCAATAATCACGCGATGGTGAGAATGATCGACTGGTGAAACACTCCGCATCCATTCGACCGGGAGGACGAACGACCCAGACGGTCCTCGCGCCATGACCTCCAGAGGATAATAAGTGCAGTTCAAGCCATGTTTTGTCAACGGTACTCGGGCACCCGCACAGCCAGGAGCCGGTTTCTGCCCGACTGGGAAACCGCGCGGGTAGAGGGGGATACAGCTACGCCAGGGCTAATGGACCCACACCTCCTAATGGTGATGCATCGACCGACGGTAAAGGCAAACATCACGCCACGTAGCCACAACAAACCTCCGATTCGTCAAAGCTATCGTGGTACGCGACTCGGGGAAACGCGAGACGATCATGTGACGCATATCAACACTGCAGACGCATGGTACCCAGACGCACCCGATGTCGGGAGGAAATTCATTGAAATGACATTACATCCAGCGATGTATCCGGATTTAGAAATGTATTCGGTGATTGCATGGATCGACGCGCCCACAAGGCCGGTGACGAACCGGGAAGGACCGGCACGCCATTCCGGGGGACCGGTCGGCTCAGCGACTGGGCGACGTCGCTCGGCAGTCGATGACTGCGGCGAGCAACCGAATCCCGCGCTCGGTCTTCTCCCGGAAAATCGCGGCCGCCACGAGGACCACGACAACCCGGGCTGACGTGATCATTTCCTGCGCGGTGGTGACCAGACGGCTCAACCAACAGTCGGCTGCAGTCATTTGTTGGTTGCGTGCAGCGCAAGGTCGGTAAGCCAGTCACGGATCTCGTCGCTGTGCTCGCCTAGTCGCGGCGCTCTGGTTCGGTAGGTCACTGGTGTGGCGGACAGGTTGATTGGGCTGGCCACTTGGTGGCCCACGTCGTCTCCATCGGCGGTGTTGCGGACCGGGCTCAATCCCAACTGCTCGGCTAGGGCAAAGGCTTGGGCGACGTTGTTGACCGCGCCGGCCGGAATTCCCTTCTTCAGCAGTACCGACGACCAGTACGCCGCCGAGTTGGTTGCCAGCGCGCGTTCCAATTGCTCCCGCAGGGCCGCCCTGTTGCGCACCCTCAGCTCATTGGTCCGAAACCGCTCATCCTGGGCCACATCCGCAAGTCCCCAGACATCGCGGAGCAGCCCGAACTGCTTGTCGTTGCAGATGGCCAGCACCAGCGTGCCCTTCGCGGTGGCGTAGCAGCCATAAGGCGCCATGCTTGCGTGACCATCACCCGAAGTGCGGGGAACCTGTTGTGCAACAACGTAACTGGTGGACTGGTCGGTCATGGCCGCCAATATCACGGACAACAGGTTGACCTCAACGTGCTGCCCGCGCCCCGTACGATCTCGATCGCGCAGTCCCGCCATGATCCCGACCGTCGCGAACATGCCCGCCAGCGAGCCCACCAGCGCAGCGCCGACATGCGTCGGATGGTCGGAATCGGGTCCGGTGATGCTCATCAATCCGCCCAGCGCCTGGATTGATATGTCGTAGCCGGCCCACTGGGCCCCGGCGTTGGCGCCGAATGCCGAGATGCTGCAGTACACCAGGCCAGGATTCGCCAGGCGCACTGTGGGCTCGTCCAAGCCGAACCGGGCCATGACGCCGGGCCGGAAGTTCTCCACCAGCACGTCGGCGCGCTCAGCGAGAGTCCGGGCCAGATCGAGATCCTCGGATTGGCGCATGTCGAGGACGACGCTGCGCTTGTTGCGGTTCACGCCCAGGTGATAGGTGCTCTCGCCGTCGACAAATGGCGGACCCCAGACCCGAGTGTCATCGCCGCCCGGACGCTCCACTTTGACGATCGTGGCGCCGAGATCGCCGAGTGTCATGGTGCAGAACGGTCCGGCGAGAGCGTGCGAGAAGTCGGCCACCAGAAGCGACGAAAAGGGGCCAGTTGTGGAAGTCTCGCTCACTCGGTGATCTCCTGCGCTCGTTGACTCCGACCACCGTATGACGAGCACATCATCATGTCTAAGACAAAGTAAGACCACTAAAATATGCTGTAGATATAATACCGAGTAGCGGGAACCCGCGAATTGCCCGCACCGAGGGCTACCTCAGCGGCAGGCCCGGCGCGCCAGCTACGTACTCAACTGGGGGTAGTGCTTTCCGAGGTCTTGCACGTAGCGCGGGGATGCCTGCAGTGTGACGTCCAGGAAACAGCGCACGGTCGGCGACCGGTCGACGGTGCGCCAGGCCAAGATCAGCGGGCGATGGGGCAGCTCACCGGATAACGGAATGAAGCGCACATCCTTCCGATTGAGGTTGATGAAAGACGTTGGTAACAAAGCGATCCCGGCACCTGAGGCGACCAACGCCAGGATTGTCTGGATATGCTGCACTTCGTCGACGATCGGTGGGTCGATGTCATACATCCGGAACAGCTCGACGACGTCGGCGTAGGTGGTGGTTGCCGCGGCCCGGGTCCACAGGATGGTTGGTTCGTGGGCTAATTGTCTCGGGTCGATTCGCTCTTGATCGGCCAACGCGTGGTCCACGCAGACGACCGCGGCGAGCGGGTCGGCGATCAGCGTCTGGATGGTCAACGACGGTTCGTCGATCGGTCCCCGCAGGAATCCGACGTCGATGCGGTGATCCACGAGTTGCTCGACCTGCTCGACGTTACCCAGCTCGATGAGTTCGAGCTTGACGTCCGGATACTGCAGCCGATGAGCCCGCATGACATAGGCCAGGACGCCGTTCACTGCCGCCTGCATCGCACCGATGTAGACACAACCGAGCTGGCCGTTGGCGGCCCGTCGTGCCGCCGCGTACGCCCGCTTGGCGTAGGTGAGCGCAAGGCGTGCCTCGGCGAAGAGCGCCTCCCCCGCGTCGGTGAGCTCGATGGGACGGCGCGACCGGTCGAATAACTCGGTGCCCAGCCGACGTTCCAGTTTTTGGATCTGTTGGCTCAACGGTGGCTGGGCGATATGCAGCCGCCGGGCGGCATTGCCGAAGTGGCGTTCCTCCGCGACAGCCACGAATAGACGGAGCAATCGCAACTCAGGCTCGTCCATATTCCGAGAATATAAGAGCTGATTGGATATAGCTTAAAAATTAAAAACACCGTCGAATTTCGGTGTGTCGCGCAGCGCGCGCTACGCAGCGGGGGCGCGGCGCCAGCGCGCCACCATCGGGTACAGCTGGCAGCCGAGGCAGATGCCGAAAGCTGCGTTGAGAAACGCAGCGAATAAGGCGAACCCGGTGGCGATTACGCCCAGCAGCGAGATCCCGGCGGCGAACCCGATCACCCCGGCCACGGCGAACACCAGTCCGACCACTTGGGCAAACTTCAACGGCGGCACGGGTTCCCGTTCACTGGCCGGGCTGAGCCGGGGCGCCACCACCTTGGCGAACACCAATCCGTACGGAGAATTTCGCGGACCGCGTACCGCGCTCACCGCAAAGACGATCGCTTGCAGGCCGAGCAGGACGGCCGCGGCGGGTTGACTGAACACCGAGACCACCAGCGTCGCCACCAGCACCGTGCTGGTGACCCATGCGGCGAAACGCGGCCCGCGGACATCCACGTGGTTGACATCGGGGGACATCAACTGCTCCTCTCCTGATCGACGGTCATCAGCGGGCGCAGAGCCGACTGCAGATCGGCGGCTTTCGGAACACCCGCGCTGCGATATTGTTGCCGGCCAAACGCGTCGAAGATGAACGTAGTCGGCAACGACAACACCGAAAGACGTTTGGCAGCAACGGGATTCTGGTCGATGTCGAGCTCGATATGGGCCACCTCGGGCAATTCCGCGCACACCTGGTCGACCACCCGCCGTACCGCAGCGCACGGGCCGCACCACTCGGCACTGAAGTGCACCACCGTCGGCCCCGTGTCGGACAGGCCCAGGTCCGAATTGTCCTGGTCGTCGGCAGCAGCGGCCTTGCGCACCACCCCGGATCGGCGGTTGACCGCAACTCCGATAACGCTGGCGCCCCCCAGCGCCGCGACGACCGCGATGCTTGCGATCACAACCGAACTCACCTGTGCACCAACACTTTCACCGAAGCAACGGTCCCCTAGATCGAGAAATCCTCGCCGTACCAGACGCCGGCCTCGGGGGGCCGGATGACGCGCTCGGTCGCGGCTCCGTTGGATTTGCCTTCCAACCGGGACACCCGGGTGAGCAGCGACTTGAGGCTGACGCCGACCAGGTCGGGCAGCTTCGATTCGTCCTCGCTGGCCGGCCCGGGTCGGCTCACGATCTGGCCGGGCACTCCGACGACCACCGCGCTGGCCGGGACCTCCTTGACGACGACGGAGTTGGCGCCGATCCGGCTGTCGTCACCAATCTTGATGGCGCCGAGCACTTTTGCTCCCGCGCCGATGGTGACCCGATCACCGATCGTGGGGTGACGTTTGCCGGTTTCGCTGCCGGTGCCACCCAGGGTGACCCCGTGGAAAATCGTGACGTCCTCGCCGATTTCCGCGGTTTCCCCGATCACCACCCCGGTTGCGTGGTCGATGAACAGCCCGGGTCCGAGCACGGCGCCGGGATGGATGTCCACACCGGTCAGGATGCGGTTCAGTTCGGCCAGTGTCCGGGCCGCCAGTCGCCGGCCGCGCCGCCACAGCCAGTGCGTGATCCGGTGTCCCCACACGGCGTGGACGCCCGGGTAGGCGAAGACGACCTCCAGCACGGTGGGGTTGGCCGGGTCGCGTTCCCGGGCCGCCTGGATGTCGCGCCGGATAGCCGCCAACATGACTAGTCGCTCAGATCCTTGAACAGCACCGTGCTCAGGTACCGCTCGCCGATCGATGGCAGGACGACCACGATCAGCTTGCCGGCGTTCTCCGGTCGCCGGGCCAGGTCGAGGGCCGCGGCCACCACGGCGCCCGACGAGATGCCGACCAACAGCCCCTCTTCCCTGGCCAGGCGTCGGGCCAGGTTCAACGCGTCGTCGTTGTCGACGGTGACCACCTCGTCGACCAGACCCATATCCAGCACCGGCGGCACGAAGCCGGCGCCGATGCCCTGGATGGGGTGCGGTCCCTTCTGGCCACCGGACAGCACCGGCGATGCGGCCGGTTCGACGGCGACGAACTGCACCGACGGCTTGCGCTCCTTGATGGTCTGTGCAACACCGGTGATGGTGCCGCCGGTGCCGACCCCGGAGACGAAGATGTCGATCTTGCCGTCGGTGTCTTTCCACACTTCTTCGGCGGTGGTGACCGCGTGTACTGCCGGGTTGGCCGGGTTTTCGAACTGCTGCGGGATGAAGTACCGCTGATCGCTTTTAGCCAGTTCCTCGGCCTTGGCGATGGCCCCGGGCATGCCCTCGGAACCAGGCGTGAGGATGAGGTCGGCGCCGTAGGCGCGCAACAGGATTCGGCGCTCGATGCTCATGGTCTCCGGCATGGTCAGCACCAGCTTGTAGCCACGGGCAGCGGCGACCATCGCGAGCGCGATCCCGGTGTTCCCACTCGTGGGCTCGAGGATGATGGTGTCCTCGTTGATCAGGCCGGCCTTCTCGGCCGCGTCGATCATCGCCACGCCGATGCGGTCTTTCACACTGCCGGCCGGGTTGAACGACTCCAGCTTGGCGACGACGTCGGCGACCGCGCCGTCGGTGACCCGGCGCAACCGGACCAGCGGCGTGTGGCCGATGAGTTGGGTGATGTTCTCGGCAATGGTCATCCACATTCTCCAACGGTGTCAGTGCGGGCCTGGCCGGCTTCCCAGGTGATGTCGAACTCCATTGTCACGTGCGAGGGGGTGGTCAAAGCAACCGGAGTCAGTCCCCGCGCGGGCCCGGCCACCGCCACCCCGGTCAGTACACGTCCGCTGCCGTGATCAGACGTGGTTGCGTGCAACGTTATTCCCGAGCGGCCCGGTGTGACCCGAACGTAGAAGTCGGTGCCTGGTCGGACCGCTCCGTCGATCACCGCGCCGAAGGCGTCGACGATCACCTGGCCGCTGCCGGCGGCCAAGGTGAGGGGTGCGCTCACCTGGAACGGGCCGACGAGCCCGCCCTGGGCCACTGCCTCGCCGTCGATCAAGGGTTCCTCGGCGTCCCGAAGCGCCGGGTAGGCCCCGGCGAGCAGGTAGTTGTACAGGTGGACGATGCGGTCGGCGTTGCGGTAGTGACCGGACCCGGTCAGCCAGAAGTCGACGTGGTCGATCGCGGCTTCCGGTGCGGTGGTGAGTAGTCGGTAGTACCGGTAGCCGCGGGCGCCGCGGCCGTGGCGGTGGCTGGAGGTGGTGCTGCCAACCCCGAGGGTGCGCTCGTAGCGACCCTTGCCCGCGTCGGTGACCAGTGTCGATCCGGAGACGTCGTGCCACGTCACGCCGTCGGCCGATTTTTGCAGCGTCACGGTGACGGGGGAGTCGGACGCGGTCCACAGCGCATACCCACCGAGCTGGGGCTGGCCGTCGAACTCGAACGTCAGCGTCGAATCCGGACCGCGGTGCACCGCGGTGGGTGCGTTCAACGGTCGGGTGTCCAGGGCCATGCCGTTGGTGAAATGCCAGATCGCGGCCTGGGTTCCTGCGATGGCCTCGTGTTCGCTGATGTTGGCCGCTCCCAAGGGATAGCCGGCCCGGCGCAGTCGGTCACTCAGTTCGGACACTGCCAAAACCGGGAACGAGTGCCGCAGGATCCAGGCGACTTCGGCCTCGCAGCCCCGGGTGTGCAGATGCGGCAATGCCGACCAGGCGCCCAGCCGGTAGGGCGACGGGTGGCACGGAGAGATTCCGGCGAAGTCCAACGAGTACGCCTGCAGGCCGGGATTGAGCCGGATCAGGTCGGTACGTGCGGAGGTGCCGTCACTGAACACGATTCTGTCGACGGTGTGTGAATAGGTACCGCCGCGGTAGCGCGTCATGCGGGTGGGCGCGTCGGCCGGCCGCACCCGGACGCGCCTGCGGGTTGTCACACGCGCCAGCGCACGATCGGGGATGGACACAACGGTCATGGGGACTTGTTCTTCCTGGAAGGTGGCGCGCCTCACACCGAGGAGGGGAGCCCTCCGGGCGGTGGCTGCGGCGATTACTGAGCGGTCAGCGGGCGTCAGAAATCAACAGGAACAACAACAACAGATCACGGCGATGCAGCGCGTGCGGACAAAACGCAGCTGGTCGGCCTGTTGCATGCGTCCCACTATAAAGCATCGACAAGTCGGCCAGGCTGGGAACAATCTGGGAAACCAGCCCAGAGTCGGTTCGGCTCAGTCGAGGTTTAACTCTTTGTCGCGGCGTCGCCATCTGCCTACTCTCGGCAGGCATTCACGCAACTTGTGAGGCATGATGGCTCTGCTCGATACCCAGCGCAGTTCTGATCACGCATGGAAAGGACGACGATGGCCGCTTCTACTCAGGGGTCGGATCCCGGAGCACAGAACGAATCCCAGGCCCTCGGCGACCTTGCGGCACGCCAGCTTGCCAACGCCACCAAGACGGTCCCGCAGCTGGCGACGATCACGCCGCGCTGGCTGCTGCATCTGCTGAGCTGGGTGCCCGTCGAAGCCGGTATCTACCGCGTGAACCGGGTGGTCAATCCGGAGCAGGTCGCGATCAAAGCCGAGGCCGGTGCCAGTATTGATGAACCGCTACCGGAGACCTACGTCGACTACGAGATCAGTCCGCGCGAGTACACGCTGCGCAGCATCTCCACGCTGCTGGACGTCCACACCCGGGTGTCCGACCTCTACTCCAGCCCACACGACCAGATCGCACAGCAGCTGCGACTGACCATCGAGACCATCAAGGAGCGCCAGGAGTCCGAGCTGGTGAACAACCCCGAGTACGGGTTGCTGGCCCAGGTGACTCCGGAGCAGACCATCCAGACCCGGGGCGGTCGGCCCACGCCGGACGACCTGGACTCGCTGATCACCAAAGTCTGGAAGACTCCGAGCTTCTTCCTCGCGCACCCGCTGGGCATCGCCGCGTTCGGCCGCGAGGCCACCCGCCGTGGCGTGCCGCCGGTGGTCGTGAGCCTGTTCGGCGCGCAGTTCATCACCTGGCGCGGTATTCCGCTCATCCCGTCGGACAAGGTCCCGGTCGAGGACGGCAAGACGCAAATCATCCTGGCCCGCACCGGTGAGGAGCGCCAGGGTGTGGTCGGCCTGTTCCAGCCCGGCCTGGTCGGCGAGCAGGCGCCGGGCTTGTCGGTCCGGTTCACCGGCATCAACAAGTCGGCGATCGCTACTTACCTGGTCACCCTGTACACGTCTTTGGCGGTCCTCACCGACGATGCGCTTGCCGTGCTCGACGACGTCGCCGTGGACCAGTTCCATGAGTACGAGTGAGTACCGTTCGGTAGACGCCGAAAGCGAGCTGCCAGTCAGCGCCACGGAACTCGCGGTGCTGGCAAGCCAGCTCTACGCGGCCAGCATCCGGCCGGGACCCGACAGTCCGCCGCAGACCGCCCCGGTCGCCCCGCGCGGCAACTTGCCCGACACCACGGCCGCGACCTCGGCCGGCCGGACCGCAGCCGGCACCTCCGACCCGCTCACCGCCGGCGTGCCTGCGATCGCGTTTTCCGACATCTACGTGCCGGCGCCGACATCACCCGGGCCGGAAGCCACCCCGCCGCAGACGGTGCCGGTGGCGCCGCGTGGCAACGTGCCGGACAGCACGGCGGGCCCGTCCGCGGGCGCGGCCGGTGTCGCGGTCGCCGACCCGTTCCTGCCGCCCGGTGTCGGCGGCCTGAGCGCCTTTGCGGTGCCGACGGGCATCGTGCCGACCGTGCCCGGCGTGCTGGCCGGCGCTCCACCCAGCGTGCCGGTGGCCCCGCGCGGCTCGGCTCCCGGCTGGCACCCGCAGGCGCCGACGGTGGCCGACCTGGGCTGGTCGGACGCACCTGCGGCAGCGCCGACCGGTGACGAGGCCAACTACTACTTCCTGGCCACCCCGCGGGAGCCGGTGCCGCAAGTGCCGGACGACCACGAGGTCTTCGAGGTCAATGCGGTACGGGCCGACTTCCCGATCCTGCAGGAGACGGTCAACGGCCGACCGCTGATCTGGTTCGACAACGCGGCCACCACCCAGAAGCCGCAAGCGGTGATCGACCGGCTGGCGCACTTCTATGCCCACGAGAACTCCAACATCCACCGCGCCGCGCACGAGTTGGCCGCCCGTGCCACCGACGCCTACGAAGATGCCCGCGAGACGGTGCGACGGTTCATCGGCGCTCCCCGGGTGGAACAGAACATCTTCGTGCGCGGCACCACCGAAGCGATCAACCTGGTGGCCTACGCGTGGGGTGGAAAACATCTGGGTCGCGGCGACGAGATCGTCATCACCCACCTCGAGCACCACGCCAATATCGTTCCGTGGCAGTTGCTTTCGCAGGCGACGGGTGCGGTGCTGAAGGTCGCCCCGGTGGACGAGGCCGGCAACCTGCTGCTGTCGGAGTTCGAGGATCTGCTCGGTCCGAAAACCAAACTGGTTGCGGTGACTCACGTTTCGAACGCACTCGGCACGGTCACACCGGTCGAGAAGATCGTCGAGCTGGGTCATCGGTACGGTGCCCGGGTGTTGATCGACGGCGCCCAGTCGATTCCCCACCTACCCATCGACGTCGCGGAGCTGGGCGTCGACTTCTTCGCGTTCTCCGGTCACAAGATCTTCGGTCCGACCGGCATCGGTGTGCTCTACGGCTCCGAGGAGGCTCTTGCCGAGACGCCGCCGTGGCAGGGCGGCGGCAACATGATCGCCGACGTCACCCTGGAGCGGTCGCTGTATCAGGGGCTGCCCAACAAGTTCGAGGCGGGCACCGGCAATATCGCCGACGCCGTCGGACTCGGGGCGGCGTTGCGCTATGTCGAGAAGGTGGGTGTCGAGCGCATCGCGGCCTACGAGCACGCCCTACTGGAGTACGCGACACCGCGCCTGGCCGACATTCCAGGCGTCCGGCTGATCGGCACCGCGCAGGAGAAAGCCAGCGTGCTGTCCTTCGTGCTGGCCGGGCACGAACCGCTCGAAGTCGGTAAAGCCTTGAACGCCGAGGGCATTGCGGTACGTGCCGGACATCACTGTGCCCAGCCGATTTTGCGGCGCTATGGTCTGGAGGCGACCGTGCGTCCCTCGTTCGCGTTCTACAACACCCGCGACGAGATCGATGTCTTTCTCAAGGCGGTGCGGCGCATCGCTGAAGGCGGTACGACCGTAGGCTGACCGGTGCGGGCTTCCGACCTTTGTTTCCGGGTGATTGCAAGTCTCGGAATCGATTTTCAATGCTCGTAAGCTGGCGGCATGTTTCTATCTGCAGCCAGGCGACCCGGTCTCGCCACTCCTGTGGATGGCGTTAACCCGTTGCCGCACAATGTATTACGGCACTCTTTGATGTCCTTGACGGCGTCGGCGTAACCGCATGGACCGGATGCTCTGGTGGGTTGGGGGTGAGCCGAACGATGGACGCGGCAACCCTGGCTAAGCCGATGAACGCATTGGGCGGGTTCTTCTCGTTCTGCGCCGAGACATTTCTGGTGCTGGTCCGACGGCCATGGAACTGGCGCGAGATTTTGGAGCAGATCTGGTTCGTCGCCCGGGTGTCGATCTTTCCGACCATCATGTTGTCGATCCCGTACACGGTCCTCATCGTGTTCGTGCTGAATATCCTGCTCGTCGAGATCGGTGCCGGCGACCTTTCCGGCGCCGGTGCCGGGCTCGCCTCGGTGACCCAGGTGGGTCCGGTGGTCACCGCCATGGTCGTCTCCGGCGCCGGTTCGACCGCTATGTGCGCCGATCTGGGGGCCCGCAAGATTCGCGAGGAAATCGACGCGATGGCGGTGATCGGCGTCAACCCCATTCAGGCCCTGGTGGTTCCACGCCTGATCGCCGCGACTTTCGTTGCGGTGCTGCTGTTCTCATTGGTATCGGTTACCGGCCTGGTCGGCAGTTACATCTTCGTGGTGTACGTCCAGCACGTCACACCGGGGGCTTTCGTTGCCGGAATGACGCTGCTCGTCGGATTGCCACAGGTGGTCATCTCGCTGATCAAGGCGACGCTGTTCGGGATCTCCGCCGGTCTGATCGCTTGCTACAAGGGCCTTTCCGCCGGTGGCGGCCCGGCCGGTGTCGGCAGCGCCGTGAATGAAACCGTGGTGTTCTCCTTCATGGCACTGTTCTTCATCAACATCCTGACCACGGCGCTGGGTGTGAAAGTGACCGCCAAATGAGTCGGGTGTGGCGCCCATGAGCGACGCCGTGGTCGACGAACCGTCGCGGTTGAGTACAGCCGGTCACAGGACGGTGGCTGCCACCCGCAAGCTGGGGGAGCAGACCGCGTTCTACGGTCGGTCATTACTCAACATCGGCGAGGCGGTACGCCGATACCCCGGTGAACTGCTGCGGCTGATCGCCGAAATGGGCATGGGCACCGGCGCTTTGGCGGTGATCGGCGGCACCGTCGGGATCATCGGTTTCCTTACGCTGACCACCGGAGCACTGGTCGCGGTACAGGGTTACGACACGCTGTCCAACATCGGCGTCGAGGCGATGACCGGATTCCTCTCGGCGTTCCTGAACGTCCGGATGATCGCGCCGTGCACGGCCGGCCTGGCACTGGCGGCCACCATCGGCGCCGGCGCCACGGCGCAACTGGGTGCCATGCGGATCAACGAGGAGATCGACGCGCTCGAGGTGATGGGCATCCGCGCGATCACCTACCTGGCCTCCACCCGGATCATCGCCGGTGTGCTGGTGGTGATCCCGCTCTATGCCGTCGCCGTGCTGATGTCATTCATCGCCGCCAAGTTCCTCACCATCTCCGTGTACGGCCAGTCCCGTGGCGTCTACGAGCACTACTTCGCCACCTTCCTGCATCCCAACGATCTGCTGTGGTCGTTCCTGTCGGCGCTGACGATGGCCACCGGCGTGATGGTGGTCCACACCTACTACGGGTTCACCGCGACCGGTGGGCCGGCCGGGGTCGGCGAGGCGGTGGGCCGGTCGGTGCGGTCGTCGATGATCGTGACCGCCTTTGTGTGCCTGATGATTTCGCTGTCGGTATACGGCCAGCACGGCAATTTCAACCTGTCGGGTTAGCCGGTATGAGCGACGAGAAGTATCGAGGAGCCTTCCGGGCCAACCGGGTCCGCACCAGCCGGATCGACCCGATCTGGTACGCGCCGACCCTGTTTCTGGTGGTGGCTGGTCTGGTGGTGATGACGACCGGCATGTTCGCCGGCAAGTTCGACGAATCGATCCCCCTGACCCTGGTCTCGGACCGCGCGGGACTGGTGATGGAACAGGGCGCCAAAGTCAAGTTCCGCGGAGTGCAGGTCGGGCAGGTCGAGTCGATCGGCACCGACGTCAAAGTCGCCGAGCTGAAGCTGAAGATGCAACCGGACGCGTTCAGGTATCTGCCCAGCAACGTCGAGGCCGAGATCAAGTCGACCACCGCGTTCGGTTCCAAGTACGTCGACCTGACCGCGCCCGGGCGGCCCAGTCCCGCAGCCCTCAAACCGGGTGCCGTGCTGCACTCGCGGAATGTGACCGTCGAGGTGAACACCGTCTTCGAGAATCTCCAATCCCTGGTTCAGGCAATCGATCCCGCCAAACTTAACGCGATCCTGTCGGCCTTCGCGCAATCGGTGCGCGGTAAGGGCGACCGGATCGGGCAGGCCATCACCGACGCCAACAACGTGCTGCTCGCCGTGAATCCCCGACTGGACACCATCCACCGGAACTGGAAGCTGTTCGGCCAGGCCGCGGCCACGTATTCCACTGCGGCGCAGGATATTCTGTCGATCCTGGACTCGGTGACGACCACCAGCGTCACCCTCACCGAGAACCAGCAGTCGCTGGACGCCATGCTGATGTCAGCCATCGGTTTCAGCCGGACCGGTATCAGCGTCATCGGCCGCACCGAATCCGACATCGTACGAGCCATCAATCTGCTCGACCCGACCACACGACTGCTGGACATGTATTCCCCGACCTACACCTGCCTGTTCCAGGGCGCGCAGTGGTACGTGGAGCACGGCGGCCGGGACACGTTGGGCGGCAACGGATATTCGTTCATCATGGACGCCGGACTGCTGTTCGGCGACGACCCGTACCGGTACCCGAAGCACCTGCCGAAAGTCAATGCCACCGGCGGCCCCGGCGGCAGGCCGAGTTGCGGTTCGCTGCCGGACCCGAGTGCCAACTACCCGGTGCGCGCGCTGGTCACCGACACCGGCTGGGGTACCGAGCCCAACGAGATCCGCACCAACCTGGCGGTCGGTAATCCCTGGTGGTCCAACTACTTCCCGACGACCAAGAACCCGCCTGAGCCGCCGCGCTACTTCTACCGCGGGGGGCAGCCGCCGCCATGAGACGAAGCATGCCGAGCATCATCACCCGGGTCGCGCTGTTCACAGCGGTGTGCCTGGTCTTCACCTTCGGGTTGGTCACGGTCTTCGGGCAGTTCCGATTCGAGGACCGCACCGACTACCATGCGGTCTTCACCAACATCTCGGGGCTGAAGTCCGGCAACTTCGTCCGCATCGCCGGTGCCGAAGTCGGCAAGGTCGGCGACATCACCCTGCACCGCGACGGCACGGTCAGTATCGACTTCGCGATTGACAAGGGTTTGCGACTGACCGAGGGTACCCGCGCGGTGGTGCGCTACGAGAACCTGATCGGTGACCGCTTCCTGGCTCTGGAAGAAAGCTCCGGATCGCCGCACCGGCTGCCCGCGGGCGCGACGATCCCGCTGGCGCGGACATCGCCGGCCCTGGATGTCGACGTGCTGATCGGCGGTTTCCGCCCGTTGTTCCGCGCGCTGGACCCCGACCAGGTCAACGCGCTGTCCGGGCAGTTGTTGCGGATCTTCCAGGGCCAGGGCGGCACGCTGTCCTCGGTGCTGGCCCAGACCGCAACGTTGACGTCGACCCTGGCCGGGCGCAGCGAATTGATCGGCGAGCTGATCACCAACCTGAACACCGTGCTGCACACCTTCGCCGCCCGCGATCACGAATTCGCCGACGGATTGGACAAATTGGCCGAGTTCGTCGAGGGCCTGGCGCAACGCAAGGACGACATCTCCGCCGGCCTGGCCTACGTCAATGCCGCCGCCGGTTCCATCGCCGACCTGCTGGTGCAGGCACGGCAACCGATCAAGAACGTGGTGCACGAAACCGACCGGATGGCGACCCAGGTGATGGCCGACCGCGACTACGTCGACCACCTGATCCACACCCTGCCCGACGTCTACCAGGTGCTGTCCCGGCAGGGCCTCAACGGCGACTACTTCGGCTTCTACTTCTGCGAGGTGCTGCTCAAACTGAACGGCAAGGGGGGCAACCCCATCTACGTCAAGCTGGTGGGTCAGCCCTCCGGACGGTGCACGCCGCAATGAGTCGATTCCGCGGCAAGCCGGGCAAGAACCGCAGTCCCTTCCTGTTGGGAGTGATGGGCACGGTCATCATGACGTTGGTGGTGGTCGTCGCATTCCAGTACAACAAGCTGCCCTTCGTCAACGGCTACGACAACTATGCGGCCTATTTCTCTGAAGCCGGTGGCATCAAACCCGGTAACCAGGTGCGTGTTTCGGGTGTGGGAGTCGGTCGAGTGTCCGATGTGAGTCTGGAGGGCACCAAAGTCCGGGTCGGCTTCACCGTCCGCAAGAGCGTCGAGTTGGGCGAGCGGACCGAAGCGGCGATCAAGACCGAGACGATTCTGGGATCCAAGATGCTCGAGCTGACCCCGCGCGGTCAGGGCCGGCTGCGGATCACCATTCCGCTGGAACGCACCACCTCGCCCTACGATTTGCCGGACGCACTGGGCGACTTGACAACTCAGATCAGCGGCCTCAACACCACCCAATTATCCTCAGCCCTCACGACTTTGGCCGATACGTTCCACGACACACCACCCAATCTGCGGCCGGCGCTGGACGGGGTCGCCCGGTTCTCCGACACCCTGAACAACCGCGACGCACAGCTGCGCAGCCTGCTGACCAACGCCAACAGCGTTACCGGCGTGTTGGGTCGGCGCAGCCAGCAGATCGCCGGCCTGGTGTCCAATTCCAACGCGTTGCTGGCGGCGCTGCTACAGGAACGCAGTTCCATCGACGCACTGATGAACAACCTCACCGCGGTGTCCCACCAGATTTCGGGGCTGGTCGATGACAACCGCACCCAGCTCAAGCCGGCTCTCGACAAGCTCAACGGCGTGCTCGAAATCCTGGACAACCGTAAGGAAGACATCCAGCGGACACTGCCGAAGTTCAAGCGGTACGCCATGTCCTTCGGCGAGGTGCTCGGGTCCGGTCCGTTCTTCAAAGCCTATGTGGCCAACCTGGTTCCCGGCCAACTCAGCGGACCGATCCTCGACTCGCGCATGTATGACCGGTATCTGGACCCCAACCAGCATCTGCCGTCCGAATCGGTGGACCCGCCGATCGGATCCCCGCCGGTCCCACCCGAAGCCGCACCGACACCGCTGTGGTCGCAACCACCGTCGCCCGGACCCGCACCGGGGCCGCCGCCGGAGCCCGCGGGAACGGGGGGCCCGTGAACGTCAGCCCCACCGCACGGAAAACGCTGCGGGCCGCAGCCGCTCTCAGTTTGGTGCTCACCCTGGTCTTCTCGTTGTTCCTGGTCGGCAAACAGCTGTGGAAAGAGGTCGACAAGAACACGTACTCCGCGTATTTCGTCAACGCCAACGGTCTATTCGTCGGCGACGAAATCCGGATCCTGGGCGTCGCCGTCGGGACCGTCGACAAGATCGAGCCGCAACCGGCCAGCTCCAAGGTGACATTCTCCGTCGACAAGAAGTATCCGATTCCCGCCGCGGCCCGCGCCGCGATCCTGTCCCCGTCGTTGGTGACCTCACGCGCTGTGCAACTGGTCCCGGTCTACAACGGCGGCCCCAAACTCGCTGCCGGAGCAATCATTCCGCTGAGCCGCACCGCGGTACCGGTGGAGTGGGACGACTTCCGCAAGCAGTTGGAGAAGCTGACCGAGTCCCTGCAACCGGCGACACCGGGCGGGGTGAACTCGCTGGGCGAATTCATCAACTCGGCCGCGGACAACCTGCGGGGTGAGGGCGACACGGCTCGCGACACCATCATCAAACTCTCCGCGGCACTTTCGGCGCTCGGTGATCACGCCGACGACATTTTCAGCACGGTGCGCAACCTGCAGCTGCTGGTCTCGGCGCTGTACTCCAGCAGCGACCTGCTGGCCGCGTTCAACCAGAACCTGGCCAGCGTGACCACCATTCTGTCCAACTCGCCCAACGAGATCGCCAATGCGGTGCAGGGTCTGGACGCGGCGCTGGTGGACCTGCGCGGATTCCTTGCCGAGAACCGGGAATCCATCGGTGTCACGGTCGACCGGTTCACTTCCATCACCACTGCACTCAACGACAGCCGTGCCGACATCAAGCAGATCCTGCATGTGGTGCCGACGGTGTTCCAGAACTTCATGAACATCTACCAACCAGCGCAGGGCGCCATGACCGGCATCATCGCGCTGAACAACTTCGCCGATATCCCGCAATGGATTTGCAGCTCGATCGAAGCGGCCTCGCGGCGCGGATTGGACCGGGTTTCCAAGCTCTGCCTGCAATATGTCGAGCCGATCATCAAAAACCGCATCTATAACTACGTGCCCGTCGGGCTCAACCCGTTCGTCGGACCGCAGGCCCGCCCGGGCGAGATCACCTACAGCGAGGACAGATTGCGCCCCGGCGCCCTGCCACCGCCAGAGGCGGCCCCGCTGCCGGCCGAGCAGCCGGCGCCGGCAGCGGCGCCCGGGCCCACCGTGGTCGATCCAAAGCTGGGCCTGCCGGGCCTGATGGTCCCCCAGGGGCCGTCCTCATGATTGGGCGGCAGATGATCACGGCTGCGGTCAGTGTCGCCTGCATGACGGTCCTCGGTGGGTGTGACTGGCACGGCCTGAATTCGCTCACGCTGCCCGGCACGTCCGGTGGCGGCGCGGGCTCCTACACGGTCCAAGCCCAGTTACCCGATGTGGTGAATATCCAAGAGAACACCCGGGTCCGGGTCGATGACGTCAACATCGGCAATGTCACCAAGATCGAGGTCCAGGACTGGCACGCGTTGGTCACCATGCGGATCAACGGCGACGTCCAGCTGCCCGCCAACGCCACCGCCAAGATCGGTCAGACCAGCTTGCTCGGGTCCATGCACATCGAGCTCGCCCCGCCCAGGGACGAGCCGCCGGTCGGACAGCTGCGAAACGGATCGGTCATCCCGCTGGCACACGCGAGCATGTATCCGACCACCGAGCAAACCCTGGCGTCGGTGTCCGTGCTGCTCAACGGCGGTGGCCTGGCTCAGCTGCAGGAGATCACCCAGGCGGTCGCCAAGGCTTTCGCCGGACGCGAAAACGACATGCGCAGCCTGCTGCGGCAACTCGACGAGTTCATCGCCGGCACCAATAAGCAGACCGACGACATCATCGCTGCCGCTGAGAATCTCAACTCGTTGGCCGGTCAGTTCGCCGCCAAGGACGCGGTTGTCGACCGGGCGCTGCTGACGGAGCCCAAAGCTCTCGCGGTCCTGGCCGACGAGCGCACCCAGATCGCCGACGCCATCGACCAGCTCGGCAAATTCAGCGCGATCGCCGCGGACACCGTCCGCCAGAGCAAAGCATCGTTGGTGAACAACCTGCGTCAGATCGCCCCGGTGCTGCGCAGGCTCGCCGACGCGGGACCGTCGCTCACCAAGGGACTGGACGGATTGGCGACCTACCCGTGGCCGACGTCGACGGTGACCAACTGGTTTCGCGGTGACTACGCGAACCTCACCATGATCGTCGATCTCACGTTGAGCCGCATCGACACCGGGATATTCACCGGCTCCCGGTGGGAAGGCAATCTGACCCAACTCGAACTGCAGTGGGGACGCACCATCGGCATGCAGCCGAGCCCGGCCACCGGCGGGAACCCGCTGACCTTCCCTTACCACTTCGAGGGATACTGATGCTGCGCCTGAACCGCAAGACCTGGATCCAATTGGCAGTACTGTCGGTGGTGACGCTGATCTCCTGTGGCTCAATGGCTTTCAATTACATGAAGCTGCCTGAGACGCTGTTCGGAATCGGCGAATACAGCGTCACCGTCGACCTGCCGCAGTCGGGCGGGTTGTACGAGAACTCCGTGGTCACCTATCGCGGCACCGACGTCGGTCAGGTGCGGTCGGTCAGTGTCACCGCCGAGGGGGTGCGCGCGGTGCTGGCCATGCGGTCCGGCGTCATGGTGCCTGCTCACGTGCAGGCATCGGTGCACAGCCGGTCGGCGATCGGGGAGCAGTACATCGAACTGACCCCGCAGTCCGGTGGGGACGGCCGACAGTCAAGGTCGCTGAGGGCCGGTGACGTCATCCCGGCCGGACAGGTCGATGTGCCGGTCGACATCGGGCGGCTGCTCGACATGACCAACCGTGCGCTGCAAGCGATTCCGCGCAACAATCTGCGCACCGTGATGGACGAGGCCAATCGTGCGGTGGGCGGGATGGGACCCGAGCTGTCCCGGATCGTGGACGGGTCAACGGCATTGGCGAACGCCGGCGGCCGCACCGTCGACCCACTGGCCACCCTGATCGACCAGGCCCCGCCGGTGTTGAACTCCCAAGTGCAGACGTCGGATGCGATAGCCACCTGGGCCCGTCGAACGGCAGCCATCACCGCGCAGTTCCAGGCGCAGGATGCGGCTCTGCGAGACCTGTTGGCGCAGGGCAGTTCCGGGCTGGAGGAGGGCCGTGCGCTGTTCGATCGGGTCGCGCCCGCGGTACCGGTGCTGTTTGCCAACCTGGTGAGCCTGGGTGACATCGCCTTCGTCTACCGGCACGACATCGAACAGATCCTGGTGTTGCTGCCGCAGGGCATCGCGGTGATGGCGGGCTCGCTGGTGCCCAACGTCGGCACCAAGCAGGACTACAAGGGCTTCTACCTGGATTTCAACCTCAACATGAACCTGCCGCCGCCCTGCACCACCGGCTTCCTGCCGCCCACGCAGCGGCGTTCACCGGCCAGTGTGGATGCCCCGGACCGGCCGGCGGCCGAACTGTATTGCCGACTGCCGCAGGATTCCGAACTCAATGTTCGTGGCGCGCGCAATATTCCGTGTGAGACCAAGCCGTGGAAACGTGCCCCGACCGTCGAGTTGTGCGAGAGCGACGAGGAGTACGTGCCGCTCAACGAGGGCTACCACTGGAAGGGCGACCCCAACGCCACCACCACCGGCCAGGGTGTCCCGCAGTACCCGCCCGGACAGGATCCGCGGCTGCCGCCGCCGCGCGGTACCGCGCCGCCGCCCCCGCCGATCGCGGTCGCCACCTACGACCCGGCCACGGGTGAGTATGTGGGGCCCGACGGGCGTCGTTACACCGAGGCCGATTTGGCGCACCCGCGTGCCAAGAACTGGCAGTCACTGCTGGTGCCGTCACCGTAGTTAGGAGCAACATGGCTGAGCAGCCCGAAGAGCAGAAGGTCAGCTTGTCGAAAGAAGCTGATGACGTCGACGAGACAGATGTCGACGACGGCGTGGCGGAGGAGGCTGTCGACGACCGCGCGAGACCACTCCGGTTGCGCAACCCGTTCGGGCGCCTCTCCCGGGTCGGGCGTGCGCTGGTGGCCGCCGCGCTGGTCGTGGCCGCGCTCACCGGATTGACCGGTTGGCTGGGCTACCGCGACTACGCGCAGCACCGGGCGCAGGCCCAGCGTGAGCTGTTCATCCGGGCCGCACGGCAGGGCGCGGTGAATCTCACCACGTTGGACTACACGCAGATCGACACCGACGTGCAGCGCATCATCGACCTGGCCACGGGGGCGTTCCGGGACGATTTCGAGCGTCGCGCCAAGCCGTTCGTGGAACTGGTCAAAGTGGCGCAGTCGAAGTCGGAAGGCACGGTCACCGATGCCGGGCTGGAATCCCAGCGCGGTGACTCAGCGCAGGTGCTGGTGGCGGTCGCGGTGAAATCGCGGACCGCGGCCGGCGAGGAGGCGCCCCGGGAATGGCGGATGCGCATCGAAGTCCAGGCCGTCGGTGACGAAGCCAAGATGTCGAACGTGGTGTTTGTGCCATGACGACACTGAGCGAGCGGATCGTCGAAGCAGCTCCCGCAGACGAGGAATCGCTGGACGACGACACCACACCGGAACCCGACGACAACGACGCGGCCGAGCCGACCGCCGAGTTGGAGCCTGCAAGGACCTCGGTCCCGTGGTTGCGGCTGCTGGCCTTTGCGGTACTACCCGGCATCGCACTGCTGCTCGCGGCGGCCGCGGGTTACTTCAAATGGGATGCTTCGAACACGGACGTGGGCCAGGCCGGAACCGAGTCGGTGCGGGTCGCCAGCGACGACGCGGTGGCCATGCTGTCCTATACCCCCGAGTCAGCGGATAAAGATCTCACTGCCGCCCGGGAACGGTTAACCGGCGAGTTCAAGGACGCCTACACCGCGCTGACCCGCCAGGTCGTCATCCCCGGCGCGAGAGAGAAGCGCATCGCCGCGGCCGCGAAAGTCAGCGCGGCGTCCTCGGTGTCGGCGAGCGCAAACCACGCCGTCGTGCTGTTGTTCGTCAACCAGACCGTCACCATCGGCGACGGCGGCACCCCCACCGATACCCAGCCGGTGATCCGGGTGGTGCTGGATAAGGTCGACGGCCGCTGGCTCGTGTCACATTTCGACCCGGTATGAACCGGCTGCACGCCCCGGCGGTTGCCGGCCTCATCCTGCTGGTGACAGCCCCCAGCGCCGTCGCAGATAACAAGCGGCTCAACGACAGTGTCGTCTCCGGGGTGTACACGGCTCAGCATCAGGCGGGTTGCACCAACGATGTGAACATGAACAACTCGTTGTATCTGGCCGCCCAATGGCACGCCGACGACCTGATCAACAACCGAAACATCTACGCCGACATCGGGTCTGACGGATCGACGGCACAGTCCCGGGCCGCCGCGGCGGGCTTTCGCGGCAAGGTGGCCGAAACCGTCGCGATCAACCCGGCGTTGGCCATCAGCAGCCTCGAGGTGTTCCACCAATGGTTCGACAACCCGGACTATGTGGCGATCATGCGCGATTGCGCCAATACCGCGATGGGGGTGTGGTCCAACAACAGCCTGGACCGCAGCGTGGTTGTCGCGCTGTACGGGCAGCCCGAACCGCGGGGCCGATGACTTCGGCTCACCGCGATTCCAGTCACCGTGTGCTGCGCGAACGGGGTGAACGTCCCGGGTTCGGCGTGATCGTCGTGGCCCGGGGTTACGGCGCCGCGCCGCGGGGGAACCCTGCGTTAAATCTGCCTCAAGGGCTCAGGAGGAAGACTCGATGATCTTCACACAGCACTATCTGGAATGCCTTTCGCAGGCTTCGTACTTCATCGGCGACGAAAGCTCGGGACGTGCCGTGGTTGTCGATCCCCGCCGCGACATCGACGAATACCTGCAGGAAGCCGCCGAAAACGGCCTGACGATCGAACGGGTGATTGAAACCCACATCCACGCCGACTTCCTCAGCGGCCACTTGGAACTCGCGGCCGCGACCGGGGCGGTGATCTCCTACGGCAAGGACGCCCGGGTCGAGTTCCCGGTCGAGCCGCTGCACGACGGGCAGCGAATCTCGTTGGGCGAAGTCACTTTCGAAATCTTGGCGACCCCGGGTCACACCCCGGAGTCGATTTCCGTCGTGGTCTACGAGTACCCGGACGACGAGGTGCCTTACGGGGTGTGCACCGGCGACGCGCTCTTTGTCGGCGACGTCGGAAGGCCGGATCTGCTTGCCGATGAAGGCATTTCAGCCGAGGACCTGGCCCGCACACTCTACGAGACGCTGCACGGCAAGCTGCTCACGCTGCCCGACGCCACCCGCGTATTTCCCGCGCACGGGGCCGGGTCGACGTGCGGCAAGCAGCTTTCCAGCGAAACTTACTCCACGATCGGCGAACAGCGGGAGACCAACTACGCGGCCAAGATCGACAACGTAGCCGAGTTCGTCGCATCGCTGACCTCGGATCAGGCGACCCAACCGCGCTACTTCGAATACGACTCGCACCGCAACCGAGAGCGGCGCCCACTGCTCAACGACGGCCCGCCGAACGTGTTCGGCATCGACATCGTGGAAAAACACGCGGCGGCAGGCGTGACGTTGCTGGACAGCCGCGAGCCCGAGGACTTCGCGGCCGGTCACCTTCGCGGTGCCATCAACGTCAGCCTGTCCGGGCGGTTCGCCGAATGGGCCGGCGGCGCAGTGGAAATCGACCGCGACATTGTCTTAGTAGGCGATCCGGAGAAAGCGGGGGAGTCCCGGCTCCGCCTGGCGCGGGTGGGGCTGGACCGCGTGCTGGGCCAATTGGACGACCTGTCGGCGGTGTCCGACGAGCGCCCGGAGCTGATCGCGACCACCCGCCGCTACCGCGCCGCTGAGCTGGAGCAACGGCGCGACTCGACTCCGAACCTGCAGATCGTCGACGTGCGCGGCAAAGCCGAGGTCGAGGACGGCGTGGTGCCGGGCGCCCGCCACGTCCCGCTGCCCGCGCTGGTCGATTCCCTCGACGAGTTCGACAAGTCCGCTCCGGTGGTGACCTACTGCGCCAGCGGCACCCGTTCGATGATTGCGGCCAGCCTGTTCCAGGCGGCGGGTTTCGACGTCGCGGATCTGCTCGGTGGATTCGGCGCCTGGGCGGATGAGGGCCTGCCGGTGGCGGACGCCGAAAATTAGTGCGCCTGAGTCACATCCGTCTCGTCTTTCACAGCCGTAACCCGAAGGTGGCTGTGGGATCTTCCCGGAGTTGGTAGCACCGGCGCGCGCTACATGGCTGCGGCGTCGGCCCGCCCGTAGTCCGACATCTCGCAGACGCAGTCCTGCGTGACGTCGGCGGACGCACGGCGCAGCAGCGTGCCACGCCGAAACTTCAGGTGCTGCGCATAAACCTTGTCCCGCTGGCTCGGCGAGAACGCGAAGTCCAGATTGACCGGCAGTCCAGCCCAATCGACCTGGTCAGCGGGGGCGTCATCGTTGCGCGCACCGCAGTGCAGCGGACATGACGCACCGTTTTTCGGACCATTCGAATCCCGACCCACGTCTGCGACCCTCCCTTGAGTGCGCGAACTCCTGGGTGAAATGGTGCGACTCCGATGTTTCAGCTACGGCCTCGTGACGTTTCCGTCAAATTACGGAGTTACCCAGAATCGCGTGTCAGTACACGTCGCGGTGGTAGCGCCTGTCAGTTCGCAGCGAACCGACGAAGGCCCGGGCGTCTTCGATACAGAGGTTGCCGTGCTCGGCAGCGATGTCGCAGATGGCCTGGTCCACGTCTTTCGCCATCGGATCGGCGCTGCCGCAGACGTACAGCTGGGCCCCGTCCTGCAACCATCGCCACAGTTGCGCACCCCGCTTGCGCATCAGGTGCTGGACGTACACCTTCTCGCGCTGGTCGCGGGAAAACGCCAGGTCCAGCTCGGTGAGCAAACCGTCGGCATGCATCGCCTGGATCTCGTCGCGGTAGTAGAAATCAGTGGCGGCATGCTGCTCACCGAAGAACAGCCAGTTAGGACCGCTGTGGCCGAGCGCGCGCCGTTCCTGCAGAAATCCGCGAAACGGAGCGATCCCGGTGCCGGGGCCCACCATGATCATCGGGGTCTGCGGGTCGCTCGGCGGCCGGAAGTTCTTCGATGTCCGCACATACACCGCGATCCGGTCACTGGGGGAGCGGTCGGCCAGATACGTCGAGCACACTCCGCGCCGCGGCACGCCCGCAAAGTTGTAGCGCACCGGCGCCACCGTCAGGTGCACCTCGCCCGGATGCTCTTTGGGACTGGACGAGATCGAATACAGCCGCGGCTGCAGGGGCTTGAGGATGTCGAGCCATTCCTCGGCGGAGGCGGTGACGGGCGCCCAGGCGAGCAGATCGACCGACTGGCGTCCCCAGGACCAATCTGCCAGTGCGCCTTTGTTTTCCGGCTTCATCAACGCGGCGAGCTGCATGGTCGCACCCGAATCCGCGGTGCGCTCGCACACGAAGCGCAGCAGGTCCGGGCTGATGTGGGCGATCTCGAACCGGTCGGTCAGGGCGGCACGCAACGACATCGAACCGTGTTGGGCGACCTGCACTTCAGTGTGTCCGTCGAGGCCGGTGACGGTCAGCCATTCGTCGACGAATGCGTCGCTGTTGTGCGGCCACACACCCAGCGCATCACCCGCCTCGTAGCACACCGTTCCCTCGGGGACGTGAAAAACCAACTGGCGCACGTCTTTTGCCGACTCCGGCCGACTCAGCGTGGTGTTGCGGATGAGATCGGTAACCAACGGCTGCTTCTTGGAGTACTTCGTGGCGGCTCGCACCGCAACGGTCGGTGTGCGGGCGAAGGACCCCAGGATGTCGGTCGCCCAGCGCGCGGCGGCGTCCTCGTAGTCGGGTTCGCAATCGACGCGGTCGATGATGCGGGTCGCGCCCAGTTCGGCGAGTCGGGCGTCGAGTTTGCGACCGTGCCCGCAGAAGTCGTCGTAGTTGGAATCACCGAGCGCCAGCACGGCGTATCGGGTGTCGGGCAGGCGGGGGGCGTCCGGTGCGGTCAGCGCCTGCCAGAACTCCGCGCCGTTGTCCGGCGGGTCGCCGTCACCAGTCGTGCTGGTGATCACCAGCAGTTCAGGGGTGGACGCCAGGTCCCCGGTGGGGAAGTCATCCATGCCGCGCAGCTCAATCGACATCCCAGCGGCACGCAACCGCCCGGCGATGTCGGCAGCGAGTTCCTCGGCGTTGCCGGTCTGCGAAGCCCACAGCAGCACGGTCCGGGACCCGGCCGACGGTGACTGCGGCGACCACATGCCCGCCAGCACGCCGTTCACCCACATCCGGGCACGGTCGTCGAACGGTGCGCTGTCGGGCAGCGTGGGCGGTTGAACTGTCGGAGTGCCTTTCGTGCCCAGCCCGGTCAGCAGCCCGGCGAGGTAGGCGCGACCATGCGCGTCGAACTCGGGTATCGCCTCGGCCGCCACGCCGAGGAACTCGGCGATGGCGTCGATCTGGGCCAGACCGCTACGCGGGACGCGGTAGAGCTCGTCGACCGGGTCGCCCTGCACGGCGGCCACCTTGGTCAGGTTTACCGCGCAGGCCTTGTACTCCGGTTGGCGCGATACCGGGTCGACGGCGTCGTTGGTGACCGCGTTGATCGAGAGGTACTCGCCGAACACGTCGTTCCAGTGGAACGGCGCGAAGCAGTTGCCGGGCAGTACGCGGTCGGTGACCACGGCGGGCAGTACGGCGCGGCCCCGGCGCGACGCCACCTCGACGCGGTCGCCGTCGCAGATCTGCAACCGGTCGGCGTCGTCGGGGTGAAGTTCGACGAAGGGGCCGGGGTTCAGCTTGTTCAGCTTTGCGACCTTGCCGGTCTTGGTCATCGTGTGCCACTGGTGCGCCAGGCGGCCGGTGTTGAGCAGCAGCGGATAATCGGCGTCGGGCATTTCTTCAGGCAGCAGGTGCGGGCGGGCGAAGAACACCGCCCGGCCGTCCGCAGTCGGGAAGGTCAGCCGGGGCTGGTGACCGTCGTCAAGGACGCGGCGGTCTTGGCTGACGCCGTCGTTGAGGTAGCGGATCGGATTGCGGTCCGCGGTGCTCCCGGGTGGGCATGGCCACTGCACCGGGGTGGTCCGCAGTCGCTGGTAGCTGACACCGCGAAGGTCGTAGCCGGTCCTGGGATTCCAGAACTGCTTGATCTCCTCGAAAACATCTTCGGCCGAGGCGTAGGTGAAGGAGTCGGCAAAGCCCATCGCACCGGCGATTCGGGCGATCAGCTGCCAATCCGGCAGTGCCTGGCCCGGCGGTTGCACGGCCGCCTCGAACAAGGTCAGGTTGCGCTCGGAGTTGACCATCACCCCGTCGGACTCGGTCCACAACGTGGCCGGCAGCACGATGTCGGCGTACTCGTTGGTCTCGGTCTCCAGGAATGCGTCCTGGGTGATCACCAATTCGGCTTTCTCCAGACCGGCCAGCACGGTCTTTCGATTGGCCACGGTGGCAACGGGATTGGTGCAGATGATCCAGCAGGCCTTGATCTGACCGTCGGCCATCCGGGAGAACATGTCGATCACCCCGTCGCTGACATCGGTACGCAGCGAGCCGTGCGGGATGCCCCACAGATCCTCGGTGAACTCTCGGTCCTCGGCGCAGGTCACCGACCGCTGCCCGGGCAATCCTGGTCCCATATAACCCATTTCGCGTCCGCCCATGGCGTTGGGCTGCCCGGTCAGGGAGAATGGGCCACTGCCGGTCTTGCAGATCGCGCCGGTGGCTAGGTGCAGATTGCAGATCGCGTTGGTGTTCCAGGTGCCGTGGGTGCTCTGGTTGACGCCCATCGTCCAACAGGTGACCCAGTTGGCGGCTTCCCCGATCCAGCGGGCCGCCGTGCGGATGTCTTCGGCTGGGATGCCGGTGGTTTCGCTGACCGCGTCGACGGTGAACTGTTTCAGGAAGCCGGGCATCACCTCCCACCCGGTGGTGAACTCAGCGATGAAATCGTCGTCGGTGTGCCCATTTTCGACGATCAGTTGCAGTAAACCGTTGAGCAGCGCGAGATCTGTGCCCGGCGCGATCTGCAGGAACAGGTCGGCCTTGGCGGCGGTGGCGGTGCGGCGGGGGTCGACGACGATCAGTTTGGCGCCCGCCTTGACCCGATCCATCATGCGCAGGAACAGGATCGGGTGGCAGTCGGCCATGTTGGATCCGATGACGAAGAACACGTCGGCGTGGTCGAGATCCTGGTAGGAGCCCGGCGGTCCGTCCGCGCCCAGCGACAGCTTGTAGCCCGAACTGGCCCCGGCCATGCACAGCCGCGAGTTGGATTCGATCTGGTTGGTGCCGATGAAGCCCTTGGTCAGCTTGTTCGCCAGGTACTGCGCCTCCAGCGACAGCTGGCCGGACACGTACAGCGCGACGGCATCCGGGCCGTGCTCGTCGATGACGGCGCGCAGTCGCTGCGCGGCCGCGGTGATCGCGGTGTCGGTGTCCACTGCTTCCAGTGGTTGCCCCCGGTCGGTCCTGGTATACGCCCACTCTGTGCGACCCGGCGCGGTCATCAGGTCAGCGGTGGTCTTGCCTTTGGTGCACAGCCGGCCGAAGTTTGCCGGATGATCTTGACGCCCAACTGATTTCACGATGTGACGACGGCCGCTTTCGGGGTCCGTTGTGATCTGCAACACGAGTCCGCAGCCGACACCGCAGTACGCGCACATGGTGTGCACGGTGTCCTGCTCGGACTGCATAGTGCCCTCGTCCTCCCCGGATGGTGCAGCGGAATATGTGCAAAATCGTGCTACGACGATGTTTCGCTTCGACGCATCCGAGGTTTCCGCCGCTTTACGGAGATCTCGCAACCCGCTGCACCGCACTGTGCGCTGCGGGGAACCTCGGGCTCACGTGTCGACCAGCGCCCTGCGCCCAGATTAGCGTCGAGCATCCCGAATTTCGGCCTGTAGCTGCGGTTTTGACGGAACCGGGAGTACATTCACAGGTCATCGCAAGGTCGGCGCCGGTGACCCACGAGCGCGTTCACCCTGCGGTGGTGGCGACAAAATGCGGGAACCCCGCCATCAGCGCAGAATCAGCGCCCGGGGGAGGCCGACGCCGGGTCGGGACGAGTCGTTTAGGCTCGCGACGTGCGTCGTTGGAGCGCGATCGTCGTGTTGATGAGCCTGCTGGCTGTCGGCTGCGACGACAAACCGTCGCCGCCACCGGCCGCCAAACCGGACAGCTGCAACGAATCCGACGGCCCCACCGCCGACACGATCCGGCAGGCCATCGCCGCGGTTCCGGTCGAGGTGGCCGGCTCGAAATGGGTGGAGATCGGCCGCGGCCGCACCCGCAAGTGCCGGTTGCACTGGGTGCAGATCATCCCGACCATCGCCTCCGAATCGACCCCGCAGCAGCTGCTGTTCTTCGACCACAACATCCCGCTGGGCTCGCCCACGCCCGATCCGCGGCCCTACATCACCGTGTTGGCGCCCAGCGACGACACCGTCACCGTGCAATACCAGTGGCGCAAGGGCAACGACGAGGAGTGCTGCCCCAGCGGCCGCGGCACGGTGAAGTTCCAGATCGGACCCGACGGCAAGCTCAAAGCGCTCGGGCCCATCCCCCGAAGCTAGTCGGGCAGATTCTCCGGGTGCAGCATCTCGGCGTAGCGCAGCGGCTCAGGGATGCCGAACCCGTCGACCAGCGTCCGGGCGTGCGGACGCAGCACCCGGCACCGGTCGTTGATGCCGCGGGTCACGGCCTTGGCCCGTTCGGTCGACAGGTACGTGTGCTCGATGAACCAGGCCTTGTCCTCTTCGATCACCGACAGCGCGTAGAGGTCGCAGACCACGTCGAGCAGCTCGCGGGTCTCGCTGTCCGGGCACGCGTCGATGCCGGCGACGAACGCCTCCAGCACCACCCGGTCGATGTGCGCCTGGGCCGCATGCAGCACGTGATCCTGCACCGCGTTGAAGGCGTCGAAGGCCGACATCTCCTTGGACTTGCCCTGTAGCCGGCGGGCGACCGAGGACAGCAGATAGTTCTCCCGGTCCTCGAACATGCTGACCTGAGTGCCGCGGTTGAACAGGCTGCCTTCCTCTTCGCTGTCCTGCCGCGAGTCGACGATGCGTTGCATAATCGCTTCGGCCGCAGTGCGTTTCATCACCCGGTCACCGACGGTGTTGGCCGCGAACCGCACCCATTCCACCGGGCTCATGCTCTTGATGTCGTCGGCGTACTGGGTCAGCAGCTCCTTGGCGACCAGCTGGGTCAGCACGTGGTTGTCGCCCTCGAAGGTGGTGAACACGTCGGTGTCGCCGCGCAGCGCGATCAACCGGTTCTCGGCCATGTATCCCGCACCGCCACACGCCTCCCGGGCCTCCTGAATGGCCCGCGACGCGTGCCAGGTGTTGGCCGCTTTCAGGCCGGCCGCGCGGGCTTCCAGCTCACGTTGCTCGTCGGCGTCCACCACGTCGGCGGTCTGCAGGTCGTGGGTCTTGGAGACCAGCTCGTTCTGCGCGAACTGCAGTGCGTAGGACCGCGCGATCAACGGGAAAAGCCGGCGCTGGTGCACCAGGTAGTCCATGATCAGCACTTCGGACTCGTCGTCGTCGGGTGAAGTGAACTGCCTGCGCTGCAACGCATATCGGGTGGCGATGTCCAATGCGACGCGAGCGGCGTTGCCCGCGCTGCCGCCTACGGTGACCCGGCCCCGGATCAAGGTGCCGATCATGGTGAAGAAGCGGCGGTTCGGGTTGTCGATCGGCGAGCTGTAGGTCCCGTCCTCGGCGACGTCGCCGTACTTGTTGAGCAGGTTCTCCCGCGGAACGCGGACGTGGTCGAACATGATGCGGCCGTTGTCCACTCCGGGCAACCCGCCCTTGTACTGGCAGTCCGAGGTGGTCACGCCCGGCAGGTCGTCGCCGTCCTCGTCGCGGATCGGTACCAGCAGGCAGTGCACCCCGTGGTTGACCGGCTCACCGTCTTCATGGGTGATCAACTGCGCGAACACCGCTGCCATACGGGCGGTTTCGGCCGCACCACCGATGTAGTCCTTGCGTGCCGAGGGTGTCTCGGAGTGCACGACGAACTCCTGGGTGTCGGCGTCGTAGGTCGCCGTCGTCTCCAGCGACTGCACGTCGCTGCCGTGTCCGGTCTCGGTCATCGCGAAACAGCCGAGCAGGTCCAGGGAGATGATGTCCTTGATGTAGGACCCGTGGCGCTCGGTGCCGAGGTTCTCCACCGCCCCGCCGAACAACCCCCACTGCACCCCGGCTTTGACCATCAGCGACAGATCCGACATGGCCAGCATCTCGATCATGGTGACCGCCGCCCCGACGTCGCCGGTGCCGCCGTGCTCTTTGCGGAAACCTTCGTCAGAGATGCCGGAGGCAGCCATCATCTGCATCTGCTCGGCCACCTTGGCCCGGGCGATGACGGTGTTGGGGGTGTAGTGCGGACGGAACGCCTCCTGGGACAGCTTGGCGCGTACCTCGTTCTTCACATCGCGCCACCGCCCGTCCAGCGCGTCGCGGAGATGATCAGCTGTGGTCTTGTTGTCTGACGCCATTCCACGACCGTAGCCCGTCGTCCGCGCTGCCGGAACAAGTCGCACTTCCCGGCCTTGCGGTGTCGTGGAATCGTTAGGTTTGCTGGGCGACAAAGGGGGTCGGCGATGCCGCAGTATCTGGCCGCACTCATGGTGGTGCTGCTGTTCGGCACGGTGGCCGGACGACTGATAGTGCTCAAGCGAACCGGCACCCAGGCCCTGCATTTCGGGAACCTGGACAACAGCGATTTCGCGATCCCGCCGGTGGCGTCGTTCTACTTCTACACGATCTTCGCGGCGGCGTTCGGCTGGCCGCTGGTCAGTAATCAGCGGTTTTTCCAGTCCAGCGTGGCCGCTTGGGTCGGAGTGGGCCTGTGCGCGTGCGCCATCGGCGTGCTGGTGTGGAGCCTGGTGTCGTTCGGCCGCAGCTTCCGGGTGGGCATCGACGTCGACAAACCTGGCCGCCTGGTCACCTCCGGCGTCTTCGCGGTCAGTCGCAACCCGATCTACGTCGGCTTTTTCCTGTTCTTGGTGGGCCAGCTGTTGGTGTTCCCCAACTGGGTTCCGCTGTTCTACCTGTTCGCAGGAACCTGGCTGTTCCACCGCCAGGTGTTGCGGGAAGAAAAGTTCCTACGCGAGCAGCACGGCCGCGAATTCGACGAGTACTGCACTCGCGTCAGGCGCTATGTCTGATGCGGCACCGGTTGGTGGCCCAGCTGCTGGCCCTGGGGCTGGCCGGCTGCGCTGCCGGGCCGCCTGCGTCGCACGCGGCGCCGCTGCTGAGTTATCTCGGCCAGATGCAGCTCGCTTCCGGAGCGGTGTGCGACGGCACCGTCGTCGGCGGCCTGTCGGGCATCAGCTACGACCCGCAGCGTCAGATCTACTACGTCATCAGCGACGACCGCTCCGGGAAAGCGCCGGCCCGGTTCTACACCTTCCGGTTGTCGTTGTCAGACAACGGGATTGACGAAGCCACCTGCATCGGCGGGCGCCCTTTGCGGGACCGGTCCGGAGCGGTGTTCGGCCCGTTGGACCCGCCGGTGGTGCCGCCGGACCCGGAGGGCATCGCTTTCGACGCGGGTTGGCAGCGACTGTACTGGAGCTCCGAAGGGGAGCGACTGACCGAGCGGGAGCCGGTGCTGCTCGATCCGTGGGTGCGCATCGCCGGACTCGACGGCGGCTATCAGGGGGAGTTCACCCTGCCCGCCAACCTCAAGATGTCCGCGGCACGCACCGGGCCGCGGCGCAACCTCGCGCTGGAGGGGCTGACTCTCACGCCCAGCGGTGCGTCGCTGTTCGCCGCGATGGAAGACCCCGGCTACCAGGACGGGCCGGTGGCCGACGGGGAACACCAGGTGTTGACTCGCATCACCAGATTCGATGTCGCCACCGCCGCGCCCACCGCTCAGTACGCCTACCCCATGGACCCACCCGGGCGCGGCGTCGACCGTAACGCGGTCTCTGACCTCGTGGCGCTGACCGACACCACGTTCCTGGTGCTGGAACGCTCCACCGCCATACCTGCGGTCGTGCGCATCTACCGCGCCGAAATCGGCGCGGCGACCGACATCTCGGCGCTGCCGTCGATGCGGGAAGCCGCGCTGACGCCGATGACCAAGTCGCTGGCAGTCGACCTGTCCGCGGTCCATCCGCTGGACAACGTCGAAGGCATCACTCTCGGACCGAGACTGCCCGACCGGCGTCAGTCGGTGGTGCTGGTCAGCGACGACAATTTCGCAGCCACCCAGATCACCCAGTTCGTGCTGTTGGCGATGTAGCAGGCACGCGCAACCGGTATCGAACCAGTCCGGCCCACGCCAACCCCAGGACCGCCAGCATCAGCATGTCGAACACCCACCAGCCGGAGTAGTGCGCCCACATGGCGTTCTGAGCGGCCAGTTTGTCGACCCGGCGCAGGTTGACCGTGGACGCCGCGGCCGCAAACCCCCACTGCGCCGGGATGAACCAGGACACCTGGTCATACACCCAGGTGCCCACCAACGACATCAGACCGCCGGCGAACAACAGCGAGGCCAGCAACGCCGGCACCGCCAGCGCCACCGCCTCGCCGACCGATCTGCCGAGCGAGGACAGCGCCAGCCCGACGATGGCCGAGACGACGGCCGTCGCGGCCACGCTGACATACAGCTCGAAATCCGCGCTGCCCAGCAGGACGGCGCCGTGCCTGGGTCCGCCTTTGCCCGCCAGGACGATGACGCTCAGAATTGCCGCCTGCACCGCGGCGACGACGCCGAACACGACGATCTTGCCCAGTAGGTACGCCGACGCCGACAACCCGACCTGCTGATCCCGCCGGAACACCCGCCGCTCGCTGACCAGGGCGCTGATGGTGGCGGTGGTGCCCAGCAGCACCGCGCCGAAGTTGAGCGCGGCCAGGATCTCGACGGCTTCGTGGGTGTTGCTCGACGACGAACCCGCTCGTCCCAGCCCGGAATTGCCGGGGATCAGCAGCGTCAGACAGCCCAACGCGACCGGCAGCAGCAGCAGGAACAACCCCTGCACCGGGTTGGCGGACACCATCCGGACCTGGCGGCGGACCACCAGCCGGACCTGCTGGCCGAAGCCGAGGGCGGGCGGGGTGCGTTCGGGATGGGCGACCGACGGTGGCGGGGGAGCAACCTCCTGCTGCCGGAGCTGGAACGCGTAGTGGGCGCCGTCGGGGTCGGCGGCCACGCGGGCGAAAATCTGGGACCAGTCGGTGGTGCCCAACATCGATTCCAGCTGCGCGGGTGGCCCGGCGAAGGCCAGCCGGCCGGCGGGAGTCAGCACCAGCACTTGATCGCACAGGCTGAGGTAGCCCAGCGAGCCGGGCGACGTCACCGCCATCACGACCACACAGCCCAGATCGGCCTGCCGGCGCAACATCGTCATCAGGTGGTGCTCCTGCTGCGGATCCAACCCGGCGGCAGGCTCGTCGACCACCAGCATCGTCGGCCGGGCCAGCAGTTCGACCGCCAGCGACGCGCACCGGCGCAGCTCGGGGGGCAGCTTGGCCACCTTGGTTTTGCGGTGCGGGGTCAGCTCGAGCTCGTCGAGAACCTGCTCGACGATCCGGGTGCGGTTTTCCACCGAAGTGTTCGACGGCAGCCGCAGTTCGGCGGCGTAGCCCAGGGCGCGTTCCACGGTCAGGTTGAGATGGACCCGGTTGTCGCGGGGCACCACGCCGATCCGCGTACGCATCGCCGCCGGGTCGCCGTGCACGTCGCGGCCGTCCACCGTCAGGACACCGGAGGTCAGCGGGCGGGTGCCGGCCAGCACTGCGGTCAGCGCGAAATTGCGGGCCGCCGACGGGCCGACGACGGCGATCAGCGAGCCCGGACGGGTCGTGAACGACACGTCGGCGAGCACCGGGTGGCCGTCGAGCGTCAGTCCGAGCTGGTGGGCGGTCACCCCGACGGTCCGCGCGCCGGATTGCAGCAGCGGCAACCGGCCGGTTTGTCGGGTGAATTCGCCGGGTGCAGGCTCGTCCTGGGCAGGGAGCAGTTTGCGCGTCGCCTCGCTCATCCGGCTGATCAGGCCCGGCCCCTCGGGCTGCTTGTCGAGGTCGACGGGTCCAGGCGCCGGCGGGACGGGCGGTGTCACGGGTGGCGGACTCGGCGCGACGGCGGGTTCGGCCCGGATGAAGCGGAACGGCCGGGTGGGCCGTTCCATCGGGGATTGCTCGGTGCCCGAGAAGTCGAGCGGCGCCATCGGAATACGGGTGGTAGCCGGCTCGTCGGCGACCGGCGGCGGCTGCACCGGGATGCGGCCGGTGGTCGGCTCGGGCTCGCCGGTGGGAGGCGTCTGCGCCGGAAGCCGCGTGGTTTCCGGCTCGTCCACCACCGGCTGCGCCGGGATGCGGGTGGTCTCCGGATCGTGTTCGGCCTCGGGCTGCGCGCGAAGCTGAGCAGTGGCCGGCTCCCCGTCCAGCCGTGATTCGGGTGGCAACGCGACCCCGTGCGGGTCGGTCGCGGACGCCGCCGCAGCCGGATCGTCGGCGGCAGAGACCTGGAAGGTCAGTCGCGGCCCGCGCTCCGCGTCGCCGAGCGCGATCGTCTGGCCATCCCGGATGTCCACTGTCGACAACCGGGTGCCGTCCACGAACAGGCCGTGCTGACTCTGATCGACGGCCAACCAGTGGGTGCCGGCGAACCGCAGCACCAGGTCGGGGACCGGTTGGGACGCATCCTCGACCCCGCCCAGGCCGGGGCGGTCCAACCGGATGTCGCAATGCCCGCCGTGGCCCACGATCACGTCGCGGCCCGGCGTGAAGAAATACCGCAACGATCCGACCCACACGGTCAACGGGGAGGCATCAGGTATGGCCGGCACCCTTCTCTAAAGAGCGGTCCAGGGCGCACCATTCGCGCCCTGGAACCAGTGTCTACCCGCTGAGGCGGTACATCCACCTGCAAAATCGGGGCTCAGAGCGTGTTGCGTCCCGGCGCGCTCGCCGCGTTCTGCAACACCCGCCGCAGCACGTCGACGGCGTCGACCAGCACCTGGCGTTCGGCGGGCCGCAAGCGGGCCAGTTGCGGTTCGATGGCGGCGGCGCGGTCGCGGCGCACCGCGTTGAGCATGTGCAGTCCCTCAGGCGTGATTCGGATGCGGACCGCCCGCGCATCGCCGGGGTCGACGGTGCGCGAGACCAGTCCGGCCTCTTCGAGCCGGCGCACCTGGGTGGTCATCGTGGGCTGCGAACAGTGGTCGACGGCGGCCAGGTCGCCGATGCGAGCTTCGCCCTCGGCATCGATGGTGGCCAGCAGCCGGGCCTGCGCCGCCGGCAGCGGCATCTGGATGCGCTGAGTTGCCAGCCGATTCAGCCGTGCGACCACGGCCAGCAGATCCGCTCCCAGGCCGTGCGGGACCTCAGCGTCATTTGCCGTGGCGGACGAACTCATGAACTCATCGTTGCATAGCTTTGCTATGCGCCACCAATCGCGGTTAGTCCTACGTGCTGCGCCGGTGCAGGGCCTGTGCCTGGCAGAATCGGTCGAGTGACACCGCCCGGCCCATCACCTTCGCGCCATCGGCGCGGACCCCTGCGCCCCCCTGAATTGGCGCAGGCCGCGGTGATGGCGGCGTTATGTGCGGTGACCGCGATCATTTCCGTCGCCGTGCCGTTTGCCGCGGGTCTGGCGCTGTTGGGCACTGTGCCCACCGGCCTTCTGGCCTACCGGTACCGATTGCGGGTGTTGCTCACCGCGACGGTCGCCGCGTCCATCATCGCTTTCCTGATCGCCGGCGGCGGTGGGCTGGGCGCGGTGGTGCAGAGTGCGTACATCGGCGGGCTCACCGGGGTGATCAAACGCCGGAACCGGGGCACGCCGACGGTGGTCGTGGCCTCGCTGATCGCCGGGGTGATCTTCGCGGCCGGCAACGTCGGGCTGCTGATGATCCTGACCCGGCTGCGGCACCTGATGCGCGACGCCATCACCGCCAATGTGGACGGTCTCGCGTCCTTCCTGAACGGCGTGCACGGTGAGCGCCTCGGTGCCTGGCTGAAATCTGCCTACGCCTTCTCGTTGCATTACTGGCAGCTGGTGCTGCTCGGCATCGTGACGATCGGGATCGTGTTCATGTCGCTGATCGGCTGGTGGGCGCTGTCGCGGCTGCTGGAACGCATGCGCGGCGTGCCCGACGTGCACAAGCTCGACGCGGCCGTCGGCGACGCGCAGGATGCCGCCGTCGGGCCGGTCCCGGTGCGCTTGGACAAGGTGCGCTACCGCTATCCCGGTGCCGACCAGGACGCGCTGCCCGAGATCAGCATGGAACTCCGCGAAGGCGAACACGTCGCCATCACCGGGGCCAACGGTTCCGGAAAGACCACGCTGATGCTGATCCTGGCCGGCCGGGAGCCCACGTCGGGCACTGTGCACCGGCCCGGCGCGGTGGGTCTGGGCAAGTTGGGTGGGACGGCGATCGTGCTGCAGCACCCGGAAAGCCAAGTGCTGGGCACCCGCGTCGCCGACGACGTGGTGTGGGGGCTGCCGCCGGGCACCAAGATCGATGTCGAGAAGTTGCTCCGCGAAGTGGGACTGGACGACCTCGCTGAACGGGACACCGGCAGCCTGTCCGGCGGTGAGCTGCAGCGCCTCGCGCTGGCGGCGGCACTGGCCCGCGAGCCGGCGATGCTGATCGCCGACGAGGTCACCACGATGGTCGACCATCAGGGCCGCGAGGGTCTGCTCAACGTGCTGTCCGGTCTGACCAAACGGCACCGCATGTCGCTGGTGCACATCACGCACTACAGCAACGAAGCCGAATCCGCCGACCGCACAATCAAACTCAGCGACTCGCCGGACAACACCGGCATGGGCCAAGCGACCGAGGCCCCGGCGCCGGACGTGGGTGACACCCGCCATGCGCCAGCCCTGGAACTCGTCAACGTCGGGCACGAGTACGGCGTCGGCACGCCGTGGGCCAAGACCGCGCTGCGCGATGTTTCGTTCGTGGTCGAGCAGGGCGACGGCGTGCTGATCCACGGCGGCAACGGCTCGGGGAAGTCGACGCTGGCGTGGATCATGGCCGGGTTGACCACCCCCACCAGCGGCGCCTGCCTGCTGGACGGGCGGCCCACCCACGAGCAGGTCGGCGCGGTCGCGTTGTCGTTCCAGGCGGCCAGGTTGCAGTTGATGCGCAACCGGGTGGACCTGGAAGTCGCCTCTGCCGCCGGCTTTTCGCACAAGGACGAAGACCGCGTGGTGGCCGCGCTCGGCGTGGTCGGGCTGGATCCGGCGCTGGCCAAGCGCAGCATCGACCAGCTCAGCGGCGGCCAGATGCGCCGGGTGGTGCTGGCCGGGTTGCTCGCGTGCTCGCCGAAGGCGCTGATCCTCGACGAGCCGCTGGCCGGTTTGGACATCGCCAGCCAGACCGGCCTGCTGCGCCTCTTGGAAGACCTGCGCCGCGATACCGGGCTGACCGTGGTGGTCATTTCGCACGACGCTGTCGGGATGGAGACGTTGTGTCCCCGGACGCTGCATCTGCGGGACGGCGTGCTGGAATCGGCGTCGGCGTCCAGTTCGGCAGGGGGTGCGTCGTGACGGTGGCGTCGTCCCCGGCGGGGCGGGAGAAGCGCAAACCCGGCCGTCCGGTCGTGCTGCTGGTGCCGATACCGGGCGGCTCGCCCATCCACGATCTGTGGGCCGGAACGAAGCTGCTGGTGGTCTTCGGGATTTCGGCGTTGCTGGCGTTCTACCCCGGCTGGGTGACGATCGGGTGCATGGCGGCGCTGGTACTGGCGGCGATCCGGATTGCCCGCATTCCCCGCGGGGCGCTGCCGTCGATACCCCGCTGGTTGTGGATTGTGTTGGCGATCGGCGGTATTACCGCCGCCCTGGCTGGCGGCGATCCGGAAATCCCGGTCGCCGGTGTCGAACTCGGACTCGGCGGAACGCTGAACTTCCTGCGCATCACCGCGCTGACACTGGTACTGCTGGCGACCGGTGGGCTGGTCTCCTACACCACCAATGTGGCCGAAATCGGTCCTGCGGTAGCCACTTTGGGCCGCCCGCTACGGCTGTTGCGGCTGCCGGTCGACGAGTGGGCGGTGGCGCTGGCGCTGGCGCTGCGCGCCTTCCCGATGCTGATCGACGAATTCCAGGTCCTCTACGCCGCGCGTCGATTGCGGCCCAAGCAGACCCCGAAGAGCCGCAAGGAGAAACGTCAGCAGCGCCGGCTGGAGATGATCGACCTGCTGGCCGCCGCCATCACGGTGACGCTGCGGCGCGCCGACGAGATGGGCGATGCGATCACCGCCCGCGGTGGCACCGGTCAGCTGTCGGCCAATCCGCGGGGGCCCAAGCTGGCCGACTGGGTGACGCTGGCGATCGCCGTCGTGGTGGGTGGCGCGGGCGTCGCAATCCAGACCATCCTCACCGCGGCCTGACGAGTTGGCGGTTACTTCGATCGGCCTCAAACAGCAGATGCTGCGTCGCCGGCCGGTGGGTGGTGCCCCAGTCGCTGTGGGCGCCGACTCCGGTCTGAAGCGAAGTTTCGGCACCTTCCAGCTGACCCTGTTCGGGGTCGGATCGACGATCGGGACCGGGATCTTCTTCGTGCTGTCCCAGGCGGTGCCCGAGGCCGGCCCCGGGGTGATCGTGTCGTTTCTGGTAGCTGGTGTCGCAGCCGGGCTGGCCGCCTTCTGTTACGCCGAATTGGCTTCGGCGGTACCGGTTTCGGGGTCGTCGTACTCGTATGCGTACACGACCATGGGCGAGGTGGTCGCGATCGTGGTGGCGGCGTGCCTGCTGCTGGAGTACGGGGTGGCCACCGCCGCGGTGGCGGTCGGGTGGAGCGGGTATTTGAACAAGCTGCTGCACAACCTGTTCGGATTCGAATTGCCGCATGCACTTTCCGCGGCGCCGTGGGACAAGCCGCCGGACGGCGTCGCGCACGGTTGGGTGAATCTGCCGGCGGTCATTCTGATCGTGATGTGCGCCCTGCTGTTGATCCGCGGCGCCAGTGAATCCGCGAAAGTCAACACGGTGATGGTGTTGGTCAAGTTGGGCGTGCTGGGCATGTTCGTGGTCATCGCGTTCACCGGGTTCGACGACGGAAACCTCAAGGACTTCGCCCCGTTCGGGGTGGCGGGCATCGGCTCGGCGGCGGGCACCATCTTCTTCTCTTACATCGGCCTGGACGCGGTCTCGACCGCCGGCGATGAGGTGAAGGACCCGCAAAAGACGATGCCGCGGGCGTTGGTGTCGGCGTTGTTCATCGTGACCGGGGTGTACGTGCTGGTCGCGCTGGCCGCGTTGGGCACCCAGCCGTGGCAGAACTTCGGGGCGCAGGAAAACGCCGGGCTGGCAACCATTCTCGACAACGTCACCCGGGGCACCTGGGCCGGCACAGTGCTGGCCGGTGGCGCGGTGATCTCGATCTTCACCGTCACGCTGGTCACCCTGTACGGGATGACCCGGATCCTGTTCGCGATGGGCCGCGACGGGCTGCTGCCGTCGCGGTTCGCGAGGGTGAATCCGCGCACCATGACGCCGGTGAACAACACCGTGATCGTGGCGATCGTCGCGTCGGCGTTGGCGGCGTTCGTGCCGCTGGACAAGCTGGCCGACATGGTGTCCATCGGCACGTTGACCGCGTTCATCGTGGTCTCCACCGGGGTGATCATCCTGCGGGTGCGAAATCCTGACCTGCCCCGCGGCTTCCGGGTGCCGGGTTATCCCGTGACTCCGGCACTTTCGGTGCTGGCCTGCGGCTACATCCTGTTCAGCCTGCACTGGTACACCTGGCTGGCGTTCTGCGGCTGGATTGTGGTGGCGTTGGTCTACTACCTGGCCTGGGGCCGGCACCACAGCGCGCTCAACAAGGACGCACCGTGACCGTCGTCGTGGGGTACCGGGCCGGCAAAGTCGGCCTGTCCGGGCTGAACCTGGCCGCCGGCGCCGCTCGCACGCTCCAGACGTCGCTGACCGTGGCCACCATCGTGCCCAGGCCGTGGCTGACGCCGTCGCTGGCCCGGGTGGACGCTGAATACGAGCAGTGGGCGGATTCGTTGGCCGAGAATTCGGCTCGGGAAGCCGAGCGGATTCTGTTCCCGCTGGCCGAGGGGATCGATATCAGCTACCTGCATCGGGCGCATCGGTCGGTGTCGGGCGGACTGCTGGAAGTCGTCGCGGACGTCGGCGCCGAGATGCTGGTGCTGGGGTCGCTGCCCAGCGGCGGGCGCGCACTGGTGGTGGTCGGCACCACCGCGGATTGGCTGCTGCACTCCTCACCGGTGCCGGTCGCGATCAGCCCGCCCGAATATCGTTCTCATGCAGCGGGTTTGACGCGGCTTGCCTGTGCGTATTCGGCTACCCCGCAGTCGGCGGAGGTGGTGCGCCGCTGCGTGGAGTACTCCGAGCGGTTCTCGGTGCCGCTGCGGGTGATCACCTTCGCGGTGCGGGGTCGGACCATGTATCCGCCGGAGGTGGGGTTGGACGCCGAGGACGCCGTGCTGGAGGCGTGGGCGTCACAGGCGCGCGAGATCCAGTCTCAGCTGACCGTCCCCGACGACGTCGACTTCGAGGTCGTCACCGCGCACAGTTGGGCGGAGGCACTGTCGAGCACCGTATGGGTGGACGGGGAGATCCTGGTGATGGGCACCTCGCCGCGCGGCGACATCCGGCGGGTGTTCCTGGGGGCGCGCAGCGGCAAGATCATTCGGCACAGCCCGGTGCCGGTGCTGGTGTTGCCGGGTTAGCGTTTCTGGCCGCTCTGTTGCGTTTTGCGGGCGTTGGCTGCGTCGAGCGTCACGCCAGCGTGGCTGCGGGCGTCGAGCGTCACGTCAGCGTGACGAGCCGGGGGCTGCTGCGTCGAGCGTCACGCCAGCGTGGCTGCGGGCGTCGAGCGTCACGCCAGCGTGACGAGCCGGGGGCGGCGTTGCGTCGAGCGTCACGTCAGCGTGGCTGCGGGCGTCGAGCGTTACGTCAGCGTGGCGAGCGGGGGCTGGCTGCGTCGAGCGTCACGCCAGCGTGGCTGCGGGCGTCGAGCGTCACGCCAGCGTGACGAGCCGGGGGCGCTGCCCGGGTGTGGTGTCGGTTGACGACGGTCCCCCGTCCGGCGGCCGATGTTTCCGTTGCCCGGCTCGTAGCGACTTTCTCACCTACGCGCGACTTTCCTTGCCGCAGCGATGTTCTGCAGCATCCGTCTCGGCTAGCACCCTCTACAACGCTGCCCTGCCGGCTCGGTCAAAAGTCGCGCACGGTGAGAAAGTCGCTCGGAGGCGGGCTTTCAAGTAACCATTCCGGGCTCGTGACGGATGAGGCGCATGTGGTCCAGCCCGCCGTTCTTGGCCTCTTTGTGCCTGGCGTCGACGCACAGTCAGGTGCGGCGGAGTTAACGCCGGGCTGCGGCATTAGCCGCCACCTGCGCCTGCTGCAACGTCGTCGCGATATCGCCGCGGCCCAAGAACATATCGTCGAAGTACGGCTGGAGCGCCTCGTTGCCGGCAGCGAACCCGGCCCCGCCGGGAGCCGGGATGCGCGGCCCGTCGAGCACGGTGAAGAACGGCGCGACGTCCACGCCCCTGGCTTTCCAGTAGGCGAAGTAGCCCGGCTGGGCCGACAGCACCGCCGGGATGGCCGCACCCTCGCGTCCCAGGTACGCATTCCCCTCGGCGCTACCCATCCAGGCCAGCACCTGACGTACGGCATCGGGATGCTTGGACGCCGAATTACCGGCTGCGGCAATGCCATTGGTGACACTCACCCGGCCGCCCGGACCGGTCGGCAGCAGCGCGATACCCCACCGGAAGGTGGCGTCGCGGGACACCGCGGCCAGGCTGTAGGTGCCGGACTGGAACAGCGCCATCTTGCCGGCCAGGAACTGGTTGAGCGAGAAGTCGCCGTTGTCGTTGGTGTCCGACGCCGGTGGCGCGACGTGGTCGTGGTTGATCAGGCCGACGAGGTAACCGAATGCTGCCGAGGCTTCGGGATTGTCGAACGCGAACTCGTTGCCGCGCTGAAACACCCCGCCGTTGGATCCGATGTAGTTGAGGTAAATGCCCTGCGGGTCGTTGGCGGCGTTGTACCCCCACTGGCGGACCCGGCGGAACTCGAAATCCGGTGCATCGGCGCGATGCCCGTCGGCGTCGATGGTGAGCCGGGCCAGTAGCGGCCGCAGCGTGTCGTCACTACCGGGACTCCAGCGCATGTCGGAAAGTTCTGCGGGATCGACACCGGCGGCGGCCAGCAGGTCGGCGTTGTAGAACACCGCGATTCCCGCGTCGGTCAGCTGCGGCACCGCCCACAACGACCCGCTGTGGGTGAACTGGGTGACCACCGAGCGTTCCCAGTCCGCAGCAGGCTCGCCGATCCGGATCAACCGACCGCTGTCGGCGTAGGCGTCGAGGTAGGCATTGGAGATCCAGAAGATGTCGTCGGCACTACCGCCGGCCACGTCCGTGCGCAGGGTGTCGAAGTAGTTGGAGAACGCCACCATGTCCAGGCGCACCTCGATGTCGGGGTGGGCCCGGCCGAACGCGGCGAACGAATCCCGATACGCCCGCGCGATCGGCTCGGCCCACAATCGCACGGTGACCACGATCTTGCCGTCGTCGCTCGAGCGCCCCATCATCACCGCCGTCGTCAACAGCAGCACCACCACCAACAGCAACGAACCGGCGAACAGAGTGGAGAACCGCAGCCGCTTCACTTCAGACCCGACACCAGGATCGACGAGACGATGTGACGCTGGAATACCACGAACAGCGCGATCAGCGGCACGATCGCCACCGTCGTCGCCGCCATCACCAGCGTCCACTGCGAGTTGTACCGGGACTGCAGATCCGCGGTGGCCACCGTCAGCACCCGCCACTTGCGCCCGCTGGTGATCACCAACGGCCACATGAAGTTGTTCCACTGGGAGACCACGGTGATCATCGTCAACGCGGCCAGCACCGGCTTGGAAGACGGCAGGATCACGTGTACCAGCACGTCCAGAGTGTTGGCACCGTCCAACGACGCGGCGTTGATCAGATCGTCGGGGATGAGCCGAAAGTGCTCGCGCAGCAGGAAGATGGCATACGGCGAGCCGAACATGAACGGAATCACCAACGCCCAGAACGTGTTCCGCAACCCGAGCTGGGCCATCATCAAATACAGCGGCACCACCGTCACGGTGCCCGGCACCATCAGCGTCGCGACGTACACCCAGAACAACCCGTCGCGGCCGGGGAAGTGCAACCGTGCGAACGCATAGCCGGCCAGCACCGAGAAACTCAACTGTCCCAACAGGATCAGCGCCGTCATCAACGCGGTCACTGCCGCTGCCCGGCCGAACCCGCTGCCCACCAGGTCGGTGTAGTTGGACAACGTGAACGGCTCCGGCCACTGCAGCGGCGATCCCGTCGCGAACTGGTGTGCCGAGGTGAACGACGTCAACAAGCCCAGGGCGAACGGCGCCAAAGTGATCACCGCGCCGAAAATCAGGCCGACGTAGATCAGCGCGTTACGTGAGTTCATAGGTGATCCGCTTGCGGAAATACATGTGCTGGACGAACGTGACGCCGACCAGGATGACGAACAGCACGACCGCCATCACCGCGGCCCGCCCGATCGCGGCCGCACCGAACGCCTCAGCGTAGATCTGATGCGCGACCAGGTCGGTGCTGCCTTCCGGCCCACCGCCGGTCAGCGCATAGACGGTGTCGAAAACCTGTGCGGTGCTGACGATCCCGGTCACCAGCACGAAGAACGTGGTGGGTCGCAGCATCGGCAGCGTGATGCGCCAGAACCGCTGCCAGGCGTTGGCGCCGTCGGTGCGCGCCGCACGGTGAATGTCCTCCGGGATCGCCAGCAGGCCGGCCAGGAACGACAACGAGACGTAGCCGACGTTGGTCCAGATAACCACCGCCGACACCACCGGCAGCGCCAGGTCGGGGTTGGTCAGCCATTCGATGCGCCGGCCCAGCAGGGTGCTGACCGCGCCGTCGGTCGGTGCCAGGATCCAGCGCCACATCACCGCGATCGCCAACGGCGCGCAGATCCACGGCAGCACATACAGGGTGCGGAACAGCCCGGTGCCGGGCAATTCCCGGGCCAGCATCATCGCGGCGATCAGCCCCAACACCGTCTGTGCCGGCACCACGATCGCCACGAAGATGGCGGTGACCACCAGCGAGTCGGCGAAGTCGCCGTCGTGCAGCACCGAACGCCAGTTGGCGAAGCCCACATAATGCAGTGGCCCCAGCAGGTCCCACCGGTACAGACTGAGCCACACCACCACCAGGATCGGCAGCAGCAGGAAGGCGATCACGCCGAACAGGCTGGGCGCCAACAGGGCGTACGCCAGCGCGGTGGAACGGCGCGGCGAGTCTGACATGAATGTATTAAAGCCGGTCGATACGGTGGACCCGTGACACCGAACCGGGGGATCGATGCCGACTTCCTGGACCTGCCGCGCCACCAGTTGGCGGACGCCGCGTTGTCGGCGGCCCGAGCGGCCGGGGCCAGTTATGCAGACCTGCGGATACACCGCATCAGCACCGAAAGCATCCAGCTGCGCGACGGCGAGTTGGAGACGGCGGTGCTCAGCCGCGAGGTCGGGCTGGCGGTGCGGGTGATCGTGGCCGGCACCTGGGGGTTCGCCTCGCATTCCGAGCTGGTGCCCGACGCGGCGGCCCGCACCGCACGGCACGCGGTGCAGGTGGCGACGGTACTGGCTGCGCTGAACACCGAGCAGGTCCGGTTGGCGGCGGAGCCGGTGTACGCCGACGTCAGCTGGACGTCGGACTATCAGGTCGACCCGTTTGGCGTGCCGACCGCGGAGAAGATCGGGGTGTTGCAGGACTACTCGGGACGGTTGCTGGACGCCGACGGCGTCGACCACGTCTCGGCCAGCCTGACCGCGGTCAAGGAGCAAACCTTCTACGCCGACACGTTCGGCTCCTCGATCACCCAGCAGCGGGTGCGGCTGCAGCCGTCGCTGGAGGCGGTCAGCATCGACGCCAAGGCGGGCGGGTTCGACTCGATGCGTACCTTGGCGCCGCCGACGGCGCGCGGCTGGGAGGCCGTCGCCACCGACGAGGTGTTCGATTGGAGCGCCGAGCTTGCCGAACTGCCCGACCTGCTGTACGAAAAGGTACACGCGCCGTCGGTGATGCCCGGGCCCACCGATCTGGTGATCGATCCCACCAATCTGTGGCTCACCATCCACGAATCCATCGGGCACGCAACCGAATACGACCGGGCCATCGGCTACGAGGCCGCCTACGCCGGTACCTCGTTCGCCACCCCCGACAAACTCGGCAGCATGCAGTACGGCTCGCCGGTGATGAATGTGACCGCCGACCGTACCGTCGAACACGGCTTGGCCACTGTCGGTTTCGACGACGAAGGCGTGGCCGCGCAGAGCTGGGATCTGGTGCGCGACGGGGTGTTCGTGGGCTACCAGCTGGACCGGGTGTTCGCTCCGCGGCTGGGCGAGCAGCGCTCCAACGGCTGCTCGTACGCCGACTCCGCACACCACGTGCCGATCCAGCGGATGGCCAACGTGTCGTTGCAGCCGGGCTCGGAGGATCTGTCCACCGCCGACCTGATCTCCCGCATCGACGACGGGATCTACATCGTCGGCGACAAATCCTGGTCAATCGACATGCAGCGCTACAACTTTCAGTTCACCGGGCAACGCTTCTACCGGATTCGCGACGGTGCCCTGTACGGGCAGCTGCGCGACGTCGCCTACCAGGCGACCACCACCGACTTCTGGAACTCGATGGAAGCAGTCGGTGGCCGCTCGACCTGGCGGCTCGGTGGCGCGCTCAACTGCGGCAAGGCTCAGCCCGGTCAGATCGCCGCGGTCAGCCACGGATGTCCGTCGGCGCTGTTCCGCGGCATCAATGTGCTCAACACCCGGACCGAGGGCGGCCGATGATCACACCTCAGCACGTCGTGAACATCGTCCTGGACGAGGCCGCCAAGAACGGCCGGGCCGACGAGACCATGGTGTTGGTGACCGACAAGGTCGAGGCAAACCTGCGCTGGGCGAATAACACGATGACCACCAACGGCGTCGCCGTTCAGCGCAGCGTGACGGTGATTTCGATTGTGCGCAAAGGAGACAGCGCCTACGTCGGCTCCGTGGTCTCCGGGGAGGCGGACCCGTCGGTGCTGCCCGGGCTGGTGGTGTCCTCGCAGGACGCCGCGCGTTCGGCGCCGGAGGCCGGGGACGCCGCGCCGCTGCTCGCCGACACCGGGGAACCCGCGGATTGGGATGCGCCGGTGCCCGGCACCGGGGTGGGGGTGTTCACCGGGATCGCCGGCCCGTTGAGCAAGGTGTTCCGGGGCCGCGACAAGCTGTACGGCTATGCGCACCACAGTCTTTCGACGACGTTCCTGGCGTCCTCGACGGGACTGCGGCGGCGCTACACGCTGCCGACCGGGGCGATCGAACTCAACGCCAAGCGGGGCGATGCCAGCGCCTGGGCGGGCGTCGGAACCCCGGATTTCGTTGACGTGCCTATTGATTCGCTACTGTCCGATCTGTCGACGCGGCTGGATTGGTCGTCGCGAACCGTGGAGCTGCCCGCCGGCCGGTACGAGACGTTGATGCCGCCGTCGACGGTGGCCGACATGATGATCTATCTGGCCTGGACGATGGCCGGGCGTGGCGCGCAGGAAGGGCGCACCGCGTTGTCGGCGCCCGGCGGTGGGACGCGGGTGGGGGAGCGGCTCACCTCGCTGCCGCTGACGTTGTTCTCCGATCCGATGGCCCCGGGCCTGGTGTGCACGCCGTTCGTGGCGGTGAGCAGTTCCTCGGAGACGGCGTCGGTGTTCGACAACGGCATGGAGATCGGGCAGGTCGACTGGATTCGCGACGGCGTGATCAACGCGCTGGCCTATCCGCGGGCGACCGCCGCCCGCTACGACGCCCCGGTGGCGGTGGCCGCCGACAACCTGGTCATGACCGGTGGCACCAACGAGTTGGCCGACATGATCGCGTCCACCGAGCGCGGGTTGCTGCTGACCACGCTGTGGTATATCCGCGAGGTCGACCCGACGTTGTTGCTGTTGACGGGCCTGACCCGGGACGGGGTGTATCTGATCGAGGACGGCGAGGTGACCGGCGCGGTCAACAATTTCCGGTTCAACGAGAGCCCGCTGGACCTGTTGCGGCGCGCGACCGAGGCCGGGGTCAGCGAGAAGACGTTGCCGCGGGAATGGGGTGACTGGGCGACGCGGGCGGCGATGCCGTCGTTGCGGATCCCGGACTTTCATATGTCGTCGGTGAGTCGGGCGCAGTAGCGTTGGGCTATGACCGGCCTGGATGCTGACTTTTTGGCGCGGTTCGTCGCGCTGTCGGCCGGGGACGGGCGCCTGGCCGGGATGGTGCGACGGGTGTGCGCGCAGGCGTTGGGTTTGCCGCCGCTGCCGTCGGGCCCGGATGATGACGAAGTCTCCGAGGCGGACGCGGTGGTCGCGGCGTTCGCCGAGCAATTCAGCGTGGACGTCTCGGTGATCACCGTTGAACAACGCTCGCAGTTGCTGAAGTACCTGGGGGACAGGGCTTTTCGAACCGTTGTCTCGATCTTCATTGCCGACTTCGTGCCGCGGGTGCGGGCCGGGTTGGAAGCGTTGGACGTCGGGTCGGAGTATCTGGGCTGGGTCGGTCAGCCGGTGGTGTGGGACCACGACAGCGACCCGTCCGCGGTGTTGCTGGGCGAGTTCGCGCCGGCGGTGGCGCGGCTGCGGGCGCTGGATCCGGTGACTTCGGAGCTGGTGCGGTTGCGGGTGGCTGGTGCGCATAACTGCCGGCTGTGCAAGTCGTTGCGCGAGGGCAACGCCCTGGATGCCGGCGGTTCGGAGACGCTGTACGACGAGCTTGCGCGGTTCGAGAAGTCCGCGGTGCTGGACGCACGCACAAAAGCAGCGCTGCGCTATACGGATGCGTTAATTTGGACCCCTGCGCACCTCGCCGTCGACGATGCCGCCGAGGTGCGCTCTTGGTTTAGCGAGGCCGAGGCTGTGGAGTTGACCTTCGACATCATGCGCAACTCGAGCAACAAGATTGCGGTGTCGTTGGGCGCGGACGCGGCGCGGGTGGAGTCCGGCACCGAGCGGTACCTGATCGATGTTGATGGCCAAACGGTGTTCAGCTGAGATCGTGGTGAGGCGGACGGTTTTCGCGCTGGCGCTGGTATGCGTGGTGAGCGGCTGTTCCGGCGGGGGCACGTCGGCCCGGCCTCCAGTTGCGCCGCACGACACCGCGACGTCTCATCTCGAGCCGATCTATCCGGGCACGACGGTGTCGATCCCGCCGTCGTCGTCGGGCACGTCGACGTCGTCGACTACGACGACGACCACCACCACTGTTGCCGGCCGAAGCCTGCCGGGGGACGGCACCTTCCGGATGGGCGTCGACCTGCAGGCCGGGACGTATCGGTCGCCGGGTGGCGAGTCCTGCTACTGGGAGCGGCTGCGCGGGTTCGGGGGACAGACCGCCGACATCATCGTCAACGGTGCGGGAATTTTGCCGCAAACGGTGAAGATCGCGCCGACGGATGCGGGGTTCCGGACGCAGGGATGCGGGCGGTGGACGCTGGATGAGGGGGCTTCGCCTTCGCCGGTTGCGTTGCCGCCCGGTGCTACGGCGTGCCCGTCGACGTCGGGGCCGGCTGGCGGGTTTGCGCACTCCGCGGTCGGGTCCGGGGACACCACGTGTCCATTTGCCGAGGCGGTGCGGGCGGCGTATGGCGCGGGTGGTCCTGCCGGGTCGGCTCCCAGGCAGGTCGAGGCGGTCAGCCCGGTGACCGGCCAGCGCTACACGATGACGTGTGCGCCGAACGGGTCGCTGGTGGTGTGCAACGGTGGAAATGGGGCGGTTGTCTATGTCTACTGATGGGAGCGTGGGGTGATCGGGGAGATCCTGGAAACCGGGCACAGCTATTGCCTGCGGTGCCGTGCCGACGCCGAGTATCAGGTCATCGATGTATCTGGTAACGGCGACCGGATGGACCGGCAGTGGATGTGTCCTGGCGAGCACCGCGATACCCATGTGCAGGACGAATATCCGCAGCACACGTGGGAAGCGCGGCGCGAGCGGGCGAAGAAGGAGCAAGGTTGATGGCGGCGTTCCTGGGTACGGTCTAGCCGTGTCTTTTCGGCGAGAGAGTCGGGTTCGTGGGCGGCGGTTGCGTTTCCATGAGGCGCTCGGCGAGCGCCTGGCGATGAGTGCTGTGGGTTATCAGCTCGCGGTGCACCTGGCGCCGCATATCGACAAGGTGCTGATTCCCCGGACCAACGGCCGGCTGAGCTCGGCGGGGTTGGACCGGGCGGGTCTAGTGGTTTCTGTTGGCGCCAAGACCGGGCAGCGGCGGGCGACGCCTTTGGTGTTGGTCGAAGACTCCGACGGTCTGCTGGCGATCGGGTCGAACTATGGCGGGCCGAAGCATCCGGGGTGGAGTGCCAATCTGAAGGCGAATCCCGAGTGCACGGTCGAGTACAAGGGGCCGCCGCGCCGGTATCGCGCTGAGTTGCTAACGGGTGCCGAGCGGGAGGCGGCGTGGGAGACCGCGGTGGACTTCTACGCCGGGTACGAGGCGTACCGGGAGAAGGCGGCGCCGCGGGAGATTCGGGTGTTTCGGTTGCGGCCTATTGAGTGAGCGGCTGTTGCTTGGCGGGGGCTGCTGCCGCGCTAGGGTGGTCGTGCTTCGCAGGGGCGGTAGCTCAGTCGGTTAGAGCCGCGGACTCATAATCCGTTGGTCGTGGGTTCGAGCCCCACCCGCCCCACAATGTGTTTACGAAGGTAGAAGCCCTGCAGCTGTTGTTAAGCTGCCTAGCGCCCGGACGTAAACAGGCCCCGCGTCCACACCGCGTCCACTTTGTGGTCGGTGGGTTCCGAGCTAGCTACTAGGCGAGCCATCGGGGCCTAGGGTCACCTACGCGATTAGGGTCGTACCAGTAATCGAGATTATCCCTATATCGCACCAAATCCTGTCCGTTGCTCAATGTGACTGGCGCGTCGCGGCTGATCAGGCTCTCCGCCACACGTCGGATTTCCGGCCATGCCGCCGTCAGCTTGTCGTGCCAACCGGGGTGGGGAGCGGTCACTGGCGGCAGGGTTCCAGGCACCCTCTTCGCCGCAACTCCGGGATACGTGGCTGCGGCCTCTAGATCTGCTGCAAGACCCTGAATTTCCATCTGTGCGGCTCTGATTGGGTCCATTGCCTCTTCATACAGTGGCCAATCGACCAGCTCTGCCCGTGAAACAGCTCGTTGATGCGATCGATAGAGCAAACGCCGTCGTCTTCGTGGTACACCATGTGCCCATGGGCCGGCCCAACTCTTGAAAGCCTGGTTGGACGCGCCCACCACAGGTGCGGAGACTTCGGGCTCGCCAAACCCGAACTCCATGTAGTCAACGTGCCCGCCGACCAACACGGCCGCGACGGCATGACCTGTTTCGTAATATCACGTGGATGTAGGTGGGTCCCATTCGTCGCCCTTCATGCGGCAAAGGCTACCCAGCGAGCCGCGCCCAGCGGGGGCACCTTATCGCCCACTCAGCGCTTTACAGGTGCCCTGCCATCCACTCGCCAGCTCACGCCTTCCTATTCGCACCCGATTCCATTGCCGTCTCGATCAAGTCCATAGATGTCTCTGCCGATTACCCTTACGGGACCCTTGACGAAGGCCGGACCATTGCCGCTACCACCCGCGCAGTCAACATCACTAGCGATAGGGACACAGGCACCCGAGTAGTTCGGGTCACATTTCGAGCCGCCCGGATCGGCACTCACTGTCGGCCCGAAGGCGAGCGCCATAGCGAAGCTGGCTACCAGCACTAATGACTTCCGCACGGTCGCAGATCGTATGCCGATTCCTGCCGCCGAGTGGCCGTTTATACAAAACACCACTGCGGACATCCAAGCCCCTACATGGCGCGCACCGCAACGCAGGTCCAGTAGGGACGGACTGCCATTTGTGGGAGCTGTGGAGCCGTCGCCTCGGTTTAGCAGCCCATAGCAAGCAGCAACATTATGACAGCTAATAGATCGGGAAATACGGTTCCGGCTCTAGCCAGCTCATAACCCTTACGCGCCTGCCCAGAACCCTTGTTTGGCAAACACCGTTGTGCCTACCGTTAATGATGTCCGCGACAGGCGCGGTCCGCCTTCACTGCCGGTGCTAGGTGTCTATTTCAAACGGAGGAAACCAACGACTGCCATCGATATCCGCCTAGAAGGGGATCGGGTCAAGTCCAGGGACGTGGTGTACGACGTCGCTGTGTGATTCTTCGATGTGATGGTTCAGGCGGTCAGTGCCGCGGGGGTGGCCTCCTGTTCGGTCGGGGTGTCGTTGATGGTGCGTGATTTGCTCAGGACGTCGAGTCCGAGGTAGCGGCGGGATTCGGCCCATTCGTCGTGTTGTTCGGCCAGTACGGCGCCGACGAGGCGGATCAGGGCGTCGCGGTCGGGGAAGATGCCGACGACGTCGGTGCGCCGGCGGATCTCCTTGTTGAGCCGCTCTTGGGGGTTGTTGGACCAGATCTGGCGCCAGATCTGTTTGGGAAAGGCGGTGAATGCCAGCAGATCCGGACGGGCGGCCTCCAGGTGGTCCGCGACCTTGGGAAGCTTGCCGGACAGCGCGTCAATGACCCGATCATATTGCGCTGCAACCGATTCGGTGTCAGGCTGGTCGAACACCGAGTGCAGCAGGGTGCGTACCCATGGCCACGACGACTTCGGGGTCACGGCCATGAGGTTGGTCGTGTAGTGGGTTCTGCAGCGTTGTCAGGCCGCGCCGGGCAGAGTGGCGCCAGGGTGTGGATGAACGTGGCGAGCAACTCGCGCAGGACGTCGGGATGGGTGGTAGTGAGTCGTTCGGCCAGCACGGCCGGCAGGTCGATATTCTGGGCATTGGTCATCGCGTGGTTCCTTTGCTCGAGTGACTTTGGACGGTCCCTCGAAGAATCACGCGATGACCTTCAATCACTCGGCTACGACACGCCGGTACCGCTGATCAGGTCCGACTCGTACACCACTCTGCTGGACGCAACCGGGCGATGTGACTCTATCGGTTATCCCTGGCACGTCGGCAGTGTGCGGGTGGAGCGGACGAAGAAGAAGACGCGCGCCTCCGTGCAGACTGACGAGCACGACGCACCAGCGCCGTTGCAGTGGCAGGAAGGTACGCCCAAAAGTGATGCCTCCTCCGACCGCACGATTCCACTTGCACCGTGGCTGGCAGATGACCTACGCGAATACCTGACTACGGTTCACCCGTTTGCCAGCAAAAAGCGCATCGCGCACGCTCCGTTGTTTCCGGGCAAGCGCACTCGTGCCGGAAAGTCTGCGGTGCAGGTCGAGGACTTCGATTGGGCCAAGCCGATTGTGGCGGACAACTTATATCACAACTATTTCCAACCAGCCTGCAAGGCAATGGGTTTCGTCTCGGTAAGGCTTTACGACCTGCGGCACACGTTTGCCACCCTGGCGCTGTCCGCTGGGGAGCACTACATGGAGGTGTCGAAGTGGCTGGGCCATTCCAGTTTCGTGCTGACACTGACGACGTACGCGGATTACATCCGGGAGGATGATCAATCGGCACCAAACCTGGATAGGCCTGTAGCGGTGGCCAACGTTGTCGCATTGAAGCGCCGCGGAGATGCCACCGGATAGGCTCGCTGTCGCCGCGAACGGTTGTGTCCCATCAATACTGCGGTAAGAAATACTGGCACAGGTTTCCAGCAACAGTTAGGAACTCGCTGAACTGGTAGAATCGATCCTAGAGCAACTCATGATGAGTAGTAGCATGTACTGACAAGAACTTTGGTACACTCGACACCGAACCTGCATGGAAGGGGATCCGGTGCCGAAGATCGAGAAGAATGACGCCGTCGAGTCCAAGACGAAGCGTCCTAGGGCCGCGTCGCTGTCACAGACTGATGTTCCATCTGTAACCCTTCAACAGGCGCTCAGAGTGCCTATGGCGCTGAGCGACTCGTACGCAAAGCAACCCGCGACACCGCTCCAGGTCGCAACTGCACTTGACATGTCGCCTAACTCGGGCCCCTTTCGTACCCTGACGAGTGCCTCTGCTGCCTACGGATTCACAGAGGGCAGCGCTTGGGCTGAGAAGGTCAGCCTGACGGCGCTAGGCAAACGTGCCGTTGCGCCAACCGCCGAAGGTGACGACGCGATAGCTCTTGCGGAAGCTGTGCTTAAGCCAAGGGTCATGCGGATGTTCCTTGAGAAGTACGACCAGAACAAGGTTCCCAAAGAGCAAATTGCGCGGAATGTTCTGGAGGAGATGGGTGTACCGGCGGGCGCGACAAAGCGGGCGTTCGATGCCATCGTGGACACTGCCAGGTCGGTAGGACTCATCTACGAACACAAGGGAAGTGATTACGTCGATCTCACCCGCGCGCCTGTGTCGACTCTGACAAAAGATACCCAACGCGATGACCGGGATCGTGAGCCAGACGTCGACGTTCCTGAAGATGCGCAGACGACTGCCGCACCACTTGAGGCTGCTCCGAGCTTCATGCCTACCGGGCCGGTGAAGGTTGAGACGGTTGTGAATAACCGAGTTTTCATCACCCATGGCAAGCAAATGGACGTCGTCGAGCAGATCAAGGAATTGCTGAAATTTGGTGGCTTTGAGCCCATTGTTTCAGTACAGAATGAGACCTTGGCCAAATCGTTGCCCGATAAGGTGATGGATGATATGCGGTCTTGTAGTGCAGCAGTGGTGCATGTAGGACCTGAAATGACTCTGCTGGACCCCGGCGGCAATGAGCACAAGGTTCTGAATCCCAACGTGCTGATCGAGATTGGAGCCGCGATGGCCCTATATGGCAGAAATTTCATATTGCTAGTGGAAGAGGGCACTGAGCTACCTTCTAACCTGCAAGGGCTCTACCAGGCTCGATATTCGGGTGGGGCATTGGATTACGTAGCCACCATGAAGCTGCTAAAAACGTTTAACGAGTTCAAGTCGTGACCGGAGAGGACGGCTATTGGAGCGGCAACTCATCCAGGCGCATCAGGTGGACCATTGCCCTTATTGGCCTTTGCACCTTTGTAATCCTTCTACTCGCTAACAGGTTCGAAGTCTGCAAAGTCGAATCTGCGGCGGGCAAGGACGGCACAACGGTAACAAGAACTTGTGATAGGCCCACGGTCAGCGATGCGAGCGTTTTGGCTGTTGGGTTGCTCCTAGTATTGCTGTTGGTCCCCGACATGAGTGAAGTTGGGGTTCTGGGCGTCTCGTTGAAACGACGTGTCGAGGCGGCGGAACAGAAAGCGACTGGTTCAGAGGCCAAGGCGGACAGGCTGGAGAGTCAACTGCAATTGCAGAACCTACGCGTCGATACTCTCTCCCAGAACGTTGCAGCGGCACACGCAACGAGCAATGTGTTCGTGGTTAGCAGCGATGAGATGAAGAAAGTCGACGAGCAGTTGCCTAGAAAAGCAGAGGCTTTCAGCCGTGGTGAGGTGTTCCAGCCACTTCGACCAGAGCAAGTTTTGACGCCCGACGAGGAAGACAAACGGGACCCCTTCCTGGTGTCGCGCATCCTTGAGAACTGGGAAATCATTGCTTCGTCACTGAATTTGCGCGGCTATGGAGCCCGAGGTGAACTGTTGAGGGTTCAGCTGTCTGCTGACGAAATCGGCGAGTTCCGATCCTTGTTTGACGAAGAGGTTCAGATCGTGCGTGCGGCGCGAAATAACGTTGCTCATGCGGTACCAATCCCAGAGAACGATCTTCGTATCGCGGTCGACATCTCGGAGCAATTGGTGCGACTCCTGAGAAACCGGCCTGCTCCGCCAAGCGGCACTCGACCTACGGGCTCATAGTCGATCGCATAGAGCTTGCCAGGGATGCGCCCGGCGTCCACACCGCGTCCACATACGCGTCTCTACTTTCTGATTTGCTGCGATGTCCAAGCAGCGGCTGTTGGGCGGGCGTTTTCCAACAGAAGCGCTGCGAAACAGGGGGATTAGAGCCGCTGCAGGTGACTTTTCGGACTTAGGAGAGTTTGCTAGAGCGCCAGAGCCGCGGACTCATAATCCGTTGGTCGTGGGTTCGAGCCCCACCCGCCCCACACTGTGGTTGACCTGCGATGTTCGGTGCGTTGTTGCTTCGGGTGCCATGTGACAGTATTTCGGCCGATGCTCGGCAGTTGTTTCGGCTGATCCTTCACACTCCTTCGTTTTGAATGGACGGAGTATGGCCGAGGTCGTGATGGTTGTCCGACTCCGGTTATCTGCTCGTCCTGTCCAAGCCGGTCAGCTCACTCCTCGACGGCAGCCTGCTCGACGGTGGGCTTGGAACGCACCGGCGGCCGCGTCGACCGCCGCCTGGGAATGCGCTCGGTGATGCCACTGAGCGAGTTGACCATCCTGTTGAGGGTATCGACGGCAGACTCAAGGGTGTCCGCGGTGGGCGTCATCCTATCCATGGCGGGCTGTAGCCGGCTGAGGATTTCTGCGGCTTCGGTCAGTTGTTCAAGCGGGCCGTTCTTGGCGAGCAGCTTGTCGATGATGCCGTCCTCGGCGAACATCCGCTCGATGATGCCGTCCTCGGCGAGCATGCGCTCTATCGGCCCGTCCGCTGCGAGCAGCCGCTCTACGAGTCCACCGGGCGCCAGGATCCGCTCCAGCGAGGCGCTCCCTCCGACGGAGGTCCGATCGAGCAACCCGCCGGGCGCGGTCAACAAGTCGACAACGCCACCGGGACGCATCAGCTTGTCCGCGGGCCCGCCGCGGGCCAAAGCGCGCCCCATCGCCCTATCGTTTTCGGTGAATTCGGCGACTCGGTTCGCGCCTACGAGTGCGCCGCGTATGGGCAATAGATCGGTAATCGGGTCTACCGACTTAGGGTCGTCCTCGCCCAACGATTGCTTCACAGCCCCGAGCGCCATGGTCGCAGCGGCGAGTCCCGCGTCGGCCACTTTGACGCCGGCCCGGACGGGGGCTATCGCTACACCGACAAGGAGCTCGTTGATGTTCACTCGGCAACTTTATAGCTCAGTATCGTCACCGAGGAATGGCCTATTTGTACGGTGACGTGACCCATGGGCAAAGAGCGGAACTCGGCTCGCGGGGAAGAAGCGCGGTCAACCGATAGGGCGGGAACGCTGGGCAAGTACGGCGGGGGTGCAGCTGTCCGCGCCCCGGGCCTGGCGCGTCAGCGGGACAGGTTGGAATCCGCGAAGTCAACGGGAATCTTCGCGCAACCAGGGGCGACACGCTTGGTCTGCGCCGCGCCGAGATCCGCGTTGCCCGAAGGCGGCCGAGCCTGATCCCGCTGCTTCAGTGTCGGGGCTGCGACATGCGGCCCCCGCCCGACCTTCCACCCGCACGTCGCCAACCAGCGCAAACCCCGGCGGATTTACCTCCCACAAGCACTTCACGCTAACGTCGCATGCGCGGCGCGCTGCCGCGTTTGCTCGGAGGGATTCACATATGCGCCTGTTCAACGTCGCCGTACTCGTCACGGCTGGCACCATCTTCAGTTCTCCTGCCCTCGCGGTAGCCGCACCAAAGGATTACTGCGCCGACCTCAAGGGCAACAGCACCGGCAGCTCGTGTGAGATCCAGGTCACCGACCCCGCGTACACCGTCGACATCAGCATCCCGCTCGATTACCCCAACCAGCAGCCGATTGCTGACTACATCTCCCAGACCCGCGAGACGTTCACTAACGCGGCCAAAGGCGCGCCCCAAGGCCAACCCGCCGAGCTGAAGATCAAGCCGTCGGAATACAGCTCGGCAATTCCGCCGCGCGGCACGCAGGCTGTGGTGTTCAAGGTGTACCAAAACGTGGGCGCACAACCGCGGACCACGTTCAAGGCGTTCAATTACGACCAGACCTATCGCAAGGAAATCCTCTACACGGCCAAGCCGGACGACAAGAAAAATACGCCGTTGTGGCGGGTCGACGATCCGCTGAGGGTCGTAGCGCCCGTCGTCCAAGCGGAACTGCAGAAGCAGCAAGCACCGCCCGCACCGCCCGCGCAACCGGGACAACCGGCCACGACCGCACCGGCGCCGGCATTGCCGATCTCACAAGCCGCGTTGAACGACCCCGCCAACTACCAGAATTTCGCGGTGGTCAACGAAGGGGTGATCTTCTTCTTCGACCAGGGCACCCTGCTGCCCGACGCGGTGCAGGTGTTGGTGCCCCGGTCGGCGATCGACCCGATGCTTGCTTGACGACCCAACTCGCACCCGCAGCACCTCAGTCCCGCTCGAACAAACTGAGGTAGCCAACTACTCAATCCCACCGCGATTCCCCTGGATACGGTCGAAATCTCGACGTCGTCCAGGTCGGCGAAGTAACCCCGGACACCGTCCCGGGCCGATACGCGGTAGGAGAACAGCAGTGTCGTACGTATTTGCTGTGCCGGATTGGGTGGGCTCGGCGGCTGCGGACATGGCGCGCATCGGATCGTCTCTGCAAACCGCGAATGCGTCCGCGGCGGTCTCGACCAGCACCGTCCTCAGTGCGGCCGGGGACGAGGTCTCCGCCGCGATCGCCGCCATATTCTCCGACTACGGGCGGGAGTACCAGGCGCTCAGCGCCCGGTTGTCGACATTCCACGATCAGTTCGCGACCGCTCTTTCCGGGGCCGGAACTGCCTACGCCGCGGCCGAGGCGGCCAGCGCAAACCCGCTGGAAGCCCTTGCACAGGGCGTGCTGAACGTGATCAACGCGCCCACCAACGCTTTGCTGGGCCGTCCGCTGATCGGCAACGGCGCCGACGGCGCGGCCGGGACCGGTCAGAACGGTGGCGCAGGCGGATTGCTGTTCGGCAATGGCGGCGCCGGCGGCTCAGGAGTTGCCGGCGGTGGCACCGGCGGGCGAGGCGGCGATGCCGGGTTGTTCGGTGACGGCGGCCGCGGAGGGGCCGGTGGAATCGGTTCGACCGGAATCCAGGGCGCCGACACCGTCACGCGCAACGGAGGCGTCGGCGGCACCGGTGGCCGGGGCGGGGCCGGCGGCACCGGCGGATTGCTGTGGGGCAACGGCGGCGCCGGTGGCACCGGAGGTGCCGGTGGCTGGGGAGGCTACGGCGCCACGGCCCCGAACGCCGGAGTTGCCGGGGGCACCGGGGGCACAGGTGGCACCGGAGGCATGGGCGGTCCCGGCGGCGCCCACTTGTCCCTGTTCGGCCACGACGGCGCCGCGGGACAGCTGGGCGACGGCGGCCGCGGCGGCAACGGCGGCAGCGGTTCCATCTACGGTGGCACCGGCGGCCTCGGTGGTGACGGGGGCATGGGTGCCAACGGTGGCCGCGGCGGCGACGGTGGCAGTGTCTCGGCCGAAGCGAGCGGCACGAATAGCACCGACGTCACCGGCGGTATCGGCGGCAAAGGTGGCACCGGCATCGCCGGAGTTGGCGGAGACGGCGGCAACGGAGGCAGCGCGTACATCCGGGCCGGCAGCGGATCCGGAAACGCCGTCGGCGGCCAAGGCGGGATGGGCGGCACCGGGACCACCGTCGGCGGAGACGGCGGTGACGGGGGACCCGGCTCGCTCATGGGTTACGACTATGGCCCAGGCGGGGGAAGCGGTTATGCGATCGGCGGTGCCGGCGGCATGGGTGGAACCGGCCCTACCGGCGGCCGCGGCGGCGACGCCGCTTACGCCTTGAACTGGGGAAGCGGCACCGCCACCGGCGGCCACGGCGGCTACGGCGGTACGGGCAATCCCGGTCACGGCGGTAGCGGCGGAGAGGGCGGCGACGCCATGGCGACCACGCTGGCCAAAGCCTCCGCAGGCTCTGGTGGCATGCCCGGAACCGGGGGAGGCGGCTCAGTCGGCGAGTCGGGAACGGCCAGCAAGCTGTAGGTCCCGGACAACAGATGCGATTTACGTCATCGAAAACAGCTGCTGCATCACGATCACGCTCGTCACCCGCTGCAGGCCGCCTTCGACTGCGATCCGCTGATCGTCGGGCGACTCGAGCAATTGATCGAGCGCCGTGGAAACTCTGTCCATGTCGTAGATCGGCTGGTCTTTCGCCGCTTGCGAAGCAAAAGTATCCCGGTAGAAAGCGAGCATCGGGTCGTTCGGGTCGCGCGTCGGCGGCGTGGTGAACGGATGCTTCTGTCGGTCGTACACCTCGGGGATCAGCACGTCTTTCGCCGCTTCGCGCAGCACATGCTTTTCGCGAATTCCCTTGATTTTCATGCTGACTGGCACGCGGGCCGCGGCCTCGGCGACACGGTGGTCCAGGAACGGCACCCGCCCTTCGATGGAGTGCGCCATCTCCATCCGATCGGCCAGGTAATTCAGAATGAAGTTCGGCAGGACCGTTTTGGCGTTGATGTACAGCACCTGATTCAGGTGATCGCGTGCAGTGACGCGCTGTGCAATCGGCAACCGATCCAGCGACGACACCAGCGGCTGGTACGCCCGGACCCAGTCCGGCAGGTCGTCGCGCAATAATGGCGCCACGCTATTGGTCTGCGCCGCACCGACATTCAGCGTTGCCGGCAGCCAGCCGAGTCTGCGCTCCACCGCCTGCATCTCGGGGCTGCTCACCTGTTCGGGCATCATCAGCGCACGCGTTGCAGCATTGGCGCCGAGCATCTCGTCCAGGAGTTTCAATCTCTGGTCGGCGCGCAATGTCTTGTCGTCGTTCAGCGCATCGACGCGGTAGTAGGGATACCCGCCCAGCATCTCGTCGGCGCCCTCACCGGTGAACACCACCTTGATGCCGGCGGCCCGGACGGCACGGCTCAGCAGATACTTGGCCACGCCGTGGCCGTTGAACATCTGCGTCTCGGCATGCCAGATCGCATCCGCGAAGGACTCGGCGATCTCACGCCCGGTGATCGGAATCGGGTGATACGTCGCACCGACCCGCTTGGCCTGTTCTTCGGCGACCCGGGCCTCGTCGTAAAGCGGATTCTCGAAGGTGAGCGTGAACGCGCGAATGGGCCGGTTCAGTTCCTGCTGCGCCAGCCCCAGGACGGCACACGAGTCGATGCCTCCGCTGAGATACGACGCGACCTCGACATCGGCGACCAGCCGCTCCCGCACCGCGTCCTGCAGCGCGTGACGGAAGTCGGCGACGACCTCTGCTTCACTTCGTGTGTCTGCGCGCATCTGATCAGCCGTCGGGATCTCCCAATCCCAGTACGCATAGATGCGGACAACGCCATCTCGCGCAATCGCATAACACCCCGGCGGCACGGTGCTGATCCCGGCGAACTCGGTCTTCTCGTGGGATCTGCCGAACCCTCCGGTAGCACCCTCGAGGTCCCATCGGGCCGGCACGCCCAACGCCAGCAACGCCTTGATCTCCGACGCGAAGTACACGTCGCCGTCCACCGCCGCGTAGTAAAGCGGTTTGACGCCGAACCGATCCCGGATCGCATACATGGCGCGCTGCCGTTCATCGGCGATGATCACCGCGAACTCGCCGCGCAGCTGCGTCGCCGCCTGGATACCCTGCTCGGCGTAGAGGTGCAGCGCGATCTCGCTGTCGCTGGCGGTGGAGAACGAATACCCGTTGGCACGAAGGCGCTCGCGAATCTCGCGGTAACCGTAGAACTCACCGTTGACGACCAGGTGCACCGCGCCATCCGGGCTTGTCATCGGCTGAGTCCCGTTGTGCAGACCGATGATTGACAACCGTGTGTGTCCGAGCGTCCACTGCCCGTCGCGCGAGGTCCAGGTGCCACAGCCATCGGGCCCGCGGTGCTCCAACAGCTTGAGCGCGGCGTCACGCCGCTCGGTCGCAAGGCCGCGGCGCGTCATCGCAGCGAAGATTCCGCACATCGGTGTGCCCTTTCAAGACGTCCACGGTCACGCGCCAACTGGGCACGAACACACGTCACCGAGTCGGCAACGCTGCTGTTGGAGCCTAACGCCGCGGGCCTTCCGGCCAGCACATCAGTCGTGTTTCGCTGCGTACCGCAGCAGGACCGTGCCACCCGGAAAGGTGCGATTCTCCAACAGCCGCAACGAGATCCACGACGGCAGTGTCGGGAAGAACGGGATGCCGCCGCCCACCGCGGTGGGCGCCACCACCAGCCGGTATTCATCCACCAGTCCGGCCGCAACGATCGGTGCGGCCAGCGTCGCGCCGGCCACCTCCAGGGTGCCGTCGGTGTCGGCCTTCAGCTTGCGCACCACCTCGACCGGGTCGCCGCGTTCCAGCCGGGAGTTCCAGTCGACGGACTCCAGGGTGCGCGAAAACACGACCTTGGGCATATCGCGCCAGGTGCGGGCGTAGTCGACGATGAATGGGGTGGCGTCCGGGTCCTGGTCGGCGGTCGGCCAGTACGCGGACATCAGTTCGTAGAGTCGCCGCCCGTAGAACGACAGGGCGGTCTCCCGCTCGAAGTCGTTCCAGTACTGGTGCAGTTCGTCGCTTGGTGCAGACCAGTCGATGTTGCCCTGCGCGTCGGCGATGTACCCGTCCACCGACACGTTGAAGCCATAGATGAGTTTGCCCATGCAGATCAGACTGCACCGCAGGACCACATTCATCGCGGCGCCACGCGAGCGGGCAAGACTGCACGCAACGGGCAACTCCATTTACGCCTTCACTGTGCTATAGCAAATTGAGGAGCTCACACGTCATCAGGGAGGACTCGGCGTCATGTCAATCTCACGAGGCATCGTCACACTCGCCCTGCTTGCCGGGTGGGGGACGGTCGGGTCCGCCGGAACCGCGTGGGCGGCACCCGTAATGAGCGGACACTACCTGTCGACCGTGACTTCGGATTCGGGTGAGATCACCACGAGCGATTGGTATTTCACCCCGTGCGGGGAAGGGTGCGCGTCGGTCGCCAACACACCCGGCGCCCCAGCCTTCGGCAACGCGCGCATGGTCAACGGTCAGTGGACACTGGTCTGGCATTCGGACGCGTTCTGTCCGGGCGGATCGCGGGTTCCCGACGTGTACGTCAGCTACGCGACCTGGGATCCGATCACCCTGGAAGGCAAAGACGACTCAGGCATCGCCACCCCGATCTGCGGGTCGGGTGGTAGGCCGCCGCGCGTGACGCAGCATCTGCAACTCACTGCAGTCGGGTGAGCGGCTTGGGTTAGCCGTCGAGCCCGTACTTCGGCGGCACCTCGATGAGCTGGCCGGCGGCCACCAGGTCTTTCACCCTGGTGTTGCCGAGAAAGTACTGGTAGCCACCGCCCGGCTGGCCGGCGAAGTCTTTGATTTTCCCGTACTGGACCGTCAGCTCTTTCACGACGCAGTAAACGTGATAGTTGGCTTCGGGGGAGCCTTTGTAAGTGTTGAGGGATTGCGGCGGCAAACCCCGAGACGCGAACGGGGTGTGCTTCTCGTTGGCGAGGAAGTTCGCTTCGTCGGGTTTCCCGAACCGGTCGAACAAGTGACCCTTCTTCATGGTGAACGGCTTAGCTTCACCGGCGAACCCGAAGTTGGTCGGCCATTTCCACCCGTTGGTTTGGTCGTAGTACTTGTCCAGAAAAGCTTTGGGTTCCAGGGGCGGCGTGCCGAGTCGTTGGTAACCGACCAGCAGTCGCTTCACCGGCCCGGTGGGCAGAGTGTTGGGTCCCAGGATGTTGCCGGAATACGGGGCCGGGACGGGGAAAGGCTGGGAGTCTGCCGCTGCGGGTTCTCCGGTCCCGGCTTCCGGGCACTGCTGGTCCGCCTTCGCGGTAGCGGGAGATACGAGAGAAAGGCACACTGCGATCAACGCGCCGATGACCAGAGATTGGCTCCGCATCCAAAGCTCCTTCAGATTTGCTGTCTAGGCCCGAATATGGACCCTAGCGGATCGCTGCGTTGTCGTCCTCCTGTGCGCCCGGCCCCTACTTCTCCTCTTCCGCAATCCGCGGAATCAACCCACCGGCCAACACATCTTTCACCTGGCGCGGTGAAAGTCGGTGTCGCACAGTAAAAGTCGAGTCTTTGTCGACGATCGAGACCTCGAAAGACTCCTCTTTCTCCAGCTGATCGAGCCCCTCGATGCGCAGTTTGTCGTCCTGGTCGACAGCGTCGTAGTCATCCGGATCGTCGAACTCGAGTGCCAAAATCCCGTAGTTGGCCAGGTTTTGCCAGTGGATGCGCGCGAACGACTTGGCGATCACCACCCGCAGCCCCAGATAGCGCGGTGCGATCGCGGCATGCTCGCGAGACGAGCCCTGCCCGTAATTCTCGCCGGCCACGATGATGTGCCCTGTCTCCTCAGCCTCCTGCGCCCGCTTCGGGTAGGAGTCGTCGACCCGCATGAAACTGAACTCCGCCAGCTTCGGGATGTTGGACCGGTAGGGCAGCGCCTGCACGCCGGCCGGGGAGATCTCATCTGTGGAGATGTTGTCCCCGACTTTCAGTAGCACCGGCGCCTCCACCTCGTCGGGCAAGGGCGACAGTTCCGGCAGGCTGGAGATGTTCGGTCCCTTCACCGGCTCCACCTTGGCCGCCTCGTCGGGATCCAAAGGGGGTACGAGCATGGCGGTATTCACCGAATTCTCTTCGGGCAGATCAAGTTTCGGGTAGTCCATGCCGACATCATCAGCCCAGTCCCGCGGATCAGTGATCTGTCCCGTCAACGCCGACGCCGCAGCGGTTTCCGGCGAGCACAACCAGACCGCGTCTTCCTTCGTGCCCGACCGGCCCGGGAAGTTGCGCGGCATGGTGCGCAATGAGTTGCGACCCACCGCCGGCGCCTGGCCCATGCCAATGCACCCCATGCAGCCGGCCTGGTGGATGCGGGCGCCGCCCATGACGAGTTCCAGCGTCGCGCCCATCTTCGTCAGGTCCGCCAGGATCTCTCGGGACGTCGGGTTGATGTCGAAGCTGACCTCCGGGGCGGTTTGGCGCCCAGCGACCATCGCCGCCGCGATCGCGAAATCGCGCAACCCCGGGTTGGCGCTGGACCCGATCACCGCCTGTGCAATCTCCTCGCCGGCCACCTCCCGCACCGGCACCACATTGCCGGGCGAGGACGGCTTTGCGATCAGCGGCTCGATCTCGGACAAATCGATGGTGTCCTCGACGTCGTACCCCGCCCCGTCGTCGGCCAGCAACTCGACCCAGTCGTCTTCGCGTCCCTCGGCGCGCAGGAACGCCTTGACGGCGTCGTCACTGGGGAACACCGTCGTCGTCGCACCGAGCTCGGCCCCCATGTTCGCGATCACGTGCCGGTCCATCGCAGTCAGGTTCGCCAGCCCCGGACCGTAGTACTCGATGATCCGGTTCACCCCACCCTTGACGTCATGTCGGCGCAGCATCTCCAGGATCACGTCCTTGGCCGAGCGCCACTGCGGAAGTTCGCCCTCCAACCGGATGCCCCACACCTCGGGCATGCGGATATGCAGCGGTCGTCCGCTGATGGCTAGCGCCACCTCGAGTCCGCCGACGCCGATCGCAAGCATGCCCAACGATCCGGCGGCCGGGGTGTGCGAGTCCGACCCCACCATGGTCTTGCCGGGGATGCCGAAGCGCTGCATGTGCGTGGGATGCGAAACGCCGTTGCCCGGTTTGGAGAACCACAGCCCGAACCGCTGGGCTGCGGTGCGCAGGTACTCGTGATCCTCGGCGTTCTTCTCGTCGCCCTGCAGCAGGTTGTGATCGACATACTGCACGCTCACATCGGTCTGCGCCCGGTCGAGTTTGAGTGCTTCGAGTTCCTGCATCACCAGCGTGCCGGTTGCATCCTGGGTCAATGTCTGGTCGATATGGATCGCGATCTCTTCGCCCGGTGTCATCTCGCCGTCTTCTAGGTGCGAATCAATCAGTTTCTGGGCGACATTCATGGACATGGTGGCTCCCTCCAGATGCGCGACAGTGCACTGAAAAGGGGAATACCCTCGAATGGCCGCGTCTAGCTCACCCGACGAAATCCTTCGTCACGTACAGGTAGTGGATGATCGTGGCCTGCGCGACGAGCATGGCCAGCGCGATGGTCACTACCACCACCCGCGCTGGTCGGTACTTCGCGTATATCAATGCCAGGACAAGGTAAATACTCAAACATGGCAGCGCATAGCGGTGGACGGCCACCAAACTGCTGTTGATCGAAAAGAAGACGATCGAGCACAGGCCGAAAATACCAAGCGGAATGCCCTTGCCCCGGTACCCCCATAACAGGTAGACGGAGCAGGCGAAGAGCACGGTGAGACATAACAGAGGAATGGCGAAATTCACGGTGATGTCATTGTCGAAACCGCGCGGGCCGAAGACAGCTTTGCCGGCTTCCCGGAAGTTCCGGTAGAGGGTAAAGACGACGTTCGGTTCGAACGTCAGGTAATTCCACGATTTGTCCGTCTTGTAGGCACTGAACATGGCGAAGAAGTCTCGGCGCACATCCAGCAAATAAAATCCGTACAGTAGAAATCCTGCAGGTGCCAGCAGAAAGTAGGCAAGGTTGCGATTGATCGCCGCGCGGACACGCCACCGGTAGGCGCGAAGGTATTCCAGTCCGCACAGCCCGACAAAGAGGAGCGACGGCAGCCGCGTTGCCGTCAGAAATGCCAGCATGACCGCCATCGGGAGCCAGCGTCGTTGCAGTGCAAAGGCATACGCCCAGAATGCGAGTGCGACAAAGACAGCCTCGGTATAGAACTGGTGCATGAAGATCGCGGCCGGTGCCGCGAGGAACATCACCACACTGACGAAGCGGTATTTCGTCAACCCGAACTCGCGGCAGATGGTCAGCAGCGCCGCAATGGCGAAGCCGAGAGCAACAGTATTGACCAGCAAACAGAGCTGAGGATACGGAATGCTGTGAAACGTGACGGCCGACAGGGCGCCGACGATCGAAGGGAACAGCGGATAGAAAGCGGGCGACATCGGATTCTGGGTGTAATGCTCGTTGAGGATATTGAGATACCAGACCGCATCCCACTTCATGATGTGCTCGAGGAAGCCAGTCCTATCCGGGAGCAGCAGGGCGCCGAGCAGCGTGGCGAACGTTTGCCACCCCAGGGCCACAATGAATGCGATCGCAATATCGGAAGCCAGGACCGCTTTCAGCCATCGGTTGCTCGCGGTGGGCGTGGGCGTCGGCGCAGCCGCTGAATCGGCCGCGTGCTGAGCGACCGAACGCTCAGCCACGACTTCTTGCGTCACCCGATCCTGCTTGCGCTCGGCCCGTACGTCATGCGCCCTCCTCGACAGGCGTCGCTGCAATGTGCCTGCGCCGCCGATTCGTGTTTACCTACCCACTTGCGCAGCAATTTCCACGCTGAGGTGGAAGCGCGCTATCGACGCTCAGGAAGCTTGCCCGGTCAGGCGCCTACGAGCAAAACGTGTAGCCGATGAACTGCCGGTCAGCGGTACCGGAGGGGTAGTTCGTATAGTGCGCCGCGGGCATTCCGTTGTACCGGGCGTTCATCTCCTGTACCGCTGGCGGGGGAACACCTTTACCGAAGGCCAGAATCAGATCCGCGAATATCTTGAGGCCCTCGCGGCAACCGGAGTTCGCCCGCGGCGGCTGCGGGTTCCACGCATGCACGACGACCTCATGGGTGACCTGGTAGCCGGCGGCGCAATTGGGATCGCAGATCTTGAAGACGGCCACGCCGGTCCCGTCGGCACCCTGGGACCCCCAGGAACTCCACACGACGTCCTGCAGTGCGACGGCGACGCTGGCGCACCCCACGATCTTGAGCTTGGCCGGCCGTTCGTCCGGCGGGACCGTGCGGCTGTAACAGCCGGGAATGGCAAAGGTCGTCGCCGGGGTCGCGGTGTGCACGGGCGTCCTATCCGGGAGGCGCGTCACCTGTGTGGCAACGACCCCGACACCACCGATCATCGCGACTACCAAAGCGAAGAAGACCGCTGCTCGGGTGCCGCGGGGTGCCGCACGCCCCCGGCTCGACCAACGGTCGGTGGATTTGACGCTCACGGCCAACAGGTTTACCGCGTTAGGCCACAATCACACCCGATTGGGCGGGACTGTTAACCGAGTCGTCATGCCGCGCGGGCCGTGCGACACCCATCACCGGGGCCCCGGGATGCGCAGGAATCCCAGATCTTCTACTAACCTGGGGCATCAGCACGAGCCATCATCAAGGCGTGACGCGTTGATTCGCCGGCCGGTGGGATGGCGACAAGGAAGTCAGCGATCGAGCGGGGGGCTCGGTCGTCGATCAGACACCTGCCAGCAGTGCGGCGGAGATGTCTACTCAGCACAGGGGGACAAACCATGGCGATTACGGATGTGCCGGCCTTCGCCCACTTGACCGATGCCGACATCGAGAACCTGTCGGTCGAACTCGACTCCATCCGTCAAGACGTCGAAGACTCCCTGGGCGCGCGCGACGCCCGCTACATCCGCCGTACCATCGCCGCCCAGCGCGCACTGGAAGTGGCCGGCCGGGTGCTGCTGGCCGCCAGCGCGAAACGCGCTGGATGGTGGGCCGGAACGGTGACGCTTGGTCTGGCCAAGATCATCGAGAACATGGAACTGGGCCACAACGTCATGCACGGCCAGTGGAACTGGATGAACGATCCCGAGATCCACTCCACCACGTGGGAATGGGACATGAGCGCGGCCTCCAAACACTGGGTCGCCGCCCACAACTTCCAGCACCACAAGTTCACCAACATCCTCGGCATGGATGACGACGTCGGTTACTTCGTCCTCCGGGTCACCCGCGACCAACCGTGGCAGCGCTACCACCTGGGCAACATCCTGTTCAATGTGCTGCTATCGATCGCGTTCGAGTGGGGAATCGGCTTGCAGACCGTCGATGTGGAGAAGCTCTTGCGGTCCGGCCCGGAACGCGACACCACCTGGCAGCAGACCCGCGAGTTCACCACCAAAGCGTTCAGGCAGCTGGTCAAGGACTACGTTGCGTTCCCCGCGGTCACATCGTTGTCGCCGCGGGCGACGTACGCATCGACGCTGAAAGCCAACGCGGTGGCCAACGTCATCCGCAACGTCTGGGCCAACGCGGTGATCTTCTGCGGCCATTTTCCCGACGGCGCAGAGAAGTTCGCGGAAACCGACATGGTGGGCGAGACCAGGGGCGAATGGTATCTGCGCCAGATGCTGGGCAGTGCCAACTTCGAAGCCGGGCCGCTGCTGCGTCTGCTCAGCGGCAACCTGTGCCACCAGATCGAGCATCACCTGTTCCCCGACTTGCCGAGCAACCGGTTGCATGAGGTGTCGATCCGAGTGCGCGCATTGTGCGACAAGTACGACTTGCCTTACACCACAGGACCATTCGCGATGCAGTACGCCAAGACGTGGCGTACCATCGCCAAATTGTCGTTGCCGGACAAGTACCTACGCGACACCGCCGACGACGCTCCGGAAACCCGCAGCGAGCGGATATTCGACGGTCTGGAGCCCGGCTTCGGCGCCACCGATCATCGGACGGGGCGCCGCCGCGGACTGCGAACAGCGATTCAGCGTCGCCGGGGAGCCAAAGCTCAGATCTTCAGATAGCCCTTCTCGGCGGGAATCTGCGCTGCGGTGACCAGCGACGAGGCGTCACTGGCCAGCCACACCACGATGTCCGACACCAGGTTCGGGTCGGCCAGCGCATCCGTCGGCAACGCGCCCGGCGAGAAGCTGTGGATGAAGGTCGGATGGTCCTGGAACAGCTGATACATCGACAGGTCGTTGCCCATCTGAGTATCGGTGCCGTACGGGTGCACCGAGTTGACCCGGATACCGAACTCGCCGAGTTCGACGGCCAGCGAATTGGTCAGACCGACCACGCCGAACTTGCTGGCGCAATAATGCCCGCAACCGGGCACGGCCTTGATCCCGGCCGCCGAGCTGATGGTAATGATTGATCCGCCATTTCCCGCTGAGATCATCGGCGGCACAACTGATTTGATGGTATTCCACAGGCCGGTCAGGTTGATGTCGATAATGTCCTGCCACTGCTGAGCCGAGATCTCCCACAGCCGGCCCCAATTGAGCACCGCCGCATTGGCCACCACGATGTCGAGCCGGCCGAACTGCTCGATCGCCTTGGACACCAGGCGTTGCTGGCCTGCCAGATCACGGACGTCGACTTCTTCGGCCAGGATCTTGCGGCCTTCGCCTTCGACCAGGCCCACGGTCTCAGCGAGATCCTCCGGGCTGGCCGGGGGATACCCGTTGTGCTCGGCCACCGGGGAACACGCATCGAGGGCGACGATGTCGGCACCGGCCCGGGCGAGGCGCACACAGTGCGACCGGCCCTGGCCGCGCGCGGCGCCAGTCACGTACGCGACCCGGCCCGCTAGTGGGTGTTCGCTCATCCCGGCAGCTCCTTTGCTTACGGCCTGTCAGCTGGCCGAAAGTGAATGGTAGCCGCCTGCCGCGCCGCGCCGCATGCAGCGACCTGCCGCGGAAATCACCGGGATGGCACCAAGGCGCATCAAAGGTGTTGCAGCCCGTACGCTTTCAGAGCTCCGTCACCGACCGTGCAGGCCGCCGCCGACCTACCGCGACGGGGAGTTGCGGCTGTCCTTCGTCGTGACCAACATTCAGCAGAATGGCTCCATTCCGAATCTGATGTTCGTCAATGGGGACGGCAACCGGGGGTTGTCCAGTCCATCCGCGACACCGCTAGCGGGGAAGCACTTTCTCGATAGCGCTGATGACCTCGGGCGCGTCCGGTTCGGTACGGGGCCGAAACCGCTTGACCACTTCACCGTCCGGTGCGATCAGAAATTTTTCGAAGTTCCACTGAATGTCGCCGGCGTTGCCTTCGGAGTCGGCGGTCTTGGTCAGCTCGGAGTAGAGCGGGTGGCGGTTCGCGCCGTTGACGTCTGTCTTTTCCAGCAATGGGAACGTGACCCCGTAGGTCGTCGAGCAGAATGTCTGAATTTCTTCGGCCGTTCCCGGCTCCTGGCCCATGAACTGATTGCAGGGCACGCCGACGACGGTGAGCCCCCGGTCGCGGTAGTCCTTGGCCAGCTTCTCCAACGCCGCATACTGGGGGGTGAGTCCGCACTTGGAGGCGACATTCACGACAAGTGTTGCGCCGTTGGACAATTCGGTGAGCGTGGCCGGCTTGCCATCCAGGGTGGTCAGGGCGATATCTTTGAGGGTCACGTCGACGACGCTAACACCTGGCCCGCGGGCTAGATTGCCCGTATGCGCATTGTTCGCCTGTTCGCTGTCGTCCTGTCGATCCTCACCACAGGGTTGTTGCTGAGCACACCGGCCGGCGCGCAACCGCCGTCCAGGCTGGCTGATCACATCACCGACAACACCGGAGCGCTGACAGACTCCGATCGCGCGGCGGTCAGCGCCGCGATCGACCGGCTCTATCGTGATCGGCACATTCAGTTGTGGGTCGTTTACGTCGACAACTACTCCCGGTTCAAACCCGAGAACTGGGCCGACCAAACCCGCGGCGCCAGCGGCATGGGCCGCAATGACGCACTGCTGGCCGTCGCCACCAACACCAAGCTGTACTCGTTCACCGCGCCGAGCCTCTCGGCCGGTGAATTGAACAGCCTGCAGAGCGACCGGATCCAACCGGCAGTGATCGCGAAGAACTGGAGCGGCGCCGCGCTCGCCGCCGCTGACGGGTTGAGTAAATCCGCAAGTCCGGCGCAGCGGAACTGGCTGCCGTGGGTGATCGGTGCCGGCGTCGCCGTGGTTCTACTTCTGTTGGTATTGCTGATTATTCGGGCGCGACGGCACCGGCGGTCGGTTACCGCGGGCGGGCAGATGCCGGTGGACGGTTCACTGGGGCAGGCGCTGTCCACCGCCGACGCTCGTTTGCGTCAGATCTCGGACTACGTCGCCAAGCACCGCGCGCACATCGGCGCCGAAGCCCAGGGCCGATTCGAAGAGGCGAAGCGTTGCCTTTCCGCGGCGCACGACAAGCAGGCGAGCAACGAGCAAGAAGCAATTGCCTACGCCAACCGCGCGTCGACACTGGCCGCTCAGGCGCAGACGCTGGCCAACTCCGACGTGCTGGGGGTGCCCGGCAAGCGACGTCGAACTAAATAGCCGCCGGGCGTCACGGCGCGCTCGGCATCCCGAACGCCTGCTCGGCTGGTTCGAGCGGGACCTGAACTGACCGAAGGAGTTGGCATGCTTGAACTCTCGCTGCACCACGATCCGCTTCTCGTTCTCGGCGCCGAATGAGTGAGCGCGGAGTGTCGCACCCGCCGAAGCCTTTCGAAGTGTACGAATCCGGGGCGCTCCTGCACGGCACCAAAGCCGATCTCGCGGTCGGTGATCTGCTGGTGCCCGGACGTCGGTCGAACTACGACCCGAATCGAATCATGAATCACGTCTACGTGACCCGAACGTTGGACGCCGCGGTGTGGGGTGCCGAACTGGCGCAGGGGGAGGGGCCGGGCCGTATCTACCTGGTAGTGGCCCAAGGCGCTCTCGAAGACGATCCGAACGTCACGGACAAGAAGTTGCCCGGCAACCCGACTCACTCTTACCGCACCCGTGAGCCCGTGAAAATCATTGGCGAACTTACGGATTGGGTGGGGCATCCCGCCGAACAGCTGCAAGCCATGCGCGACGTCTTGGCCGACCTGCGCCGGCGCGGGCTTGACGTCATCTACGACTGACTCTGTCTGACGTCGGCTGTGCTGCCCGACCGGAGTCGCGCGGTTGGGGACCGAACAGATCAGTGCCCACCTCAGCGCGACTTTCCCAGCTATGCGCGACATTCGCACGTCGCCACGCTCGGCTTGGCTGCGACGATCAATTGTCGCGCTTGCGTGGGAAAGTCGCTGTGAGGTGGGCTTCGGGGTGGGTATCTCCGCACTGTTACGCCTGGGGCGGATGTGACCCGTGGTACCTAGCGAAGCCACGTACGTTCTACGTGCCGGCACCGAAACCCCTGGCCACACGGTTTCGTCCCGCGCGCAGCTGGAGCCTGCGGGGAATAAATGGGCGGCCTTGGTGGGCTGCACACTCAGAATCGAGTGACAGGAGTAGCAATGAAGTTCGGGATCGCCACGTTCGTCAACGACGACAGCATCGACACGGTGTCACTGGCGCGCGGCATCGAAGAGCGCGGATTCGAGTCGCTGGTGGTCGCTGAACACACGCATATCCCGGCCAGTCGCCAATCGCCCTACCCGCTCGGGGGTGACTTGCCGTCGATCTACTACCGCACGCTCGACCCGTTCGTCACGCTGGCCGCAGCCGCGGCGGTGACGTCGAAGATCGAACTGTTCACCGGCATTGCGCTGCTGATTCAACGTGACCCGATCATCACGGCCAAGGAAGCTGCGAGCATCGACCTCATTTCCAACGGCCGCTTCGTGTTTGGCGTCGGCGCTGGCTGGAATCTCGAGGAAATGCGCGACCACGGCACCGACCCGAAGACCCGCGGTGCTCTGCTGGACGAACGCATCGAGGCGATCAAGGCGCTGTGGACCGACGAACCCGCCGAGTATCACGGCAAATATGTGGATTTCGAACCGTCGTACAGTCGCCCCAAGCCCGTGCAGCAACCCCACCCGCCCATCTTCATCGGCGGCGACTCGGATGCCACTGTAAAGCGCGTGGTGCGGCATCAAGCGGGCTGGATTTCCAATCCCTTCCCGATCGACCGCATCAGCCGACGGGTCGACCAATTGCGCGACGCAGCCTCGCACGACGTTCCACTGGCGATGTTCGGTGCGCCGCAGGATCCCGAATATTGGCGCGCTGCAGACGAATTGGGATTCGGGCAACTGGCGCTGTTGTTGCCGACCAAACCGACCGACAAGTCGCTGCGCCTGCTCGACGAATACGCCGAACGGGTGGCGCAATACCGCGGCTAGACGCGTGTGCCACGCCGAACCTTGGAGCGAGTGACGGGATTCGAACCCGTGTATACGGCTTTGCAGGCCGCTGCCTAGCCGCTCAGCCACACCCGCGCACCCCATGACCGTGCCAGACTGCTCGCCAACTGCCCAGGGTTTGACTCGCCCGAATCATTTCGGTCTAGCCTGCCCTTGTGAAGTCATTCGCGGCCGGCCCGGTCATCCGCCGCCAACTGAACATCTACGACTTCCGGGGCTGGCGCGGCTGGGCCGCTTTCTTGTTGGATTACACCTGGGGCGCCGCGGGCACCGCGCTGGGATATGGCCTGCAACTGGTCAACGAGGTCACGCCGGATTCCGGATACGATGCCGTGCTCAGCCGGCGCGCCGGCGCTCATGTCTACCGCGGCGGCATCGGCATCCCCGGCTTTGTCACCACGTTGGGCAATGTCACCACCAGCCTGGGCACCGGTCCGGAGGCAGACAGTCTGATGCTCGATCACGAAATGGTGCATGTCTGGCAGAGCAGGGTCTTCGGCCCGTTGTTCCCGCTCAGCTACGCCGGCTGGATGGCCGCCGGATTCGTCGTCGCTACCGGGTACTGGCTGTTCCACCGAAACCAGAACTGGTACAGCCTGGTCCAAACAGCGGGCTATTACGACAATCCGTGGGAGGTGTGGGCCTACGCCAACCACCGCAACTGGCCACCGCCGGGCGCTGACCCGACGCTGCTCTGGTGCACAACAGGCGCACTCGAGCGCCGGTGAGGAGGACATTCGATGCGCCTCGGACTGATGGTCGGTTCCGACAAAGAGCGGACCCGCGCCGACCGCCTGGCGGGCCTGCTGGCTGATGCCTCAGCCGCCGAGGCGGACGGCTTCGCCTCATTCTGGATGCCGCAGGTCCCCGGCTATCTGGATGCGATGACCGCTGTGGCACTGATCGGTCAAGTGACTGCACGCATCGAACTGGGCACGGCAGTCGTCCCGATCCAGACGCGGCATCCGATGATCATGGCGCAGCAGGCGTTGACCACCGACGCCGCCTGCAACGGCAGATTCACCCTCGGTCTGGGCCCGTCGCACCACTGGATCATCAGCGACCAACTCGGGATGCCCTACGACCGGCCGGCCCGTCTGGTGCGCGACTACCTCGACGTGCTGCACGCGTCATTCGCGGGACCCGGACCCGTGCAGATCGTCAACGACACCTACCGGGTCAACGCTTCTATCGACGTCGCGGACACACCTGGGATGACGGTTCTGCTTGCCGCACTGGGCCCGACGATGCTGCGGCTGGCCGGCGAACGAGCTGGCGGCACCATCCTGTGGATGGCCGACGAACGTGCCATCGGCGACTACGTCGCCCCCCGAATCACTGCCGCCGCCGAAGGACGTCAACCGCCGCGCATCGTGGCCGGCATCCCGGTCGCCGTGTGTGAGAACAGCCGCGTCGACGATGTTCGCGCTTACGCCAGTGAGATCCTCGGACACGCGGATTTCTCCCCGAACTACGTTCGACTGCTCGAGCAGGGCGACGCCCAGGACGTCGGCGACACGATGGCCGCAGGCGACGAAGCGGCCGTCGTCAAACGGCTGAACAGCTACCGGGACGCCGGCGTTACCGACCTGGCCGCCCGGATCGTCCCGCTCGGTGACGATCCCGCATCCAGGACCGAATCCCGGCTACGAACCCAACGGTTCCTCGCGTCCCTGTGCCCCGAACTCTAGATCGCGGCTGCGGGCGATGTTCTCGGTGATGATTTGGCAGGCCGTGTCGTAGAACGCGCTGATCAGGGTGGAGAACGACAGCTCGAACGGGTAGATCATGTGCACCGGCAGCGGGTCCAACGTCCACTGCGGCAGGATCGGCACAAGGCTGCCCTCGCGCAGTTCCGCGGTGCAGATGATCTGGGTGGGCATGGCGCCGACGCCGAGGCCCTGCCGAATGTACTGCTTGCACACCTGAAAGTTGTTGGCGCGGGCGCGAACTAGCGGGGATAGTTCGCAGCGCTGCTCGTCCCTGACCACGGTGAGCTTGCGCGGTCCGCCGAAGCCGAAGTCGATGAAGGGCAACTCGTTCAGCTGGGCCGGGTCGGTGATGGGCGCACCGAGTTCAGCCACGAAGGCGGGTGCTGCGCACAGAAACAGTTCAAGGTCGAACACTTTGCGTGCGATCAGTGTCGAATCCTGCAGTGGCCCAGGGCCGAACACCACGTCGAAACCGTCTCTGACCGGGTCGACCATGGTGTCGACCAGCCGTATGTCCAACCGCGACTGCGGATAACGCTGCAGAAAGCTGGCGCCCACCCGGGATGCGTAGTCGATGCCGACGAACACCGGTATCGCGACGCGCAGCTCACCCTGTGGTTCCTGCCTGCTCGCTTCGACCAGGGCGCGTACGCCGTTGGCTTCGCCGAGAATGTTCGTCGCATGGGCGTAGATCTGCTCGCCGAGGTCGGTGACGGTGAGTTGATGGGTGTTCTTGCGCAGCAGCTTGATGCCGAGGTCGGATTCCAGCTTGGTCAACTTGCGGCTCACGGTCGACTTCGGCATACCCAATAAGGCGGCTGCCTTCGACAGGCTGCGACTCTCCACGACCCTGCCGAAAATCAGCAGGGCATCGAGGTCGAAGGTCAGGTTCTGCTCCATGGGTTCGTTCCAACTATGCAACAGGGTGTTGCGCTTTTGCATCTGTTTGGAGCATTTCGACAGCTGTTACCGTCGGCGCGAGGAGGGCCTCATGAGTCACAACAGCCTGGTGACCAAACCCGCAAGCGGACACTGGACCGACGCCTACCCCGAACTCGGGCGCGGTCCGGTCTCGCTGGAAGACTGCGTGTCGACAGAGTTCTACGAAAAAGAACGCGAACACATCTTCAAGAAAACGTGGCTCTACATGGGCCGCGTCGAGCGCGTCCCGCGTTCGGGCAGCTACTTCACCCGCGAGCTCAGATTTCTAAACACCTCGATCATCATCGTGCGGGGCAAGGACGGCGTGGTCCGCGCTTTCCACAACATCTGCCCGCACCGTGGCAACAAAATGCTGTGGGAGGACGATCCCTTCCAAGAGGTGTCCGGCCGCGCGCCGTTGCTGTACTGCCGCTTCCACGGATGGCGTTATAAGTTGGACGGCACGCTGCACGCGGCCACCCGCAAGGATCTGCTGCTGGACTTCGACGCCGACAGTTGCCGGGTGCCGGCGGTCCAGTGCGAGGTATGGGAAGGCTTCATCTTCATCAATCTCAACCCCGATAACACCGAGTCCCTGCGCTCCTACCTCGGTGAGCTCGCCCACGGCATCGAGGGCTACCCCTTCGAAGGTCCGCACCAGGTCTACAAGTTCACCGCCGAATTGCAGTGCAACTGGAAGATATTCGTCGATGGCTTCGCGGAAAGCTACCACGGCCCGTATCTGCACGCGACCTCATTCGGCAGCGTCACCGCGGAGGCCAGAGACGCCCTGGACAAGCCCAACCCGTTTACCGACGCGCTGGCCTATCAACTGAACGGCCCGCACCGGATGTTCTCCTTCTCCGGTGAGCCGTCGCGAAAGACGGAGTACTCCAAGCCAATCGAATGTGTGATGGAAGCCAGCGCGGCTGGGCCGTGGAACAAGAAACTCGATCGGGGTCCGATGCCGGAGGGCATCAACCCCACCAAATCCGAGAAATACGGCTTCGATTCGTTCCAGTTCTTCCCCAACTTCGTGATCATCTTCGGGTCGTCGGGATTCAGCACCCATGCACACTGGCCGACGGGTCCGCACTCGCACATCTTCGAGGCCGAGATGTACTACCAGCCACCGACATCGCACAAGGAGCGACTCGGCCAGGAACTCACCGTGACCTACCTCAACGACATCATCCTGGAAGACGCCAGTCCTTCCGAAGGGTTGCAGGCGATGCTCAACAGCGGTGTCCTCACGCATTTCACGATGAACGACGAGGAGATCTTGTTGCGGCATCTGCACAAAGTGGTCGGCGACTATGTCGAGGCCGGCGAAAAGGCAAAGATCAAGTGAAAAGCATCCTGCCGGAGGGATTCTCACATCTGGAACATCTGGTGCCGGAGTGGGCGATCGAAGACGGGCACCAGCGCTACGTCAAACGGGTGAGCAGCTCGATGGATCAGATCCGGACGTTCTATGACGAAATCTTCCCGTATGCCGAAGAGGCGGTCGCCTACGTCGACAAGTTCGACTACGCCGAGGAGTTGCCCGAAGACGTCGCGAACCTGCGCAACCTGCTCTATTCGCTGATCACCGTCTCGCTGGCCGTCGAGTTGTGGAAGCAGCCGCGGGTCAAGCATTCGGCCACCACGATCCTCACGAGAGTGAGCTGAAGCTCATGGGCCTCAGCTCCGCGCAGCTCGAAATCGTCGACGTGACAACGACGATCGGCAGCGAGATCAGAACCGACCTCGACACGCTGCTCAGCGGCCGCGAGACCGCCTCGATCCGCGAGATCCTCGAACAACGCGGCGTGGTGTTCTTCCGCGGGCTGGACATCGGCGACGAGCAGCAAGTGGCTATCGCCAACACACTCGGCACTGTGGTCGCCAACGAAGGTCAGGGCGGCATCAACAAGATCTCACTCGACGAGAAGGTGAACCAGCGGGCCAAATACCTGAAGGGATCCATGTTTTGGCACTTCGACGGTTCCCTGCAGCCGCTGCCGAATCTGGCCACGCTACTGCGGGCGGTCACGCTCTCCGACACCGGCGGCCAAACCGAATTCTGCAACACCTACGCGGCCTACGACGACCTGCCGGAGACAGACAAGCAACAGATCGCGCAACTGCGCGTCGTGCACAGCGCGGAACGCTCGCAGTACTACGTGACGCCGGAGATGAGCTACACCGAAGTGGCATTCTGGCAACAGTCGTCCACCAAGACCTGTCCGCTGGTGTGGACCCATCAATCTGGCCGCAAGTCACTGCTGCTGGGCGCAACCGCCGATTACGTCCTCGGATTGTCGGTCGAGGACAGCCGCGCGTTGCTTGCGCGCCTTCGTGATTGGGCCACCCAGCCCCAGTATGTCTACCAACACCGGTGGCAGCCCGGCGATCTGCTGATCTGGGACAACACCGGCACTATGCACCGGGTGCTGCCCTACCCGGAGGACAGCGGTCGCCTGATGCACCGCACCATCCTGGCGGGCGAAGAGCCGCTGCGGTGAAACTCGGCATCGCCACCCCGGTCGTCACCAATGTCGGTGGGGCGCCGCTGCAGTGGGAGAAGGACGCAGGTATCCAGGAAATCGGACGGGTCGCAGAGGTCGCTGACCGACTCGGCTACCACCACATGACGTGCAGCGAGCACATCGGGCTGCCCTCGACCGAGACGGCGCGACGCGGCGCGCGCTACTGGGATCCGCTCGCCACGTTCGGCTACGTTGCGGCGCGCACCACGCGGATCCGCTTCGCCACCATGACCCTGGTGCTCGGCTATCACCACCCGCTGGAAATCGTCAAGCGTTACGGCACACTCGATCACGTCAGCGCGGGACGGGTGATCCTCGGGCTGGGCGTCGGGTCCCTGAAAGAGGAGTTCGACCTGCTGGGCGCCCCGTTCGAAGACCGCGGCGCCCGCGGCGACGACGCTTTGCGCGCACTGCGAGTCGCGCTGCCGAGCAACGAACCCACCTATGCAGGCGACTACTACTCATTCCGCGGACTGACGGTCGACCCGTGTGCGCTGCAGCAGCACCTGCCGCTGTGGATCGGCGGCCGCACCCGACGCTCCCTGCGGCGGGCGGTCACCCTCGCCGACGGCTGGTGCCCGTTCAACGTCTCCATCGAGACAGCAGCCCAGTGGCTGCCGAGGTACGAACTACCCGCCGGCTTCGAGGTCGTCATGCCTGCCGAGCATCCCCTCGATCCCGTCGCGAAACCGGACGCGACAGCGGAGACACTGCTGGCCCTGGCCGCCGGTGGCACCACCACAGTGTCGGCGCGCTTCGTCCATCACTCGCTGGAGCACTACCTCGAGCAGCTGCATGCGCTGCGCGAAGTGCAGCGGGCGGCGTTCGGCGCCGACGACGGGTAAGCAACCCGAGTAGTCGATTACTCACCCGCTGCGACTCGGCTCGGGGCCCCGTGCGCCACGACGATTCAAGCGTTGAGCAAGAACCACCCACCCAGGGTTTAGGTTGTTTCTATGACCAACCACCGGGGAGAAGCTGCTCTCGCCTGGCTGGGACGGCGTGACCTGGTTACCCGCATGCATGAACAGCTCGATGAGCTGGTGGCGGCACGGGACCAGATGGAACAACTGGTCCGGGTCATCGTCGAGATCGGTTCGGATCTGGACCTGAACGTGACGTTGCACCGGATCGTCAACGCGGCGATGGAACTGACCGGCGCCCCGTACGGGACCCTCGCTATCCGCGCATCGGATGAAGCGCTGACAACGTTCGTGCACAACGGCCTCGACGACACCACCGCGCGGCAGCTGGGCGCCCTGCCGGTGGGCGAGGGTATCCGCATCGACGACCTGGGCACTCACCCGCAGGCCGGTGCCCTAACCGCCTGCGACCCGCCACTGCGGGCACTGCTCGCAATACCCATCACAGTGCGGGGCGTCGACTTCGGCAGCCTCTACCTCGCCGACGACCGGCCCGGCCGGGTGTTCAATGACTCCCACGAAGGTGCCGTGTGGGCCTTGGCCTCCGCCGCGGCCGCCGCCATCGATAACGCGCGACTCTTCGAAGGGGAACGTGAGTCGGCGAAATGGACGAAGGCCAGCCGCGAAATCACCACCGCGCTGTTATCCGGCGACCCGCAGACGGGCCCGTTGCAGCTCATCGTGAACAGAGCGCTGGAGCTGGCCGACGCCGAGCAGGCGATTCTGCTGGTCCCGGGGGAGCCCGACCTGCCGGCCGACGAGGTGGACACGCTGGTCGTGGCCGCTACCGCCGGCCGGTACGCGTCGGAGGTGATCGGTCGGCAGGTCCCGATGGAAGGCTCCACCACCGGTGGCGTGGCGCGGCGCGGCCTGCCGTTGATCACGGATTCCTTCGCCTACCCGATCGAGGGGTTCACCGACGTCGGCGAACGCCCGGCGATCGTCATGCCGTTGATCGCCCAGGACGCCGTGCTGGGCGTGATCGCGGTCGCCCGGCACCCGCAGCAGCCGCAGTTCGGCGCCGACTATCTCGACCTGGTGAGTGACTTCGCCCGCCACGCGGCCATCGCCTTGGCCCTGGCAGCCGGCCGCGAACATGCGCTCAACCAGGAACTTGCGCAAGCAGACACCCTCGACGACGCACTTCGCGCCGCGGCTGAGGAGTTGCGCCGGCAGTGGCGCGCCCGTCGTGTCCTGGCGGTCACCTTTCCCGCCGGCAGCTCCCAGCCAAACCCCGGCTACATCCCTCAGGTCGTGGCGGTCGGTGAGTCCGTGCAGTGGGCCGATCTTCCGGCGCGCACCCGCCAACTGCTGAACGCGTTACGCGAGGGCGACCTGCTCACGCCGAACACCACCGAGCCGGGTACCGCAGGCATCGCTCTGCAGCATCCCGAGGGCGTGCTGGTCGTCTGGATCGATCTGGACGACCGTCGACGGTTCACCCTCGAGGACCAGACGCTGCTCACGGTGCTGGCCGGTCGTCTCGGACAGGGCCTGCAGCGGGTGTACCAGGTCGACCAGCAGCGCGAGACGGCCCTGGCGCTGCAGCACGCGATTCTCGGACCGGCCCACCTGCCGGGCGGATTCGTGGTGCGATACCAGGCCGCCAGCCGGCCCCTGCAGGTCGGTGGCGACTGGTACGACGTCGTCGAGCTGGACGATGGTCGCATCGCGATGGTGGTCGGCGACTGCGTGGGCCACGATCTGACCGCCGCGACCGTGATGGGTCAGGTGCGCAGCGCGTGTCGCGCGCTGCTCTTCGACAACCCCAGTCCCGCCGCCGCCCTGTCCGGGATGGACCGCTTCGCTGCGCGGCTGCCCGGCGCCCAGTGCACCACCGCCGTGTGTGTGGTGCTCAACCCCGGGACCGGTGAGTTGGTGTATTCCAGCGCCGGCCATCCGCCGCCGATCCTCGTCCATGCCGATGGCACCGTCCAGATCCTCGACGATGGGCACACCATTGCGTTAGGGGTGCGACGCGACTGGTCTCGTCCCGAAGCGTCCGTGATCATGCCGGTCCGTTCCACACTGGTGCTCTACACCGACGGTCTGGTTGAGCGCCGCCGCGTCCCGCTGGAGCACGGTATCGCCGAGGTCGCCGCCGTCGTGCAAGGCGCCCAAACCGCCGAGCTGGATCAGCTGGCCAATGAGATCATGTCCCGCGTCGAACCGACGGGTGGTTATCAGGACGACGTCGTCCTGCTGCTCCACCGCCACCCGGCCCCGCTGGAATTGAAGTTCCCGCCCGATGCCAGCCACCTGGCGCCGACGCGTAGCGCTCTGCGCCGCTGGTTGACCAGTACCCGCATGCGTCCAGAGCAGACCACGAACGTGCTGATCGCCGCCGGCGAAGCCGTCTCCAACGCCATCGAGCACGGCCACCGCAACGATTCGCCGGGCACCATCTGTCTGGATGCGGTCGCGCTGGTCGACGAAGTGCAATTGACCATCACCGACACCGGTTCCTGGAAACCCGCCACCGAGCCGTCGGTCAAATCCGAGCGCGGACGCGGAATCGCACTGATGCGACGCCTGATGCAAGAGGTGACCATCGACACCGACAACGCCGGAACCATCGTCCGCCTATCTGCGAGGATTGCCTGATGTCCACCCTGCTGACCCTCGATACGGCGCGCACGGACGGCGGAAGGCTGGTGCTGCTTGCGGTGGGGGAGATCGATCTGAGCAATATCGATGCTTTCAACCAGGCTTTGGCCAATGCAACCGGCCAAGCCGCGGAGGAAAAGCTGACCGTCGATCTCAGTGCCGTGGAGTACCTGGACAGTGCCGCGATCAACGCGTTGTTCGCCCATGCCGACGACATTCATCTCATCGCCCACCCCCTGCTGATGTCGGCCCTCACCATGAGCGGTCTGGCCGAACTGGTCAGCATCGACACCGCTTCTCCGGCAGCGGAAATCTGACGCATTGTGGATCACCATCCTGGTGATGGCCCTGGCCGTCAGCCTGGAACCGTTCCGGATCGGCATGACGGTGCTCATGCTCAACAGACCGAAACCGACCCTGCAGTTGATCGCGTTCCTGTGCGGCGGCTTCGCCATGGGAGTCACCGTGGGTCTGGTCGTGATCTTCGTGCTGCGACGACGGGTAATTGCCGCTGGCCATCTCTCCTTGCCCAACGTCCAGGTCTTTCTCGGCGCATTGGCCGTGCTGGCCGCCGCTGTGCTGGCCGCGACCGTTCTCTGGCGTCGCGTCCGTGGCCCGGCCGCAGATGCTGACCGGCGTGAGTCCATCGTCCAAAGACTGCCGGCGCGGGTTCGGCAGCTCCTGAACGGCGAAGCGCTGTGGGTCGCGACGGTGGCCGGGCTGGGGATCGCCCTGCCGTCGGTGGACTACCTGGCGGCGCTGGCCGTCATCCTGGCCTCCGGCGCCGCCGCGATGACCCAGGTGGGCGCGTTGTTGTTGTTCAACGTCGTTGCTGCTGCGGCGGTGGAGATATCGCTCGTCGCCTGCTTGCTGGCGCCGGATGCCACCCGCCGAACGATGACCGCAGTGAACAACTGGGTGGGCTCGCGGCGGCGCCTGGAAGTCGCCGGTCTGCTTGCTGCGGTGGGGTGCGTCCTGCTCACCGTGGGCGTCGCAGGGCGCTGATCAACGCCCAAACTTCCGATGTTTCGAACAGGTGTGCGACGGCTATCCCTCTCGGCGGAGGTGGGATGACATGAACGAAGAGAGCCGACAGGCGCCGCTGGAGAACGCGGAGAAGGATACGTCCGAGTGGGTCACCGGAGATGAGCCGATGACCGGAGCCCAGCGCAGTTATCTGGACACGCTCGCCCGGGAAGCCGACTACGACGTACCAGATGAGCTGACCAAGGCGAAAGCCTCGGACCTCATCGACGAATTGCAGCAGCAGACGGGCCGCGGCTCACGCTGACGAATCCGGTTGATTCGCAACGATGTTCACGAGGTCGACCTGAGCAGTTCGGCAATTTTCTTGAGGCGCTTGGCGACCAGTGCCTCGAGGTCCACGGATCGGTCGGGGGAGCAGCCGACGATCTCCGAAATCACATTGGCTTTGGCGATCACGGCGAATTCGCAAGTCCATTGCTGCCCGGCCAGGTTGGTGATCCACTGTGCAACATCGGGCGGACTCTGCATCAACGGCGTCGGGTTGACGGTGCTCTTGCGTCCGCTGTCACCCCAGGCGGTGACGGGGTGATGGCAGTCGGTCACGGTTTTGCGCACCGAGTTCAGGAAATCGGCGGCGTTGAAGGTGGCCGGATAGGTGGCCGAAACCTCCAGCAGCTGATGCTGGTCTAAGCGTCGGTCCTGCTGGGTGCGGGCTTCGCGTCCGGTGTACGTCGCCGGGAACAGGGGATAGCGGCCGAAGCCGACCACCCCATGACATGCCGCTGGATCAGCGCCGATGAACAGCGCCGATTGCATGTCCTCCTCAGAAAGCGGATTGCCGGGCACCACGGAAAACGACCCCGACGGCGTCAACAGGTCGTCCAGTTGCGACGGCTGGATGGGTCCGCTCGACGATGTCGAGCCCCGCTCGGCGACCTTCGCAGTGCCCGGTACGACGTGGCTGCACCCAGCTAGGGCGACACTGCACACGAGCACCAATCGGACAAGACCCGGCGCTGTCCGCTGTGGGTGGCGTCGGGCGGGCGAATCGCGACCGTCGGCAGCAGGCACGATCGGCTCTCCTTCGCAGAACGTGAATGGCCTTCCTAGCATCCACCATGCGAATCGGAAATTCGCGACCTGAGCGCCAACATTGACAGTGTAACGCTAACAGTGTCACTATCAACTCATGCCCGACAGTCCGTCGTGGACCCTGGATGAGCTGGTCGGCCGGGTGGCCGCCGCGCTGGACAGTCCTGCATACCCGGGTGCGCGCAACGGGCGGGTCCGCGACCTGCCTGATCGACGGGTCGTGCGCTGGTACACCACCACCGGGCTGGTGGACCGGCCGGCCATGCAGGGGCGTAACGCGGTCTACACCACCCGCCAACTACTCCAGATCGTCGCCGTGAAAAGACTGCAGGCACAGGGATTTTCACTGGCAGACATCCAGGCCGAGCTGGCCGGGGCCGGCGAGGACAAGCTGCGGGCCATCGCCGGCGTGCCCGACCATCTGCTGGGCGTGCAGGCAGTATCGACACCCACGCCAGAGCCCGCCCGCAGAGCCCGGTTCTGGGCCGAACCGCCCCCCGAGGCCGCAACCAACGGCACAAGCGATGCCGAGGTCACCACGCTGACCGCGGTGAGGCTGCCCGGTGGCACGCTGCTGCTCGTCCCCGGTCAGCCTGACCACGACGACATCCACGCGATCCGGGCGGCCGCCGCGCCGCTGATGCAACTGCTGGCCGATCGCGGTCTGCTGGCCCTTGATGAACGGAGCTCATCATGACCGTCCCCAACGTCACATCAGCGACCGCGGCGCAGCGCGCCGACAGCCCCTCCGGGTTGGGCGCGCTGCGCACCGAGCGAGGCAACCTCCCGCTCGATCGCATCGACGTGCGGGTCGAGATCACCGGGCTCACCAGCCAAATCGAGGTGCGCCAGGAATTCGTCAACACCTTCGACATTGCGCTGGAGGCCAGCTACGTCTTCCCACTGCCCGCACACGCCGCGGTCACCCGGATGCAGGTGACGGTCGACGGCCGGCCCGTCGCCGCCGAGTTACGTGAGCGGGAGGCTGCTCGCCGGGCCTACGACGACGCGGTCGCGGCGGGCCGGGCGGCCGCCATCACCGAGGAGGAGCGACCGGACATCTTCACCATGCGGGTCGCCAACTTGAAGCCGGGTGAGCGGATCGGCGTCGCGATCACGCTGGTCAACCCGCTGAGCTACCGGGACGGCGAGGCAACGCTGCGCATTCCACTCGTCGTTGCGCCGCGATACGTGCCCGGCAAGCCGCGCACCGGCCTCCCGGTCGGCGACGGCTACGCCGATGACACCGACGCGGTTCCCGACGCGTCGCGCATCACCCCGCCGGTGCTCTTGCCCGGATTTCCCCATCCGGTTGCACTGAGCATCGAGGTCGGGATCGATCCCGCCGGTCTGGATCTGTCCGAGGTGCGCTCCAACCTGCCCACCGTGGCCTGCGACGATGGACGCTTACGGGTGCAGCCCGGTGAACGAGCTGACCGGGACTTCATCCTGCGGTTGCGTTATGGCACCGACGACCACACCGCGACGCTCGTCCTGGTTCCCGACGCCGACGGTGACGAGGGCACCTACCAGCTCACCGTGTTGCCGCCGGACGACGGCACACCGCGGCGTCCGCTCGATCTGGTGCTGGTGCTGGACCGCTCCGCCGGCATGGCCGGATGGAAGATGCCTGCCGCGCGGCGGGCCGCTGCACGCATCATCGACTCCCTCCGCAGCGACGACCGGTTCGCGGTGCTCACCTTCGCCGACCGCTTCGACCACCCGCAGGGCTTCCCCGACGAACTGGTCGAGGCCAGCGACCGCAACCGGTACCGCGCCGTCGAGCATTTCGCCCGCGTTGATGCCGCCGGCGGCAAGGACCTCCTCGCGCCCCTGCGCCATGCACTCGAACTGCTATGCGGGACTGCGGATGCGCGTGACGCCGTCGTCGTCCTGGTCACCGATGGACACGTGGGCAACGAGGACCAGATCCTGCGCGGCGTCGCCGATGACCTGAGCGCGGTACGGGTGCATGCGGTCGGCATCGATCAGGTTGCCAACGGGGGATTCCTCGGCCGGCTGGCCGGAATGGGCGGCGGCAGCGCCGAATTCGTCGAAAGTGAAGACCGCCTCGACGAGGTGATGGAATCGATTCACCGCCGCGTCCAAACGCCCGTCGCGTACGCGCTCACCCTGAGCGCCGAGGGGTTGGCGACCATCGACGACACCGCCAGCCCGGCCCGGCTACCCGATCTCTATCCGGGCATCCCGCTGGTGGTGGCCGGCCGGTACCGCGGGGATGCGACGGGGTCGCTGACGGTCAGTGGTGTCAGCGGTTTGGGCGAGGCGTGGTCCAGGACTGTGACGGCAGAGCGCTGTGACGCCGTCGGGGTCACCGCCCGCTGGGCGCGGGCGCATCTGCGCGACCTCGAGGATCGGTACGTCTCAGCATTCGCCGGCAACGGTCACGGCTCGCGCCTCGAACTGGCACAACGGATCGTCGACACCTCGGTGCGGTTCGGCGTGCTGTGCCGGTTCACCGCCTACGTCGCCAGCCGAGAAGGCCGGGTGATAGCCGAGGGGCAGATCCCGCACCGCGTGCTGCAACCCGTCGAAGCGCCGGCCGGTTGGGACCGGGTCGCCGACTCAGGTCTTCCCGTCGCGATCACGTCCAGGTCCGCACGCGAGCCCCGAACAGTCAAGCTGCGCAACGTCATTGCGGTGGCGGTGGCGGGCCTGCTGGTGCTGGCTACCGGATGGGTCTGGTCGCTCGGCCGTGAGGACTCCGCCGCCGCCACGCGCAATGGCGCGGTGGCAGGCAAACCCGCGCCGTCCACGATGGCGGGCCGGCCGGCGATAAGAGGTGGAATAGCGGAAAACACCGTCGTCCCGGCACCTTTGGGGTCACCAGAAGCCCCGCAAGATTTCTCCACACCCCGCGATGTCGTCACCAACGGATCGCTGCGGCTGCGGGTGGCCGAACCCGCGGCGGCCGCCGACCGACTGGTGTCGTCCGTCAGCGATGCCGGTGGACGGGTCGACTCCCGAGCCGAGCACTCGACGTCGTCGTCACCGATGGTTGATCTGGTGTTGCGCATCCCGGCAGACAAGGTGGATGCCATCTTGGCTGACGCCAAGAAACTCGGTGCAGTGCAATCGATGTCGATCCGCTACACCGATGTCACCACGCAGCGGGTGGACCTGGATGCGCGCATCGACGCGTTGCAAACCTCCGTCACCCGGCTGCTGGAACTGATGGCGAAGGCAACCAACACCGCCGACCTGCTCTCCGCCGAGTCCTCACTGACGCAGCGGCAGGCCGAACTCGACTCACTCAAGGCTCAGCGCACCGCGCTGCACGACGACGTCGCCTACGCCACCATTACCGTCAACCTCTTGGCCGAGCCGACGGTGGACCGTGCCGGTTTCCTCGGCTCGCTCGAACGTGGTTGGCATTCCTTGCTATCGACCGCTCACCGCGCTGTGTTGATGGTCGGATTCCTCATCCCGTGGCTGGCCGTGCTGGCGGTGCCGGTCGTGCTCGGGGTGGTGGTGGTGCGCCGCAGGTATTCCCGCCCGCCAGGCTGAGCGTGTTTCAATTGTTTCAATTAGCGGCGGTTCGGATAGGATGGGTTGCATGTCTCCGATGAGCACGCTCGTGAGCCAGGTCGAGGAAAGAGTTCGGCGCGATCCCGATTTCGCCAAGCTGCTCGACGCCATGCTGGGCGCGCCGACCTCGCCCATGGGGGAGCTGGAACGTGCCGCCGCCCGCACGCTGAACAACGAACGCCGCCAGGGACTGATGGACGACTTTCGGGCCGGGGCCATCTCCACGCGCGAAGTCCAGTCGCGCCTGGGTTACGAGACGCCGCAGGCGGTGCACGAGTTGCGCCGACGCGGCAAAGTGCTCGGCGCGACGGTCGGCAACAACACCTGGTTCCCGTCCTGGCAGTTCGCCGATGGCCGGTTGCGCACCGACCTGCCCCAGATCCTGGAATTGCTCGCGCGATTCACCTCCGACGCGGTGGCTGCTGACCGCGTCATGCGCATCAGACGCGACGAGTTGGCGGGCGCGTCGATCTCCGAAGGTTTGCGCCGCAAGAAGACCGCCGCCACGGCATGGCAGCTGCTCGCCGCCGTCGGTGCCTAGCGTTGCGGCCGGGTATCGCGGCCCGTTGCCCTGGCAGCGACCGGCCGGACTGGCCAGTCGCACCCTGTCCGCCGGCGTCGTGTTGTGGCGGGTCGAGGCCGCCGAACCTGCGCAGTGGACCTGGGGCGGATTTCCCCAGCCGCGCTTCAGGTTCGACCCGTCGTCGGGAGGATTCCGTACCCGCTACGCCGCGACCGCCCACGAAGGCGCCTTCCGCGAGCGCTACCGCGACACCGGACGGGTGATTCCCGCTGACCACGTCGATCAGCACGTGGTCCGTCTGGTCTCGAATCGACCGTTGCGGATTCTCGACCTGCGGACCCAACGCAACCTGGATGCCCTGGACGTCGACGACCAGATCAGCACGGGGCAGCAGGCCCGCGTCTGGCAACAGTGCCATCAGCTCGCCGACGCCGCCCGACGCTGGTGGCACGATCTGGACGCCATCGTGTACCGCTCGCGAACCACGCCCGAAACATCCACCAATTACGCCTTTTTTGCGCACGACGCGTTCACGATCGAGTCATGGTTACTCGCGGATCGCACCGATATCCTGGTCGACTTGGTGCTTCGGCATGACTTCACTGTCGACTGGGAGCTTTGAATCGTGACCGCAACCGCGTCGCGGCTGCGCACTGCGTTGCGGGCGATCGTGCGCGCTTCGGCGTCTCGCCCTTATGCGGCCCGACGCGCCGCGCGGGACTTCGCCAAACCGCTGTTGCCGGCGGTGTGGGCCGAGATCCGCTGGGCGTTCCAGCCGCCGTGGACCTGGTTGTCCGGCGTGGTCGCCAACCTCGTCCTGGCTGCGGTGTGGTTGCTGGTGCAACCGCTGACCACCGTCTACGAGCACCACTCCACCCGTCACTTCCATCACCATCAGCTCGACTGGGTGGTCCTGGTCAGCACCTATTTCTCCTCGTTCGTTCTCGCGGATGTCACCACCACGAATCTTCTTGGTGCCGACCACTTTCGGGTCACGAAAGGGTTGTCCGACGGGGTTGCGCTGTGGCGGGTCCTGGTAATCAAGAATCTGGCGCTGATAGCGATCGTCGGGATACCGACCCTTGCGGTGGCGGCGGCGTTGACGGTGTGGAAGGAGGGAATACCCCAACTGGCGATGACGATTCCGAACGTCGCGGTGCCCATCATGTCTTGGATTGGCGTGGGCAACGTCATCTCGGTGCTGCATCCGGTCTCCGTCGAGCCCCTGTTGCGGCGCTGGCGGCAACGCCACAATCTGCGCCGCAGCATCGGCTGGCTGACGGCGATCACCCTTCCCTACGCCCTCTACTACGTCGCCGACCCGATGGACGGCGTCGAGCACCGCTTCCTGTGGACCCAGATTCCGGCCGCGATCGGACCGGTGTTCGGGCGCGACACGAAAAGCTTTGTCCATCTCGGCATGGCGCTGCTGGTGTGGGTGATCGGGACTTCGGCCGCGGTGGTCTGGGCGCGCAAGCGCGGCCTGCGATTCGGGTGAGGTGAGAAACCGTCCGGTACCGCCTCTTCCCTCGAAGGTCCCGGTAGGAGGACAATCGCTCGTTACCGGTTGGCATACAGGAGGTGGGTGATGAACCGTTCTGTGCGGCGTTTCGCACTCGGCGCTGTCGCCCTGACGACAACGATGGTTCCGGTGGTGATCACTCCGGCGCCAAGCCGCGCCGACGACTGCGCACCCGGTTGGGCGTGGAGCGTGGAACTGAATGAATGCGTGTTCGTGCTGCCCGCAGTGAACGGCGTAGGAGGGCCGGGTGGTCCCGGCGGACCCGGTGGACCCGGCGGGCCCGGGGGTCCAGGAGGTCCCGGCGGCCCGGGGCGACGCTGACGCTGCACCTCCGCGCCGGCCGGTTATTAACCTAGCTAAGTGTTATACTGGCTAAGTATCACCGGTTGGATGAGGGGAATGCTTCGTGCCACGTACCGACAACGACACCTGGGACCTGGCCACCAGCGTGGGCGCCACCGCCACCATGGTGGCCGCGGCCCGCGCGATCGCGACCAATGCCGACAACCCGGTGATCGACGACCAGTTCGCGGAACCGCTGGTCCGCGCCGTGGGCGTCGACTTCTTCACGCGCTGGGTGTCCGGCGACCTGGCCGCCGCTGACGTCGACGACGACGAATCGAGCTGGAAGCTCGAGCACATGCCGGACGCCATGGCCGCCCGCACCCGATTCTTCGACGGGTTCTTCCAGGACGCGGTGCAGGCCGGTGTCCGGCAGGCGGTCATCCTGGCCTCCGGGTTGGATGCCCGCGCCTATCGGCTGGACTGGCCGGCGGACATGACCGTGTTCGAGATCGACCAGCCAGAGGTGATCGCGTTCAAGACCACCACCCTGGCAGGCCTGGGCGCTGCTCCCAAAGTCGACTTGCGCACCGTCGCCATCGACCTGCGACAGGACTGGCCCACCGCGTTGCGCGAGGCAGGCCTGGACACGAACCGGCCGACGGCCTGGATCGCCGAAGGACTGCTCGGATACCTTCCGCCGGAAGCGCAGGACCGCCTGATGGACAACATCACCGCGCTCAGTGCGTCGGGCAGCCGGTTGGCGGTCGAAGCCATCCCGGACCGGCCCGAGCGCGACGTCGAGCAGGCGCGCGAGATGATGCGCCGGTCCACCGCCAAGTGGCGTGCGCACGGCTTCGAGTTGGACTGGGAGAACCTCGGCTTCGAAGGCGAGCGCAAGGATGTCGCCGAATACCTGCAACGCCTGGGTTGGCAGTCCAGCGGCACCCAGATGAGTGAGTTGCTGGCCGAGCACGGGCTGGACCTGGTTCCGCAGGCCCACGACTCGGTGACGATGGCCGACACCATCTACTACACCTCGGTCCTGACTAGGTGAGCGCACCGCGCCGGCGTCAAAAGCTGAGCTGACCGGCCCTTCGGTGCCCGGTCGGTGATCGAAACCGTCGGGTCACGCCCTAAAGCACTGGGGGACTGATCACATCAGGTGTATCCGCCCCACCTATGGGGTAGCCCACAGGCCGTGAGCGGTACGACGTCCAGCGATCAGGTCGGTTTCAGTGAAGCCGACCAGCTCTGGCTTTCGCACACCGGGACCGCTGACCCGCACACCGTGGCGATGTTCCGGCGCGACCTGAACGACTGGCTGAGCCGCAACCTGGAACTCGACGAGGACCGCTCGGCCGACATCGTGCTCGCCGCGGACGAAGCCCTGTCCAACTGCGCCGATCACGCGTACCAGGTCGTCGAGCAGGTCGGCAGCATGACGCTGCAGATCACCTACAGCCCGGTGACCACCGAACTCAAGGTCTGCATCAGCGACTACGGCCGGTGGATCGAACCCAATCCCGCGGCCATCAACGCGGTACGCGGTCGCGGCATCATGTTGATGCGCTCGTTGGCTGACGAGTGCTTTATCGACGGCGGGCAGGCTGGCACGACAGTCTGTCTGCGTTTTCACGGCTGTCCGCCGAATAGCTACGTGCTGAGCCAAGCCAGCTGACATGCGGCGTGAACCCGGGCAGATGCCCACCCTGGTCTGCACGGAATGGAGGAGCGCAGCATGAGCCTGGCCGTCACTGAAGTGTTTGCCGCGCCGGTGCGGTTGACGCCCCGCCTGGTTGCCGAACTCGGAGCTGAACACAGCACGCTGCGTGCGGCCGTGCAGGGCTTCGACGCGGCGGTGATCGTCTACGTCGGCGGCGAGATCGACGCCAACAACGACGAGACCTGGCGTCAACTGCTCGCCGAAGCCTCGGCGTTCGCGACTGCGCCGCAGCTTTTCATTGTCGACGTGAACAGCGTGGACTTCATGTCGTGCTCGTCCTACCTGGCGCTGGCTGACGCGGCGCGCTGGTGCCGCCAACGCGGGATCGAGTTGTGCCTGGTCAGTCACCAAACATCGGTGGCCCGCACGGTCGCCGCGTGCGGCCTCGCTGATGTCCTGACGGTGCATTGCGGGGCACCGCACAGTCTGCAGCTGACGGACCCGCCCCAGAACCAGGCGTGCTGACTCAGCTTCCAGGTCATCTGAAAGTTGCGGTGCTGCATCAGCCGCGCCACCGGGAAGCCGGATCGCCGTGAACATGGCCGCCGCCCCCGGATTGCCTGCCTTGCGGAGGTGGTCGACGAACTGGTTGCCGCCGGGCGACCGACGACCACCGACTGTTAGCCGCCACCCGAGGCTGACCGGCGGATCGCGTCTCGATACATTCGGACGCGATCGACACGTCGGAAGGAAACTTATGAACGCGCAGGTCGAGCAGCTGGAATTCCAGGCCGAGGCCCGGCAACTGCTGGATTTGATGGTCCACTCGGTGTACTCGAACAAAGACTCGTTTTTACGGGAGTTGATCTCGAATGCTTCTGATGCGCTGGACAAGGTGCGCCTCGAAGCGCTGCGTAACAAGGATCTGGACGTCGACACCTCCGACCTGCACATCGAGATCGACATCGACAAAGATGCCCGGACTCTCACCATCCGGGACAACGGCATCGGCATGACCCGTGCCGAGGTGGTGGATCTGATTGGCACACTGGCCAAGTCGGGGACCGCCGAACTTCGCCAACAGCTCAAAGAAGCCAAGAACGCCGAGTCTTCCGAGGAGCTCATCGGCCAGTTCGGCATCGGTTTCTACTCGTCGTTCATGGTGGCCGACAAGGTCGAATTGCTCACCCGTAAGGCCGGTGAGAGCGAGGCCACCAAGTGGGAATCCACCGGTGCAGGCACCTACACCATCGAAGCCGTCGAGGGTGCGCCGCAAGGCACGTCGGTGACCCTGCATCTCAAGCCTGAGGACCTCGAGGACGAGCTGCACGACTACACCTCGGAATGGAAGCTCAAGAGTCTGGTCAAGCAGTATTCGGACTTCATCGCCTGGCCGATCCGGATGGAGGTCGAGCGCACGATCCAGGTCCCCGTTGCAGGTGCTGACGAGGGGTCCGACGAGACCCGCGAAGAGACGGTCACGGATACCGAAACGCTCAACTCGATGAAGGCGCTGTGGGCGAAGTCCAAAGACGAGGTCACAGCCGAGGAATACAAAGAGTTCTACAAGCACATCGCGCACGCCTGGGACGACCCGCTGGAAGTCATCGCGATGAAAGCCGAAGGAACCTTCGAGTACCAGGCATTACTGTTCATCCCGTCGCAAGCGCCGTTCGACCTGTTCAACCGCGACGTCAAGACCGGTGTGCAGCTGTACGTCAAACGGGTGTTCATCATGGGCGACTGCGACGAGCTCATGCCCGAGTACCTGCGGTTCATCAAGGGTGTCGTTGACGCACAAGACTTGTCGCTCAACGTATCTCGCGAGATTCTGCAGAAGGATCGGCAGATCAACGCAATCCGCCGGCGGCTCACCAAGAAGGTGCTCGCCACGATCAAGGACATTCAGTCGGAGCGGCCCGAGGACTACCGCACCTTCTGGACCCAATTCGGGCGGGTGCTCAAAGAGGGCCTGATGTCGGACTTCGACAATCAGGAGACCCTGCTGACCATCTCCTCTTTCGCCTCGACGCACAGCGAGGAGGAGCCGACGACGCTGGCCGAATACGTGGCACGGATGAAAGACGGCCAGACGCAGATCTTCTACGCCACTGGCGAATCCCGCCAGCAGTTGGAGAAGTCACCGCATCTCGAGGCGTTCAAGGCCAAGGGTTACGAGGTGCTGTTGCTCACCGACCCGGTGGACGAAGTCTGGGTGGGTACCGTCAGCGAGTTCGACGGCAAGGCACTCCAGTCGGTGGCCAAAGGCGAGGTGGACCTCGGTTCCGACGAGGAGTCCTCGTCGGCCGAGCGCGAAGAACAGGAGAAGGATTTCGCCGACTTGCTGACCTGGCTCAAGGAGACATTGAGCGAGCACGTCAAGGAGGTACGGCTGTCCACTCGGCTGACCGAGTCACCGGCCTGTCTGATCACCGACGCCTTCGGTATGACTCCGGCGCTGGCCCGGCTGTACCGGGCCTCCGGGCAGGAGGTGCCGGTCGGTAAGCGGACTCTGGAGCTGAACCCGAATCACCCGCTGATCACCGGGTTACGCCAGGCGCACGCCGACCGTCCGGACGACGCTGCGGTCGCCGACACCGCCGAATTACTGTACGGAACAGCGCTTCTCGCAGAAGGGGGAGCGTTGGAAGATCCGGCGCGCTTCGCCGCACTGCTCGCTGAACGGCTGGCCCGCACCGTCTAGACAGGCGATTGAAAGCTGTCCGCAGCGGTTATCCGGTCCGCATGACGGTGTTCAGAGCCCTCAACCCGTGCGGCGAGGTCGTGGCGACCAGCAATTTCGACACCGCGGAGGCAGCGCACCGGTGGTTCGCCGAGTCCGTCGCCGGCCGATACGCGTCGGGTTGGCGGATGCAGGTCGACGACGACGGGCAGTGGGCGAACTTCGACGACACCGGCGGCTTCACAGCTCCGCTGAGTCGCCGCCGCGTGCCCGGTTAGAACGGCAGCTTTTCGCGAACCAGGTCGGTCAGGAAGCGGCCTGCCGACACCGGTCGGAACGCGCGGGCCGCGGCCGTCAGTGCGTCGTGTGAATCCTTGCTCAGTTCGATGTCGGCGGCGGCGACATTGAATTCCAGCTGTTCGACGCTGGATGCGCCGGGAATGGCGACCACTCCCGGCAGGTTGATCAGCCAGGCCAGCGCGACCTGGGCAGGCTTGGCGTCCACCTCGGCGGCGACGTCGCGCAGCGTCTGCAGCAGCGGCTTGACCCGCCGGAGGTTCTCGGTGCCGAACAGGTAGTTCAAACTCCGCACACCGCCGGGGCGATTGTCGGGACCGTACTTGCCGCCGAGCAGGCCCTGCGACAGCGGGCTGTAGGCGATGACGATCCGATTCTCCCGCTCCGCGAACGGGACCATGTCGTCCAACGCGCCCGGGTTGGCCAGTGAGAAACTGACCTGGTTGCTGATGACCGGGCGCCCCAACGCCGCATCGGCTTTCTTCCAGCGCTCGAGGGAATAGTTCGAGACGCCGGCGGCGCCGATCCTGCCGTCATCGAGCAGGTCCCGCATGCCGGGCATGATCACCGTGTCGGGCACCACCGGGTTGGACTGGTGGATCTGGTACAGCGGGATGCGGTCCAGTTGCAGACGTCGCGCGCTGGCCTGTTCGCGCTGCTTGATCACTGCCGGGAACGGCGCGACCGGGAACACCTTGCTCGCCACCGCCACCTCGGCGCGTTCCTCGCCGAGTGCCTCGCCGAGGATCCGTTCGCTCTTGCCCAGGCCGTACACCTCGGCGGTGTCGAACAGGGTGACTCCTAGGGCACGGGCGCGCTGCACGATGTCGCGTGCGGCCCCTGAGGCGTAGTTTTCGCCGTACCCCCACTCGCGTGAACCGAACTGCCAAGTACCCAGACCGATCCGGCTCACCCGTCCGACGCCGTCGACGTCAACATATTTCATAAGCCCACCGTATACGGCCGTATTGTCCGGCTCACCCGCGGTGCGGCTGCTCTGGCACGAAAAACGTTGGCCGCAAATCGTTTCCGCCGATAAACCTAGTGCGACGGAATGGCACCGCGACCTGTGGTCAACTGGCGGGCGGTGGGGCGGCGTCGTCGGAATGCGCGTGGTGCCATTGCAACTCCGCGGCACGAACCTGCTGGTGAGTGTGGCGTAACCACACCAGACCGGCGGCACCCACCGCGAGCGCAACGAGCACCGCCGCCACCCCGACCGACGTGTGGTGCGTGGCGAACGCGGCCAACCCTACGACCAGCGCGATCACACCAGCGGCAACCGCGATGATGCCCGGCGCATTGGCACCGTTCTTCATTGACTCGCCGGCGTGCCGGCGGGTGGTTCGGTAGTGGTCGACCGGGTCGATCTCGGGCTGGCTCATTTCTTTCCTCCTGAGAAGGAGAACTACCCGTCAGTTAGCGGAGCTAAACGGTGACGGGCCCGACCGGCCCACCCGTCCGCGGGCGGTGCGGCGGTCGCGGCAACGACATGCTGCGAAACCGGTAACCCCGTTCTCGTCCGGCCTCGGGCGTATGTCATGCTCTGTCGCGGAGGTCGATATGGCGAAAACGGTGGTGATCGGCGCCTCGAGCGGGTTGGGGCGCTGTATTGGTGTCGGATTGGCACAGCGTGGGGATCGGGTGGCGCTGCTCGCCCGACGGCGTGAGCGGATCGAAACAGCTGCGGCCGAGGCCGGGCACGGTGCGATCGCTGTCGAATGCGATGTGACTGATCAGGCATCGGCGCAGTCGGGAATCGGCGCGGCAGCCGAGGCGCTGGGCGGCATCGACAACGTCGTCTACGCACCCGCGATCAGCCCGCTGGTCCCGCTGGCCGATACCGACGCCGCGACATGGCGGCAAGTGTTCGACACCAACGTGATTGGAGCGGCGTTGGCGACCGCGGCGGCGATTCCGCACCTGACATCGGTGGCGGGCAAAGTGGTTTACCTGTCTTCGGATGCCGGCACTTTCGGACCGCCGTGGCCCGGACTCGGCGCGTATGGCGTCAGCAAGGCAGCGCTGGAGCGTCTGGTCGAGGCGTGGCGCGCTGAGCACCCCGACGTTGGCTTCACCAACCTGATCGTTGGCGAGTGCGCCGGCGGCGAGGGAGACGCCCAGACGGGGATGAATGCCGGCTGGGATCGGGAATTGGCCATGCAGGCATATCCGCTCTGGGTGTCCCGGGGCTGCATGCCGGGCAAGTTGATGCCCGTCGACGACCTCGTCGACGTGGTGCACACCATTCTGCGCACCAACGCATCGACGTCGATGCCCGTGGTGGTCGCCCGCGGGGCGCCGGCCGCGGCGGGAGCCGTGCTGGAATACGGCAAACGCTGAGCGGCGGGAGCGGGGTGGCCTCCGATGTTGACGCTGCGCTGGCGGCGGGGCTCTCTCGCACTTCGCCGCCGTGGGCGCAGAGCCGAGTAGCCATGCGCGCAGCGTCAACGCACCCTAGGTGCGCGGATGGATGAAAACCCCTTCCGCTGAGACCAATACGCCATCTGCGCCGCTGATCTGCCCGACGGCGAATGTCTTGACGCCTTCGCTCCGGTCGACCCACGCGTCGGCGCGCAACGGCTGATTCAACGGGGTGCGCTGGTGATAGCGCAGCGTCAGCGTCCCGGTGTACGCGGGCCGTCCCGGCCGGTGCGCGGTGGCACCGAGAATGTGGTCGAGAATCATTGCCGAGATCCCGCCGTGCACGTGCCCCATCGGGCCCTCGAACGCGGCGCCGAGCACAAACTCCGCCCATACCGATCCGTCGCTTTCGTGATGAACCACCAGCGGCGGAGCAGACGGATTGCGCACTCCGATAACGACATTGCCCGACGCGATGCCCTGCCCATCGTTGATGTCGCGTTCGCCGAACGTACCGGGCATCAGCTCGGCGCTGAGTTCGCTTGTCACGCTGTCGATCTTGGCCGTGGCGGCGGCGATGATGTCGTGGCCCACCTCGGTGCGAATCGTCGCGTCGATCAGGCGTCGCACCGACATCGCCAGCGACTCGTACACCGGCAACGAATCAGTCATCGACGCAAACGAATCCACCATGTCGCCACCATAGAACAGTGACCCGGCCGCGCCGGCAACGCCGTGTCCCAATCAGCGGTCATCGCAAGCGAGTCGGTGCACCCGGTTGTTAGTCTGGCGCAGTGGAGCAGACCAGCGACAAGGGCAAGCCGGCACTTGCCGCCACCAGCTGGGCGTTGCTGGGCATGATGTCCTATGAGGAGGAAGTCTCCGGCTACGACCTGAAGAAGTGGATCGACTGGAGCGTCGACCTCTACTACTGGAGCCCGTCGTACAGCCAGATCTACACCGAGCTGAAGAAGCTGGAGAGCCTCGATCTGGTGACGTCGCGCGTCGAGCGTGACGAGGGCACCCGCAGCCGCAGGCTCTACAGGATCACCCCGGCCGGGATGGCAGCGATCACCGACTGGACCAACAATGCGCCCCTGGACCCGCCGGTCCTCAAGCACAGCATGCTGTTGCGGGTGACATTCGGGCACCTGAGCAACCCGACCCGGCTCAAGGAACTGCTACACGAACACGTGGCGTACGCAGAAGCCCGATATCGCAAGGCGATTGAGGACGCTGAGGGGGCGGAGGCCGAACCCGCTTGGGCCTACTCGGTGATGGCACTGCGGTGGGCGGCAAAGTACTACGCTGCCGAGCGGGAGTTCGCCCTGGAACTCATGAAAGACATCGACGAAGCCAACGCCATCATCGAGCAGGCAGCCAAGGGCGGGTTCGGTAAACCGCGGCCCACCCCGGGATACTGGCGTGAAATTGAAAAGCAGGTCGACGCCAAGCGCGCCGCCGACTAATTCGACGCGTCGCAGGCGGCGATGTAGCCGTAGACCAGGCCCTGTGCGATCGTGGCGCCTGCGCCCGGGTAGGTGGTGCCGAACGCATTGGCGGCGGCATTGCCGATCGCGTACAGACCGTGGATCGGGGTGCCATCCTCGCGCAGCACCTGCGCCCGCCCGTCGGCTTTGACGCCACCGCAGGTACCGAGGTCGCTCAGCACCATCTTCACCGCGTAGAACGGCCCGTTGCGCAACGGGCGCAGGTTCGGGTTGGGCCGGATCGTTGGGTCTCCGTAGTAACGGTCATAAGCGCTGCGGCCCCGACCAAAGTCCGGATCCGCACCGGCACAGGCATTTTCGTTGAACCTGCTCATCGTGTCGGTGAACTCCGCGACCGGCAGCCCGATCCGCGCGCCGAGTCCGGCTAAGGTGTCGGCGCGAGCGGCGATGCCGGCGTCGTACCAGGCCTGCGGCACCTTCATCCGCGGAAACAGCTCGGCGCCAAAGACATAACTGTTGCGGTACTGCTGGTCGAAGACAATCCACATTGCCTCAATCGGGTTGCCGGAACGCTCGAGGGCCAGCAGTCGCTGCCCGAAGGACATGTAGTCGGCTGCCTCGTTGGTGAACCGGCGACCGTGCTGGTTCACGATCAGGCAACCCGGCAGTGATCGTTCAGCCAACATCACAGCGGGCGACTTGCCGGGCAGCGGCGCGATCGCAGGGAACCACCACGCCTGATCCATCAGGTCGATGCCGGCGCCCCGATCCTGCGCTGTGCGAATTCCGTCGCCGGTGTTGCTGTCGGCGCCCAAACTCAGATGCGCGCCCAGCGATGCGGACTGAAACTTCCACCGCATGTCCATGTTGTGGTCGAAACCCCCGGTGGCCAGGACCACCCCGCGGCGGGCGGTGATGGTGATCTCCCGGCCCCGGTGCGCCACGACCGCACCGGTGACCCGGTCTGCCTCGCCGTCGAGCCGCACCAGCGGGGTGTCGGTCCAGATCGGGATGCCGGCGCGCAGGACACCGGCGAACAGGCCGGCCATCAGACCCTGCCCGCCCGCTGCGTACCGCCTGCCCACCGCCAACCCGGCCACGCCCTGCGCGATCCGCTTACCGAAGGTGGGAATTCCCTTGCGCGGCACCCGGGTTACCAGATTCATCCAGCGGTAGTCGGCACCCGTCGTCGGGATCGCGAACGCGGCTTCCAACACGCCGGGTCGCAATCGGTCCCGATAGGGACCGAGCATCGAGGTGTTGAACGGATAGCACTCACAGGTGCGGCCCGCCGCACTGCCGCCCGGTTCCTCCGGGTGGTAGTCGGAGTAGTCCCGGGCCCAGAACAGCCGCAGCGGGGTGGTCCGCCGCAGCATATGGACCGTCGCAGGAAGCTGGTCCAGGAAGCCGGCCGATCGCTGCGGGGGTGCCGATCCTGCGACCACCGCGTCCAGGTAGGTGGCCGCCTGCGCGGCGGAGTCCCCGGCGCCGGCCTCGTCCAGCACCGGCCCGCCCGGCAGCCACAGGGCACCGCCCGAGCGGGCGGTCGATCCGCCGACGTAGGACGACTTCTCCACGACCAGCACCGACAGCCCGAGCTCGTGGGCGGCCAGCGCCGCAGCCAGCCCGGTGCCGGACCCGACCACCAGCAGGTCGACGCAGGTGTCGTCGACGGGAAGTCCGGCCGGGATGGTCGTGCTGGGTGCGCTCACCCCTGGGACGCTAGGCCGGTGCGGCACCGTACCGGAAGAGGTCTCCTGATCAGTGGAACAGGTGATCCCCCATCGCCGGCCGGGAGGCGTTCAATGGGTCCTATGAGTTCGCACACCGACGCCGATGAAATCCGGCTCATCGAAGCGCAGGCCGCGCCGACCCGGTTCGCCCGCGGCTGGCACTGCCTGGGTCTGGTCCGGGACTTCGGGGACGGCACACCCCATGCGATCAACGCCTTCGGTCAGAAGCTGGTGGTATTTCGCAGCGGGGACGGCGACATCAATGTGCTCGACGGATACTGCCGTCACATGGGCGGTGACCTGTCGAAGGGCGAGGTGAAAGGCAACGAGATCGCCTGCCCGTTCCACGACTGGCGGTGGGGCGGGGACGGTCGGTGCACACAGGTCCCGTATGCCAAGCGCGCGCCGCGGCTGGCCCGCACGGCGACGTGGACCACGCTGGAGCAGGACGGCATGTTGTTCGTCTGGAACGACCCCGAACGCAACCCGCCGGCACCGGATGCCACCATTCCGCGCATCGAAGGCGCCTCCAGCGACGAGTGGACCGACTGGCATTGGTACACCACCGTCGTCGACAGCAACTGCCGCGAGATCATCGACAACGTCGTCGACATGGCGCACTTCTTCTACATTCACGGCTCGCTGCCCACCTACTTCAAGAACATCTTCGAAGGGCACGTGGCGACGCAGTACATGAACGGCGACGGCCGGCCGGACATGGGCGGCACCGAGGGTGCGCGCATGCTCGGCACCACCTCGGTGGCGTCCTACTTCGGCCCGTCGTTCATGATCGACGACCTCACCTACCACTACGAGGACGGCGACCAGCAGACCATCCTGATCAACTGTCACTATCCAATCGACGCGAATTCCTTTGTGCTGCAATACGGCATCATCGTCAAGAAATCGGCGTCGCTACCCGACGAGCAGGCCATGCAGACCGCGATCAGTCTCGGCGACTACGTCAAGATGGGTTTCGAGCAGGACGTCGAAATCTGGCGGCACAAGGCGCGCATCGACAATCCGCTCCTGGTCGAAGAGGACGGACCGGTCTATCAACTGCGGCGCTGGTATCAGCAGTTCTACGTCGACGCCGCCGAGGTGCAGCCGGATATGGTGGACCGCTTCGAGTTCGAGTTGGACACCACCCGGCCCTACGAGGCCTGGATGAAGCAGATCGAGACGAATATGGCGGCCAGGGCGGGCTCGGTCCCATGAGCCTGTCGTCCCGCGCCGACAACCGCCTCGACGACATGCCGATGGCGTCGGTCGGCTGCCACAGCTGCGGTGCGCAGGTACTGGTCCGCAAGAGCAGCTGGAACCAGACCAGCGTGCAGTGGGACGCCGACGCATCAGCGCGATGCCTCGAGCGCCGGGCCGCCATGCAGATCGCCGGCCACCATCGCGGACTGTTCCTGGTCTGTTCGGCGCTGCGGGACTCGATCGAGGCGGCCGTTGCGGCGGGGGAGTTGGCGATCGTCGACGACGGCTGAGCGCCATGCCGGGGGTGCCGAACAGCCGGCCGCACCCGTCCTACAATTCGCTTCGATGAATGTTGCGGTGGTCACCGGGGCCAGTCGCGGTGCCGGACGCGGTATCGCGGCGGCATTGGCCGCCAAGGACTGGCGGGTGTATGCCACCGGTCGCACCATCACCGATGCTCCGCCCGGTGGGATTGCGGTGCGCCTCGATCACCGTGACGACGACGCGGTGGCCGCATTGTTCGAGCGGGTTCGTGCCGATCATGGCGGCCTGGACCTGCTGGTCAACAACGCCGCGGCGGTGTCCGATGATTTGGTGAACCCAAAGCCGTTCTGGGAGAAGCCTCTTGAGCTTGTCGACGTACTCGATGTCGGCCTGCGATCGAGTTACGTCGCGTCGTGGTATGCCGCACCCCTGCTGGTCGCACGGGGCCGCGGGCTGATCGCGTTCACGTCGTCACCAGGCTCGGTGTGCTACATGCACGGTGCTGCCTACGGCGCCCAGAAGGCCGGGGTGGACAAGATGGTCGCCGACATGGCAGTGGATTTCGGCGGCACGGGCGTCGCGACGGTCTCGATCTGGATGGGCATCTTGCTCACCGAGAAGCTGCGCGGCGCCTTCGCAGCTAACCCGAAGGCGCTGGCCAAGACGGCAGAACACGCCGAAACCCCGGAATTCACCGGCTATTTGATCGATGCGCTGTACGGCGATCCGGAACTCGGCGCGCTGAGTGGCCAGACGTTCATCGGCGCCGAACTCGCCGAGCGGTACGGCATCACCGACGAGGACGGCCGCCGACCGCCGTCGCACCGTCACCTCGGTGCGCCGCGCACACCCAGCACGGTCGTGGTGCGCTGAAGCTCAGGCCAACTGAAAAGCACTGATGGGCGCCGCCTCTGGATACTGCGCCGGACCGCCGATGTCGAAAGCGGCATTGAGGGCGGCGATGAACTCCGGATTGTGCAGCGGCTCGCTGGGTATGTCGAGCTTGATGCCCCTGGCATTGACGTCGTCGACCATGATGTCGACGGCCTTGTCTGCGGTCAGGTCGTCGGTGCCCTCCATGTTCTTCTTCAGTTCGTCGAGGTCGGAGAAGACCTCGGCCGACCAGTGCACCAAGAAACGGAGTTCGTCGGTGTGGTGGCGGGCAATCACCTCGTGCCCATTCTTGAGCAACCACTGATCGCGGTCGCCGGGGTCGCCGGTGAACACGGTGTCGAACGCCAGCCCGGCCGGAATCTGGTGTTCCAGCGGGCCGTTGGCCTCGCCGCGGTGCACCATCATTTCGTTCTGCACCACCACGCCGCGGTTGTAGATCGGCGGCAACACCCGCTGAGGTGCCTTGAGCGGACCGTCGGGCCAGTAGGTGAATCCGCTGGTGCTGTCGAGGGAAAACCACGTGATCACCTGCGCCGTCTTGATCAGGTACTCGGTGAACAGGCCGGACTTGCCCATCACACTGGTGAGCCAGGTAGGTGCGTTCTCGTGCCGCACGCCGCGGAAGCTCGGCGAATCCAGGTGCCCCGGATCGCGATTGGCGCAGGGGCCGTTGATGTTGAACAGCATCAACTGCGGCTTGGCGTATTCGGCACCCCAGTAGCTCTTGGCCATCTCCAGGAACCGGGCGTGATAGAAGCAGTCGTGCAGTTGCTGGTAGAGCACCGCGCCATAGTTGGCCAGGTAGCCGCGGAACGTCGGGGTCAAGAAGAGGTCCAAGGACGGCGTGTAACCCTCGGGGAACAGACCACTCATCGTCGCGATCAACTCATCGGCGGAGGCGAAATGTTGGGAAATGATCAGCCGCCATGGACCTTCGGTGCGGACCACGTCGAGTAACCGCTCGCGTTGATCATCGGTGTAGACGTCAGCGACTTCGCGGGGCGGTGCGGCGGGACGCAGCACATCCGATAGCTCTTCGCGGCGCTGTGCGGAATGCATCACGTGTCTCCTTGTCGCAGTTGCTTGTTCAATCGTGTGGGGTGCGGGCCCGGGCAGCGTCCGGGGTGTCCGGTGACCGGGACGTTAGAAGGGAACGCCGTTGGCGAGTTTGGCGCGCAGCAAGGCTCCGAGTTCGGCGATGGCCAACCGGCCCCGCGCGGTCGCCCCGGGCCGCATCAGGAAACCGTGATACATCCCGGGGTAGCGGGTCAGGGTGGTCTGCACGCCTGCGTCGCACAGCCGGGCCGCATAGCGCTCTCCCCAGTCGCGGATCGGATCGCAACCTGCGGTGACCACGATGGCCGGTGGGAGACCGGACAGGTCAGCTGCGTAGGCCGGAACCAGGTACGGGTCACCGGGTGCGCCGGCGTCCCCGTCGGCCACCGCGTGCAGGAAGTCGATGTCGTCGCGGCTGAGCATCGGTGCGTCAGCGAGCGACGTGATGGACGGAGCGGTCATGTCGCGATCCAGTCCGGGATACAACAGCACCTGAGCGCAGAGCCGTGGCCCGCCTCGGTCGCGGGCAGCCAGGGCGACCCCGGCCGCCAGTGATCCACCGGCGCTGTCGCCGACGACGACGAGCCCGTCGACCCATGGCTGACGTGCGGCCCACTCGGCCGCGGCATAGGCGTCGTCGAACTGGGCAGGGGGCGGGTATTCCGGCGCGAGCCGATATTCGACGGACACGACCGTTGCACCGGAGGTCGATGCCAGCGCGCGGGCGAGCGGTTCGAAGGAATGGTTGGAACCCATGACCATGCCGCCGCCGTGGAAGTAGACCAGCGCCGGTCCGACGGAATCGCTTGTCGGCCGGTAGATCCGGACCGGAACGGAACCGGCGAAAGCGTCGTCGATGCAGACCATCTCGGCCATGTCGTCGGGCAGCGGAGCAGCTTCGATCGCGGCACGCATCGCGGCCAGGCCGCGCTGCCGCATCGGCGGCAGCGGACCGAACGACGCCACCCGTGCGGCCGCGTCCGGATCCAGACTCATGTCAGCTCTGGGCAACGTTGTGTGGCAAGGGATTCGGCGCGGTCGCGCATGGCGTCGACGACCGACGGTTGGGTCACCAGATAGAAGCGTCCCTGGGCCGCCTGCTCGAACAGCGTCGCGGCGGCCGCCCACGGATCCATGGCCGTGGCCTTGACGTCGAGCATGGCTCGCCGTTGCTTCTCTGCCATGCCCACATCGCCGTTCAGGTCGACCCCGCCGGCCGACTCGAAGATGTTAGAGGTCACCGCACCCGGCAGGACAGCCTGGACGTGAATGTGGTTGTCGTGCCCGGCGGTTGCCACCTCCAGACGCAGACATTCGGTCATTGCCAGGACCGCGTGTTTGCTCATGATGTAGGGCGTTTGCAACGGGATTGCCACCACCGCACCGACCGACGAGAGATTCCATACCCACACCTGTTGCCGGGTTGCCATCATCTTCGGCAGAAATGCTCTGACGCCGTGGAAGACTCCGCTGATGTTGACGTCGACGACGCGCTGCCAGTTGGCCAGCGGTGTGTCCCACAGGTAGCCGAATTGCTCGACCCCGGCGTTGTTCACCAGTAGCCGGACCGGACCCAGCTCCCGGTAGGTGCGGTCGGCCAACTCCTGAACAGCACCCGCGTCGCGGACGTCGCACACCACGTCGACGGCGCGGTCGCCGAGTTCGTCGCGCAGCGACGCCACCGCCGCGGCATCGATGTCGGCGAGCACCACCGTCATGCCCAGGTGGCTCGCGTACCGCGCCAGCCCGGCGCCGATTCCGGCACCGGCCCCGGTGATGACGGCAACGCCGCCGGCGAAAGTGTCGCGGGCGCTCACGACCCGGTGGCGGCATGCCGCTCGGCGAGCAGCACCGAGTTGGTGGTGTCCAGCACGACGTCGATGTCGGTGAACTGCAACCCGTCGGCCGTGCGGCGGACACCCACCTCAGCGACGCCGCTGGACACCGCGAACGGCACGAAGTTCGCGACTTGGTTGACGAAGATGTAGAACCGCACCCGGTCGACGGCGGTCCGGTGCACATTGGTGGCGTGGTGCCGCAACGGGTAGGGGCTCTGCTCTCGGTGTTGGGACAGCCACTCCATGACCGCATCGCGGCCACGCAGCTCCGGCGACATCAGTTCCTCGAAAGGGCTTGCGCCACTGTCGCTTCTGCTGACATAGCGGATGTCTTCGGTGAAGCATGCGGTGAGCTCGTCGTAGTGCGCCTCGTCGTAGTGGTACCAGAAGCCGGCGATGAACTCCTGCAATTCCGGCAGCGTGATGTCGTTGCTCATGGGGCCAGTCAACCCTGCTGAATCAGGGATGAGACCCGGCTTGTCCGGTCAGTGGAACACCATCAGGACCCGGTGATCAGACCCCACAGCCCGCCTGCACTCGCATACAGGGCCGCGTCGGTCACCTGATCGTCCCAGTACCGCAGCGAACCGAACTCCGAGCGCCAGGCCAGCGCGGCCCGGGTGAATTCGTGCAAACGGTGCTCACGGGTGGTACCGATGGCGCCGTGCACCTGATGGGCATTGCGCACCGCCACCGAGGTCGCGTGCCCCGCACACGAACGCGCCACGGCCACCAGGAACTCCAGGTCGGGCGCCGTCCAATCGCTGGCGACCCCGGCGGTCGACGCGGCTTCGGTCGCTGCCCGGGCGAGCGCGGCTTCGGCGGCCAGGTCGGCGACGAGATGTTGTACCGCTTGGAATTTGGCCAGGGGGCGACCGAACTGGGTACGGGCAGTCACATGCTCGATGCACAACTGCAGGATTCGGTCGAGTGCGGCGCACACCTGAATCGCACGCACCAACCCCGATCTCAGCCGCAACTGGGTGATCTGGGCCAGGGTCACCGGTAACCCGGGCAGGTCGGTGACGTCGACGGTCACCTCGTCCCGTGGCTCACCGACCAGGTTGCTGCCAGGCATGATGTGCAGGTCGTCGACCGGGAGATCGGCGGCACGGTATCCGCCCTGCGCCCGCCACACCACCACGACGTGATCCGCCGCGGCCGCCCACGGCACACCGCTGGCGCGTCCGTGCTTGTCGAGCATGCACACCGTCCGCACCGCCGCGCCGGCCGGCGCCCCCAGTGCCGCCAACAGCCAGCACGCCAGTAAATCGTGCTCCGCCAACGGGATTCGAACGCCATGGGACGCCGCGGCGCTTAGCAATTCGGCCGCTTCGTACCACCCGGCGCCGCTGCCCCCGTCCTGCTCGGCGCCGGTGAGTCGCACCAGGCCCAGTTCGTCGAGTTGCTGCCACAGCGCGCGATCCAGTTCGGCCGTCGTCGCGGGCGCCGGCTTGGCGCGGTAGTCGGCGAAGACGGAGTCCATCATGTCGACCAGGTCCCGGTCGACGACCGTCCGGCCGGTCACCGTAACCCCAATCCGCGGGCGATGACCCCACGCAACACCTCGTTGGTGCCCCCGCGCAGCGTGAAACCCGGTCGCTGGTCGACCGCCGCCCGGACCAACTCCGTGTAGATCGCGTCGGGGGCATCCAGCACGTCGGCGAACTCCGCGATGTCTCCCTCGGTCGTGGTACCCAGCACCTTGACCACCGCGGCCGGGATGTCGGCCGGATCGTGGCGCTCGAGGGCGCCGGCCACCGCGGTCGACATGTGATGCAGGCCCGCGACACGGGCCACCAGCCGCCCCAGACCCGCATCGCGGGGAATCGCGTTGGCGGCCATCCGATCCGCGCAGACCGCCAGCAGCGGGAAGGTGGACAGGAATCGCTCGGGGCCACTGCGTTCGAAGGCCAGCTCGGACGTGACTTGCCGCCAGCCGTCGCCGATCTCACCGAACACCATGTCATCGGGCACCACCGCACTGTCCAGGATGACCTCGTTGAAATGGTGGGCGCCGTTCATCGAGATGATCGGGCGGATCTCGATGCCGGGACTGCGCAGGTCCACGATGAACTGGCTCAGGCCCGCATGCCGGTGCTGCGGGTCCACCGGTTCGGTACGGGCCAGCGCGATGAACGCTTCGGCGACATGGGCGCCGGAGGTCCACACCTTCGTGCCGGACAGCGACCAGCCGCCCTCGACCCGCTCGGCTCGGGTACGCACGCTGGCCAGGTCGGAACCGGAATCGGGCTCGCTCATCCCGATGCCGAAAAAACATTCCCCGCGCACGATCCGCGGCAGAAAACGCTGCTTCTGCGCTTCGGTGCCGTATTTGAGCAGCGACGGGACTATCTGACGATCGGCGATCCAATGCGCCGCGACCGGGGCGCCGGCGGCCAGCAGCTCCTCGGTGACCACGAAGCGGTCGGTGAAGGTGCGGCCGTGCCCGCCGTACTCGGTCGGCACCGTCATGCCCAGCCACCCGCGTTCAGCCAGCGCGGCGGTGAAGTCCTCGTCCCACCGCGACAACCAGGCGTCGACCGACGGGACGAATGTGCCTGCGGCCAGCTGCTCGGCGATGAACGTGCGCACCTCGGCCCGCAGCGACGCCGTCTCATCGGTCTCGATGCCGGCCGCAGGCACCAACCGCGGGGGCGCGGTAGCCATCAGCTCGTCCGCCACTTGGCGATGCGCTGCTCGTGCTCGGGATCGCGGTGCGCCAGCGGCTGCATGGCGGCGGCCATTCCCAGCGTCGACTCGAGCGACCCGGTGCGCGACTCCTGCAGCAGCCGCTTGGCCATCCGCAATGCGTGCGGCGGGTTCTTGGCGATCCGTTCGGCCAGCTCCCGCGCTGCCGGGAGCAGGTCTTCGTGCGGTACCACCCGGGTGACCAGACCCCACTCCAGCGCGGTCGCAGCGTCGATCCGGTCCCCGGTGAACGTCATCTCGGCGGCCCGTTGGTACCCGACGACGCGCTGCAGGAACCAGCTGCCGCCATCGCCGGGGATGAGGCCGAGTTGGACAAAACTCTCCGCGAAAGATGCACGCTCAGAAGCGATCCGGATATCGCACATGGTCGCCAGGTCACAGCCGGCGCCAATGGCGGCGCCGTTGATCGCACCGATCAAGGGGACTTCGAGCCGGGCCAGGGCCCGGGGGATGCGCTGAATTCCGTCGATATAGGCATGCCGTTGGTCAAGGGGACTCAGCCCGAACATGCCGGCCTGGTCGGCCATCTCCTTGACGTTGCCGCCCGCCGAGAAGATCTTGCCTGCAGCGGTCAGAATCACGGCGCGGACCTCGGTGTCGGCGTTGGCGTGGTCGACCGCAGTCTCGAACGCGGCGATGACGTCCTTGCCGGTGATCGCGTTACCCACGCTGGGCAGGTTGATCGTCCAGGTCCGGATCGGTCCGTCGGAGGCGATGTCCAAAGCGTTGCTCATGCTGGCCACTGTAGGGAGTCCGATTTCGGGCTCGTGTCCCGCTCAGAGGAAAGACTCGTCGTCGACCTGCTCGCCGGCTCCGATACTGACGGGCATGCCCACGCTCGATCCCGGAGAACTCCGGCGCAACCTGCAGCAGGCTGACCCGGGCGTCCTGGTCGCCGTGCTGGCTCAGCTCACCGGCGACCCGTCGGTGGTCGACACATTCGGCCGCGCATCTCACACATCCCCGACCCACCGGAACGCGCCGGGGTCGCCGATGCGGCCACCGCGCAGGCATTGGTCACCGCGGTGATGGCTGCCCTGGATCGGCCCGCCGCGCCGGTCGCGGACCCGGCGCTGTTCCAGCGACTGTTGCCGGTGGCGCTGGGCAGTGAAGTGGACGACGAATTCGTGCCGCTGCTGCTCGAACAGGGTGGTTTTCAGCCTTCCCAGCCGACGTTGCCGCGCACCGTGCCGATTCCGTCGTCGACGACGGTGGCGATCGTCGGCGCGGGCCTGGCCGGCATCGTCACCGCACTAACCGCCACCGACGCCGGTGTCGCCTTCGAGATCTTCGACCGCAACGACGAGGTCGGTGGCACCTGGCTGACGACCACCTACCCAGGCATCGGCGTCGACACACCGTCGGCGTACTACTCGTTATCGCGCGAGGTGAATCCGGAATGGAGCAGCTACTACCCGCAGGGCGCCGAGTACCAGGCGTATCTGGTGGCACTGGCTGACAAGTACGGGCTGCGTGCCCATACGCGGTTCGGCACCGAGGTCGAAGCGCTGTGGTGGGATGAGGACAATTCCCGGTGGCAGATCCACGCCGTCGACCGGCACGGCAACCGCTTCGTCAGCCACGCCCGGGTGGTGGTCACCGCGGCCGGTTACCTCAACCGCCCCCGCTGGCCGGACCTACCGGGCCGAGAAACCTTTGCGGGCACCAGCATTCACTCAGCACAGTGGGACCCGGCGCCGGAGCTGACCGGACAGCGGATCGCCGTCGTGGGCGCTGGATGCACCGCCGTGCAGATCGTCGATGCCTGTGTCGATCAGGTCGCACACCTGACACTGTTCCAGCGACAACCGCATTGGGTGGCGCCGCGTAAGCGACCGACCGACGACGTCCCAGAATACCGCCGATACCTCGGGCGCCATCTGCCGCATTACGCGAAATGGCACCGGCTGAAGTCGTTCTGGGGCACCGCGGACAATAACTACCCGGTCATTCTGCGAGACCCGGACTGGGCTGGATCGCATCTGTCGATCTCACCGGCCAACGACGTGCTGTTGCAGATATGTCTGGACTACATCGACCGGACCTTCGGTGCGGGAAGCGAATTGGCGAAGAAGGTCACGCCTGACTTCGCGCCCTACGGTAAGCGGATCATCCGCGATCCCGGCGGCTACTACGCGGCGCTGACCCGCGACCATGTCGACGTCGAGGCCCGCGAACCCGCGGCGGTCAACCCCGCAGGCATCGTCACCCAGGACGGCAGACAGCTCGATCTCGACGTCATCATCTACGCCACCGGATACCACCTCGACTTCTTGTCCACCATCGACATCCGCGGGCGGGACGGGCGCAGGCTGGCCGACGAGTGGGGCGACAGCCCGGCTGCCTACCGCGGCGGCACTGTGCCGGGCTTTCCCAATCTGTTCATCAACTCTGCACCCAACTACAGCCCCGGCCACGGCGCAGGCGCCAATTTCTCGATGGAGGTGATGGCGCACTACATCGTCGAGTGCCTGCAACTGATGGCGCTGCGCGCGGCGACCACGATGGAAGTGACCCGCGAGGCGTACGAGGAGTATGTGGCCGGAATCGACGAGGCGATGGCCGGCACGGTCTGGTGCCACACTCCCAACGCACACACCTACTACCGTTCCGGTTCGGGCCGGGTCGTGGTGGCCACCCCGTACCGGTTGGTCGACCTCTGGCATCAGCACCGCGCGCCGGTCGAAGAGCATTTCGAGTTGCGATGACGGGATTACTCTGCGACCGAACGGCTTTGGTGACGGGCAGCAGTCGCGGGATCGGCCGCGCGATCGCCCGGCGACTCGCCGCCGAGGGCGCCACCGTCGTAGTGACGGCGCGCTCGCTGGAGCCCTCGCAGTCGGTGCGTGGCGGGATCGGCTCGGCGCTGCCCGGAACAATCGGTGAGACGATTGCACTGATCGAGGCCGCGGGGGGTCGGGCGATCGGCGTGGCGGCTGACTTGGAAGATGCCGCGCAGCGCGACGGACTCATCAATGCGGTGCTCGACCGCACCGGCCGTATCGACATCCTGGTGAACAATGCGGGTTTCGCCGACTACGCGATCGTGCAGGACATGTCGCTGCAGACTTTCGACCGAACGGTCGACCACTACCTGCGGATACCGTTCTTGTTGACCAAAGCCGCTGTCCCGCAGATGCGTAACCAGGGCGCCGGCTGGATCGTCAACATCGGGTCGGTCACCGGGGTGGCACCGGTGCGTCCTTTCCGGGATTACAACAAGACCGCCGGCGACGTCGTCTACGCAGCGTGCAAGGCTGCGCTGCACCGCTTCACGCAGGGGGTGGCGGCCGAGTTGCTGGACGCCAATATCGCGGTCAACTGTGTGGGTCCTTCGACAGCAGTGCGCACTCCCGGTGCCGCGCAACTGATTCCGGAGACGTTCCCGACCGAACCGGTCGAGTACCTGGCCGAAACGGTGCTGGCGATGTGTCAGCTACCCGCTGCCGAGCGCACGGGTGTGGTGGCGTTCAGCCTGCATTACCCGTGGTCACACAGCCTGCCGGTGCATTCGCTGGACGGCCTGTCAGTGCTTCCGTCGCTCGAGCCCCCCGCGACCGCCAGCCCCAATATCCCCGTCGGATAACCGCTCCCAGTGCACAGTCGCGGGCAGCGTGCAGAAACTGTGGCACACCCGATCGCGAACGATGACCCCGGGGCATTCCGGGTCGAACCACCGGTCCACCACCGCCCAGTGGATCGGATGCATCAGATAGGGACCGACCAGACCGTCGGCGTCGGTAAAGGCCTGCTCGAACACGTGCGTCCACCGCGTCTCGCCGACCGCTTCGTCGACCCTGCTCAGCTGCCATGCGGTGATGGTGTTCACGTAGCGCGGCATGGACCGGAGTTCGTCCTCGAACCGCGCGATGGTGTCACCGCCGGTGCCGGGTGTGACCCGCAGCAGCAAAGTGCGGTAAACCTTACCGCGGGTGTGTTGGTGCGGACCGGGTGACCCGGATAGTTGGCCCCGTTGATTCGCGTCACCCCGGGATCCCCGACGGCCGCCGTGAAATCTGCTGCTAGTGCGTGCCATTCGTCTTCGGAGGCAAAGCGCAGGTGAATGAGAACATCGCCGCCGTTGCGGGAACCGGGCATCGTCGGCTGTGCGATCCAGTACGGCGCGCGAGCCGCGACCGCCCGCACGTCGGCGATGATCCGGTCGCGGTCACACGCGGCTACGTCCAGCAACCTGGTGACGCTATACATCACAGAGACCGTCGATGTCCTGCGGGGCCGCGGCGAAAGACCGCGACCGTTGCTCCACCAAGTCGGCTATCCGCGACCACCAATGGGCGAGAGCGGGATCCGATCGCCCCTGCCAGGTCATCTCCCACCAAGCCTGCACACGGGGCAAGGTCCAGGTGATCGTGACGGTGTTGACGTCGTCGTCGAACCAGATCGGCGGGCTCACCAGGACGTCGCGCAGTGTCATGCCCCGATTCCGCGCGCCCGGGGCATAGTCGGCGAGGTAAGCAGTCACGAATTCGCGGGCACACCCCCGCCGGGTGACAACCCGGTCGATCACCACCACTTCTCCGTCAGGCATGGGACGACCCCACAACCGCGTGCAGCGCCGCGCAGGCCTGCTGCCGAGCAGCAATTGCGATGTCCAGAGCAGGCATGCTCATGAAACCGTGTATGCCGCCGTCGAATTGAGTCCGCATCACGGTTACGCCGGCGGCCTGTAGGGCGTCCGCATAAGCCGATGCCTCGTCGCGCAGCGGATCGTGTCCGGCGATCACCAGCACGGCGGGCGGCAGACCCCGCAGGTCGGCGTGCAGCGGCGCGGCGTACGGGTGGGTGCGATCTGCCGGCCGAGGCGCGTACTGGTCCCAATACCACTGCATGGCCGGCTTCGGGTTGTAGTAACCGCTTCCGAACAGCCGGTAGGACTCGGTATCGAAGTCGGCCGCCAGCACCGGATAGATCAGCAGCTGCGCGGCGAGCGCCGGTCCGCCGCGATCACGTGCCATCAGCGTGGTCACCGTGGCCAGGTTGCCACCTGCGCTGTCTCCGCCAACCGCGATACGGCCGGTCTTGGCGCCGAAGGCTCCGGCGGCCGCCGCAGCGGTGACCGCGTACATGTCTTCTGCCGCGGCCGGCCAGCGATGTTCCGGCGCCAGCCGATAGCCTACCGAAATAACAACGGCTGGAACCAGATTGGCGAATGCACGACACAGGCCGTCGTGGCTGTCCAGATCGCAGAACACGAACCCGCCGCCGTGGGCGTACACCAGCACCGGCAGATCGTCAGCGTGCGGCCGGTAGATCCGCACCGGGATGTCACCGCCGGGGCCGGCGACGACGTCGTCGCGAACGTCGGCTACGTGTTCGGGCTCGATTGGTGGAACGAAGCGCGCCCGGATCGCCGCTCTGGCTTGGGCGCCGGACATGGTGTGCACCGGCGGAAATCCCGCGTCGAGCGTCTCCAGCAGCGCGGCGATCTGCGGATCGAGGATCACGCGTATTGCAGCGCGGGGCGCAGCGGTCGCAGCGGCTGTAGGGTCGGAGCGACGCGTTGCGGGCCGTCCTCGACATTGCGCCAGATGCCCATCGCGATCATGCGGACCGGGGCGGCCAGCCGCTGGTCGAACATCATGCGGTTCATGGGACCACACACCGACACCGCCGCCACGGCTTCGGCGGCGGTACCGATCGGGGCGGCGACGCAACCGAATCCGAGTAACGATTCCTCCCGCTCGTAAGCGACGCCGTGAGCGCGCACCTTCGCCAATTCGACCGCGAGCTGGGACCCGGTGGAGATGGAGTACCTGGTCTTACGCACCCGCAGGTCCACGGTGGAGTCTCCGTCGCGGTAGGCCAGCATCGCCTTGCCCACTGCCGTGCAGTGCGCCGGCTGACGACCGCCAACGCGGGTGGGCAGCGCGCTCCCGATGCGCTCGCCGACCTTGTCCAGGTACACCACGTCGGTACCGTCCAGCACTGCCAGATGTACGACAAGACCTGTGGCGCAGTGTAATTCAGCTAGCAGCGGTTTGGCGGCGCGGACCAGCCGATCCTGGTGGACCGCCAGCGAACCCAACTCGACCAGCCGCATTCCGAGTTCGTAGTCCCGTCCGCTGCGCCGCAACCACCGCAGCTGTACCAGTCGCTCGAGCATCCGGTGCGCCGACGATCGGGGCAGACCGGTGCGGCGCACGATCTGGGCCAAGGTGAGTCGCCCGGGTCCGTCGAAGGCGTCCAGGACCAGGGAGATGCGGTCGATGACGGCGCTGGGGGTTTCGACGGTGCCCGACATACAACCTCCTACATGGAATATTCCTAATAGGAATACCACACGAGTGTGTCGGCTGTCACCCTCACCTGCCGAGCAGACGCAGAATCGTCCAAATCATTGCCCTGTGATGCGATTCTGCGTCTGCTCGCGCCACCTCGCGCCACTTACATCCGCATCGCCGCGGGCGGCTCGTCGATCCACTGGTGCCCCCAATAGCTGTCGGCGGTGATTTCCTCTGCGGTGTAGGAGGTTTCGTCGACGCGCATACCCTCGGTGCCGAACTCGATGTCCCAGTCGCCGGGGGCACGCACATAGAACGACACCATCTTGTCGTTGGTGTGGCGTCCCAGCGTGGACGACACCTGGAAGCCGTCGGCATTGACGCGGTCTAGTGCCTGCCCGACAGCGTCGAGGGTGTCCACTTCGACCATGACATGGACCAGTCCCGGGTCGCGCTGATGCATCGCGGGAGCTATGGCCAAACTGTGGTGGCGGGCATTGATGCCCAGGAATCTGACCCGGATCGGTCCGAACTCGGCGGGCAGCGGTATCCGAAACGCGCCACGCGACCGGAATCCCAGCACCTCGGTGTAGAAGTCGAACAACCCGTTAGGGTCCCGCGCCGGTACGACCACATGACCCAGGCCCTGGTCGCCCGTCACGAACTTCGCCCCGAACGGTGTGACGACCGGGCTGTGGTCCAGCACGGCGCCGTGAAACACCTCCAGGGTGGTGCCGGCCGGGTCCTCGAAGGTGATGACCTCTTCGACCCGGCGGGCGTCGGCTTCCCCGACTGACAACTCCTTGACCGGGACGCCGGCGCCGTCCAGCGCGGCCTTGACCCGCCGCAACGCGGCACGGTCGCGGACCTCCCAGCCGACGGTGATCACCCGGTCGGTCTCGCCAGGCACGACGATGATGCGGGCGGCCCGCTCATCCATCCGCAGGTACAACGCATCCGGGTCGGGGCCCTTCCCCTCGGCGAACCCCAGCACGCCGAACGCGAACTTACGCCATCGCTCGATGTCGGCGGTCGAAACTGTAATGTAGCCAAGGCTTTTCAAGTCACTCACGGACAACTCCTCAGATCAGATCAGTGCGCGCAGCGGCCCCATCGGCGGTTCCACGCCGAACGAGCTGAGCGCCGAGGCGTGGTAGGTGGAGCCGGGTACATGGATGGCATGCATCTGGCCGACGTGCACGTCGCGCCAATAGCGTTGCAGCGGCTTGTCCATTCGCGAGGCGTTGCCGCCCGAGCGGGCGAAGATCTCGTCGACGGCCGACACCGCCCGCCACACCGCGCGCACCTGGGTGCGCCGGCCGGCGGCGCGGTCGGCGAAGGACACCTCCTTGCCGGCGGCGACCATGTCATAGATGCGGTCGGCGTTGGCCAGCAGCTCCTGGCGCGCGGCGTTGATGTCGGCAGCGGCTTCGCCGATGGCGTACATGACGTAGGGATCGTCCTTGATTGCAGTCCCGGTCGCGCCGACCCGCTCCCGCTGGTAGTCCAGGTGCGCAGCCAGCGCCCCTTCGGCGATCCCGATGGTGGCCGCGGAGATGCCCAGGGGGAACATCGTCGACCACGGCATCAGGTAGAGCGGTTCAGTCATCCCGGCCTCGCGCTGCGCGGTGCCGTCCATCACCTTGGTCGCGTCCATGGTCCGGTACGTCGGCACGAATGCGTCGGAGACGACGACGTCCTTGGACCCGGTCCCGCGCAGCCCCACCACATTCCACGAGTCGTCGACGATCTGATAATCCTTGCGCGGCAGGATCATGTGGATCATCTTCGGGGGCATCAGCGGTACGCCCTCGGAGTCGGCCAGCATTGCACCCAGGATGATCCAGTCGCAGTGGTCGGTGCCGGAACTGAATTGCCAGTGTCCGTTGAACAGGTAGCCGCCGTCGACCGGCTTGGCCACGCCCTGCGGCGCGTAGGGGGATGCCATCCAGGTGTCGACGTCGTCGGCCCAGATCTCGGCGGCGACCTTCGGGTCGGCGTAGGCCAACTGGTAGGGATGCACGCCGACCACGCCGACGATCCAGCCGGCCGCCGGATCCAGTGCCGCAGTTGCCATCGTCGTCTCGGCGAATTCGCGGGGATGCACCTCGAAGCCCTGGTACTGCTTGGTCTGCAGCAGCCGGATCAACCCCACCGACTTCATCATCTTGACGGTGTCGTCGGTGAGCCGGCCGATCCGCTCTGCCTCGGTGGCCTGCTCGCGCAGTTGGTCGGCTAGCTCTACTACTCGGTCAAGTACCCGCTCGCTCATGCTGTCGTCCTAACGTATGTGGGGCTGCATCTGTGTCTACTCCACTGGGCGCTGCGACTCACCGGCAATCCCGGTCAGCGGACCAGATGCGTCGCAACCCCGGCGGAGGTCCTACGGTGAACGGTGTGGACGATGAGCAGACCCTGGATGCGGTAGTGGTCGGGGCCGGATTCGCCGGTCTGTACGCCCTGCACAAGCTGCGTTCCCAGGGGCTGTCGGTGCGGGTGATCGAGGCCGCGCCGGCGCTCGGTGGTACCTGGTACTACAACCGCTATCCGGGCGCGCGCTGCGATGTGGAAAGCGTCGACTACTGCTACTCGTTCTCCGATGAACTGCAGCAGGAGTGGGACTGGACCGAGAAGTACGCCACCCAGGCCGAAATTCTGCGCTACCTGAACTGGGTCGCCGACAAGCTCGACCTGCGCCGCGACATCGTATTCGAGACTCGCGTCGTCTCGGCCGTGTTCGACGAGGCGACGTTGCGTTGGACGGTCAGCACCGACACCGGGGAAACATTCACCGCGCGGTTCTGTCTGATGGCTACCGGACCGTTGTCGGATGCGATGATCCCCGACGTCAGCGGTCTGGACACCTTCGCAGGCGAGGTCTATCACACCGCACACTGGCCGCACGAGCCCGTGGACTTCACCGGAAAGCGGGTCGCGGTGATCGGCACCGGATCCTCTGGCATTCAGACGATTCCGATCATCGCCGAGCAGGCCGCACATCTCTACGTCTTGCAGCGCACCCCGAACTTCAGTGTGCCGGCCGGCAACGCGCCCTTGTCCGCAGCAGAACTCGCCGAGATCAAGGCCGGCTACGCCGAACGCCGCCGCCTGTCCTGGCTCAGCGGTGGCGGCTCGCCGCACCTCACCGCGGCGAAGCCGACGATGGAATTCAGCCCCGACGAGCGGCGTGCTGCCTTTGAAAAGCGTTGGCAGCTGGGCGGTGTGCTGTATTCGAAGACATTCCCGGATCAGATGACAGACGTGACGGCCAACGACGAGGCGCGCCGATTCTACGAGGAGAAAATCCGCGCCGTGATCGACGATCCCGCGACAGCAGAGTTGCTGATTCCCAACGACCATCCGATCGGGACCAAGCGAATCTGCACCGACAGCAACTACTTTCAGACCTTCAATAAGCCGAACGTATCGCTGATCAGCGTGCGCGCCACCCCGATCGAATCGATCGACCCCACCGGCATCAACACCTCAGCCGGCCACTACGACCTTGATGCGATCGTGTTCGCCACCGGTTTCGATGCACTGACCGGGGCGCTGGGCAAGATCGACATCGTCGGTCGCGACGGAGTGTCGTTGCGCGATAACTGGGCACACGGACCCCGTACCTACCTCGGCCTGGGCATCGACGGATTCCCCAACCTGTTCGTGATTTCGGGCCCCGGGGCTCCCGCCGTACTGGCGAACATGGTGTTGCACGCGGAGGCGCACGTGAACTGGATCGCCGACGCCATCGGCTACCTCGACGACCACGCCTATGCCGCAATGGAACCCACCCGGGATGCGGTGGACGGTTGGGGCGTGGAGTTGAAGCGACGCGCCGACGCGTCCCTGTTCGTCAAGGCCGACTCCTGGTACATGGGCGCCAATGTGCCCGGAAAGCCCCGAGGTTTCATGTTGTTCGTCGGTGGGTTCGCCACCTACAACCAGATCTGCGCTGAGGTCGCAGATGCCGGCTACAAGGGATTCGACCTCCTCAAGGCGCCATGAGCACAGGTTTGGCGGGCCGGGCCGTCCTGGTCACCGGGGCATCGCGGGGGACCGGCCGGGTGCACTGCCTCCGGTTCGCTGAGGAAGGCGCCGACGTGATCGCGCTCGACTTCCCGCAGGCCGCCGACGAATTACGCGTCACGGCAAGCGAAGTCGAGGAACGTGGTCGCCGTTGCGTGACGGGCCTGGCTGATGTCGCCGATCTCGCTGCGCTCACCGGTGTCGTCGACGCCGCGGTCAGCGAGGTGGGTCGGCTGGACGTGGTGATCGCTAACGCCGGGATCCACACCGCCGGCGCGCCGTCATGGGAGCTGGACCCGCAGGTATGGCAACGCACACTCGACATCAACCTCACCGGGGTGTGGCACACGGTCCGGGCGTCGGTGCCGCACCTCGGCCCGGACGGGGGATCGGTGGTCATCATCAGCTCCACCAACGGAATTCGGGGTACCGCCAACACCGCGCACTACACCGCCAGCAAGCATGCCGTGGTCGGCCTGGCCCGCACGCTGGCCAACGAGCTCGGCGCGCGCAGGATCCGGGTCAATACGGTGCATCCCGGCGCCGTGGCGACCCCGATGGTGCTGAATGACGATACTTTCCGTCGCCTGCGTCCAGATCTGGAGAATCCGACGGCAGCCGACGCCGCCGAGGTGCTGATGGCGCGCAACCTGTTGCCGGTGCCGTGGGTCGAGCCGGTCGACATCGCCAACGCCGTGGTCTTCCTCGCCTCCGAGCAGGGCCGATACATCACCGGCACCCAGCTCGTCGTGGATGCCGGTCTGACGCAGAAGACCACATGAGACTGGCCGGTAAAGTTGCCCTGATCACCGGTGCGGCGCCGAACGCTGAAGCGACCGGCTTCCCCGGCGTTGACACTGCGCCGGCGGTGTCGTGCTCCCGCAGTTTTGCGCCCTGCACGCAGAGTGATGTGTCGTCGGCCGGGGCCCATGACTAGCGGGACAGGAACGCCAGCACTGTGCTCTCGAACGCGGCCTTGGCTTCAATCATCGCCCAGTGCCCACAGTTGGGGAATACGTGCAGTTCGGCATTGGGAATGGTGCGCATCGGGATCAGCGCCATGTCGAGCGGGCTCACCCGGTCGTCGCGTCCCCAGGTCAGCAAGGTCGGTGCGGTCACCTTGTGCATCACCGCCCACGGCATCGGTCGGTCGGCGGCGCTCATCGCCGCCATCATCGCCGCATACGCGGCCTTCCCGTACATGCGGCGCGCTGCGGCCAGGGTCTGGGGATCGATGGCCAGTTGCCAGCGTTCCTCGACGAGTTCCTCGGTCACCAAGGCCTGGTCGTACACCATCGACTTGAGCCAGTCGACGAGTCGTTGCCTGGTCGGTTCTTCGGTGAACTCCTGCAGCAGTCGGATTCCCTCGCTGGGACCGGGACTGAAGGTGTTGGTGCCGATGCCGCCGATGGTCACCAAACGGTCGATACGGTCGGCGTGCCGGATGGCGAAGTTGATCCCCACCCCGCCCCCCATCGAATTGCCGATGATGTGTACCCGCTCAATATCCAGCGCATCCAAGAACGGCGCCACCACCCCCTGGGCGGTGATCATCGGGTGGCCACCGAGATCGTCGGTAACGCCGAAACCGGGGAATTCCAGGATGAGGCAACGGAAGTGGTCCGCGAAGGCGGGCAGTACACCACAGAAGTTGCGCCACCCGGTCACGCCGGGGCCCGAGCCGTGTAGGAACAGCAGGGTGGGTGCGCCGTCGTTGGCCGAGTCGTAGTAGCGCAACACACCGGCGGAGGTGTCGATGTCGCGGAGGTCAGAAGTGTTGGGCACCACCGTCACCCTGCCATGCTGTTGCAGACGCGCGGCGGCGGTGTACCGCTGAGCGGGTATGTCGGTGTTGGAGAAGTGTGAGGAAGGAATGAGATGAACGCATCCGTCGAGCGGCAGGGCTTGGTCGTGGGAGTTGACGGGTCGCCGTCATCGAACGCTGCCGTTGTCTGGGCGGCCCGTGACGCGGCGCTTCGCAATGTCCCGTTGACCCTGGTTCACATGCTCAATGCCTACGTGCCGACGTTTCCGCAGATACCGCTGCCGGGCGGGGCGGCGGTATGGCAGGAAGACGACGGCCGCCGGATACTCGGTCAGGCAGTCGACCTTGCGCACGAGGCCGTGGGCGCGGATCGGACGATTCAGATCGCGAGCAAACTGAAGACCTCGCCGCCGGTCCCGACACTGGTCGAGCTGTCCGAGCGGGCCGAGCGGATCGTCGTCGGCAGCAACGGGCGGGGCGTGGTAGGGCGGGTCCTGCTGGGTTCGGTGAGTTCCGGTGTCATGCACGGCGCCAAGTGTCCTGTCGTCATCGTCCGCGACGAGGAGCCCGCGCCTGCCGCCGATGCTCCGGTGGTGGTCGGAATCGACGGGTCGGAGGTCTCGGAACTGGCCACCGACATCGCGTTCGACGAGGCGTCGCGTCGTGGTGTCGAGTTGGTGGCGGTGCACGCCTGGAGCGACGGCGAGGTTCTCGACCTCGGCGGGTTCGACTGGGCGGAGCTGGAGTCACAAGCGGGACAGATCCTGGGCGAGCGGCTGGCCCGGTGGCAGGAGCGCTATCCCGATGTCACCGTGCGACGCCGGGTGGTCCGGGACCGGGCGGCCCGCGAGCTGATCGATCAGTCCCGCTCGGCGCAACTGGTGGTGGTCGGAAGCCACGGCCGCGGCTGGATCGCCCAGCTCATGCTCGGCTCGGTCAGCCACGCGGTGGTGCATTCGGTGCACACGCCGGTGATCGTGGCGCGGCCCAGGTAATCCGCCGGGTCAGCAGGCCACGGCGGGTGGGTCTCGGTACCCGACGGTGGCAGCAGTCAGGACGGTGCCCCAGGCCCGCGCCGCGCCGCGCCGCATCGCCTCCGGGTCGCCCGAGGTGAGGAAAAGTCGGGTGGCCGGCGCCGCCTGCTGCAACTGCGGATACCGCGCGGCGATCGCGGCGGCCATGTGTTCGGCCGGATCGATCAGCCGGGTCTGCGGTAGCGCGTCCGCGAACCAGCGGGCGGCAGCGGGGTAGTGCGTGCAGGCCAGCACCAAGGCGTCCATTCGACGAAGCGGCGCCACGATTTTGGCCAAATCCGCCCGAAACCGCGGGGAGCCGGTGTGACCGGCTTCGATGTGCGCGGACAGCGGCTGTGCCACTCGGGACACCACCACCCGCCCGGGTCGGGCGAGTCCGCGGCGGTAGTGACCGGCGGTGATGGTGCGCCGCCCGCCCACCACCCCGACGCGGTCCAGCTCGTTGGGAACCGAGGCCAACCCATGAGTGATGATTCCCCGCACCGGAACCGTGGCGGCGCCCAGTCGGTGCGTCACCGTGCTGGCAGCGTTGCAGGCCAGCGCCACCTCGGTCACGCCTCGCTCGGCCAGTGCGCTGACCACTGTCAACAGCCGATCGGTCAACTCATCGGCGGTCATCCGGCCATACGGCAGCACACCGGCATCCGACCAGTACAGCACCGGCAGGCCGGGCACCGACCGGTCCAGGGCTTTGAGCAGGCCGACACCGCCGATACCCCAATCGACGATGCCCAGGCAGGAATTCGGGCTCATGGCGTCACGGGTAAGACAGGGGCGCGGTCTGCCCCTTCGTCAACGGTCCGGAGTCGAAGGCCAGCACCCGCGCGGACATGGTGGCTGTCAATGTGTGCAGTCGGCTGTCGGGGAAACGGCTGCCGAAATACCACCGGTACTCGTGCTCGGCACGAATTGGGTTGTGTTGCAGCATGTTCTGCCAATCCGGGTGGGTGGTCAGGGAGGCCAGATCGGTGACGAACTGAGGCCGGGTGCGTCGGGTGCGCACGTGTGCGGCGGCCGAGCGGGCCAGCACCGGTAGATCGCGCATCCGGGCCGGTTTTTCGACCATATCGACCACCCACAATCGACCACCGGGAGCCAGCACCCGGCGGATCTCGGCCATCACCGGATCCCAATCCAGGTAGCGGAACGAGAGGAACGAGACCACCACGTCCACGTGATCGTCAGGCACGTCCAGCACGGGTCCGTCGACCTTGCCGAAGCGCAGCCTGCCGCGGCCGTGGCTGCGCTCGCGTGCCCGGGCGAGCATGCCAGCCGAACTGTCCACGCCGACGGCGAAGTCGATGTGGCCGTTGTCATCCAGGGCGCGCAGCAGAGCGCCGTTGCCGCAACCGATCTCGAGCACCCGAACGCGGCGGCCGAGGTCGTCGTGGACCGCGGCAATCCGATTGGCCACCCACTTCCACTCCGCGTCGCGGACCCGGATGTCGGCGTAGGCGCGGTCGTAGAGTTCAGCCACCCGGTCGTACGAACGCTCGGGATGGGTTGCGGCGGGCCGACTTTCCATCATCGGTTCGGCGGCGCAACCCAGATACTTGCGCATACTTCCGGACCACCCGTGCGACTTCTTGCCCGGAGCCGCGATCAGGTAAAGATTCGGGCGAGCCGCCGGTTGACGGCCCGCCCACGCAAACCGGTCCCTGCGAGCGGACACGGTGGTGTAGTTGTGGTTGCCGAACGCGGACACCCCGAACACGTCGGCGAAGAACGGGGCGAACCAGCGCGCGGTTCGGCAGGCGTGGAAGTAAGCCCGTCCGTCGGGGGTGAACGGAATGGTGATGGCCCGCCATTCGTGCGGTGAGAACTGCTCAGGCCACTCCGTGGAACCGAACATGGGGCCGTACATGCCCGCATGGCCGATCAGGTGCAGTTGACTGAGCACCCGACCGCACAGCGCCAGCCAGGCGAGTTCGGTTTCAAACTCAGTCTTGTGGCGCAGACCGGAGACGATCACTTCGGCCTCGGGGTGTGCGGCGGACAATTCGCGTCCCATGGTGGCGGCCGCCACGGCGAACTCCGCCGAACCGCCGCGGTAGTGGGTGGTGTATCCCACCCAGATGACCGGCTTGGTCTGAGTTTTCGGCGCGATGGCGGCGAACGGGATGCGGGGATGGTCGCCTGCTGGGATCCAGGCGCCGTAGTCGCCGACGAGTTCGAGCGCCTCGCGGTGCTCCATGTCGAACACTCGCATGCCGGCCGGTGGTGGGCTGTACAGGTGCAGCGTGATGCCGTCGGTCTCGGCCGCCATGTCGTGGATGACGTCGGGCGAAATCGTGATCGCCGCCGCCGGCTGCCGCGTGGTCTCCTCGGTAGCCGCGAGTTGTGTTCCCGCCCAGTCGAATCGGCGTTCGTGGAACCGCCCGGTGACGGGGATGACGATGCCGCTGGAGCCGCCGTGGTCATGGGGGGCGCACCGGTGGCCCGGTCGCCAGCGGGCGAGCATGATCTCCACCCGGTCGTCGACGCGCAAAATCGACCGCGAGTAGGGTTCGCCGTCGTTGGGGTCCTGCGCCAGTGCCGACAACAACGGTCTGGCTGCCGCGGTGGCGGCCAGCAGTTCAGGTCCGGGGACCTCGCCGCTGATCGCGGTCGCGGTGAGTGCGTCGAGCAGCGGTGCCAATTCGGCGAGTCGCTCGCGCAGGTCAGGAGGCAGCGGGTGCGCGATGTCGGTCATTTCAGGTTCCCTTTTCGACGAAGCCGCCCGAAGTGGCCGTCGTAATGGCGTGGGTAGATGAGTCGTTGCGGTGTTGTTATCGACGCAACGTTCTCGCCGGGACCTAAAAGGATTCTTGAAAGATTCTTGGAGCGCCTGGCCGGCGCCGAGATGTCAGGCCGAAGCCGGGGCTGCTGCCGAGGTCATGCCGGCCAACCGGCCCGAAATCAGTTCCTCTGCTTCGCTGACGATACGCGTCACCAGTTCGCCGACGGTGGGGATGTCGTTGATCAGACCCATGGCTGTACTGACGCTCCAGATGCCGGCGTCGACATCACCGTCGTCGAACACCTTGCGGCCCCGGGTGCCGGCCACCAGGTCCTTGATGTCCTCGAACTGGCCGCCGTCCTTCAGGATTTCGACGACTTCGCGGGACACCACGTTGGAAGCCACCCGTGCGGTGTTGCGCAGGCTGCGGAAGATCAACTCGGTGCCGCGCTCGTCGCCGGCCACGATGGCCTCCTTGACGTTCTGGTGGATACACGATTCGGCGGTGCACATGAAGCGCGAACCCATATTGATGCCGTCGGCACCCAGCGCCAAGGCGGCGACCAGGCCGCGGGCATCGGCAAAACCGCCGGAGGCGATCATCGGGATCTCGATCTTGTCAGCCGCCGCCGGGATCAGCACCAGGCCAGGGATGTCATCCTCGCCGGGGTGGCCGGCGCACTCGAAGCCGTCGATGCTGATGCCGTCGACGCCCAGGCTCTGCGCTTTGACCGCATGGCGCACCGAAGTGCACTTGTGCAGCACCTTGATTCCGTTGTCGTGGAACATCGGCAGATGCGGTGCCGGGTTGGAGCCGGCAGTCTCGACGATCTTGATGCCCGCCTCGACGATCACCTGGCGGTATTCGTCGTACGGCGGCGGGTTGATCGCCGGCAGGATCGTCAGGTTCACCCCGAACGGCTTGTCGGTCAGGTCGCGGGTCTTGGCGATCTCATTGGCCAGATCTGCCGGTGTCGGCTGGGTGAGCGCGGTGATGAAACCCAATGCGCCCGCATTGGCAACGGCGGCAACCAATTCCGCGCGCCCGACCCACTGCATGCCGCCCTGGGCGATGGGGTGCTCGACGCCGAACGCCTCGGTGAACTTCGTAGTCAGTGCCACTCTGCTGTCTCCTGTTGTGTGCTGCTCCCGCAAGTTACGGTAAGCGGCGCCGATGCGTTCGGTGACAGCGGGCTACCGAATCCGGTGGCTCCGAGCCAGGTGACAGACTGCCGAGGTGCCTGACGTCGAATTCACCTCAGTGGCGCCGATCGTGCCCGTGCGCGACCTCGCGGCCGCCTTGGACCGCTACCGCCGGCTCGGTTTCGACACCCGCGCCTACGACGGCCCCGACCGCTACGGCTTCGTCGACCGTGGATCGGTGTCCCTGCACCTGACCGAGTGGGCCGAACACGATCCGCTGACCACCGCCGCCGGTGTCTACCTGTACGTCAGTGACGCCGATGCCTTACACGCGCAGTGGAAAGCGTTGGACGGTCTCGGCGGCCGGCTGCACCCGGTGCGCGAAACTCCGTACGGATTACGAGAGTTCGCCTATGTGGACCCGGACGGCACCCTGCACCGCGTCGGGTCGCGAACCTAACTGTTGCGGTAAACCTTGAGCGCGGCGGTGATCATCGGAATCTGCAGCGGCAGACGGGCAATGGCGAGGGCTCGCATGTACCACGGCTTGTCCCACCACAGCCGGACCATGTTGACATTGCCGGGAAAGACCCCGAGAAACAGCGCGACGGCCGCCAGCGCCCCGAGTTTCCGGGTTGGCGGCGCAAGCAGCAAGGCCCCGATGCCGACCTCCGCGACGCCGGAAGCGTGAGTGTAGAACCGCGCGGTTCCGGGCAGTTCGACCGGGATGATCTCGTCGAACGGTTTGGGTGCGGCGAAGTGCAGGATCCCCATGCCGACCAAACCCGCACCCATCCGGGATGCGGTTTTCTGGGCTGAGTCACGCTGAGCTATTGCAGTGGAGGTCATGCACCCAGTGTGACCGACCGACTAGCCATACAAACTTGGCATGGCTGTATTCCCTAATCGGTATTACCGACCGCACCGCTCTGGCTCTATCGTCGGCCGTGTGCCCTCCATCGATCAGGTGCTCGGCGAGGCCCGCGCGCAGACCGGCCTGAAAGACTTCGGTGCAGAATCATTCCGCGACGGTCTGGCTATCCTGTTGTCCGCACTCGACCGCGAAGCTCGGCTGAACGACCGGGGACAGGCGTTTTTGCGGCAGCGCATCGTCGGTTATCTCGCACAGCGTCTGCAGGTCGAGGACTGGTATCGGCGGCACCCCGAAATCGACGACGTGCCGCTGGTGCAGCCAGTGATCGGACTGGGGCTGCCGCGTACCGGCTCGACGGCGTTGTCGATGTTGCTGGCCCAGGATCCCGAGGTGCGCTATCTGCGCCGGTGGGAGTCGTCGCAGCCGTGCCCGCCGCCCGCGACGGTGCGGGGACCCGACCCACGCATCCCGCCCAACAAGGGCGAAATGGTCGGCACCCGTTACCACGTGCCGGCCGCAGTCCACGGTCCGATGGAATGCCACGAGCTGATGGCGTTGAATTTCACGTCGCACATCTTTCAGTCGTTCGCCGAAATACCCTCCTATTCATCGTGGTTGGTCGACTCGGCGGATCTGACGTCCACGTACCGCTATCAGCGTCGGGTGATGAAACTGTTGCAATTCGGGGAGCCGCACCGGCCTTGGCGGTTGAAGTGTCCGTCGCACGTGCTGTGGCTCGACGCCTTGAATGCGGTTTTTCCCGACGCACGGTTTGTGATGACACACCGCGACCCCACCGACGTCATCTTGTCGGTTGCCGACCTCTACGCCGACATCATCGGGTCGTTCAGCGACGACGTCGACCTCAAGTACATCGGCCGGCTCAACGTCGAACACTGGTCGCGCGGCATGCAACGGGTCCTGGAATTCCGCGCGGACGATGCCGACGAGCGCTTCTACGACATCGATTTCGTTGCCATGCAACATGATCCGATCGGTGTGGTCACCGAGTTGTACGGTTGGCTGGGGTTGCCGGTGGGGGAGGAGTTCGAAGCGCGCATGCACAGTTGGTGGGCGGCAGCGGCCGCCGAACGCGAACCGCCGTCGCACGCAGACCCGGCGGCGTTCGGCATCGACTTCGACGAGCTGCGAGCACTTTTCGCCGGATACGTCGGCGCCGCGCGGAACTGGACCGCCAATGTCAAGGATTCCCATGTCCATTGACCTGACCGGCGGTATCGACCCGGCCCGCGAACTCGTCTTCGCGCAACGCCCCGACGACCCCGAGATGCGTGACTCGGTCAGCTTGTGGGTGGTCGACGACCGCGGCGAACTGGGCTTGCCGCGTATCGGTATCGAAGCGGTCGCCGCCAACTGGGACGCCCATGACATTCAGGTCAATGTCGCGTTCCCCGACGGGCGCGTGTACCGGCTGCGGACCAATGGCACGTCGCTACCGGCGCTGGACAATGCCGGCCGACCCACGGTGCTCGGCGCCGGCGGCTTGGTGTTTCAGTGCATCGAACCGTTCAAGACCTGGACGATGAGCTACGACGGTCCCGCGGTGCAGACTTCGTCCGCCGATCTGGTCCGAGGCCGCAGAGACGGCCCGACGGTCGTTATCAGCTTTCACGTCGAGGCCACCATGGCCGTTCCGCCTTGGGTGCAGGGTGCGCTGCGGACCGACGCCGCGCTGCAGCTGCAGGACTCGATCGGCAACATGATGGGTGGCCCCCGCTACGAACAACTGTTCACCGCTGTCGGGCGGGTATCGGTCGCTGCAACCGAAAAACGTTTCACCGGAAGCGGATTGCGGATCCGCAGACAAGGGGTGCGCAAGCTCGCCGGATTCTGGGGGCACTGCTGGCAGTCCGCGGTCTTCCCCAGCGGCAAGGCATTCGGTTACATCGCCTACCCGCCGCGGCCGGACGGCCAGCCGAGCTACAACGAGGGATTTGTGTTCAGCGGCTCCGGCACGCTGATACCGGCACGCGCGGTGCAAGCACCCTGGCTGACCCGACTCGAACCGGGGCCCGACGACGTGTCACTGGTGCTGGAGACAGCCGAAGGAACCGTCGCAATCGACGGGCAAACGGTGTTCACCACCCACGACATCCACCACAACGACGATATGTATTCGATGCAGGCGCTCAAGCAGGAGACGTCCAGCTTCCCCGCGGTGCAGCAGGCGGGGGTGCGCTATCGCTGGGACGGCGAGGAAACCTTCGGCATGCTGGAACGGTCCAACCCGCTCGACAAGCTCACGCGTTAAACGCCGGTGGCGCGGCGGTTGATCTCACGCAGCATCCAGGTCGGCGCGGCGTTGGCGATAGTCATCAGTGCCTTGGCCTGCCTGCCGACCGCATAGTGCGGCCCATGCGGCAGCCGGGGCCGGCCCTGCGCGACCTTCAAAATCGTGTCGGCGACGTCGTCAACGGTGAGCGAAATTCCCATCGTGCGCGTGCTGCCGGTGTCCACACCGTCCACCATTCCGGTGTCGACGAACAGCGGCCACACCGCACACACCCGGATGTCGTCGGCAGCCCATTCCAAATCGAGCGCTTCGGTGAGTCCGCGGATCGCGAACTTGGAGGCCGAGTACGTCGCGAGTTCGGCCTGACCGTACATGGCGGACGCAGACGACACGTTGATGACCTGAGCGTTGGGCGTCGCGCGCAGATATGGATATGCCGAATGGCAGCCGTTCAGCGTTCCACCCACATTGACGTCGATGATGCTGCGCTGATCCGGCAGTGATATGTCCACAAAGCGGCCGGCCTTGAGGATGCCGGCATTGTTGATCAGCACATCCAACGTGCCGCCGGTGTGTTCGGCCAGTTCGCGGAGCCGGGTGGCCCAGGCGTCCGGGTCCTGCACCTCGAGGGAGTCCACCACCGCCTCGGGCCGCAGCTGTTCCCGCAGCTCGTCGAGCGCCTTCCGGTTACGGCCGTACGCGGCCACCCGGTAACCCGCCTCGTCGAACTTGAGCGCCGTGGCGCGGCCGATGCCTGCGGTCGCGCCGGTGATGGCGACGGTTTTGCTGCTCACGGTTCATGTCGTTCCCCCCTGGCGCAGGGTGTAACCGGAATCGGCAGGGGTAAATGCCGTTGCACCAGCGGGCAATAGCCGGGCAGCGCCGGCGTCTAGCATGAGTGGCCATGGTCGAAATTCGCGTGGAACGCCGAATCGCCGCACCCGTGGAACAGGTCTTCGACTGGCTGGCCGACCCGGCGGCCCTGGTCGCGGCTCCGCTGGTGATCACGTCGGGGTGGGCGAAGAACTCACTGGCCGAGGGTGCGGGCGCGGTCCGGGAAGTGTGGGGGACCGGTATGTGGTTCCGCGAAGAGATCACCGCCTACGACCGGCCGCACAGCTACACCTACCTGATCGTGCGCTCGGTCCCCGGATTCGATCACGAGGGCGGCACCTTGACCTTCACCCCCTCCGGCGATGGCACCCAGGTGGACTGGCTGACCAACTACACCCACCCGGTGTATGCCGGCGGCAAGCTGATGGAGAAGGTCAGTCGCCCGCTGCTGCGGCTGAGCTTTCAGGCGATTCTGAATCGCTGCGCCAACGACCTGGAGAGCTGACGATGCCGGATCGAGCACGCTCGCGCACATTCGTCGTGACGGGGGCCGCATCGGGCATCGGGTTGGCCACCGCGCGGCGACTGCTCGACGAAGGGGGCACTGTCGTCGGCGCCGACCTGGCGGCACCGCCGGATCTGGGACCGCGGTTTCGCTTCGTCGCCGCCGACGTGAGTGACGAGGCCGCGGTCGCCTCGGTGTTCGCCGCCGTGCCCGACCGCCTCGACGGCATGGTGCATTCCGCCGGTGTCGCGGGTGGCGGCCCCGTTCACCTGCTTCCCCGATCCGAGTGGGACCGGGTCATCGCGGTCAACCTCACCGGCACATTTCTGGTGGCCAAAGCGGCATTGGCCAGGATGATCGAACAACCCCGGGTCGACGGCGAGCGCGGTTCGATCGTGACGCTGGCCAGTGTCGAGGGTCTGGAGGGCACCGCGGGCGGCAGTTCCTACAACGCCGCCAAAGCCGGCGTGGTGCTGCTCACCAAGAACATCGCGGTCGACTACGGGCCCAGTGGGATCCGGGCCAACGCGATCTGCCCGGGCTTCATCGAAACCCCGCTAGCTGAAAGCGTTTTCGGTATGCCGGGGATGGAGGGCCCGCGCGCTTCGATCACCCGCGAGCACGCTCTGCAGCGGCTGGGCCGGCCCGAGGAGGTCGCGGCAATGGCGGCTTTCCTGGTGTCGCCGGACGCGTCGTTCGTGACGGGTCAGGCCATTGCGGTCGACGGCGGCTACACGGCCGGCCGCGACCACGAGGTGGTGCAGATGTTCGGGTTCCCCGAGTAATGCTGATAGGACAGACGAATGACCGCGATCAAGAGTGAATCGGTGCTGGCGCAGGCGCAGCGGATGCGCGAGTTGGTACAAGCCGAAGCTGCGGCGTCCGAACGGAACCGCACCCTGACCGACGCGATCGTCGACGAGCTGTGGGCCAGCGGGCTGATGACGGCGTTGAGTCCGCCCGAGGCCGGTGGCAGCGAGCCGTCACTAGCCGAGATGATCGAAACGTGGATCGAAATGGCCTGGCAGGATGGGTCTTTCGGCTGGATCGGGATCGCCAATCTGCCGTCGCGGTTCGCTGCGGCCACCTATCTTCCCGACGACGGCTTCGCCGAAGTGTTCACCGCCCACGACAACCACGTCACGATGGGCGGCCAGTTCTTCCCCAACGGACAGGGCATCGTCGTCGACGGCGGGTACCGGGTGAGCGGGGCCTGGAGCTTCGGTTCGGGCACCGGCCATGCACAGTACGTGGCGGCGGGGTTCTTCCCGATGGACAACGGCGAGATGCGCTGGATCGGCGACGGCATCCCTGACATGCAGGTGGCTGTCATGCCGCGCGCGGAGATCCGGTTCAACGACGGCTGGCACGTGCAGGGGCTCAAGGGCACCGGGTCCTATGACTACAGCGTCGAGGACGTGTTCGTGCCGGCCGGACGCACGTTCGCGCTGTTCGAGCGGGTGCCGCAGCGCGGAACCTCGCCGGCTGCCCGGATGGGGCTGATGCCGGTGACCGCCGCCGGACACGCCTCCTGGGCACTCGGGGTTGCCAAGAGCATGCTCGACGACGTCACCGATCTGGCTGCGACGAAATTCCGGATGAGCGACATGGCGTCGTTGGCCAGCCGACCCACCTTTCAGAAGGGGTTGGCACACCACGTCTCGGCCTGGCGTGCGGCGCGTCTGCTGGTTCTCGACTCTTTCACCGCCGCCGAATCCGCGGTTGCCGCCGGTGCCGACCTCAGTCCGAGCCTGCGCGCGGATATGCGCGCGGCAGCGGTGTACGCCACCGACACGGCCCGCGAGTGCGCCGAATGGGCTCACCTGGTCGCGGGCACCAGTTCGATCCGCGAAGGCAGCCGCCTGGAGCGTGCTTTCCGCGATATCTACACCGGCACCCAGCACGCGTTCATCAGCGAAAAGGTGGCGATCGACGCGGCGCAGATCTGGCTGGGCGTCATCGAAGACCAGTTCGGGCTCTGAGTGCGCTCACGCGTAGCCAGGTAAAGACGGTTAACATTGCCAACATTTCCCTGTTGAGAAAGCTGGTGGCATGAACGATCATGACCTGGCCGCGCAGTTGGCCACCGACGCAGGCCAATTGCTGCTCGGCGTGCGTGCGGAGTTCGCCGACGCGGAGGCCGGTGAACGGAAGGCCGCGGGGGACAAGCGATCTCACGATTTTCTCATGACGGCACTGAGCCGTGAGCGCGGCGACGACGCAGTGCTCTCCGAGGAGGGCGCCGACGACCCGGTCCGGTTGCGGTCGCAGCGGGTGTGGATTGTCGACCCGCTGGACGGCACCCGCGAATTCTCCGAACTCGGGCGCACCGACTGGGCGGTCCACGTCGCCCTCTGGGAGGCCGGTGAGCTGGTGGCCGGCGCCGTCGCGCTGCCGGCGCAGGGCCTTACCCTGGCAACGCCCGAGGTCGTGCCACCGCCCGCCACCCCCGACAAGCCCCGCATCGTGGTGTCGCGCACCCGTCCGCCTGCCATCGCGCTGGCCGTGCGGGATGCCCTGGACGGCACCCTGGTCGAAATGGGTTCTGCCGGAGCAAAAGTAGCGTCGATCGTGCAAGGTTTGTCCGATGTGTACGTGCACGCCGGGGGCCAGTTCGAATGGGACTCCGCAGCGCCGGTGGCCGTCGCCAGGGCAGCAGGTCTGCACACCTCGCGTATCGACGGGTCGGCGCTGGCTTACAACCAGTCCGATCCGAGACTGCCGGACCTGGTGGTGTGCCGTCCCGAGTTCGCCGCGGCGGTGCTCGCCGTCACCCGGAACTCGTGATCGACGAACGACTCGCACCGGCTGCAATTCAGCGGCGCTCGCGCACCGCTCGTCCCATCCGCGAAACCGCTTCGGTCAGAATAGCTTTCGAGGTAGCGAAGTTGAGTCGGACGTGACCGGATCCACCGGTGCCGAACACGTGTCCGGAACTGAGCGCGACGCGGGCCCGGTCCCGAAACCAGCGTGCCGGCCCGGACAGGTCGGCCACCACTTTGACCCCCGCGCTGTGCGCGTCTTCGATGCCGAGTTCGCGACAGTCCAACCAGGCCAGATACGTGCCGTCCGGGCGCAGCAGCCGCACTGCGGGCAGGTGTTCGGCGACCAGATCGCCGAGCAGCGAACGGTTTTCGTCTAACCCGGTCAGGAGTGCGTCGAGCCAGTCGCCGCCGGTGCCGAAGGCCGCGGTATGCGCGATGAGCCCCAGGTGACTGGCGCCGTGGCCCACCTCCTCGGGCATCCGGCGCAGGTCGGCGGCCGATTCCGGCCCGGCGATGGCCAGCCCCGCTTTGATGCCGGCCAGATTCCAGGCTTTGGACGCAGACGTCAGCGCCAGAGCGTTGTCCGCTCCGGGCACACTCAGATAGGGGGTGAAGCGCGCCCCGGCCAAGACCAACGGAGCGTGAATCTCGTCGGACACCACGCGGATATCGAACTGGCGGGCAAGTTCGGCGACACCGCTCAGCTCGGCGACGGTGTGTACCGCACCCGTCGGGTTGTGCGGGTTGCACAACAGAAAAGCGACTTTCCCCCTCGCCCCTGCCGACTTACGCGCCTGCGCAAAAGTATCCGCCAGCACATCCGGGTCGATTCGGCCCTGCGGGCCCAGGGGCGCTTCGACCACGCGCCGGCCATCGTGCGAGATGAACGCGTAGAACGGGGCGTACACCGGGGAATTCACTATGACGGTGTCACCCCGGTCGGTGACCAGTCGCAGCATCTCGACAGCGCCGAGCATGACGTCGGGGACGACGCGGGTACGGCCCACCGACAGCCCGGCCCACTGCCAGCGCTGCGCGGCGAACTCGCTCACCGCCTCGGCGTACGCCTTGCCGTGCGGGTATCCGGTGTCGCCGGCGTCGACCGCCCGCCGGATAGCGTCGGCCACCGACGGCGCCAGCCGGACGTCCATCTCCGCGACCCACAACGGCAACACATCGGCCGGGTGGGCGCGCCATTTCATGCTGGTGCGGTGGCGCAACTGCTCGAGAGCCAATTCCTCCAGCGGGTTAGCCGTCACTCGCGGCAGTTTAGTTGAACGCTTGCCCGCCCCCTCGGCTCGCGGGAGCCAGGCAATGCTGAACAAACGTCAGGTTGACGGCACGGAACAGCGGCTGCAGTTTCTCACCAGGAAAGGATCGACGTGGTGTCCACGACGTCGACGGCGATGCGCGTCGTCATCGCCGTGCCCTACGTGGTCGCCGCTGAAGCGGGCCTGCTCAGCTCGCTGGACGTGCCGATGACCCTGCCGCGGAACGCATTCGACTGATCAGGCCAGTTGAACGCGTCCGGTGATCAGGTCCATGATCGCCTTGCCGGGCGCGAACGATCCGGTGATCGACGACATGGCGTGGCCCTGGTCGACGTTGAGCGTGATGCCGTTGATAGAACCCGACGCGGCGCTGTTGAGCATGATCATCGCTTTGCCGATGTCCTCGGGTGTCAGCGTCGCGCTGCCGGTGTCGTCGCGGTAGTCCTGCGCGAAAGTCAGCCACAGGTCGGCATTCGCGCGGGCCAGCGGGGTGTCGGTGGGACCGGGGCAGACAGCGTTGATCCGCACACCCTTCTTCTGGAAGTGGTAGCCCTGCCATGCGACATAGCCGTTGATCGCCTTTTTGCTGAAGCCGTAGTGGATGATGCCCTGCGGTTCGCGCTCCTGACACCAGTCGTGCGCCGACTTGTAGTCGGGCGTGGCCAGGAAGTCCTGCACCAGCTCCAGGTCGTTCTCCCAGCCCATCCCGGCGACCGACGAGATGAAGCAGATGGCCGAGCCCCGGGGAAGCAGATCCTTGGCGAACAACCGCTCGATGAGGTGGCGGTGCCCGATGAAGTTCACCTGCATCAGCTTCGGTCCGTCGGCGACGCCCGCGGCAGAAAACAGTGAGTGGACGGGCCCGTCGAGTTCGTCGACCGCCCGGTCGATCGAGTCCTGGTCGCTGAGGTCCAGCGAGATCACTTTGTCGGCGTCGTAGTCAACGGACGCGAAGTCCATCACCGTGACATGCGCGCCGAGGTCCTTGGCGATCTGTGCGGCGGCTGCGCCCATGCCGGTCGCTCCACCGACCACCAATACCCTTTTGCCCTCGTAGCCTAGTAAGTCTGACGCCGTCGTCATCTTTCCTCTTTTCCCAGGTGGTTGCTCGATGGACGTTACAATATCCGGACCAGATGTTAGTTTCAAACTAGCTGTTGACCCCGCTCGCCAGGCCGACGTAGCGTACGTGGCACAAATATTAGGTTGTCTAGGAGATGGCGTGTACACGCTGCGCTTCGACATGCGGGCTCCGGCGTTCGGGGCGAATCCGACGGCACTTTATGCCGCCGCCCCAGCGATGTGCGCCTGGGCGGAGGGTCACGGCGCCCTGGCCGCTGTGGTCTGCGAGCACCACGGTTCTGAGGACGGGTATCTGCCGTCTCCGTTGTTGCTCGCCTCGGCGATAGCGGCGCGCACCGAGCGGCTGGCGCTGAGCCTGATCCTGATCCTGCCGTTCTACGACGCGGTGCGACTGGCCGAAGACATGGCAGTCCTCGACATCTCCAGCGCCGGGCGGGCGTCCTACATCATGGCGCTCGGATACCGGCCCGAGGAGTACGAGATGTTCGGGTTGGCACTGGGTGACCGGGGCCGGCTGGCCGATGAGAAGCTGGGTCTGCTGCGCCGTCTGCTCGCCGGTGAGACGGTCGTGCAGGACGGGCGTCGGATTGCGGTGACTCCGCAACCGCTGACACCCGGCGGCCCGGCGATGATGTGGGGCGGCGGCAGTCTGGCCGCCGCGCGGCGCGCCGGGAGGTACGGGCTGGGCATGCTTGCCAACGGCAATGTCCCGGGTATGCGGGAGGCCTACGAGAACTCCTGTCGCAAGCACGGTTTCGAACCGGGGCCGGCGTTCTTCCCCGATCGCAATACGCCGTCGGTTACCTTCGTCGCCGATGACGTGGACCAGGCGTGGTCGGAGCTCGGAGAGCACCTGCTGCACGATGCGCGCACCTATGCCGCGTGGAATCCCGGCAACGAGACGTCGGCTGGTTTCTCGCATGTGGACACCGTCGACGAGCTGCGCGAGACGGGTAAGTCGCACGTGATAATAACGGTGGAACAAGCGGTTTCGCGAATCCGGTCCGGCAAGATGCTGACCCTGTCGCCATTGTGCGGCGGGGTGCCGCCGGACGTGGCGTGGCCATATCTGAAGCGGGTCGGTGAGGTCGTAGTGCCCGAAGCCGCTCGTCCGCTCGCCGCGGGGACTGCATGACGACGACCGAGATCTATTACGATCCGTTCGATTTCGACATCGACGACAACCCGTATCCGATCTGGAAGCGGATGCGCGACGAGGTTCCGCTGTACTACAACGACAAGTTCAACTTCTATGCGCTGAGCCGGTATGAGGATGTCGCCCCCGAATTGACGAACTGGGAGACCTACCGGTCGGGCCGTGGTACCACGATGGACATAATCATGAGCGGTATCCAGGTACCGCCCGGTGTGATTCTGTTCGAGGATCCGCCCCTGCACGATCTGCATCGCCGGTTGCTGTCACGGGTTTTCACACCGCGGCGGATGGAGGCGATCGAACCGCTCACCCGAGACTTCTGTGTGCGGGCGCTCGACCCGCTGGTCGGTTCGGGCCGCTTCGACTTCATCGCTAACCTGGGGGCGATGATTCCGATGCGCACCATCGGCTACCTGCTGGGCATCCCCGAGGAAAGTCAGGCCGATATCCGCGATCGGGGTGGGCGGGCGATCAACCTGCGCGAGGGCACATTTCGGGCGATCGACGACGATTTGTTCGAGAAGAGCTATGAGGTGTTCTCCGAATACATCGATTGGCGGATGGAGCATCCTTCCGACGACGTGATGACCCAGTTGCTCAACGCCGAGATCGAGGAGAACGGGGTGGTGCGGCGGCTGGATCGCACCGAAGTGCTGATGTACACCAGCATGATCGCCGGAGCGGGCAACGAGACGACGACCCGGCTGATCGGCTTCATCGGTCAGTTGTTGGCCGAACATCCTGACCAACGTCGCGAGATCGTGGCGGATCCGTCGCTGATTCCGGGAGCGATCGAGGAGGTATTGCGCTACGAAGCGCCGTCACCGGTGCAGGCACGTTACGTGGCGCGCGACGTTGAGTGTCACGGGGCCCTGATCCCTGAGGGCTCGATCATGTTGCTGCTCAACGGTTCTGCCAACCGCGACGAGCGCAGATTCCCCGACGGTGAGCGGTTCGATATCCATCGCAGTGGGGGACACCTGAGCTTCGGTCACGGTCTGCACTTCTGCTTGGGTTCGGCGCTGGCGCGCATGCAGGCGCGGGTGGCACTCGAAGAGGTCATCAAGCGGTGGCCGACATGGGAAATCGACTATGCCGCCGCACAGAAGGCGCACACGAGCAGTGTGCGGGGATGGTCGAGTTTGCCGGTGATCACCGGATAGGCTCCCGCACCGGGGACCGCGCCGTCACTCGCGTCCCAGTAGTCACCGTCCGGCTGTGTGCAGACGATTGCCCGGCTCCGAGCGACAATCCCACTCCAGCGCGACGTTGCCGGGTCAGCACACGCGTCTTGTCACACTGCTGTGCCACGGTGACATCATGACGCCCGAGTGGGTTCAAGCCGTGACTGGGGTGACGCTTGTGACGGCGGGGACGGTGCGGCCAGCAAAGGGCCTCCGCGTGATTTCAGCGATGCCCAGCACCTAGTTAGGCTGTGCTAAGTGAACGGCGTGTTTATCGGCACCTTCCTGATCGGCCTGCGCGAGGGCCTGGAGGCGACGCTCATCGTGAGCATCGTCGCCGCTTTCCTCAAGCGCAACGGCCGGTCGATCCGGCCGATGCTTGCCGGCGTGGCTCTCGCGTTTCTGCTCAGTGTGGGCGTCGGGGTCGGGTTGGATCTGCTGTCGGCGGCGCTGCCGCAGCGACAGCAGGAAATGATGGAAACCGTCATCGGGGCGGTCGCGGTGGTGTTCGTGACCTCGATGATCATCTGGATGAACCGCAACCCGGGCCGGCTCAAGGGCGACCTCGAACGTGAGGCCCGAGACGCTCTCGGCCGGGGCCGTTTCCTGGCGCTGGCGCTGATGGCCTTCCTGGCGGTCCTGAAGGAGGGCTTCGAGACGGCGGTCTTTCTGCTGGCTACGGTTCAGGCGTCGCACGACAGCCACTGGGCGGCTGTCATCGGCGGGGTGACAGGGATCGCGGTGGCAATCGCACTCGGTGTCGGCCTGTACTTCGGCGGCCTGACTCTCAACTTGAGCCGTTTCTTCCGTATCACCGGTACGTTCCTCGTCTTCATCGCCGCAGGGCTGGTGCTCAGCGCATTGCGGACCGCCCACGAGGCCGGCTGGGTGGCGATCGGGCAGCAGCAGGTACTCGACCTGTCGTCCTGGATCCCGGGCAGTTCGGTGCGTGGCGCGTTCATCACCGGGTTGTTCGGCATACCCGCCGATCCGCGGCGCGTCGAGGTGCTCGGCTGGCTGCTCTACGCGGTACCGGTGCTGACGATCTTCCTGTGGCCCGCCCGCAGCGTCGCCAACGCCACTGTCCGTCGCAGGCTGCTGGTGGCCACCGCCGGGGTGCTGATCATCGTCGCGGCGGTGCTGCTGATCGCGGTGCCGGCCCGAAATTCCACACCCGCCGCGCACGCGCGCACGGTGACCGACCATCGCGGCCGCCCCGGCACCGTGTCGCTGGCCGGGACGCTGAGTGGTCGTTCGCTCTCGATCACCACTGACGGCGGACCGGCAGGTACCGTCGCGCTCGTCGCCGCCGGCACGGATTCAGTGGACGGCGTGCCGGTCCGGGTGTGGCAGGCGACTCTGCCCGCACCCGCCGACGGCGCCCCGACCGCCACGCTGGCCGAGCTGGCGGGTCTGACCGGCGGCCGCCTTCCAGTGGGAGTGTCCGCATCCCGCACCCCGGGCCCGTTTCACGTCCGATGGGCCACCAGTACCGTGTACACCGTTCGCGCTCAGGATGATTCGGTACTGAGCGCGCAGGCGACAAGCAACCGCACCGCCGTCCTCAGCGGCGGCGGACTTGCAGCGCCGAAGACAGTCAGCCTCGGCGGGCTACCCACCGATTGGGCGACTATTGACGACGAGTCGGTCACCGCGCAACTCAAAGCCAACTCTCAACTGCACGCCGAACGTCTACTGTGGCGGCTCTGGCTTCCGTTGGTGCTGGCGGTCTTCGCGTTGGGTTGTATAGCCACCGCGCTGCGCAGCCACCGCACCGAACACGCGCAAGGAAAGGGAAGAGTCGCCAATGCCGAAGCGCACCAGCCGGTCTAGCGCGGCCATCGCGACCGCCGCAGCAGTGCTCATGACTGGGTGCAGTTCCGGCGACACCGACCCGCCCAGGTCCGGGACCCACCAGGTCTCGGTGACGATGACCAACGACAGCGGCAAGGACCGTTGCGTGCTGAGCACCACCACGGTGCCGGCCGGACCGGTGACATTCACGGCGTCGAACACGAGTGCACCGGGCATCTCCGAAGTGGAGTTGCTCAAAGATCAACGCATCGTCGGCGAAAAAGAGAACCTCGCCCCAGGGTTGGATTCGGTCTCGTTCACCGTCACCCTGGACGGCGGCTCGTACCAGATCTATTGCCCGGGCGCTGAAATCGAGTACCAGACCCTGACAGTGACCGGGCGGGCTCCGGCGCCGGCCACCGGCACGGTGGCGACCATCCTGGGCCAGGGCACCAAAGATTATGCGGCCTACATCGTCAATCAGATCGAGCAGCTGAACGACGCCGTGCAGGGGCTCAATGGCGCCGTCCAGGCCGGGAATCTCGACGGGGCCAAGACGGCCTACGCCAGAGCGCGGCCGTTCTACGAACGTGCTGAGACCAGTGTCGAGGGGTTTGTGCTGCCCGGGTTTGCCGTCGGCGACAACGCCGGCAACCTCGACTATCTGATCGACATGCGCGAGTCCACTCCGGTGGATGCGAAAGTCGGTTGGAAAGGCTTCCACGCCATCGAACGTGACCTGTGGCAGGCCGGGGCCATCACCGCCGGCACTAAGGCGCTCAGCACCGAATTGCTGGGCAACGTGGGCAAGTTGAAGGACACTGTCACCAGCCTGCAGTACCGGCCTGAGGACCTGGCAAATGGGGCGGCGGACCTGATCGAGGAAGTGCAGAACAATAAGATCACCGGCGAAGAAGAAGCCTTCAGTCACATCGATCTCGTCGACTTCGCCGCGAACGTGGAGGGTGCTCAGCAGGCCTACGCGGCGCTGCGACCGGGGTTGGACAAGATCGACAGCAATCTGGTCAAGCAGATCGACCAACAGTTTCAGGATGTACTGACCGTGCTGGCCGGGTATCGCGACCCGACAGCGTTGGGCGGCTACCAAACTTTCGTCTACGAACTCCAGGCCCGTGACGCACCGAAGTTGACCGCGGTCATCCAGCCGTTGCACCAGAGCCTGTCCGTGGTAGCCCAGAAAGTGGTCACGGCGAACTGACATGACCGACGACGACAGCAACGATCCGCCGAAACCGTCTGGCAGCATACCGGTTTCGCGGCGGCGAGTGCTCGGCGGCACGATGCTCGCCGGACTGACCGGTGCCGTCGGGGGCGGGGCGGCCGGTTACGCGATGGCCGAGCGCGGTGACCGAGACGATCACGACACGGTCGATCTAAGCCGCCGCTACCCTTTTTACGGGCAGACGCACCAGGGCGGTATTGCGACGCCCCCGCAGCGCTATTGCGTATTCATGTCCTTCTCGCTGGCCCCCGGCGCCGGACGTCCCGACCTGCAGGCGTTATTGGCCCGGTGGTCCGCGGCGGCCGCGGTGTTCCAGCAAGGCAATCCCGTTGGCGCAGTGCAGCCGTCGGTCGAAGTGCAGCCACCGGCCGACACCGGCGAGGCCTTCGGGCTCAGTCCCGCGGGTCTGACCGTCACCGTCGGGCTGGGACCGTCGGTGTTCGGCGACAGGTTCGGACTTGCCGGCAAGCGGCCGGCGTTGTTCGCCGACCTGCCGCCGCTCAACGGTGATTATCTGGACCCACGGCTACGCGGTGGCGACGTGTCGGTGCAGGCTTGCGCCGATGACCCGCAGGTCTGCTACCACGCCACCCGCAACCTGACCCGCCTGGGTCGTAATATCGCCGCACCGCTGTGGCAGGTGCTCGGTTTCGGTCGTGCCTCGGCCGGCCCCGGCCAGGCCACTCCGCGAAATCTGATGGGGTTCAAGGACGGAACCCGCAACGTGATGACCGACGAGCAGTACCGCCGGTTCGTGTGGGTCGACAACAGCGATCAGGCCTGGATGAACGGCGGTACCTACCAGGTCGCGCGAAAAATCCGCATGCTGCTGGAAACCTGGGACACCGACCGAATCGGTGACCAGCAGCAGGTCATCGGTCGCAGCAAACAGGAGGGTGCACCGCTGGGCGGCAACGCCGAATTCGACACGCCGGATTTCGCGGCAACGGGACCGGACGGAAAGCCGGCGATCGACCCGCTGTCCCATATCGGCTTGGCCGCACGGGAAAACAACAACGGCATCATGATCCGCCGTCGCTCCTACAACTACACCGACGGACTGGACGCCACCGGCCAGCTCAACGCCGGGCTGCTGTTCATCTCCTATCAGAATGATCCGCTGAACTTCATCCGGCTGCAGAACCGGTTAGGCGCCAACGATTTGCTGAACGAGTACATCCGGCACATCGGGTCGGCGATCTTTGCCGTACCTCCCGCGCCCAGCCAGGGGCACTACATCGGTCAGTCGCTGTTCAGCTGATTGGTTCAGCAGTAGGCGTTTCAGCTCCATTCCTGCGGGAACACGCAGCCATCATGGACATCACCGTGACCTTTGTCGGAAACGCCACGACGCTGATTCGTGCCGGGGAGATCACGGTGTTGACCGACCCCAATTTCCTGCACAGGGGTCAGCACGCGTACCTCGGCCACGGCCTGATCTCCAAGCGCCGCAAGGAGCCCGCTCTCTCCATCGAGCAGCTGCCGGCGGTAGATGTCGTTCTGCTGTCACATCTGCACGGGGATCACTGGGACCGGGTGACATCGAAACGACTGAATCGCGAACTACCGGTCCTGACCACGCCGCCCGCGGCGAACAGGTTGCGGACGAAAGGATTTGACCGGGCGACGGCACTATCGACCTGGCAGACGCACCACCTCGTCAAGGGTGACGTCCAGCTCACGGTGACGGCGCTACCGGGCCGGCACGCTCCGGTGTGGGCCAATCGGCTCCTTCCGCCGGTCATGGGCAGCATGCTCGAGTTCGGCTCCATCCACGCAGCAGAGAGCCGACGCATCTACGTTTCCGGGGATACCTTGCTCATCGACGAACTGGGCGAGATTCCGGTTCGGTTCGAAGCCATCGACGTCGGCATACTGCACCTGGGCGGGACCCGGCTGCCCGCCGGCTCCCGATTGCCGTTCGGGCTCACCGTGACGATGGATGCGCAACAAGGCGCCGGACTTGTCGAGCTGCTCGACCTGCCGAAGATGATTCCGGTCCACTTCGACGATTACACCGTCTTCGCTTCTCCGCTGGCGGATTTCACGGCAGAGATGCAGCGTCGCGGCTGGGCGGACCGTGTCATCGAGATCGAACGCGGTGCAACGGTGTCGCTTTAAGCCTTCTGATCCACCAACACCGCCCCCTCAGGTCGGTCTCCGAGTGTCTGCAGATGCAGGTTGATGTCTTTGCCCTGAGCGGTGAGCCGAAGGATGTGAGCGACCTCGGCCGGGGCATCACATTGCAGGTAGTGATCGGCGGTCGGTATCACCCAGTAACGGCTCTGGCCCGGCATATTCCGCAGGTAGGCCTGCCAGACGTGGTTCGCGACCCGCAGCGGGGCTACCGTGTCGTGCAGGCCCCACACCAGAGTGGCGTTGACGGGGATCTTGGAAAGAGCCTCGAGCCAACGCTTTTCATCGGCAGCGCGCTCGTGCAGATACTGGATGGTGTCCGGCAGGACACGGATGCCGTCGTTGTAGGCAAAGCATTTTGCCAGGGCGGAGATCTCGGCATCCCCGGTGGTGCGGCGCGGCATGAAGGTGGTGATCCCGAGTCCGGCGGCCAGTAGCTCCGGGGTGGTTTCGGCGGCGGCTGCCCGTCCCGTTGCGGAGTCGAGCAGCGCGAGTTGGAACGCGGTGAGGTTGGACAACGGCAGGTAGATGTTTGCATTGGTGATGATGAGATCGACTGGCAGTGCGGACTTCTCCGCCAACAGGCCGGCCGCGATCATGCCGACGCTGCTTCCGCGGTCATGGGTGATCATGCGGTAGTCGGTCAGTTTCCAGACCTCAGTGATCGCGTGGACCAGCAGTCGTGCGTCGTCGTAGAGCGAGTAGACGTACGGCTCGGGTGGCTTGTCGGATACACCGTAGCCGGGAAAGTCGAGGGCGAAAATCTCGAAATCTTCGCTCAGTGCACGCGCCAACGGGTAGTAGTCGACACTGGACGTCGGGAAGCCGTGTACGCACACCAATGCGGGCGCCCCCGGTCTGCCGAACCTGCGCAAAAACACCGTGACCCGCTGCCCGTCGTTGGCATCGGTGGTCGATCGCCAGCTCAATTCCGTTCCGCCACTGTGCCATTCCACGAAAATGTCCATGATCTCGGCCTTTCGAGGTTAGGTGTGGGGGAACGTCACGACGCCCAGCAGCAGGGGCAGCTGATTGGTTTTCAGGACAGGTGCCGGCAGCATCGCGGGCCCGAAAAACGAACCGCTGAGGTAGTTGTCGGCATTCCACACCTGATTCGCGTCGAGCTGACCCTGGTAGCTGAAACCTTCGATGACGTACGGCAGGGCGTCGGCCTCGAACAACGACGGGCCGCTCATCAGCTGGAAATGCAGGTGCGGCGCATTGGAATTGCCGGTATTGCCTAATCTGGCGATCTGCTGACCCTTCTTGACCTGGTCACCGGGCTTGACCATCAGCGAACCCTGGATCAGGTGGGCATACATGGCATAGACGCCACTACCGAGATCCATGATGATGTGGTTGCCGTCGACATTGTCCACGGTCAGCTTCGCGGCCAGTTCGGGCACGGACGCGGGCAGGATGCCGGGTACGTTGGCCTCGAGAGCGTCCAGCGTCGAGACGATGGTTCCGTCGGCCACGGCGTAGATGCCCGAGCCGTAGTCGCTGAAGCTCTCGTTCCTGGTCCGGTCACCGGTATAGAAGTTGCCCTGGTCGTTCATCCGCATCCAGTCGATCGCGAAGCGCTGGCTGTTGTTCAGTTTCATGTTGAGCGGCAATATCGCGTCGCGATGCGCCCAGCCGGGATCGCAGCAGCCGTTGAAAGCCACCCAATTGTTGCCCCGCAGCGGCGGCGCGATGGCACGCGGCGTGCCGGCCGAGATGTCGAACGGGGCGCCCAGCATGTCGATCGGGCCCGGAACCTTGGAGGCGCCCGGATTGGTCACCCCGGTTCCGTGCAGCCGCAGCATCACCGCCCGGGGGAAGTCGGTCAGCTTGTCCAGGCGGAAATCGAGCAGCAACGACCTGGACGTCGCGGGTGCGATGGTGAAGTCGGGTGCGGGTGCGGCGGGCAGGATCCGCAACCGGTTGCAGTTGCCGAAGGTGCAGGCGGGATCGACCAGCTGGTTGCCGGAGAACGACGCCAGCACGCGTTTGGGGTCGCGGGCGTCGACGACGTCGACGGCGGTCAGGGCGGAGGGTTCGGCACTGGAGTTGGTGACCTGCATGTCGAAGGCCAAGTGATATTTGTCGTCGGTGCCGGGAAACGGAAACGTCGGCCGGCTGATCGGGGCAACTGTCAACGGAGTGAAGGCATCGGGCACCGTGATTCCGGCCAGCGGATCCGTCCTACCCGGACTGCTCGTCCCGCCGGATTGTTTCGGAGAAGCTGCGCAGGCAGTGAGGGCGAGCACGAACCCGATGACTGCCAAGCTTTTCCGTGCTTGGCTGCGCCGATCGGACGTCATTGTGCCTCCTCGATCAACCCGGGTGAGCGTTGCACGGGACGCGTCGGGTCCGAGCTCCACTCCGACCACGAGCCGGGAAATAACGCCGCCGGATAGCCGGCAGCGGCCAGCCCGGCGACCACCACGGCGGCGGTCACCCCGGACCCGCAATACACTCCGACAGCCGTATCCGGTTCAATACCATTGTCGGACAGGTGTTTTCTCATAGTCTCTGTCTCGAGGAAGCTGCCCTCGGGGGTCAACAGTGTCCCGAACGGCAGGTTCTTCGCGCCGGGAATGTGGCCCGCGACGGGGTCGACGGGCTCGCTGTCGCCTCGGTAACGTTCGGGAGAGCGTGCATCGAACAATTGCACGCCGCCCGCACCTGCTTCCTCGGCCGTCAGGGTTGGTCGGCCGCCGGCGTACAGATCATCATGTGGCACAGTCACATTCCCGGCCGGCGGTTTGACAGGCCCGGTCTCTACTGCGCCCCCGCATGAGCGCCACGCAGCCAATCCACCGTCCAGGATGCGCACATTGGGCAGTCCCGCCGCGGTCAGCACCCACCACGCGCGGGCGGACCCGGCGCGGTTCCAGTCGTCGTAGACGACGATGAGCTCGCCTTGGTGGATACCCCACCGGCGCGCGGCCGCCTGCAGCTGAAATCCCGACGGCAACGGATGGCGGCCCCGGCCGGCCACCTGGTGGTCGCTGAGATCGTCTTCGAGCGAGACGTAAACAGCACCGGGTAGGTGGCCGGCCAGGTAGGCCGAAAGTCCGTCCGGGGTGCCGAGTTGCCAGCGGACGTCCAGGATGGTCAGTGGATCGCCGGCTTCGATGAGGTTGACCAGCTCGGCTGCACTGATCAGCACCTCGCTGCGCACGTTCACTGCTCAACTCTAGCGCCGGGCGCACGGCCAGTCCTGAGGGTCAATCTTCTTCGGGCCAGGCCTGCCAGCTGATCATGCTTCGCAGGGGACCGGCAAATAACGGTTGCACCGCATCGGAGCGCCAGCGCTCCTCGACCAGGGGTGCCACAGCAGCCGCGACAGCCAGCGGGTCATTGTCGAGGTAAACCACAGTGATGTACTGCGGCTCGGACCGCCAGCCGCGCGGCGCCGGATTCCATGTAGGTCCGAACATCCAGGCACCCGCGGTCCCGGGTGCCGCCAGCAGCGCCGGATAATGTTCGGCGACAGACCAGTTCAGCCACTGATCGAACCGCGGGCCGCGCGGTTCCTCGACGATCAGCAACACGCCGCGGTGCGGGCGGAACGGCACTACCTCGGCGGAGACCGCCGATTGAGGCGCGGCGTGGCACTGCAGTAGAGGCAGGCCGCCGATCTGCAGCAGCGGCCGCATGCTGGGCATGCGACCGATGTCCCGCAACGTCCGACCGAGGTCGATGAAGTCGTCCAACGTGTCCTGGACCGGGTCGCCGACCAGGTAGTGCACGGCGTTGCCGATCTGGCCCAGCGGGCCGTGCGACGCCAGGCGGGCCGATGGATAGGCACCGTCGGCGATCCAGCGCAGTCCGTACACGATGCCGGGCAACCGATACTGCTCGGGCATGTGGTCCAACAGGTGCCAGCGCAGATAGCTGCCGTCGTCACCGGGTGGCGCCGCCGCGGTGAAGCTGAAAATGCCCGCCTTGACGCGGTTCACGAGGTACTCACCGCGCAACACCCCTCGTGGAACTCAGTCGGCTTTGCGGTCCCGGTGCTCATCGCGGTAGATTCTAACAGTGCTCGAATTAATCCGAACGAGGATTCAATGACCTCCGCGGTACGCCGTCCGTACGGGGAGCTGGACCGTGACCAGGTGGTGGCCTCGCTGCACACTCTGGCGCGACGTGTCGGCGTGCAGCACGTCACCATGCGGGGAATCGCGGCCGAACTCGGGTCGGCGGTGCCGTCGGTCTACTACCACGTGCCGGGGAAACAGGCCGCTCTGGACCTGCTGGCAGAATCGGTACTTGCCGACATCCCGGTCCCGCAGGACGGCCCGTGGGATCAAAGGGTCGCCGAACTGTATTGTGCGGCAAGGGAAGTGATACTGGCGGTTCCAGGCATCGCGAACATTCTGCAGACCGGCGGGGGTGGGGAGCGGGCCCGGCGGTTGGACCGGTTGAGCCGCTCGCTGCTGGCCGAGGCCGGTCTCGCCAAACCCGTTGCCGCGGCCGCTCATACGGTGCTGTACACCTATCTGCTGGGTTCGGTCAGTCTGGATGAGACGCGGCCGTCCAAACGCCCGTCCACCGCGCGCTTCCGTGCCGGACTCGACGTGATCATTGCCGGGATCAAGGCCTCCTCATGACCGTTCCCAAGCTCGGCTCGTTGGTCGTCGAAAATCAACACGGCCCCGCCGACCGGGACGCCGCAACGGTGCTGGATCCCGACACCTTCGTCGTCGGCGCGCCGTTCGACGCCCTGCAGAGACTGCGGGCCACCGCACCGGTCCATCCGGTGCAATTGCACGGCCTGCCCCGGGCGTGGCTGCTCACCCGGCACGCCGACGTGCGACTGGTCAGCCGCGACACCAACACCTTCACCAGCAACAGAGGCAACACGCTGGTCGAGGTGGAGGCAGCCCCGACCTCGGCGATGCTGCCGGGGATCGACCCGCCGCGTCACGTCAAGATCCGCAAGCTGATCAACCAGGGTTTCACCGTCCGCAATGTGCAACGCCTGGAACCGCACATGCGCAAGGTCGCCCGCGACATCGTCGCCACTATCACCGACAAGGGTGAATTCGACGCTGTGCCAGACATTTCCGCGGAGATGTCGCTGCAGGTGATCGCCGACGTACTGGGTGTGCCGGCCGAAGACAGGTTGGACGTGTTTCGGTGGAGCAACGCCATCGGCAGCCTGGGCATCGAAGATCCCGACTACGCGCCCACCCCGGAAGCGCTGGGTCAGGCCGCCGCTGAAATGTTCGCCTACTGCAACCAATTGGTGAAGCACCGACGCACGCACGGGCTGACCGACGACATCCTGTCGGCGTTGCTGGCCGCCGAGGTCGACGGCGAGAAGCTCAACCGCGACCAGCTCAACGAATTTTTCTTACTGCTGGCCGTTGCCGGCAACGAGACCACCCGAAATACGCTCAGCCACGGCATTTTGGCGTTGTCGCAGCACCCGGAACAACAAGCGCTGCTGGCCCGCGACCCGTCGGCGGTCAAGCCTGCCGTCGAGGAACTGCTGCGCTGGGCCACGCCGGTCCTGCACTTCCGCCGTACCGTCACCTGCGATGTCGAAATCGGCGGGCAAGAGATCCCCGCCGGTGACTGGGTGCTGATGCACTACCTGTCGGCCAATCGCGACGAGGACGTGTTCGACCGGCCCGATGAATTCGACATCACCCGGACCGATGCCGGTCATGCCGCATTCGGTGGCGGGGGAGTGCACTTCTGTCTGGGCGCTCAACTCGCGCGTCTGGAACTGCGGGTGATGATCGAAGAGCTGTACGCCGGCGTGCCCGGTCTCACCGTCACCGGCGAGCCGGAGCGCCTGCGGTCCTCGTTTTTCCACGGCATCAAACGACTTCCGTGTAGCACCGGTTAGCTACTCGACGTCTGCCGGTCCGAGCAGTCGGACCTCTTCCAGGTCCATGGTGGCCTGCACCTCGCGCAGCACGATGTCGTCAATCTGTCGTTGGTCGCGCAGTTTGGTGACGGCTTGACGTTTGCGGTCCAGGACGCGAAGACGCACCTCCCGGATCAGGTCGACCTTCTCTGCCAGTTCGTTGGTGCCGGGGTCGTCACCGCCGGCCGCCACGAGCAGGGCGTGCTCCTGGTATTCCTTTTCCAGACGCGCCAAAATTTTCGGTTCCACGTCGAGTTCGGCGGCGACTTCCGGCAACGCCTCGAGAGCTGCCTGCGCCCCGCGCGTTCGGGCCAGCTGCACTTCGTCGGCGCGGGCAACGTCTTCGGGCAACCGTGCCCACCGAACGACGGCGGGCAGGGTGCTGCCCTGGACCAGAACCGTCACCAGGATCACCACCGAAACGACGAAGATGATCAGGTTGCGGTCGGGAAACGGTGCGCCGGTGTAGGTTTCGAGCGGTACGGCCAGGGCTGCGGCCAGCGACACCGCGCCGCGAAAGCCTGCCCAGCTGGTGACGGTCCGTTGGCGAAAGTCAACATGCCGGCTCCGGCGTCGCATGCTCTTGTCGACGGCACGCCCCAGGACGGTGGTGAGTTCGACCCAGGCGAACCGCGTGACGATGACCACGCCGGTGACGGCCAGTGCCAGCATTGTGGCGCGTCGCAGCCCGTCGCCGTGGTCGTTGATGCCGCGCAGCGCGCCGGGCAGTTGCACACCGACGAACACCCACAGCGATCCGTTGATCAGGAACGTCGAGATGTCCCAGAAGGCGAAGGACTGCAGTCGCGACCGGGCCCTGATGACCCGTGGACTGACATAGGTGATGACGAGAGCCGAGACCAGCACCGCGACCACACCGCTGCATTCGACCGATTGGGCAAGCAGGAAGGCCGCGAACGGCGTCAGCAGGCTCAGCGCCCCCTCCTCGAGCGGTGCGTCGATGCGGCGACGCAATAGTGTCACCAGGAACCCGATGATCAGCCCGGCGGAGATGCCACCGAGGTAGGAGTAGATGAACCGCGCGGTCAGCGCGACCGGGCCAACCTCGTGGCCACCGACGGCGACGGAGACGGTCACCCCGAACAGCACCAGCGCCGTGCCGTCGTTGATCAGGCTCTCGCCCCGCAGCACGGTCAGCGCGCGCCGCGGTAGCTTCTTGGCCAGCCCGGCGACCGCGGCAGCGTCGGTGGGCGAGAGCACGGCACCCAGCACCGAGGCGGCATGCGACTCCATGCCCAGCGCCCGTGCGGTCCAAGACACCGCGAACGCGGTGGCGATCACCAGTCCGATGCTGGTCATCACGATGATCCGCATGTTGGCCTTGATCTCGCGGAAGCTGGTGTTCAGGCTCTCCCAGTACAGGATCGCCGGCAGGAAGAGCAGCAGCACGAGTTCGCCATCGATGTGCACATTGCCGAAGCGAGGAATCAGCCCCAGCAGCACACCGAGAAAGATGAGCAGAACCGGTGGGCCCACGCGGTAGCGGCGGCCCAGCAGCGTACCCAGGACGACGGTGGCAACCAGCGCGACGATGACGACAAGCGCAAACACCTGCCCATCCTCGCCTATGGGCTACGAGCAGTCGCAGCAGTCTCCGCAGTCGCAGCAGCAGTCGCAATCGCAATCGCAATCGCAGCAGCAGGCATCGGTGCAGCGGTCCCAGCAACCTCGCTTCTTCTTCGGCTCGGGAGGAAGCTGGCCGGGAGGCGGGTATCCGCCGGGTCCGTATATGCCGTACTGGTTACCGCCGAAGTTGATGCCGTCCTGTTCGCCGTGCGGGCTGCCATACGGGTAGTTGGCCCGCGGGACGGCACCGGCGAAGGTGCGTGAGACCGAGCGGCGTATTTCTTTGGTCAACAGCCGGCGCGGCAGGCGATCGTCGGTGAACTCGACATCGGCCAGTGCCAGTGCGATGCCCAGCACCGCATCATCGCACAGCGTGCGGACCTCGGCCATGGATATCCCGGTGGCGGCCAACGGATTCCACTTTCCATGTGCCAAATCGTCGTGGTAGTCCTCGACCGCGTCCAGCAGATGCGCGACCCGTCCGAAGAGTTGTCCGACCTCGCGCAGCGGTGCCGCATTGGCAGGGCGGCCGGCCAGCACCGCGGTGTGGGCGAATGCGGCGGCCACGGCCGTCTCGGTCGGCTCGGTGACGGTCAGCAACGGACTGCCCGGACCCGTGGTCGCCTCGAGTTCCATCTGCCGGTCCATGGCGCGGACCAGCACGGCGGTGTCGAATCCCAAGCGGCGGCCGGTATCAGTGCCGCGGCGGACCCACCGTTCGGCGACGCGTCGCGCAGCCGGACGTATCCCCGCCATGCCGACTACGCCGTCGCGGTCATCCACGTGGTCACGGACCTTCGCCGCGGCCAGTGCCAGCGACACCACAGCGGCCAGACGCACGCATTCGCCGGTCGCGACGTCGGCGCGTTTCATACCGCGCAGCGGGCAGGGCCCAGCGGTGCGACGCATCGGCTCCGCCTCCGACTGGGCTTCAACGAGCAGCGAGACGATCAGGCCGTCGTAGTTGGTGGCGATCCGCGCCGCTTGCCCGTAGTCGTCACGCAGAGCCAGGCACAGACCGCACAGTTGGGCGCGCCAAGCCGCGGTGAGTTCGCCGCCGAGATGATGACGACAGGGCCGAATGATGCCAAACACGGATTGAAGTTACCCGACCAGGCTACGGTGCGTCCGCAAACGCGTATTCGATGTGGCGCGCGAATGGCTGCCGCACTGTGGCTATTTCGCCAAACACGTTGTCCGCCAGGGTTATCCAAGTGCACTCAGTGCGTAGCACCGATGATCGTGCCGCAACGGAGATGCACCAGATCCGGTCAGCGCGCACCGGACTGGGGCGGTGAACGGTTAGGGTGCACTGATGAAGGTCAGGCTGCTGGCGGTGGCGACCGTGCTGGTGATGCTATCGGGGTGTTCGAGTCCGGGCAGGGCATCGACCAACGCCATCGACGTGTCCATGGACGAAGTGTTGAAGCAGAACGCCATTACTCGGGATGTCACTCTGTCGGTGGGCGACACACTCAAGGTCTCGCTGGGCGCCAACCACAGCACTCCTTATCGTTGGACACCCGATCCGAAGATCGCCGACGGCGCGGTCCTGACGCAGACCGGTCACGAATACGTCCGGGGTAGCACCGACCGGGTGGGTGCACCAGGCACTGAGGTCTGGACGTTCACCGCGTCGACCGCCGGGACGACCACACTCGTCGCCGATTACGGTTCCATCGTCGGTGATGCCCCGCCTACATGCACGTTCACCGCCAATGTGGCGGTGCGCCAGCCGTGACCACCGTCGATTTCCACTTCGACCCGATGTGCCCGTTCGCCTTCCAGACGTCGGTATGGATCCGTGCAGTGCGTGTGCAGCTGGGGATCACCATCGACTGGCGGTTCTTCAGTCTTGAAGAGATCAACCGGGTGGAGGGCAAAAAGCATCCCTGGGAACGGGATTGGTCATACGGCTGGTCGCTGATGCGGATCGGCGCGTTGTTGAGACGCTCGGATATGGACCTGCTCGATCGCTGGTATGCCGCAATCGGACACGAACTGCACACGTTGGGTGGCAAGCCGCATGATCCCGATGTCGCCCGCAGGTTGTTGGTTTCGATCGGTGTCGACGACACGATTCTCGATGCGGCACTAGCGGATTCGACGACCCACGATGAGGTACGCACCGAGCATCAACGGGTCGTCGACGCGGGAGGCTTCGGGGTGCCGACGCTGTTTATCAACGGCCAGTGCCTATTCGGGCCGGTGTTGGTAGATCCGCCGACAGGGGACGGGGCGGTCAAGTTGTGGAACGTCGTCACCGGCATGGTGGAATTGCCGCACGTCTATGAAATTCAGCGTCCCAAGTCCGCCGTCGACGCCGAGTTGATCGGCCGCAGTTTGCGGCCCTACCTGGACGGTCGTGACTGGGTCAGCATCAACCGCGGTGAGGTGATCGACTTGACGAGGATTTCAGACCATGGCCAGCGGTGAGATCTTAAGCCCGATTGCCAAGGCGCCGGCCAGTTCTCGGCTGGCGTCGTAGTCGAAGATCACATGGCCGCTGAGCACGTCGATGTCGCGCTTGGCCCGCTGCAGCGGATTGTTCAGAAAATGTGCACTCGCGCCGGAAGCCTCGAGTAGGTGGCCGACCACCGCACGGGATTCTGTCACGACGTGGGCGGCGGCCAAGCGGGCGTCAGCCCGCACGGTACGCGGAACCCGTTCTCCGGCTTGCAGAAGCGTCTCGATCCGGTTAATCGTGTCGGCCACCAAACCGTGTAGCGCGCGCAACCGAACCCGAGCTTCACCCAGCCTCGCCTGCGCCGCGGGCCTGTCTTTCTGCTTGCTGCCCTCATAGGCGATGACCCTTTCGCAGAGCCGGTCGGTGAACAGATCGACCACTCGCTCGGCAGTACCCAATGCCGGCATCGACGCGAGGAATGCCAGGGCGGGCACCATCGGCCAGCGATAGAGGGTCGTGTCGTGCAGCAGCGCTCCCGGCGCGGTGCCGCCGTAGATGTCGGTGACCTTGACGAGTCGGTGCTCGGGAACGAAGGCGTTCTCGACCACGATGTCATTGGAGCCGGTGGCGCGCATGCCGTCGGTCTGCCAAACGTCGACGATCTGATAGTCCTCGGCAGGCACCAGCACCAACGCGGGATAAATCCCGTCGTCGGGTCCGCAGAGCGCACCGACGATGGTCCAGTTGCCTTCCATCACCCCGGTGGCCCACGACCAGCGACCGGTGAGCCGGACGCCCCCGGCAGTCGGTGTGCCGCGCCCGGTCGGGGCCAGCGGCGAGGAGGCCAGGAATGGAATGGATGCGAAACCGTCCGCCTGCGCCCGCTCGCCGAACAGTGCCAACATCCAGTTGTGCAGAGTGAAGAAACCCGCTGTCCAGGCGGTCGAGGTGCAACCGTGGGCGAGCCGGCGGACTGGATCCAGGATCGCCTGGAAGTCAGCCTGCTGACCGCCGAATCGGGCAGGCTTGAGCAAATCGAGCAGACCTGACTCGTGCAATTCCTTGACGGTGTCAGCTGGTAGTCGCCGAAGTTCTTCGGCCTCTCGGGCGCGTTGCTGAATTCGTTGCACGAAGTCGTCGGAAATGCCGGTCACTGCGACACCATACCTTTTGGTATGTTCACTGCCGCAACATGAAGTCGAGAAAGGCCTCATGGTGCAACCATTTCCGGGGCGACGGACCGGTCAGGTGCAGCAGTCCCACGCCGGCGGCGAAGGTGGTGTTAGCGCGCAGTTCGGCTTCATCGTCGTCGAAGCCACAGTCGCGGAATGCTTGGCGCACTGCGCTGAGTAGCCGGCGGTCCGCCTTCTGGACCGCATCGGCGACGGCCGTATCAGAGCGAGCCCATTCGCGCATGGCCCGTTCCAGTGACCATTGTCTCGGCTGTACCAGCGACGTCATCATCCGGGACAGGCGGTCCCGCGCCGGGATGTCGCGCAGCTGTTCGATATCGCGACGGTCTTCATCTTTGAGCTGGGCCCAGGATTCGATCAACGTCTGACGGTAGGTCGCCATGTCGACGAAGTGCCAGTAAAAGCTGCCTTTTGTGACGTGCAGTCGCGCGCAGAGGCGGTCGAGTTTGAGTGCGTTGAGGCCTTCGTCGGCGATGATCGCGTAGCCGGCCTGCAACCAATCGTCGACGGTCAGCCGACTGCTGCTCGACGTGCGACCGGTCGCCATGGAATCGCAGCCTACGTATCGTCGCCGAATAACGGGGGCCCTGGATGGGAACCCTGGTATCTGCCAGGAAAGGACACGTGCATGACGTCGCCGCACAGCGGCTCACTACTCGGTACCCGGTTCGGACCCTATGAATTGCGGTCCTTGATCGGCGCGGGCGGAATGGGCGAGGTGTACCGGGCCTATGACACCGCCCGAGGGCGCATGGTTGCGGTCAAATTGCTGCGCCGGGAACTGGCGGCGGACCCGGCGTACCAGGAACGTTTCCGGCGAGAGTGCCGATTGGCGGCGCGGCTGCAGGAACCGCATGTCATCCCCGTGCACGACTTCGGTCAGATCGACGGCGTGCTATTCATCGACATGCGCCTGGTCGACGGAGGCACCCTCAAAGACCTGCTGCACGAGCGCGGTGCGCTCGATCCGGCACACGCGGCGTTGATCACGACGCAGGTGGCCTCGGCTCTGGATGCGGCGCATGCCGACGGCCTGGTACACCGCGACGTCAAGCCGGAAAACATCCTCCTCACCGCCGACAACTTTGCCTATCTCGTCGATTTCGGCATTGCTCAGGCGGGCGGTGACCCCAGTATGACGGCGGCGACAGGCTCGTTGCTCGGCTCGTGCGGTTACATGGCGCCGGAACGGTTCACCGGTGACCGGGTGGGTGCGCAGACCGACGTCTACTCGTTGACGTGCGTGCTCTACGAATGCCTCACTGGCGAAAAGCCTTTCGAGGTACCCGAGATTCACCAGCTGATCAGTGCACACATGTTCTCGGCGCCGCCCCGACCCAGCATCATGCGCCGGGGAATCGACCGGTCCTTCGACGGCATCGTCGCCACCGGAATGGCCAAACAGCCTGCGGCACGGTTTGCTTCGGCAGGTGAGTTGGCGACGGCGGTTCGCTTGGCGGCCGGGTCCAACGTGGCACCAGTTCCCGCCCCGGTTGCGGCCATCGCACCGGCTGTGCCACGTCGCACGGTGCGCACCCGGCCGTTCCGGGTGCAATACCCGAACCCGGACGCTACCGGCAACAGTCCTTACCCCGTCCCGCCACCGCCACGGCCGGTGGTCCAGAAGTCTGGCCGGGGACCGGTTCTGGTGGGCGGGCTGGCGGCGGCGATGCTGGTCGTCGCGGCTGTGCTGGCCGGCATCTTGGCGTTCGGCTCCGGATCTGCACGCGATACCGCGGTGCCGGGTGCATCGACATCGCCTGCGTCGCAGTCGTTGTCGCTGTCCGGCCCGGTCGATGGTGCCGACGAATTGGGCTTCGTCGGCCACCCGGCAAGATGCGACGTCGGAAACCCTCCGGCAGCGGTGGTGCGAACCGCCCAGTCCCTGGCGGTGATCTGCCAAACCGGGTCGCAGAGCTACTACTACCGCGGTGAACGGATCCGGGACGGGGCCAACATCGAACTCCGCAACGCGGTGCGGGTCTCCGATGGATTCGATGTGACCAACCCGTCCAACGGAGTTCGTTATGAGATTCGGCCGCGACAGCTTTCGATCATCAGCGGCGATCACGTGGATTCCGCCGAGCCGGTGTTGCAGTACGCCACATCACGTTAGCGGCGATATGCGTGTTGAGAATTCTTGCGCCTGTTCCGCCAGGAACGGCTTGAACTTGTGGCATGTGCCAGGCGGTAGGCGCCGTCGACTTCGTTGATGTCCAGCGCGGGTTGGCCCTCGGGCCGCGGGACGCCCATCGGATACCTTCCCGGGCGAACGAGTGGACGCCTCCGCGGTTCGTCGGCGGTGCCACGCCTCCGGCGCTCGATTGTCACTGGGCTATCTTTGCGTTATTACGCTGTTCGGCCGCGCGGAGAAGTGGGTGGGCGTCATCAAGGACTGGGCAGCGGGAGCCACCATCGGCGGATTGCAGATCCCTGACCGGCCCGATCTCGCACGGATGCGGCGGGATCGGTATGCCCGGCTACAGTCCCAGCTCTCGTCGCAGCGGCTGGATGGCCTGGTCTTACTCGCATCCACCTCGGTGACGTACGCGACCGGTGCCGCGATGCCGGCCATGGACGGCGACCGGGCGGCACTGTTCCGCGCGGTCGCGATCGTGGTCAAAGGCGAGCCGATGCCCCACCTCTACTCGATCGTCGCCGACGGGGTTCCGCTCGGTGTGCACCTGCACCCACCGTTGTTTCCCGATCTCGACGACGGGATCGATGCATTCGCCGCTGCTGTGGCCGACCATTTCCCGACTGGTGCCCGGGTGGGAATCGACCACTTGTCACACGCGATGGTCCGCCGATTGCAGGGTGTTTCATGGGTGGCCGCCGCCGGCGTGATGGGTGCGGTCAAATTGGTCAAGACGGTGGACGAAATCGCGTGCGTCCGGGAGGCGCAGCGGCTCAACGAACTGGCGATGGAAGCAGCGTTGCAGGCGTTGCGGATCGGACTGCGCCAGAACGACTTGAGTGCGGTGTTCCTGCGCCACGTGTTCGAGTTGGGGGCTTCGGCAGGCGGCATCGACCCGATCTTTCAGGTGATGCCACCACGGCGGTCACAGGGCCCATGGACGTTGCACGGTGACCTCGCATACCCGACGGTCACCACCGACCGCTTCCTGCGGTACGGCGACGTCATCTGGGTGGATGCCGGGATCATGTGGGAGGGGTACGCATCGGGCTACGGACGCACCTGGATCACCGGACGACACCCGAATGCAACTGAGCTCGCCCAGTTTCGCCGCTGGCGCGCCGTCGTCGATGCGTGTCTGGAGGTCCTGGCACCGGGACTGAATGGCCAGCAACTCTGTCAGGCGGCCATCGATGCCAACAATGGTGTCCGGCCGTGGCTTTCGCACCTCTACCTGGCACACGGGGTGGGCGTCGACAATGCCGAAATGCCCCTTTTCGGAACCGACCTGGGCAACGAATTCGACGCCGGCTTGGCTCTTCAGCCGGGCATGGTCGTGGTGCTGGAACCGGTGATCTGGGAGGACGGCGCGGCGGGATTCCGCGCCGCGGACATCGTGGCCGTGACCGATCGGGGCTGGGTCAAGCTGAGTGGTTCCAACTACCAGCCCTTCGGGTGTGCCCCGTGACCCCGGTGCCGCGCGATCCAGGGGTGCGCGTCGGGACGATGAGCCTGGAGGACGGTGCCCGGATCGACTTCGGCTGGCTGCGTGGCGAGCGGCGGCTGAAAGTGCTGTCGGGCATGGAAACTCACGATCTGGATGCGTTGATTCTCAGCGGTCCGGGAAACGTGCATTACGTGTCCGGTGCCCGGCTGCTGGGCCGGGCCGGGGTGCTGCCCTTCACCCCGCTGGCCGTGGTGGTGCGCTCGACTGGACGTGTCCATTTGCTGTCGTCGTGGGACGAGGGCGTCCCGCCGGAAATCGGTCGCGAGGACCTGTACGGGATGAGCTGGAACCCGAGGAAGCTGATGGCGTCGGTGGCGTCGATACCCGGGATGCGAAAAGCCAAGCGGATCGGTACCGATGGAACCTCGCCGTCGTTCGTGTTGCTGGCCGGGCTGGCCAAACTCGGGGAGATAGTGGACGCCGGGCCGCTGATGGAGGCCGCACGCCGGGTGAAGACGGCTGAGGAGATCACCTGTCTGCACGTGGCATCCGCGATATCGGAGTCGGCCCTGGGTGCGCTGGAGGCCGCGTTGCAGCCAGGCGTTACCGAGCGGGAGTTGCTCGGGGTCTACTACGCGTCGATCGCGGCGCTGGGATCGCCCGTTGCACCCTCGGAAAGTGTTTGTTTCGCAACGCCTTTGAGTGGATCGGTGCCTTTCCGGCACCTGGCCACAGACCGACCGGTGCGGGAGGGGGAGTTGATTGTCCTGGCGCCCGGGGCACTGTATGCGGGATACGAAGCTGGGTTGGCCTGCACGCGGATGGTCGGTGGGTCGAGGTCTGTTCGGGCTGCCGCGCTGCTGACGGCGTGCTCGTCAGGTTTGGATGCGCTGGTGGCTGCGTGCCGGCCCGGGGTTACCGGTGCCGATCTGTATCGGGCCTGGGAGCGGTTGGGTCGTGGTGAGCCGGCGGTGTTGTTGGCCCATGGGCTGGGCTTGGGTGCGGAGGCGCCGGCAATCGGCCTGGGACGCGGTCTGAACGCGTCATTGGCGGAAGGGATGGTGTTGAGCGTGCAGTCCTGGGTGACCGAAGCTGGTGTCGGAGGGTGTCTGGAACGTGCCACGGTCCTGATCGGCAGTGCGCGTGGCACCGTGTTGTCCCGCTACGGGAGGTCGTAATGGGTTCGCAGTCGGTCATTTTCAACCATGTCGGTTTGTGCGTCCGGAGCAGGGAGCGGTCGCGCAGGTTCTACGAGGGCCTGCTCGGATTCGAGTACTGGTGGGAGTTGGACGCGCCGGAGGAGGGGACTGCTCAGCTGCTGCAGCTGCCCCGGCCGGTGGGGTTGCATGCGACCTATCTGGTCAGGGACGGGCTGGTGCTGGAGCTGCTGGACTACTCGGGGCGTGTGGTGTCCGGTGGCGGCGAGCGGACCATGGATCAGGTCGGGTTGACCCACATCTCCTTCTCGGTGTCAAACCTGGCGGCGGTACTGGATCGCGTCGGCGACTTCGGGGGCGAGGTGGTCGACGGTACGGTGTCCGCGGGATCAGCGATGGTCAGGGATCCGGACGGGCAGTTGCTGGAGTTGTTGACGGACGGGTGGATGCAGGTGTTGCCGGCGCGTCCGTAGGGCCGCTTCGCCGCCCGAACCGAAATCCCCGGACATTTTGTTCTTCCTTGCGCGCGCCTCACCGAAAAGTCTCAACTAGAGCTTTAACCTTTCGATCCATGACCGTTCGGGGGTGCCTGCACTTACCAGAGCTCGAGATTCTCTCGGCACTGGACTTTGACACCGAGATTCCGTGTATCTGCCAGAAGTTCTGCAACGAAGCTGAGCATCCGGCCGATTGGTGGATCACGCTGTCGTGTGGTTGCCGATACCCGTTCTGCAAGAAAGCGTTACAAATCTCCAAGATCCGGTTGAAAGTGCGGTCGCTGACGTGCCGGTTGTGCTCGGCACCGGACATCACCATCCGGAGCGTGAAGCGCGCCTAGCCAGCTGGGCTCTGACTGGCGATTCAGTTGTACGCCGTGCTCTGCGCCACCGGGTGCGTCGTGCTGATGAGCTTGGCGATGCAGTGATCGCGGTCGAATCCCCTGCTGCTGCACCATGACAACGCGCCCCTGGCGTCGCTGAAGCTGTACCCCGCGATGGTCACCCAGTAGTTCGATTCTGAGAACGTCGACCAGTCGCCGGACCACAGCAGCTTGGCGTTGTAGAGCGATCGCAGCCGCTCGTGCTCCTGTAACGCCATCGCGTTGTCCCAGGCGACGCCACCCTCGACGGTGCCCGGACGCTTGGAGCTGAGCTGCGGAACCCATTTGTTGGCGGCTTCCGATGCAACCAGGGAGCGGTCGAGGTTGACGTATTGGCGCAATTGCTGCTCGGCCGTCGGTGCCTGCGCCGCGGTCGTGGTCGGAATCGCCACCGAGCGTGTCGTCGTCGGCGTCGTAGTTTGGTCAGTCGGCTGAGCCGTCGTCTCGTAAGCGGGTTGCGTCGAAGTTGGATAGGCGACCGCCGAGGAGGGGTAGTCCGAACCCGAGTTGCGGTTCGCCACGACCGCGACCGTGAGGACGACGACGACCACCACCAGTGCGGCCGCGAGCGCGGCCAGCGTGGGCACCAGGTACCGGCGCGCATCCTGCCCCGGTGGGGCAGCGAAATATGTTGGCGCAGAGCTGAATTGCGTGTTGAAATGCTGATCCATGCGCGGTGGGGGTTGATACTGCGATGCGAAAACCGTGTGATCGGGACCCGCTGTCGGCCTGGGTGTCGACAAGGCGCGCTTGGCCGCGCGCGCAAATGCGCCGGCGCTGCCGTAGCGATCGTCGGGGTGTTTGGCCATGCCGCGGGCGATCACCTCGTCGAGGGCCGGCGGAATCGTGGACCTGGCCATACTGGGCCGCGGCGGCGGCGCCGACAAGTGAGCCGCTATCACCTGCTCGGTGTTGCCGACGAAGGGCTGACGACCGGTCAATGCCTCGTAGAGGACACAGGCCAGCGCATACACGTCCACCGCTGGTGTTGCGGGCGCTGCGCTGTTCAGTCGTTCGGTCGCCATGTAGGCGAAGCTGCCTACCTGATAGCCCGTGACGGTCAGATGACTCTCTCCGGGTGTCTCGGCGATGCCGAAGTCGACCAGGTACGCGAAGTCGTCGGGGGTGACCATGATGTTCTGCGGCTTGACGTCGCGATGGATCAGCCCGTTGGCATGCGCGGCGTCCAGCGCTGCCGCCACCTGGCTGATGATCTCGATGGCACGTGTCGGCGTGAGGACCTGCGTGGCGATGATCTCGTGCAAGGTCTGGCCCTGGACCAGTCGCATGTCGATGTACAGCGTGTGGTCGATCTCGCCCCAGTCGTGAATCGGAATGACGTGTGGCTCCTGCAAGATCGCCGCCGCCCGCGACTCACGCAGGAATCGCTCCCGGAACGTCGCGTCGCCGGCCAACTGTTCGCTGAGTACCTTCAGCGCGACGGGCCGGCGCTTGTCGGTGTCGAATGCCTCATACACCTCACCCATACCGCCCTTGCCGAGCAGTCGGTGAATCTCGTACTTACCGAACGTCCCGCCCACAAGTGTTTCCATCGGATTCTGCCTTCCTCCCCGCAGCCAGTATGCGACAGGGGTGTGACACCCGTCAGGCGTTTGCCAGATTGCAATGCTGTCAATGCTCGTCGGAGCCGTGGCAGCTGAGTGGATACGCGAAATATCGAACAAAACGCAGCCAGGAGTCATGGCAGCACTAGTAAACAGCGGGACTGATGTGGCGGATGTGGCATCTGAGTCAAACGATCTGGTGTTTGCTGTCATCAACGCCGCGGTAATCGCGCGTTGCGCCATTGGCGGCCGAGATTTACTTTAACGGCGTCGTGGAGTGAATACTCACGTGATGCCAGTCATCCGTGTCGTTCGAGGAAATATCACCGAGCAGAATGTCGATGCGATCGTCAACGCCGCGAACAACGCCATGCGTGGTGGCGGTGGAGTGGACGGTGCCATCCATCGCGCGGGGGGTCCTGAAATTCTGCGCGACTGCGTAAAGCGGTTTCCCGACGGGCTCGCCACCGGCGACGCGGGTTGGACGACGGCAGGAGACCTCCCGGCTCGGTGGGTTATTCACACGGTCGGGCCGAATTACAAAGCGGGGCAGCGTGATCGGTCCCTATTGGTGTCCTGCTACCGTCGCTGTCTCGAGGTCGCCGACGAACTCGGCGCGCGAAGCGTCGCATTCCCGCTCATCAGCGCGGGAAGTTACGGCTGGCCCGGCCGCGATGCCATCGCAGCAGCTATCGAGACGATCGCCGCCTCCGACGCGGAAGTCAACGACGTCGTCATCGTCGTACTCGGCGAGAATGCGCACGACACGGTGCTCGAGCAGCTGGCGGCGCAGACTCCGACTAGCGCGGGAAATCCTGATTCAGGCACGTAGATCAGCAACCTCGGAGCTAGCTGACCCAAGCACCCCAATCGGATAAGGTTTGCGCTGGCAAGTCAACAGGCTGGGGAGCGTACATGGCGCAGTTGTATCAGCAGCACAAAAAAGTGATCGAAGCCCATCTGAACAACACCAGCATCCGCGCATTGACCGGCGCCATGGTGGCCTACGAGGGCAACATCGCGTTCAAGAACGCCGGCTTCGGGGGCGGCTCGGGCATGCTGGCCGGGCTCAAGCAACGCGTCACCGGCGAGGCGCTGAGCCTGATGGAATGCACCGGCCAGGGCCGGGTGTTCCTGGCGGTCAACGCGCAGAACGTGACGATCATCAACCTCAACAACGAGCAGTTGCAGGTGGAGTCGCGCCAGTTGCTCGCACTGGCCGGCAACCTGCAGACCAACGTGACGTTCACCGGTCTGCGCGGAGCCTCCTCCGGCCAGGGGTTGTTCACCACCGTGGTCACCGGTCAGGGCCAGGTCGCGCTGCTCTCCGCGGGCGGCCCGCTGATTCACCTGGAGGTCAGTCCGCAATACCCCCTGGTGGTCGACCCCGACGCCTTCGTGTGCGCGAAAGGCCAGATGCAGCAGTCGTTTATCACCGACGTGTCGTGGCGGACGGCGATGGGCCAGGGCAGCGGTGAGAACTTCTCCCTGCGGTGGGACGGCCAGGGCATCGTTTCAATACAACCGGCCGAGCGCTAGGGAGCCGCAGTGGTATTCACCAAGGTCAACTCGAAGGTCGTCAAGGTCAATGTCGGCCAGGCCGGCGGCGTCGTGGCCCGCACCGGAGCAATGCTGTTCTACACCGGCGACGTCGCCTTCGCGCCGCACCAGGTTCCCGGAGCGGGGCAAATGGGCGGTATGGGCGGCATCGTCCGGCTCGCCGGGCGCATGATGCAGGGCGAACACGAGCGCACCATGATCGCGCAGGGCAGCGGCGAAGCGCATTACGGCTACGCCGGCCTTGAAGTTCACATCGTCGAGATCCAGCCAGGCCAGGTGCTGCGCGTCGAGGCCTCGCGGTTGCTGGCCAACACCGCCGGGCTGCAATCCTCGGTGGTTTCGGTGGCCAGCACCGGCGGTGGTGGCGGCGGCGGGATGATGGGCATGTTGCGTGGCGCGGCCAGTGGCGCACTGACCGGCCAGGGCTTGTGGACGACGCAGCTGTCCGGACACGGCGCCGCGGTGCTGCTGGCGCACGGCGGGGTTCTCGAACTTCAAGTGGGAGGCCCCAATCCGATAGTGGTGGATCCGCAGGCTTTCGTCGGCGTGTACGGCAACGTGCAGACCGAGTTGAAGACAGCGATGAGTTGGCGGGACGCGGTAGGACGCGGATCGGGTGAAGCGATGCAACTGAAATGCCATGGGCAGGGAACCGTTTTCGTGCAAGCGTCGGAGGAGAAGCTGTGAGCACGTTTGGCCAATCGCTGAATCCGAACACGCTGCCCAACGACGACAACATTCCGGACAACGCCTACGCGTTCTGCATCGACCTGCTCAACCCGTGGTTCATCCGTAAGGGCGCCATGATTGCTTACTACGGGCAGATGCAGTTTCGGGCACTGACCCACGGTCTACAGGGTGGGCTGATGCACATGGTCTCGCAACAGTTCTCTGCGCCACTGTATTTCGGTGATTACACGGTCGCCGAGGGTCAGGGCAAGCTCATCATCGGCGACCGCGGCTATGACATCAACTCCTATGACCTCGACGACGGCAACCTGACCATCCGCGCGGCCAATCTGCTGGCGTTCCAACCGGGTTTGTCGCTCAACCAGTCGATCGTGCCGGGCTTCGTCACCCTGATCGGCACCGGCAAGTTCCTCGCGTCCTCCAACGGTCCCGTCATGTTCGTTGAACCACCGGCGCGCGTCGACCCCGAAGCGTTGGTCGGCTGGGCGGATTGCCCGTCCCCCAGCCATCACTACGACCAGCGGTGGATCGGCAGCTTCCTCGCTGCGGGCGCGGCGCGATTCGGCATCAACTCGGGTGAGGAACGTCAGTTCGATTTCACCGGCGCCGGCACCATCCTTATCCAATCAAGCGAGAAGGTGCTCAGCGACTCAGCGGTGGTGCGCACCATCGAATCTCAGCTCTACGGACTGACCAGCGGCGGATTGCAGCGGCTCAACCAGGTGATCACGGCGCAGCTGACGCAACAGCACCACTAGCGCTCGGCGTTGGGGCGATGCCTCAGTCCTTACGGCCGGCCTGCCACTGCAGACCCCAACCGTAGGCCTGGTCGAGAAACCGCTGGCTGCCGCTGATGTATTGCACCTCGCGGTTGACGTGCAAGGCGCCCTGGGCGTAGTAGACCTGGGCGATCGCGCAGATGCGCGCCTCGTTGTTGGGCGAGTCCATCCGGACCTCGACCTGCGGCCCCGATGTCGGGTACAAGGTGACCACGCCGTCGACTGCCGCCCAGTTCGGTGCGCCCTCGTAGATCATCGCGAAAATCAAGATCCGCCGAAAGCGTTCGGGCTGTTCGAGATTGATGCGCATATTCTCCCCACCGGCCGCTGATCCGGTGCGGTCGTCGGCATCCAGGGCGATGTAGGGAGCCCGGTCCAGCGACCCGTACGAGTTCCCCAGCGCCTGGACGACACCTTTTTGTCCGGTGGACAACTCATAGAGACAACCCAGGTCGAGGTCGACGGCACCGGCGTAGCCGCCGGTGTTCCAGTTGAGGTTGACCCGCATAACGCCTTGTTGCTCACCGGCTTTGGTCAGACTGATCCGCGGGGCATCCTTGGTCAGTTTGATTTTGGACAGGTTGACTCCGCTGGGGGCCGACGGAGGTGGTGGATGCGATGGCGCCGCAGCTGGAGTTGACCGGGGCCGCTTGGTGTAATCGATTGCCATTGCCGGCCTTTCGGTGACGTTGGACGTGCCGCTATTCAATCTCGGCAGGCTGCGGTTCCGGTGTTTCCTCGGCCGCTTCGCGACGGTTGCGGACCACGCTGGTGAGGAACGCCGCGCCGATGAGCACCACGCCGATCATGCCCGTGACCACCTCGGGCAGCTCGTACTTGGGGTTCACCGACACCAACAAGATCACCGCCAGGGCGCCGATCGCCCAGTGCGCGCCGTGTTCGAGGTAGACGTACTCCGACAGCGTTCCCTTGCGCACCAGGAAAATGGTGATCGAACGAACGAACATCGCCCCGATGAAGCCCAGGCCTAGCGCGATCAGGATGGGGTCGGCGGTAATCGCGAAGGCACCGATCACTCCGTCGAACGAGAACGACGCATCGAGTACTTCCAGGTAGAGGAACAAGAAGAAACCCGCTTTGCCCGACGCCTTGGCGAGGTCGGAGGGCCCGACCCGGGCCGGCTCGTCGGATTCGTCCCCGTCCCCGTCCCCGTCCTCGTCGACCTCGAACATGGACCCGAGACCGTCAATGACGATGTAGGTGATCAGGCCCAACAATCCCGACAACAACACCGTGGCGCGTTTGTCGGGTTCCGCAGCGAACTGTGACGCCAGCAGGATCGACCCTGCGGCCACCGCGACCGCCAGCTGGTCGAGCTTGCCGGCTTTACCCAGCGGCCGCTCCAGCCACGACAACCAGGTGATCTCGCGTTCGCTGAAGATGAAATTCAGGAACAGCAGCAGCAGGAACGCTCCGCCGAACGCGGCGATCTGGGGGTGCGCGTGGTGCAGTGCGGTCTCGTAGCTAGGAGTGCCGTCAGCAAACGTCTCGGCGTGGTTGGGCGGCGGATTGAGCGCTCGGTCGATAGCCTCGCGCGGCCCCATGTGAGCGGTGATCCACACCACCAGCAGTGGAAAGACCAACCGCATACCGAACACGGCGATCAGGATTCCGATAGTGATGAAGATCCGCTGCCAGAATTCGTTCATCCGGCGCAGCACGGTCGCGTTGATGACCGCGTTGTCGAACGACAGCGACACCTCAAGGACGCCCAGGATGGCGCACAGGATCAACGCATGAACACCGCCGTAAAACCAGGCGACGATGAGCGAAATGATCGTGACCAGAAATGACGGCCAGAAGATCCGCAATGCCATACCAGCCCCCCCTACCAGGCCGGACGCCCTAGACGTTGACGCCGTAGTCGCGAGCGATGCCGGCGAGGCCGGATGCGTAGCCCTGCCCGATGGCGCGGAACTTCCACTCGGCGCCGTGACGGTAGAGCTCGCCGAAGACCATGGCCGTCTCGGTGGAGGCGTCTTCGGAGAGGTCGTAACGGGCCAGCTCGCTGCCGTTGTTGCGGTCGATGACGCGGATGTAGGCGTTCTGGACCTGCCCGAAGCTCTGGCTGCGAGCGTCAGCGTCGTAGATCGACACCGGGAAGAAGATGTTGGTGATGTTCGGCGGGGTGGCCGCCAGGTCGACGTTGATGACCTCGTCATCGCCTTCGCCCTCACCGGTGAGGTTGTCGCCGGTGTGCTCGATGGTGCCTTCCGGTGAACGCAGGTTGTTGAAGAACACGAAGTGCTGGTCGGAAAGCACCTTCTTGTTCTCGCCGGTGGCGATGGCGCTGGCATCGAGGTCGAAGTCGGTGCCCGTGGTGGTCCGAACGTCCCAGCCCAAGCCGACCGCAACCGCCGTCAGATTCGGCGCCTGCTTCGTCAACGAGACATTGCCGCCTTTGCTCAGACTGACACCCATCGAACACCCCTCCAGATGATTCAAAGAACTTTGTCGGACTAGATACCTGCAAACACCAGTCGTTGCCAACCGTAGTACACCAGCGCTGAGTAAAGCGACGGCTATCGGTAGGGATTCTTGAGCCCCGCTAAGATCGGACTGTGCGCGGGCGGTGGTTCAGACGGTCTCGCGAGCCCGGCAACAACGCGCACCTCGGTCCGGCGCAAGCGGCTCTGACAGCATCGTTTCTGGACCTGGAAAACCGCCGGAACGTGGTGGAATCCCTGTTTGAGGCCGCCGCGGCGGTCGAGCCGCAGCCCTCCCTCGAACCGCAGTTCGACGCCGTCCGCGCGGCGTGTTACGACGCTACCGCTGCCTACCTGTCCGCAACCGGATCGGACAGCGACGGGCTTGGCGCCTCCCGGAAGCCGTACCAGCTGACCGGGGCTACCGAATGGGCGCAGCAACTTATCGATTCGGCGCGGCACGGCCTGGATCAGTTCCATGAACGACACCGCGCGACGATGGACGCGGTGGCCGCTCGCGGCGTTGCTGCGCAAGCCGAGGCTGCTGCGGCGACCACCGAAGCCGATGGTGTCGCGCAGCGGTTGGCGCAGACCGCGCCTGCATTACGGGCCTACCCGTCCGTGCACCGCGCGGGTGAGGAATTGACCGCGGCATACGACAACCTGCAGTCGGTCCGTGCGCAGCGCAACGTGGCGTCGCTGGCCGGTGCCAGCCGCCGACTCAGGGCCGCCGTCCGGGCGGTTTCTGAGGCTCTCGACGCGGCGCCCCAGCTCGACGAACGGGCACAACAGACGGTCGCCTCGTTGCGCACCCGGCTGGATGCGTTGCGCAACCGGGTGGACAGTGTCGACGCCAACCGGTCAGCGCTGCTGCGGGAATTTCACGCCAACAGTTCGAAGGATCTGCTCGACAACGGCCCGGCGAGTCAGAAGCATCTCGAACGCGCCGACGAACTGCTGGCGCGCGCCGTCGCCGTTCAGCGCGAGCGCCAACCGGAAGCGGTGCTGGACCTGGCAACCCAGGCGCGCGCCGAGCTGTCCGCAGCCGAAGAACGCATCGATGCCGTCGCCGACCGGCTTGTCATGCTCCGCGAGCTGCGCAAGGATCCGGCTAGCAAAGAAAAAGAGGTGCGTTTCCGGCTGCGGGACGCCCAACGGTTAGCGGTCGACCGCGGCGCCGCCAAGGAATGGGGTACGGCGTTGGACGCCCAGGCCACCCGCATCGACCTGCTGGTCGAGGGTCTCGGTGTCCCGCACCCGGACTACTGGGGCTATTACCGCGGGATGGAGGACGTATCGAAGTTCATCACCACGATCGTCAACCGGATCCGGCAGGGAGCGGCGAAGTGAGGCACCCGTCGTCGGCGACGGCGATTCGACATTTCCACCATCTGGCGCCAGCCGAACAGGAACGGCTGTTCATCCGCCCTCCGGAGGTGCTGGCCGTCGACGGCGACCGTGAGCTGCTTGCCGTCGGGTTGGGAGCCACCCTGTACATCCCCGCTGACCGGGCCGAACTCGCGGCGACCGTCGCCAGGCGTGCCGCCGAGGGGGTGTGCTCGATGGTCTTCGACCTCGAGGACGCCGTCGACGAGGGTGCGGCAAGTGGTGCACTGAGCAACGTCGTCGGCGTCCTTGATGAGCTTGCCGTGACCGCAGATGCGACGCAGGCAATGCTTTTCGTGCGGGTCCGTAGCGTGGAATGCATTTCCCGCATCGCAGAGGCATTGGCCGACGGACGGGATGTGTTGACCGGATTCGTGATCCCGAAGTTCTGCGCGGCAACTGGCGAGCGGTTTCTGCAAGAGATCACCAACGCCGGCCGAACCCTCGGCAGACACCTGTATGGCATGCCGGTGCTGGAGTCGGCGGAGTTGGCTTTCCGCGAAACCCGCGGCAGTGAGTTGACGGCTATAGCCGAGGTCCTTGCCGGGCACCGGGATTCAGTGTTGGCTCTGCGCATCGGTGCGACCGACATGTGCGGGCTGTTCGGGATCAGGCGCGACCGCGACCTCACGATTTATGACGTGCGGGTGATCGCGGACGCGATCAGTGACATCGTGAACTACTTCGGTCGTGCGGACGGTACCGGATACGTGATCACCGGTCCGGTATGGGAGTACTTCGCCGATCACGAGCGATTGTTCCGGCCGATGCTGCGGACGACGCCGTTTGCTGAGCACGACGCGGTGCGGTTCCGTGATCAGTTGGTGAGCCGCGACTTTGATGCCCTGCTGCGCGAATTGAGCCTCGACCGAGCCAACGGCCTGCACGGCAAGACCGTCATCCACCCCTCGCATGTGCCTGCTGTGCACGCACTGGCCGTGGTGACTCACGAGGAATACCGCGACGCCCTGGACGTTGCCGAGGCCGAGGTGAGTGGAGTGCGCCGCTCGGAATACCGGAACAAGATGAATGAGCCACGGCCGCACCGTATTTGGGCCGACCAAGTGCTACGCCGTGCTCGCGTCTTTGGTGTCACGCGGCAGGGCGTGTCCTTCGTCGACCTGCTCACGGTGCTTGCTGGACGATGACCCGATCGCATTGGGCAACAAACTCGTTCGGTTTCGCGGTCCTGGACAGCGATGGGACCGATCCGGTCTCGGTGACTGATCTGGTGTTGCCCGGACTGCGCCGCAACCCACGCCGTGCCCACTTGCTGGTCTCGACCGTGCTGGGTAAGCACATCGCTGCGTCGCCGGCCTCGGTGATCGGGGCGGGGCACCGGCTCGGCGACCGCATCCGTGATGGCATCGACGGTGAACTCGACGTGCTCGGAATGGCGGAAACCGCGACAGGATTAGGGCATTGCGTCGCCGATCGCGTCGACGCCGCCGTCTATATCCACACGACCCGGCGACCCGCGGCGCCGGAGCTGATCTATGCCGGGTTCCAGGAGGGGCACTCCCACGCCACGGATCACACGCTGCAACCCAGCACCGGCGACCTGCTCGAACAGCGACGGACCTTGGTCATCGTGGACGACGAAATCTCTACCGGTAGCACGGCGTTGGCCGCCATCTGCGCTCTGCAGCGTCGAGCACCCCGATCGCGTTACGTGGTGGCCTCCCTGGTGGATGTCCGCGAGCCGCACCACGAACACGCGGTGCAGCGCACCGCCGCGGAACTCGGTGTGCAGATTGATCACGTGAGCCTCGCCAGAGGGCGGGTCACTCTGCCGGACAGCATGGTTGACGACGTGAATGCGTTGCCGTCGCCAACGCTCAATGCCGCGTTCGGTGCTCGCGCCGGCTCCGCCCGCCGGATCGAGGTGGCCTGGCCCGACTCGATCCCGGAAGGAGGCCGACACTGCTTCACCCGGGCGGACCGCCCGGGGCTGGACCGTGCCTTAGAGCATGCGGTGGCCCAGGTGGCTGACGGGTTGGACGCCGGTCGCCCGGTGTTGGTGGTGGGTCACGAGGAGTTCATGTACCTGCCGCTGCGGGTGGCAGACGGGCTCGCGGGTGCGGGGCTTGCCGTGCGCTACCAGTCCAGTACGCGGTCGCCGGCCTACGTGCGCGATGTGCCGGGCTATCCGCTGCGCCGCGGATACCAATTCAGTGCGTGTGAGCCAGGCGACGACGCGCCCCGGTTCCTCTACAACGGGTGGGCTCCCGAGGAATCGGGTGGTGAAACCCAGCTGGTCCTGATGGTGGACTCTGGCGCCGACACGCTGCGCCTCAACGAATCTGGCGGCATCGTCGATGTCTTGACCACAGCAGGCTACGACATGCTGGTGGCAGCGGTGCACGGACCGGACGTGGCCGGACTGGCCGTCGCGCGTTGCGGTGCGCACTCGTGAAGCCGCTGCGCGGGCCGGCTTTCGGGTCCTACACCGCCGAAGAGGTGAGCTGGCTGCTCACCGACCTGTCCGAGGTTGCGCTGGAGGCGGACACCCTCGAACGGGAGCGGGAGATCCAAAGCGGCCGCGCGCATTACGCCGAATCCCTGCCCATCGAGTACCAGCCCGACCACGACTACCGCGAGCTGTTCACCACCGTCTTGGCGGAGAGCGCGAGACGGCTTGCCGTCGCCGTCGGCGTGGTCACTGAGTTGGTACTGGCCGAGCGCGGCCGCGACGTGGTCCTCGTATCGCTGGCCCGGGCCGGCACGCCGATCGGAATCCTCATGCGGCGCTGGGTGCTGCGCCGGCACGCCAATGCCGTTCCGCACTATGCAATTTCGATCGTCCGGGATCGGGGGATCGACACGGTGGCATTGGATTACCTTGCCGCTCAACATGCTCCGGAGACGGTCGTGTTCGTCGACGGTTGGACTGGGAAAGGTGTCATCACCCGCGAACTCAGCGCCGCCTTGACGGAGTATCACCGGGTGACCGGCATCAGGTTCAACGATGACCTGGCCGTGCTGGCCGACCCCGGGCACTGTGTGCGCACCTACGGAACTCGTGACGATTTTCTGATCGCATCGGCCTGCCTGAATTCGACCGTCTCGGGTCTGGTCTCCCGTACCGTGCTCAACCCCCACCTGCTGGCCCCGGGGGAGTTTCACGGCGCCAAGTTCTATCGTGAGCTGGCCGCCGACGATCAGTCCGCGACCTTCCTCGACGCAGTGTCGGTGCACTTCGAGGACATCGCCGAGGACGTCCGGCAGGGCGTGGCAGCGGTCCGCGGCAGCGACCGGGCGCCGACCTGGTCGGGGTGGGCGACAGTCGAGCGGATACAGCGCGAATACGGCATCGCCACCACCAACTTCGTCAAGCCTGGCATCGGCGAGACGACGCGCGTCCTGCTCCGGCGGGTGCCGTGGCGAATTGTGCTGCGCGACAACGACGATCCTGCCCATCGCCATATCCGGATGCTGGCGCAGGCCCGCAATGTGCCGACCGTGCACGATCCCGACCTGGCCTTTGCGTGCGTCGGCTTGATCAAGGACATCACCGCATGACCGCGCTGATCGCCTGCGACCTGGACCGCACCCTGATCTACTCGCAGCGCCACTTCGGTAGCGAGGACCGCACCTGTGTGGAGATCTACAACGGATCGCCGGTGTCTTTCATGACTACCGAGGCGGAGGCCGGGCTGCGGGCACTGGCCGCTCGGGTGACGGTGCTGCCCGCCACCACCCGCACCGTTGTCCAATACCAGCGAATAAAACTGCCGGGCGGCCCTTTTCGTTATGCGGTGACGAGCAACGGTGGCAACATCCTGGTTGACTCGGTGGCCGACGCCGAATGGAGCAAGAAGATGGCCGCCCGGATCAGCGGTGGCGGGCCGCCGTTGACGGACATCGTCGCCGCGTTGAAGGCACGCATCAGCGATGACTGGGTGCTCAATTTACGCGTGGCCGAGAATCTCTTCTGCTACCTCGTGGTCGACGAGGCCTCGATGCCGGCCAATTTCCTGGACGACTGGGCGGGTTGGTGCGGGGACCGCGGCTGGGCGGTGTCCCGGCAGGGCCGCAAGATCTATGCGGTGCCCGAGAGCTTGCGCAAGTCGCATGCTGTCGCGGAAGTACGCCGACGCCTGGTCGAGGAGGGCGCACTGCCGGAAACGGCACCGGTGCTGGCGGCCGGCGACGGCGCATTGGACGCCGATTTACTTAGCTACGCTGACAAGTCCATCCGCCCGGCGCACGGCGAGTTGCACGCCCTCAACTGGCATTCGCCGCGCACGGTGGTGACCGCGTCCAGCGGTGCCGGCGCAGCCGTCGAGATTCTGACCTGGCTGGCTGAACAGGCGCGCTGACCCGGCGTGACCAGCGGTTCTGTGCGATATACGCACTGCGAACCAGAGTTGTCAGACCATCGGACGACAATTTGCCGCATCACTGTCGAGGCGATTGCGCCTATGACAGGATAGGCGCAGGATCGAGGGCCGCCAGACCTTGCGAGGGAGGCCAGGGGGAGTGTGCTGTGGGCTCACCGTATAACCCGTTCGATTCCGGTGCCGCGACCAATGTCGGTGGGCCGGGGCCGGGCGGTCAGCCGAATCAGGGCGGATACGGGGCCTTCGGCGCAGCAACCTCCGGCAGTGCAGCGCCGCTGCCCATCGCCAAGCCACCGGCCGGTCTGCTCGCGATCGGGGCTGGGATCGCTGTGCTCGGTGTGGTGCTGGCGGCGGTGTTCCGGGGTAGCGAGGTTGCGTTGCTGGGGTGGCTGCTGGCCGGGCCCGTCGCTGTCGGTGTGCTGGCGTTCTACGCCGCCCGCGACACGGCCCGGCGCGCTGAACCGGTATATCTGCGTCCGGACTGGCTGTCGATGGCCTACGCTGCAGTGGCCGCGCTAGTGGTGATCGGCATCGTGGTGTCCTCGCTGAGCGTCGCCTACTGGGCAGGTCAGCTGTGAGTCGGATTCGCAACTGCGTGCTTGCGCTGGCGCTGGTGCTGCTCCCGGTACTGCTCGCCGCACCGAGCGTGGCCAAGGACGGCGGTTCCGGGGCCGACTGGTTCGGGGGCTGCCTGGCGGCGCAGAAGTCCGGGCAGTTGCTGCTCATGATCGACGAGTCCGGCAGCTTGACGGCGACAGACCCGCAGAACAACCGTGTCACCGCTGCAAAGTATCTGGCGCGCAAGCTCTCTCAGTTCTCTGCCGATTCGGGGATCAGTCTGGAGATTGCGGTCGCCGGATTCTCCGATGACTACCACCCGGCACTGGGGTGGGCCAAGCTGGATGCGGCGAGCCTGCCGGGCGTGGAGGCCGGCATCGATGCGTTCAAAGACCGCAATAAGGGGCCGGACACCGACTACTGGCTGGCGCTCGACGGTGCCCGTTCCGCGCTGGAAAAAGCTGCAAAACCGGGCGAGGGCGAAAAGTGCCAGGCGTTGGCCTGGTTCACCGACGGCAAGCTGGATTACAGCCAGCGCAATGCCAGCAAACCCTACGCCCCCAACGAGAATTTGAATTCCAAGGCCGGGATCGACGCCACGATCAGAGCCGCGCAACAGAGCATCTGCCGCGACGGCGGCCTGGCCGATCAACTTCGCTCGTCCGGCATCGTCACCCTCGCAATTGGCCTGTCGGCCGATGGCGGACAGGCATCGGACTTCGACCTGCTCGAGGCGATCGCGACCGGTCAGCCGACGGAAACGGTGCCATCCTGCGGGGCGATTCGCAGCCCCGTTCCCGGCGATTTCTATCCGGTACAGAACATTGACGACCTGCTGTTCGTGTTCGACAAGCTCAGCACCCCGGGGCAACCGCCTATCGAGATCAACACCGGGGTCTGCGCACGGACGATCTGTGAGGACGCCAAACATTGGTTCGTGCTGGACCGATCGGTGCGCAGCGTCAGCGTGCTGGCCGCGGCGACCCGCGAGGGTCTCGTTGCTTACTTGGTGTCGCCGAACGGCGCCCCGACGGAACTGAAGGGCGGGCCCGCCACGGTCGACGTCGGTGGCGTCAAAATCGACTACCGACCCGAGAGCGGCAAGGCGGTGTCATTCCGTATGTCGAATTCCCAAGCGCCGCAATGGCAGGGTGCCTGGGCGCTGGTGTTCGTCGATCCGAATGGTGATGGCGGGGGCAACACCCGGTCCAGCATCCACATCTCCGGTGACCTCTACCCGGCGTGGCCCGCCGCAGGCAAGACGACCCTGCACAGCGGGGACAAGAATGTTCCCCTGACGTTCGGTCTGGTCGACGGCCACCAGACATCCGTGGACCCCGCCACCCTGCCCGGCAAGGCCACCATGTCTGCGGTGCTGGTGGATGTGAAGGGTGCCGAACACCCTGTCGCGGTGAATATTCCGAAGGACCGGATCAACTCGCCGGTGTCGGTCGACCTTTCGCAGGTTCCGCCCGGCGCGGCGAGCCTGCAGCTGAAATTGGATGTCACCACTGCCGATGCGACCCTGCCTGACGGGATGGTCAAACCCGGCACGCAGCTGGCGACGCAACGGGTCGACCTGTCCATCACCGTCGATCCCCCGGTCGGGTATCCCAAGATCGGTGACCGTATCAACTTCGGTTCGCTGGAAGGTGACGGCACCTTTGCGGGGAAACTAGCCGTAACCGGACCGGGGTGCGCGTGGCTGGCCGCCGACGGTACCACCGTGCGCGCCGCCCCGGACGGGGTCGGGAAGGTGACCCTGCAGTCGCCGGCGAACTCCGCGGCCAACTGCGTGAGACCCGGTGACAACAAACAAGAATCGCTACCCCTCGAGCTCACGATTCCGGCCAGGGCCAACGGGGTGGTAAACGGCACCGTCAAAGTGATGGTCGCCCCGGCCGAAGGCAGTCGAGAACCGGTCGCCGTCGAGGTGCCGTTCACCGCGTCCTTGCACAAGCCGCTGAACGTGGCACATTTCGGCACGGCATTCGTCCTGGCGCTGATACTGGGCCCTGGAATACCCCTGCTGCTGCTGTACCTGTCGAAGTGGCTCATTACCCGAATTCCTGCCAAAGCGCTACGCGCCCAGCAGATTCCAGTTCGAGTGTCCGGCGGTTCGGTGCTGCGGGACGGTGGTCCCCTCGCGGTCCGCGACGGTGAGCTGGTCAGTCTAGTTCAGGGACTCGGCACACCGGCGCGCCGTTTGGACCTCGGTGGCATCACTTTGCGTACCCGGATCGGATTATCCCCGTTCGGTGCGGGATTCGTCGTAGCGTCCGCGCCCGGACGTGCCGGCGCCGGCGGGAAATCGGGAGCCACGCACGGCAAGACTCCGGATGCGAAACTGCCGCTGGCCGTGCACAACACATGGTTCGTGCTACGTGATCCCGCCGGTCCGCCGGACCTGGCGACCGTGGTCCTGCTGGTCGGTGGTGACGCGGGTGCCCAAGTGATCGACCGGCTAATCACCGAGGTCAACTCGTCATTGCCGCGAGTTCTGACCGACCTGGTCGCCCGCACCAAGTCGGCCACCGCGCCACCCCCTTCGCCGTCGGGTGACAATCCCTTCGGGGGTAGCGGGTCGCCGACGGTGGGGGCGGGTAGCAATCCCTTCGCTTCCGGCGGTGCGACACCGTACGGCCCGCCCTCCTCGACACCGGGCGGCGCGCCCTTCGGCCCGAGCGGTTCCCCGCGCGGCAATCCGTTTCCGTCCGGCCCTTCGCAACCAGGGCGCGGCAGCCCATTCGGCCCAGGGTCGCGGGGCCCCGGGCCGAGTAATCCGTTCGGGCCCAGTGCTTCTCCCGATCCGTTCGGTCCCAGCAGCACCCCACCGCCAGCTTCCCCGCCTTCCGGCGGTGACCCGACCAACCCGTTCAGATAACCGGCCACAACGCCTGTGGCGGCGCACCCAGAATCTGGCTGCGCGACAGTAGGAGGATTAGCACCGAATGCGCAAGTTCCTGGTCGTCGGATGCGGCGGTTCCGGTGGCGCCACGCTGGCCTACATGATGGATCAACTGCACTCCGACCTCGCCGAATACGGCATCGGGCGTATCCCGCAGGGGTGGCAGTTCGTCCACCTCGACGTGCCCACCGCCCCGACACCCGTGCGCAATATCGGCACCGTGCGTGACCAGGGCGGCACCTACGTCGGGACTGGGCCGCAAAGCGACAGCTACCGGGTTCTCGACGGTGCGTTGTCGCAGCAGTTGGTCGGCAAACAGGCGCTGGACACCGTCGCCACCTGGGCACCTCGCGACCCCGAGGCGGTGCATGTGCCGCTGAGCACCGGGGCCGGCCAGTATCGCGCTCTGGGCCGGATCATCACGCTCAGCCAGGTTGGCCGGGTTCGTGACGAACTGCAACGTGCCTGGGACAAATTGTTTCTGAATTCGACCGATTCCGAGATGCGGGCTCTTTCTGTCCCCGGTGCGGGTGCGTTCGATCCCAACAATCAGCCCATCGTGCTCGTGGTGTCGTCGATGGCTGGCGGTGCCGGCGCCTCGATGGCGCTGGACATCTGTCGGGTCCTAACCATGGTGTCGGGGCTCGATCCCCGGTTGATGGGCGTATTCATGGTCGCCCCAGACATTTTCGGTAGTTTGCCCGACGCGGCGGTCACCGGCGTGCGGGCCAACGCGCTGGCCATGCTCGGTGAGATCGTAGCCAGTCAGATCGGCTCCGCCCGCGAGCACGACGTCGCGTTGCTGCGCGCGCTGGGACTCGAGCACGGCGAAGGTGAACTGATCCCGTTCGCCCGGGTCTTCCCGGTCGGGCGGCATGTCGGTGCGCAACGCACCGTATTCGGTGACGGCTCACCCGATGCCGTGTATCGCGGGTTGGGGCGCGGGTTGTCCGCACTGATGCTGTCCGGACAGGCCACCCAGCAATTCGTCGAGTGGGACCTGACCAACGGGGCCGGGGTAGCCGGCAACCGGCACTATCTCGGTTGGGGCAACCAGCAATGGGATAATTTGCCTTGGGGCGCTTTCGGTTTCGCCAGCCTCAGTATGGGCCGCGATCGCTATAAGGAGTACGCCGCTCAGCGTCTGGCGCGCAGCAGCGTGGACCAGTTGCTGCGCGGACATTTACAACCCGACAATTTGGCCTCCGACGAGGAGCAGGTCAACGCGATATTAGACAACCAGTGGCCCAACATTTGCGCACAGCTGGGGCTACCCCCGGCTGGAGCAGGCACTGTCGCGGCCTGGCTGATGAGCACAGTGTTGCAGCGCCACGATGCCGGCCAACAGGCGACTTCCATCGTCAACGGATCAGTGCGTCGATACATCGACCCGAGCAGCGGTGTGCCTGCCACGCAGTGGACCGACCAGGTGCGCCGAGCGCTCGCCGAGGGTCGGGACCACCTGCTGTACGGCGCGCAGCACGTCGCCGAACTTGCCGCATTTCGGTGGCAGGGACAGTTCGTGGCGCGGTTGGAGCATGCGACGGTGGCGGCCCTGGGCGACAAGGGCTTGCCGTATGCAACCGGCCTTGTCAAAAGGGTCCGCCGGCACCTTCAAGATGTCGTCGTCCCCAGCGGCGCCGATCTGCTGCGGCACGCACCGGGGGCCCGCCTCGGTGAACCCGCGGAAGACGCCAAACCCGTCCTGGCGGCCTTGAAGGGAACCGTGGCGAACACCGCGGAGGTACTGGAGCGCGTGCTGAGCGGCACCGCGCACCAAGTGCAAACGCAGATCTATGCGCAACTTGCCGACCAGATCGGCAGGGCGGCCGCTGCACTGGCACCCGAGGTGATCGATCAGCTGCTGTCCGCAATGGATGAAGCACAGACGTTGCTGCGCCGCACGGTCGCCGAACCGGCCCGCGAACGCGGGCTGGCCTACCTGCAGACCGACGAGTACGCGGCGTGGCCCTCGGAGGCCGACGATGCCGTCGCCGTCCGGTTCTCCGAGGCCGACAACGAAGTGATGCTGACCAGCTCCGCGCAGTTCAAGCAGCGATACGAAAGCGATCTGCCACAATCGGTCGGCACCGATGTCGGTGGCCGCCGCGGTTTCGACGACGGCGTTCGACGCGCCGTCTTCTACGTCATCACCGGCAGCTGGACGACGGTGGGCGGCACCCGCGCGCCCGCCGACGACCAGCCAACGGTCGAACGCATGGCGGCCTGGCGCTCGAGTGTGTTTCCCCGCGACCCCGAGACGGGTGAATCGCTGATCGCACTGCGTGCGCGCTACGACGTTCACACCCGACCGCACGAATTACTGGACCGGGCAAGGAAATTCGTCTCACGCACCGGCGAGTCGTTCGACCGCTTCTGCTCGGTGTCATTGCGCGAGTTCGTACTCGGTGCCGACAACCCGCCGGAATCGGAGATGGCCGACCGCCAGCGCGATATCGTCGGCAAATTCGTAGAAACACTCATGCTCGCCCGCCCGTTGGCCAGTGTCAATGAGAAGGCGATGCAGGCAATCCATGGTGCCGCTCAAATGGAATACCAGTACAAGTTCTCGGCGATCCCGTTCAAGGGAAATCATGTCGCCGATAACTTGGCGGCTGCGCTGCGCGAACAGCCGCGTATCGACAAGTCCAGCTCCGACGCGCTGGATCGTGTTCTCAACGACGAAGGAAAGCTCAAGCGCGTCAACATATTCGGGTCGTACCCGAACTACTCCCCGCTGGCCTACACCGCGGTGGTCGAGGAGGCGTCCAAGCAGTGGTTGGCCGCCTCGCCGTCGCAGCGCAAGGCGTTCTGGACCATGCGGCGTGCCCGGCCGCTGCCCGCGGCGCTGCCGATGCATCCCGCGGAGCGGCAGGCTTGCGTCGCTGGGTGGACCCTGGGCCGCGCGATCGGCTTCATCCATGTGCCCGGGGAGCCCTATACCCAACCGGCGCAGGTGTGGAGCACCGAGGAGCGCCGCTGGCTGCAATTCCCTAACCCGCTGCTGACGCCGCCGTCGGACTTCAAGGCTCCATATGACTGGCTGCCAGCCATCCTCGAGTCTTTCCTGCTGGCAATCGCGCAATGCCATCAACCGCCGGTGATGTCGTCGTTGGCGCCGTACGTCGCCCTTCGGCGGATATATGACGAGTCCCCTGAAGATCCCGTAGCCGGTATTCATTCGCTGGCCGCCAAGAAACACCTGACTCAGTTTCTTCGGACCGGTGTCACCAGCACCGGGGTGGAGTCAGTGGTTCTAGGTACCGGGCCGGAGGTCAGCGTCGATGAGCGTGCGCAACGCGTCGCTGACTATTTCCGGGAATTCCATGAATTCACCGGCCACCACTACATGGCGCCCGGTCAGTGCCTGGAGCCGGGCAGCCCCGGTGCCGCGGGAGGTGGTTCCTTCTCGATGATCACTGTGCGCGAGCAGGCGGCGACGACACCGATCTTCCGGGACCTGGCGCCAGATGTCTTCGTCGCCACCCAGCGACTCATCGACATCGTCCCCGAATGCGCCGCTGCGGCAACGAAACCCGAGACGCCGGCTTACGGTACCACCCAGCCGCCGTCGGGACCGGGTGGCAACGTGTATGAGATCCCTTCCGGAGGTAATTTCTGAGATGCCTGCAGCTACCGTTGTGCTCGCGCCGACCGGCGTTGCCGACGGCGTCCTCGCGGTCCTTGCCGATCTTTCCGCAGCCGGGCTGATCGATCCGTTCTTCTGGATCACCAACCCGAGCGACAACACACCGCCGCAGTCGTTGACCTGGGTCGAGGGTGGCCGCAGTACCGAAGTGAGCCTGCAGCAGGTTGTCACCGCGCACAACATCTCCGTGGTCCGGGTGTGTGTGATCGTGCCGCTGGTGGGATCGCAAACCCCGCTGACGCTGGGTCAGGAACGCTATGTTGCCGATCTGCTCGCCTCGTCTGTCGTTGGCGCACAAACGGTTCGGGTGCGGATTCTGCTGGCGCGTCCCGGTGCAGTGGTGCCCTCCGGAGTGCGGGTTGCCGTCGACGGCTGGCACAACCTGCTGATCGCGCCGGAAGACCGACCCGGTCCCGGCGTTGGGCATATCCCGCTGCCCGCCGACGACAGCCCTGCCGAGATCGGACGTCACGCCGCACCCGTTCTTGCAGGCGCCCTCGGACTATGGCGCGAACTCGACCATGCGCCGCTGGACCGTGCGCCGGTGATGCCCGGCGAGGTGGTGCGTCTGACACGATCCTTCTACCGGAAAATCGATACCGGGCAGACCGAATCGGTGTTGCGTCATCAGCTATTGGCGCACAACGGGACCTTGCCGCTACCCAGCGACCAACGCGCGCAGGTGATTTACGTGACCGACGTCGCCCTGGCCGCGACGAGTATGGCCGACAGGTTCTGGCATAAACATGCGGCCGTACTCAAAGGCCCGCGCCGCAGCTACGAACGTGCTCCCGCTGCGGAGAAGATCGGGCTGGGTGCCGCGTTGAAGATGTTCTTCGGATTCATGTGGGCGGCAATCAAGAATGCGCCCGCAGCCTGGTATGCGGCCATGATCAACAGTGTTTCCGCCGGTATCGCCGCCACCGTGAATCGCACGGTATTCGGTGGCGTTGACTCCGCCTACGAAGTCGTGGTCAATGGCCGCACCGCGCGTGGTCAACGCGCCGAGTGGTCCGACATCGCCGCTGCATCAAGTCAACTCAGCGGAGTACTGGCGGGGCAGTCCGCCGGAGCGCAACACAGCGCGCGCGCCGACCTGTCAGCGGTCTGGCAGGACTACAGCCGCGCCGCGATGACGCTGGCCGATGCCGGCGCGCGCAGCGCCGAACTGCCGCCGGTACAGATCGGCGTGAACAGGGCGATCATCGGCAAGGCAGCCGAAATCGTCCCCGGCCCCGCCGAAAGATTCAACGACCTCCCCGGCGCCATCTCGGCCAGTGTTCAGGTCGACAGCATCGACGCCACGGACCTGCTGGGCCTGATGAGTCTGCGGCACAAGCTCAATGACCTCGAGCGGGCCCCCGACCAGGGACTGCAGGCCCGGGAAACCCGTAACAACCTGGAATCGTGGCAGCGCCAACACGCCGGGAGTTTCGGCGTAGCCGTCGGACGCCGCTTGGCCGATGCCTTTGCCGCTGTCTACAGCGAGGTTCAGGCGCTCCTGCAAAAGCTCAACAATGCAACCGAATTGCCGCCGGAGCCCGACGCGAGCAACAAGAAGCTGGCCCGGTGGATCCAGTTCACCTTGATTTTGATGCTGGTCGTCACTGCGCTCGTCACCTACCTGACGGTGACCGGCCATCTGAAATGGTGGTATGCCTTGGCAATCGCGTTGGCCACCTACCTGATCAGCTTGATGCTGTGTGTCCGGGCATTTGTCCGTAACCAGCAGGAACTGTTCCACCTGCTGAACAAGCGCAGGGCCGTGCTCAACGAACGGGCGGTCGACGACGAGAACATGCGCGCCGCCCTACGAGACCTCAACCGGCTCTCCCAGGGGTACGGCGAATTCTTGGCGTGGAGTCGCGCGTTGGGGACCTTTCTGGCGGCACCGCTCGGACCCGACCAACAGCGCAGTCGCGAGACGTTGCGGGTGTCCTGGGGACTCCCGCTGTCCACCGCGGTGGGATACGCAACGCCTGCCGACGGCGATGTCGCCACGACGGCCGGCTATCTACGTCGCGACCTGTTCAATCTCGGCTGGCTCAGCGGAGCCTGGGAACACCTTGTTCTGTCAGCCCTTCCGCCGCAGCCGGGAGACCGGAAGGCGACCGCGGACAGTTCAGCGCTGTGGGTGTACCCGGGTCGGGGAAGTGGTTCGGTGCTGGACAACTGGTCGACAGCGCTGTTCACCGGATCAGTGACCTCCACCGGCGCCGACGTAACCTGGCGCCGCGCCCTGCACAATCTGACCGGATCGCTGGGACAACTGATCGACACGCTGGTCAGTCGCGTGGAGCAACCCGGTGGACCGACTGTGCCCCGAGCGGAATTCCTCGCCGAGATCGACCGGCCGGCGCCACCGGCGAACACCTTCCGGTTCGACTCGTCCATGCTCACCGACGTCGCGATTACGAACGGTTCGGGTGCGGTGGTAGAGGACTCACGCGCCGCGAACCTCGCGGGGATCGGAAAAGTCTGCGTGGCAACACAATTCAGTGATGCCATTCCGGTTGACCACATCAGACTCGGGGTGAATGCGGTCGCGCACGCCGGCTGGGACGAACCGATACCCGCGCCGCCGGGCCCGTCAGCGCCGTGGCGGGGTACCGGCGTGCCTGAGCCCAGCCAGGGTTACGTCCCACCCGAGCCCGGGAGAGGGTTCAAGTTCTGAGATGGCTGACGCAAAGGAAACCAGGCGCCTCGAGGTGCTGACCATTTTTGCCGAGCGGCTCACGGCCGCCGGCCTCGATCCACCGCGGCCCGACGAATTGGCCACCATCGCTGCCCATCCCGCCGACTGGTCCACGCGGGTGGCGTCGCCGCTGTGTGCCGCATGGTCACCCACGATCGAATTCCTCTTGCAGCAGGTGAAATTCGGGGTGAGCCCGACCATTGCCTTCGACCAGTTGCCGGACGAACTCATGAGTCCCAGCACGGAGCTGCCCACTTCGGAATCGACTCGCGGATCAGTCGAATCGCCATCGGCGGGCACTCAGGCCAAGCCGGAACCCGAAGTGACACCCGCCGACCCCAATGCCGCCGTCGTGGCGGCACTGATGCAGTGGCGTGCGCGCCGGATCGCGGAGGGCGCCGACGGTGCGGTCCTGATCAAGGACGTCACGCTCAGAAATCTGGTCAAGTTCGGACACACCGACGCTGAACAGATCGGTAAGAAGCTACCCGGTCCAGCGGCCTACCTCGGTCGTGAAATCGCCGCCTTGATAGCAGAATTCGCCGGCCCGGACGCGGCACCGACGCAACCCGCCAAAGCTGTACAGGACGCGCCGACGACACCCGCCCCACGGGCCGTTGTACCGCCCCAGCCCGCCCGGCAACCCCGGGCCGTGCCCCCGCGACACGACGAACGCGTCGAGGGCATTCTGCGCAACCTCACGCACCGGGACTTCTGTGACTACGAGTACGGCGAAACCGACGTCAAGGCCGGACCTCTGGCCCTCAAGAGCACACAGGAGGGGCTGCGGCTGAGCTATGAGCCGTACCTGCCCGAGGCCGGCAAGATGGTCATCTATCGCGTTGTCTCCGCCGACGACGCGGCTGCGCCGTTCAAACCGGAAGCCGGCGATCTGGTCGCAGTCACCACCTCACTGCACGTGCACGACAACCGCTACCTGACCTGTGCGGTGCGCCACTACCAGGTGTGGTGCCACGTCGGCGTCGACAACGAAGACGCCCGGCACAACCAGCCTTTCCTGCTCGCCGAAGGCCAAGAGGTCAGCCCGGTAGACGATTTCAACGTCACCGAAGACGAAGGCCGGGTGATCGGCCGATGGACGACCTACCCCGGCACCCGGTCGGTGCGGGTATACCGCATTCCGCTGGAAGGCAGCACATCAGTACGGGACGACCCGCGTAACCAGATCTGCGCCGACCAGACCAACCTGACCGGATTCGTCGACAACCAGGCGACGCGTGGCATGCGTTACCTGTACCGAGCACTGGCCGAGGTCACTGTCGGTGCATCGGTGCGGTTGTCGCGACCGCGCCAGCAGGAGATCTTGGTTTCGGTGGTGCTGGGCAGGGTTGACGACATGGAAGTTGTTATCAGCGAGGACAATTCACGATTCGACTTGACGTGGACGACCCCGTCGGCCGGACAGGTCCGGGTGTACCGGGTCAGCGCCCCGCCGCCGCCGGGATTAGCGGGCAGTGAGATGGCCGAGGCCGCGCTGCAGGTGCAGGGTTTCGACGACGAAGCCCTGATCAAAGATCCTGTCGTCGCGGCCGACAACAACCGTTCCCGCATTGCCGGGGTGCCGTGGCCCACGGCCTGGGATCGCGCGTACCTCACCCCTGTCACGCTGTTGGGTGGCAAAGCCCGCATCGGTACCACTAAGGTCAGGACCCGGCCGCTGCCGCCCGTCACCGACGCCGAGATCATCGAACGCTTCGACACCGAAATCATTACCTTCGGCTGGCCCGAGCACGCAGCAGCGGTGCTCATCTACGTGGGTAGCGCCACGCTCAGCCCCGAGGAGATCTGCGACCGCAACCAACCGCTGACCGACATTAGCAAAAGCCAGTACCGGCGTGACGGGGCGCTCATCCTGCCGCGACGGCTGGAGCCCAAGGGATGCACCGTTTGCCTTGTCCCGGTAGCGTTCTCACGCGGTGAACAGGTGCGGGGTCAAATCACGGTGTTGCGGTATCCGGGACTGCATCGCTTGCACTATGGTCTGATATCCCGCGAGGAGGCGCCGCCGCACGTCAGGGAACTCGTGCTGCGCAGCGATCACGCCGTCGACTCGCCGGTGGCTTTTGTGATGGTCAACAATCGCGAGCGTTTCCCACTCGGCCCCGCCGACGGTGAGCATGTGTACTTCAGGCCACCCCGCGGTGGCGAGCCCACGCCGCAGTGTTCGCTCGAGGCCATTCCGCGCGGCGATTACCGCACCGGGTGGCAGGTCGACTGGGCTTGGCACCGCGGGTTTTTCCGGCTCTTCATCGCGTCGGTCGCCGATCGCAGCAGACGCTACGCGCTGGCTGACCCATCGCTGCAACATCTGCAGTACTTCGATCCGCTGCCGGGATCGTCACAATGAGCGCGCCGTCGCCGCAGGATGTTTCGGAGTACTTCACCCTCGACAGGTGTGCACCGCGCTACGCCCAACTCATCTACACCTCGTTCGACGACGGCTCCGGGACCGGGGGAGGTTGGCAGGTCAAGGACGAAACAGGCGATCTGACGCGCGCGGAACGACAGGAGTTGACGGCGCGGATCGTCACCAGTTTCGACGTCGGCGAGCCATTGCCGACCTATCCCACCCCCGCTGAAATCAAGACTCGGCCAGCGCGTTTGGTGTATGCCCCGCTCAGTGCCCGTACCGCCGGGTACTGGCACACCGTCGATGCGGGCAAGGACGCAACAGGACGGCCTGGCAACGTCTTCGCCCACGTGCTGCTCGACCGCGAGACTTCCGCCCCGTCGGCCCTTCGACCCATCCAGCTCTGGGGCTCCACACAGTGGTTGAGGCCATACGGTGCCGCCGAAGTCGCGGCTGCCACCCTGGCCGGTGAAGCCGCTGTCGAACCCAACGAGGACATGAACGCCGCAGCGGTGGTCAGTTTCCTCACCGGCACGACCTTCGACCGGCAGAGTGTTTTCCGGGTATTGCTGGACGCCGTTCATGCCGCCCTAGAAGGCGGCCCGGGCGTCATGCTCATGACGGGCGAGCTCGACAGTGGCCCGCGTTGGATCGCCGCACTGAGCCACTTCATGTCACCGGGAACCGCCCGCAGATTCAGTTGGTCCACGCACGACGACTCTGCGCTGGCCAGAACCGATCTCGGACAGGGTATCCACCTGGTCGTCGTCGCGCGCAATGGCGCGGTCGGCGCACCTGCAGGCGGATGGATCGCCATCGACGAAGACGAGGAACCCAGTATCGGACAGCTGGGATCGTCCCACCGCACCCGGGCCGGAACGGTGACCGTCACCGGATGGTCGGTCCTGGCCGAAGGGGTGCTGGGAGACGAGTCATCGGCGACAAGGTTGATAGCGCAACAGGATTCGATCGCAGCTGAACTCGGCGATCACGACCTGGCGCCGGAGTGGCCGCTCGCGGTCGCGGTCCGTCACGATCAGGAATTGAGCGAGTTTCACACCGACGCTGACTGTGTGATCGCCGATAACGCACCCCGCCACGCCTACGACGTCGAGTGGATCGGGGCCGCGGTAGTCGCAGCCGTGGCGGTTACCGCCCCGACGACGGTCGCCGACGCCTACGACAGGTTCATTCGGGCGCGTCGGCGCGACAGTGGCGTGGGTGGGGCCGCGCAGCACCTGTTGCAGAACATCCTGAACGATCCCGACTGGGTTCTCGGCAGTCAACTCGCCGACCTGCCCGTCGAACCGGTCGTAGACATCGCGCCGTTGTGGCCGGAGATACTCGCTGCTCGGGACAGGTTAGTCGCAGCGCTCGATGAGGTGCATTCGCTGCGCGCGCAACTGCGGGTCATCGAATTGCTCAACCGGCTCGGTCGCACCGAGGCGGATCTGTCGCGTCAAGGTGCGGACGTCAGTGCCCTGATCAGTCCTGACGCGCTCAACGCGCTGACCGAAGCCGTGGTCCACCCGCTGGTCAATGATGCCGCGATCAGCCTTGCAACACGCGAGCTGATACTGCGGCCGCTCGTCGCCCGCCAACCCGCTCACGTGCTGGACACCCTCGACCCCGAGGTGTGGCGGTGGCTCTTCGACGACCCCTCTGGAGTGCCGGTCATCCCGCCCAACCCGCAGGCTTATGATCGAGTGCTGCTGCCGCGCTATGTCCTGTGCGCGGTCCAGAACCCCCACGGCTTGCCGCTCACCACGCAGGCTGTGTCGCAACTAGCCAGGGACGCGATCTACCTCGCCTTGGACGCTGACGAACTCGCAGACGGCGATTGCCGGGAGCTGGTGACCCAACTCAGTGTGCACACCCGACTGGCAGGCGAGCTCGCCGATATCTTCTACCGGTGGCCCCAACGTGTTCAACCGGGCACGGCGCTCACCGCACTTTATTACGACTCCCTCCCAACGGATTTGATCGAATCTATCGCCGGCACAACGCTGCCGTCCGACCCTGATCATTGGGATCGCTGTGCGGTGGCCTGCGCACAACTGCGCGCGCTGCACCGCGCACCGCGCCCCTGGCCTGCCGGACGCGTCGAGCAGGTTTTCCGGGACTGCACGTCGACTGTCCTCGACAATCTGCGGCTTGGACATGTCGGCGACCTCGCCGACGAGGTCGTGGTAACCGTGGCGGTTCTGTTCACGCTGGGGCAGTCACGCGGCGACGCCATATGCGATGTCGACAAACCTGTCGCCCAGGAACTTCGCCAGAGTCTTTCCGCCCGCGCCGACGAGGTCGTGGGTTTGCTCGCCGACCTGGTCGAGTCCCAGCTAATCGGTGTCGAATGGATCATCGCTCACGCCTTACTGCGCTGTGTCGGTAGGGATCTCGAACCGCCGACGCTGTTGACCGACTTCACCGACCATTCCGATGGTCGCGCGTCGTGGGCGGATGCCATCGTTAACGCTGTGGTTCGTCGCCGGGTTTACACCGGACCCGCCGACGTCGCGGCTCTTCGGGACGCAGCCTGGCCCACAGTCCGCGGACTGAGCGCCGATCAGGCCGAGAGATTCTTCTCCGGTTACCACCGGGTTGCACGAGAGTGGTTGCAGGACAGAAATATCGGTGACCAGAGCCAGCAGCGATCTGGACGTCGCTGGACGAGTTGAGAGGAGGCACGTCTATGGCAACCTACCTGCTCGACGGTGCCGCGTCCGCCCGGCTGCCGCGGCGGCCGTTATCGGTGACGCTGGCGGTCGTCGGCTCGCGCAATACCGGCGTACGTTTGGTGGCGCGATTGAACAACGGGGCCGAGGCGCCGGTACGGTCGTATTCCGCCGGGATGCTCATCGTGCCGCGCGTCGATGAAGAGATCATCATCGCCGCCGTCCCCGACTCCGGGCGGCCGCAGTTCGACGAAGACACCGTGCTGCACGTCACCATCGGCCCCGACAGCCCGCAGGATCTGGACGCCGACTACGCCGAACTCGCGCCGCGCGAAGTGTCCGGCCTGGCGTCCATCGAGTTGGCCACCATCGCCCCGGCCAGCCCGGATCAGGTGGCCGTCACTACGCGGCTCAAAGCGGCCGACGCCACGTTGCCGGCTTTGGCCAGTCGCGCTCGGGTGGCGTGCCGCGGTGCGCTCGGAATGGATTCGCTGCCGCCGGAGCGTCAGTTGACCGTCGGTTGCGTAATAGATGCCTCGGCGTCGGTCGCGCCCCTGGTAGCTGACGGAACCTTGGCTGCGGCAACCGATTTGGTAGCCGGCATCGCGGCGGTCGTCGGGGGAGCGCAACCGTTGCGCGCGTGTCTGGCCGATGGCAAGTTCACCGAGATACCCACCGGTTCGATCGGCGAGCTGGCAGCCCGGATGGGGGAGGCGCTCGGCCGGTCCGGTTACGGCATCGGCGCGAACCTCGACGCTGCCGTGGGACGCATCGCCGGTTCTGGGTTGACGGTGGTGATCACCGACGCGGCGATTCAGCCGGTGCGGCAGCCGTTTCCGGTGAGTCTGTTGGTGCTGTCGGAGTCGGCGCGACGGTATCCGGGCTTCTCGGGCGCCGTCCTGCCGCCACCACCGCCCGGTGTCCGCGCCGGCTCCTTCTACGACGCTCATCCGCACCTCATCGATCAGGCAGTGGCAGCGATCGTCGCGCCGTTACGAGGGCATGGATGACCCGATGACCAAATGTCCGCGATGCTTCAACGTGCTTCCAGATCATCTCTCGGTGTGGGCTGAAGCCCAACCCCGCGACCCCTCGAACGACGAGGTGGCAAGCGCCTTTCGTGGACGTCCGGTGTCGATGGGCAAGATCGTCGAGTATCAACTTCCGGTCGGTTCTCCGCCGGAAGGCCCGCGCCAGCAGGCAGAAAATGAGCTCGGTGGATCTGTGATCGAGATCTGCCCGGTGTGTCATTACCATTTGCCGCCGTACTGGCGTTTCGGTAACGCCACTTGCCTGGCCATGGCGGGTGCACGTTCGACAGGCAAGACAGTGTTCATCGCCGTGATGATCAAGCAGTTGCAGCGCCACCTCGAACGTGACCAACGTGAATTGGATTTCGCCAACGGCGATACCCGCGAACGATATCGGGAGAACTACGAGAAGCCGCTTTTCGAGGAGCGAGGCATCCTGCCGCCCACGCCGAAGGCTGAAACCGGCAGCAACCACCATGAGCCACTGATCTTCAGCCTCGGATTGTGGAACGGCATTCGTGAGTTCCTGGTCATTCGCGACGTGGCGGGCGAGGATCTGGAGAACCATAACGTCGGTGGACGTCCGTGGGAGTTCTTCGCCGCGGCCGACGCGGTGCTGTTCCTCTTCGACCCGATGCGGGTGGAAGAGGTCCGGGACCACCTGCGCGACCTGATCCCCACGGATGCTGCCACCGGCGGCGATCCGCGTGAAGTATTGCGTACGGTGATGCGACTGATCGGTGACGGCAACCCGCGCCTGGCCGTGATTCTTTCGAAATTCGATGCGCTACAGGAGCTTCGGAAGGTGAGCAAGAGCTACTTCGGACAGATCATGTCTAATGCCGGTGCCGCGTTTGCGCGCGATCCCGGTTTGGTCCCGGGTCGCTACAGCGACGACGACGGGTGGCTGTTGCACGCGGAGGTACACAGTCTGCTGCAACGTTTCGATGCCGGTCCGATGCTGCGCAATATGGTGAACCCCCATACCGGCCGACAATATGACCACCGTTTCTTCGCGGTGTCCGCGCTGGGTGGTGCTCCGCACGGGCAACAGGTGAGTGCCAGTGGCATCTGTCCGTTTCGCTGTATGGACCCGGTGCGGTGGGTTTTTGCCGAACGTCAGGTGCTGGCGTGAACGGCAGGTGCGGTGGCTGTGCAGCTCTTGCCTCGAAAAGACTTAGTCGGAGAGGATGACAAGGATGCTTCAGGACGGGTTGCGGTGGGTGCGACAACTGTTCCGGGAAATCTAGAAATCCCGCACAGGTCGTTGCGGAGCGGCGCACGCATGTGACGCCGGTGCGAGCGGCGCGCTGCCGTATGTTCACCGGATGACCCGGGCATTTAGTCGTAGTCGGTGGCCCGCGGTAGAACTGCGATATGTCACATTGTGCGGGGACCGGGTGAAGCGGCGGAGGGTCGCCGAGGCGTTGGTGATCATCGGGGTCTTGCTGGCCGTCGTGGTCGGCTGCGCGTCGCCGGTCACTCAACCCAGAGCGGTGCCGCAGAATCCCGTGGCGGCGCCTTCGCCCACCACATCCAGCGCTACCCTCGCCCCGGGCATTTCTCAACACATCGCTCAGTTGTTGAGCTCAGCCGTCGTCATCCCGCGGCTCGCGAACGTCCCGGGATATGAACGAAGTTGCAAGGCGGGCAAGGGTTGTGTGTTCGGGCCGGCGTGGGCCGATACCGAACACACCGGATGCGATACCCGTAATCGGGTGTTGGGGGCGCAGTTGACCGACGTTGTGTTCAAACCCGGGACCAGGAATTGCAAGGTAACCGCCGGAATCCTCCAGGACCCGTATTCCGGCGCGACCCTCGTGTTCGGCGGCCCCGCCCGCGACGCCATCGAGATTGACCATGTGTTCGCGTTGAAACGGGCGTGGGATGCCGGCGCGGCGCAGTGGTCCGCTGCGCGGCGCCTCGAATTTGCCAACGACACCGCAAACCTGCTCGCGGTGTCGGCGGCGGAAAACGGGCGCAAGTCCGACTCCGGCCCGGACGAGTGGCTGCCAACCAATCGCCAGTTCACGTGCCGGTTCATTGAGATCTACCTCGGCGTCGCGGTCAAGTATCAACTCGCCGTCACTGCAACGGATAAGTCTGTCGCTGAAAGTAATTGCCCGCCATGACTGTTCGGGTGCAGTGCGACTGCGCCCGCAGTCGCGTGGTAAAGATCGCCAAATAGCGACTGCTGCATGACCGCTGTCGTGAGTATTACTACTTCGGCTTCAGTGCCACGATCTGGCTGTTGTGTCCTCCGACATAAACGGTGCCGTTCCTGTCGACCGCCAAACCCCACGGATTGTCGAGTCCGGTAAAGCGCAGCTCGACTTGTTCTGAGGATCCTGGGGGCAATTTGAGGGTTCGATTGTGCCCGGCGTCGTTGACGTAGACCGCGCCCTGACCGTCCAGCGTTACGCCGCCGGGTTTCTTCAGGTTTTCGAAGCCCACCTCTTGCTGGTCCTTGCCGGGAGCCAACATCAGCACCCGATTGTTTCCCCCGTCAGCGACGTACACCGTTCCACCGCTGCTGACCACCAAACCGGTCGGACTGTTCAACCCGGAAAAAGGCACTTCTTCTTGCACGATCGACCCGTCGCGCAGCATCACCACCCGGTTGCGCGCGGTGTCGGTGACATAGACGGTGCGGCTGCCGTCCACCGAGAGGCCGGTCGGGTCTTGCAAGTCGGTGAAATGCAGCTCCTCTTGTTTCTGTGATCCCGCGCGGAGCACCAGCACGCGCCGGTTACGGGCGTCGTTGACGTAGACCGAGCCGCCGGGGTCGGCGGTCACCCCGGTCGGATAGTTGAGGCCCTCGAAGGGCAGCGGGTGCGGCGCGTCCGCGCCCGCGAACAGCGCCAGAATCCGGTTGTGCGGGCTATCGGCGACGTAGACCGTGCCGGCCGCGTCGACCGACAGCCCCTGCGGTTCGCTCAGCCCGCGAAACGGCAGCGTGATCTGGTGAAACTCTTCGGTGGCGGGACCCGAACTACCGAAGGCGACAACCCCGGTCAGGATCGCTGCCACCGTGACCAGGACCGCCGCTGCGACGGCCTTGCGCCGCCACCACGGCTTCGACGGTTGCGGCGGTGTGGTGGCCGGCCGTGCGGCAACCGGCGCAGGGGTGGGAGGTGGAGTTTGCGCCGGTCGCGCCATGGTGGGCGGGCCAGGGTCATGTTGGGGCAGCGGGGTCCGCGGGCCAGGATCCTGCTGTGGTGGCGGGGTTCGCGGAGGCGGCATCCGCGGGGGCGGCGGCGGCGGGGGCTGCGGTGGCGGGAATCGAGGCGGACGCGGGTCCGGGCGCGCGCCGAAATGGTCGTGGATCGGGACAGCCGGCCGCATCAGCGTGGGTTCCGCTTGTGGCGGTGCGACGAGCGCATCGTTGGCGGCTTTGGCCAACTCCACCGCGGTGTCGTACCGGTCGTCGGGGTGTTTGGCCATGCCTTTGGCGATGACGACGTCCAACGCCCCCGGCAACCCGGGATTGGTGCTGGTGGGCCGCGGCGGCGGCGCAGTGAGGTGACTGGTGACCTGTTGCTGCAGGGTGGTGCCCGGAAAAGGGTGTTGCGCCGTCAGGCATTCATAGAGCACACACGACAACGAGTAGACATCCGAACGGGCGTCGACGGTTGACGTGCTGAAGCGCTCCGGGGCCATGTAATGCCATGTTCCGACAAAGTCTCCCGCCTTGGTCAACGCCAGATCGCCTGCCGCGCGGGCGATTCCGAAGTCGATCAGATATGCGAAGTCGTCGGGGTCGAGCAGGATGTTGGACGGCTTGACATCGCGGTGCAGCAACCCGTCGCGGTGGGCGGCGTTGAGGGCTTTGGCGACCTGGTTGATGATGCCGACAGCGCGCGCGGGCGCCATGGGCCCGGTGTTGAGTTCGGCCTGCAGGTCGCGCCCCTCGATCAAACGCATGTCGACGAACAATCGACCGTTGATTTCCCCGTAGGTGTGAATGGGAATCAGATGGGGATTGTTCAGCCGTGCGGTCGAGTGCGCTTCGCGTCGAAAGCGTTGCTGGAAAATCGCGTCGTTGGAGATCTCGGCGGGCAGGATTTTAAGCGCGACGACTCGTTCGGTGGCGGAGTCGTACGCCCGCCACACCTCGCCCATGCCGCCACGGCCCAGCAACTCGATGAGCTGGTATTTCCCGAACGACGTGCCCTCCAACAAGCCCTCCATCAATTTTGCCAGCAACCCAGCCAAACCATAATGCTCCTTTTCCATGGTCGACCGCTAGGCTGCCCCTATTTAGCTGCATCAAGTCCGGGCCGGGTCGCGCGCGCTCATCACCCCTTGATCCTCCGGGTCCGCCAATAAGGTTGATTCACAACACAGCTCGTGAATCGGACCCGAAGATGATGCAAGGCAACGTCATCGCTCACCCGTGCGCTGAGCGCGCAACTGGGATCGGTAAGCGCACCGGTTCGGTCCCCGCAGACCGTGCACGGAGCTCATCGTGCCCATAGTGCTGGACGTCGCCGCTATCCTTTGGACGTCGAGAGCGACCTCGGCCGTTCCCGTGGTTCCCGGACCGACCCGGAGCAACACCTGCGCGAGGCGCTTGACAGCTGAAATTTGCTGAGCGCCAATGGGAATGGGCTACCCGAGTTCGAAGGAGTCCCGCGACACTCGGAAGAAGTGCTTGCTGGCGGTGTCGGTGCAGCGCACCCCCGACTGCTCGCTGAGGCACGTCAATGTCCCGGCGCTGATGGTTTTGCCGTAGTCGAGAGTCGGTTCACCCGGCACTTCTGTGGTGTCACCGTGACAGGTGACCGCTCCGGGTTTGCCCGGCGACAACGTGAATCGGTTGCCCCACTTGATGTGTTGGGCGCACTCGGGGGGTGGCGGCGGAGTGAATGTGTAGTCGCTGATGTCACACTGGACCAGCGTGCTGTCCAGAATGCAGGTGATGTTGCCGGACGGGGATTTGAAGTTCTTCGAGTCCGCGTGTGCAGTGGCCGGTAGGGCGAGCGCCGTCACCGCCGACACCGTTGCAATGGAACCGAGCATCACGATCCGCATTTTTCAGAGCTTAGCCCCCGCGGTTCACAGCTGCGACGGTTCAGGTGAGGGGCGTGAGCAGGCGCCCGGTTGTTACCATCGCGCGGTGAGCCGAGTATCCAGGCGCGACGTGCTGAAATGCGCCGCCGCAGCACCGCTTGTCCTCGCCGCCACGGTCACCGGTCCACGCGCCGCGGCCGCCGGGATCGCCGGCATGAGCGTGTTCCTCGACCCCGGTCACAACGGTGTCGCCGACGCGTCGATCAATCAGCAGGTGCCGAACGGCCGCGGCGGCACCAAACCGTGCAACACCTCGGGCACCGCGGCGGGCAACGGATATCCCGAACATGCGTTCACCTGGGATGTCACCAACATGGTGGCGGCGAATCTGAGCGGTTTGGGCGTCAACACCCAATTGTCCCGAAGTGACGACAACTCGGCCGGGCCCTGCATCGACGACCGCGCCGCGCGTGCCAACGCCGCGCACCCCGACGCGATCGTCAGCATCCACGCCGACGGCGGCCCCGCGTCCGGACACGGCTTCCACGTCAACTACTCCAGCCCGCCGCTGCGACCTTCTCAAGAGGGACCGTCGATGCAGCTTGCCAACGCGATGCGCAGCGCCCTGATCGCCGCCGGCTTCCGCCCGGCCAACTACATCGGCTCCGACGGTCTGTATGGCCGTGCGGACCTGGCCGGCTTGAACTTCGCGGAATACCCGGCCGTCCTCGTCGAACTCGGCAACATGAAGAACGCCGAGGACGCCGCCCAGATGGAAACCGCCGACGGTCGGGCCCGATACGCCACCGCGGTCACGCAAGGAATAGTTTCTTATCTCCAAGCCAAAGCGGGGTAGCGCCCGACGGGTGATGACGGTGGCCGCAACGCTGGTTGCGGCGGCCGCGATTGTCACGCTCACCGCCGTCTACACCTACCGGCACGGACCGTCGCCGCCACGCTCGGACCCTTCAGTGCCACCGGTGCCGCCCAGCGCACCCACCCCGCACGCGGCCGACCTGGCCGGCGATTTCACCCAGCTGACCCACCGGCTGAACGCCGCGATGGGCCTGGCGGTGGTCGCCGTCGGCAGTGCAGAACCGCCATTGACATACGGCGACTGGCAGCAGGGGCCGGCCTGGTCGACGATCAAAGTACCGCTGGTGATCGCTGCCTACCGCGCGCAGGGAAAAGTCACCGACCAGATGAAGGCCGCGATCATCGAATCCGACAACGCCGCAGCCGAAGCGCTTTGGCAGCAACTGGGCGATCCAGCCACCGCCGCCGCCGCAGTGCAGCAGGTCCTGCAGGAGACCGGTGACCCGACGACCGTCGAATCACGAAGGCTGCGAAGGGAATTCACCATATTTGGACAGACGAATTGGTCGCTGACCAATCAGGTGCGGTTCATCGGCCACGCATTCTGCAACAAGGCAAACGCGCCGATTTTCGCTCTGATGGGCGACATAAGCCCGCAGCAACGCTGGGGCATCGGCCAACTCCCCGGTGCTCAGTTCAAAGGCGGTTGGGGTCCGTCGCCAGCTGGCAAATACCTTGCGCGTCAACTGGGTGTCCTTGACACCCCGACCGGCAAGGTCGCCGTCGCGATCGCCGCGGAGCCCGAGTCCGGCCTGTTCGACGACGGCAAACGCGCACTCGACGCCGCCGCCAGCTGGCTGACCAGTCACCTAGCCCAGCTTCCCGCCGCCCAGTGCAAGGCCGACAGCTAGACATCCACGTGTTGTGCCGCATAATTCCTACGGGAGGGCGATGACGGTGTCAGCGGTGGATCAGCGTGTCGGGACTACCTTCGGCAAATACACGATCACCGGTGTCCTTGGCAAAGGCGGCATGGGGGAGGTCTACGAGGCCTACGACAACCAGATCGGCAGGACCGTCGCCCTCAAGATCATCAAGAGTCAGTACGCCAACGACCGCAAGTACCGCACCCGCTTCGAGCGGGAATCGCATGCCGCGGCGACATTGCAGGAACCGCATGTCATCCCGATACACGGATTCGGCGAGATCGACGGTTCGCTGTTCATCGACATGCGCCTGGTTCGCGGCAGAGACCTGGAGACCTTGCTGGCCAACGGCCCGCTGGATGCGAACCGGGCAGTGATGATCATCAACCAGATCGCCGCGGCCCTCGATGCCGCGCATGCCGACGGCCTCGTCCATCGTGACATCAAGCCGCAGAACATTCTTGTCACCCCAGCCGATTTCGCGTACCTGGTCGACTTCGGAATCGCCGAAGTGGTGGGCGAGCACACCCGGCTGACCGCCACCGATATGCGCGTCGGCTCGTGGGCCTATATGGCGCCCGAACGTTTCACCGGCACCGAGATCACGCCTGCCGCCGACATCTACTCGCTGGCCTGCGTGTTGTACGAGTCGCTGACCGGCCAGCTACCTTTTCCAGCGCAGACCCAGGGTGGCCTCGTCGCGGCCCACATGTCGTCGCCGCCGCCTCGACCCAGCCTGGCCAACCCGCGGGTCCCGCCGGCGCTGGACGAGGTCATCGCGCGCGGCATGGCCAAAGAACCTGACGATCGCTACGGCAGCGCCGGGGCATTCGGTCGCGCTGCCGAACGGGCGTTGCGCAGCGGCGCGCGCACCGCGGTCGACCCCGTCGATCGCACCGAAGAGATGCCGACCCGCGCTGCGGCATGGTCGCCCGTGCCTCCGCCGCCGCGTCAGTATGTCTATCCGCAAACTGTGCCGCCGTCGGGTCCGCAGCCGGTGTCGGTGCCGGAACCTCAGCAGCCGCCGCGGCGGCGCTGGGTCGTTCCCGCGGTGGTCGGCGCATCGGTGGTGCTGATTCTCGGCGCAGTCGGCATGGTTGTCGGCCTGCTGGCGCAACCGGACCCGCCGCACGCCCCGTCGTCAGCGACGGTGCCGCCGACCATTCCGCCCTACGCCGGCGAAAGCGCCCCAACGTCTATTCCGCAGGAATCGATCCCGCCGCGCCCGGCCGATGCCACACCTCCGCTGGTCACGGGACCGGACCAGAGCGCCAGTCGCCAGAGTTGCGACCAGGGCTTCCAGCTGAGCAACACCACCGGGTTCGGGTCACACGGGGGGCGTGGCTCACCCCAGACGTCGTGCTATTTCGCCAACACCGTCCTGCGCACGTACTGGAATACCTACGGCAACGCCACCAATGGGCAGCGAACGGTATCGGCGCCGGGAGCGGTCGACTGCTTCACCGTCCCGGGCGCGAACTGCGATCCGAAGAACGCCGCGAACTTCCTGATGCAGTGCGCCGGCGACGGCGCGAACCCGTGGATCAGGTGCACCGGGGGCAAGGACGCCGTGGTCTACCTCTGGTGAGGCTGTGACCCGGCGGCCTCGCCCGGACCATGATCTGGTCGAAAGTCTTTGATATTCGCCGGGATACGCTGTGCCGCATGACCGAGCCGAGCAAGGAAGAGCTGTGGGTGCGCCGCACCGAATGGCCCTTGGCACTGATCGCCCTGGCCTTTCTGGTCATGTACTCGGTGCAGGTCCTCACCCGGCCCGCTGGTGAGGAGGCCCGACTCCTCTGGCTGGCGACATGGCTGGCGTGGAGCCTGTTCGTCGTGGACTACATCGCGCGCCTGATCCTGGCCACCGACCGCCGCCGGTGGTTCTTCCAGCACCTGATCGACCTGCTGGTGGTTGCGCTACCGATACTGCGCCCGCTGCGCGTGCTGCGCCTGCTGGTGTTGGTCGGCGCTTTGCAGCGGGCGGTCGGCGACGTCATCCGCGGCCGCATCCTGCTCTATACGCTGTCCGGTGTCACGCTGCTGGTCTATGTGGCGTCGTTGGCCATGCTCGACGCCGAACGTGGTCAGCCGGGCGCCACCATCGCCTCATTCGGCGACGCGGTGTTCTGGTCGATCACCACGGTGACCACCGTCGGCTACGGCCACCTGTATCCGGTGACGGTCACCGGACGCGGCATCGCCGTCGTGCTGATGATGGGCGGCATCGGTCTGGTGGGGGTGGTGACGGCGTCGCTGGCCTCGTGGATCGTGCAGCGCGTCGAAGAAACCGACACCGCGAACCAGGTGGCAACGGCCGCCCAGATCGAGGAACTGCGCAGCGAGATCGACGCGCTGTCCCAGCAACTCCGACACCGGGACGCAACTCCCTAGTTCAGTCCGAGACGGTTCACCGACTGGGAGAACCACGAGTTGAGCGTGCTACGTTCTGGCCCAGATGTTTCGTCGCAAACTTTCTGAAGTCCAGCATGTCCTGCAACCCGCCGTGCGGCTGCGCGAGCAGGCGGAGGCGCTGGCTGAGTACGTTGGTCACGGGGACAGTGTGCTCGACGTCGGGTGCGGCAGCGGACACCTCTCGGTGTACCTGCGCGAGATGTATGGGGCGGTGCCCACCGGCATCGACGTCAAGGACTCCCGCTCCGTCGACATCCCGTTCGCCGAGTTCGATGGCACGTCAATTTCATTCCCGGACAAAGCATTTGACAACGTGATCCTCAGTGAGGTACTGCACCACAGCCACGACCCGGTCAGACTGATCACGCAATGCCGGCGAGTGGCGCGCCGGCGCATCATCGTATTCGAAGACATGCCCGACGGGCCCATCGGCAAGCTCGCCCTCTACGCACACGTGCACGCGTTCGCGCGCTACCACCGATATCCCTTCGCGCCAGCGGGTTTTGACGAGTACCGGGAGGCGCTGGCGTGGCTGGGGACGACCGCGACGAGCGTCACGCGCATTCCGCAGCCACCGGAATGGTTAACGGTGTACCCGCGGGTGTTGTTCGTCTACGAACTGGACTGCAACTGAGGCGATCAGGTGCCAGGCAGGGCGTGGTCGACCAGGACTTCGTTCGCGGCCCGTTCGCCGGAACGCACGGCGCCGTCGATCCAGCCGCACATCACCGCCGAACTCTCGGTGCCGGCCCAGTGGATGCGACCACACGGTCGGCGCAGCGCGTGACCGAATTCAGTCAGCACACCGGGCGGAGCGTGGCTGAGCATCCCACCGCCCGAATACCGTTCGCGACTCCAATTCTGCTCGACGTAGTCGACCGGCCTGGCCGCTTTCGGCCCGAACCGTTCCGCCAGTGCGTCGAGGACCGCCTGCCGGCGTTCGTCCTGGTCGAGGCGTTCGTATCGGCGTGCGATCGGCCCTTCGATGATCACGCACAGGATTCCAGGTGTAGCGGAGTCGGTACACGCATCGATGGTGATGGTCGCCACCGAGCCCGGCGCTGCGGACTGTCCGCACAGGCCGTCGGCCCGCCAGAACGGCTCGTCGTAGACGATGGAGACCTTGACGACGGCACCGCTCGGCATCCGTTGATGCAGAAACGAGCGGTCGGTGGGAAGCATTGGCTCGTAAGCGATTTGGCTGGCGATGGCGATCGGGACCGCAACGACTGCATGCCGGGCGCGGATACTGCCGTGGTCGGAGCGCACGGTGACGCCCTCGAGATCCTGGGTAATGGACCGCACTGGTTGAGACAGCGCGATCGCGTCACCCAGCTCGGCGGACATCGACCCATAGAGGGCGCCCATCCCGCCGACCACCCGGGAGTCCTGGGAGGCGCCGGGGCCGCCGAGCACGAAACCGGGGCCGCCGGCCGAGCCCATCTGGTACAGCATGAACAGCATCGACACCTCCGAGGCCGCCGAGGTGTAGCAGCCCGAGATCGCGGCGTCGAGCAGGTCGTGCGCAGCCTTGGACTTGACGTTGCGGTCCAACCACTGAGCGAGCGTCATGCGGTCCCACGTGGCGGCCTTCTTGGCCTCCCACGGCGCATCCAAGGGAATCGTCTTGCACATGTGGCCGAGTTCGAGGAAACTCGCCCCGAGATTCAGCGCGGCCCATGGGCTCATGCTCCACGGGATGGTGCCCTCGTAGCGGTACTGCTTGCCGTCGACGAACATCATCGCGGCCCCGTCGTGATACTGCTTGAAAGTCTTGACGCCGAACTCATCCAGCAGTGCGAGGATCCGGTCCTGGGTGGGGCCCACCCACGCCCCGCCCCTGTCGATCCAGGATCCGTCGTCGCGCGAGACGGTGAAGGTGCGGCCCCCGACCCGATCGCGTGCCTCGAGCAATCTCACCGAACAGCCCGCCTGCTTGAGTCGCAACGCAGCGGTCAAGCCCGCGAAACCCGCACCTACAACGCAGACGTCGACGTCGGTCATCCTCACAGCCCTACCGGCAAATGGGTTGACAGTCAACGGCGAACAGGTGCAACCGCGCTCGGCGGGCTAAGTCCAGGCGACTGGCAGCGATTTGATGCCGTGAATGAACTGGGACAGCAGTCGCGCCGGTTCTTCGACTGCGACGATGTCCGGTATCTCGCGGCGCAATTCGTCGAACACCACCCGGATTTCGCGACGCGCCAGATTGGCTCCCAGACAGAAGTGAGCGCCGCCGCCGCCGAAGCCGACGTGCGGATTGGGGTTGCGTGCGACGTCGAACGCCCACGGGTCGGCGAATTTCGACTCGTCCCGGTTCGCCGAGCAGTACCACAACGAAACCTTGTCGCCCGCAGCCATTTTGGTACCGCTGAGCTCGAAATCCTGGGTCAGGGTGCGGCGCATGTAGACCACTGGCGAGGCCCAGCGCACAATTTCCTCGACCGCGGTGTGCTCCAACGCCGCATAATTCGCCCACCACTTCTCCCGCTGGTCGGGGTAGCGGGACAACGCCAGCACGCCGTGGCTGATCGCGTTACGGGTCGTCTCATTACCGGCGACCACCAACAGGATGAAAAACATGGCGATCTCCGACGACGACAATCGCTCGCCGCCCACCTCGGCTTCGACCAGCGCGGTGGTCAGATCGTCGTGGTGATCGGCGCTGGCACGGCGGTGATCGTCGGCCAGCTGGGTCGCGTAGTTGCCGATTTCCATTGACACCCGGATGAACTCGTCGTAGTCCGTGGTGAGGTCCGGGTCGCCGAAGCCCAGAATGACGTTGGTCCAGTGGAATACGCGTTGATGGTCTTCTTCGGGAATGCCCATCATGTCGCAGATGATCTGCAGGGGCAGCGGCCCGGCGAGTTCGCTGACCAAGTCGGCCCGCCCGTCGGGATGGGCGGTGATCATGGAGGTCACCAGCCGGTGCGCGCGGTCGCGCACCGACGCCTCGATGCGGGCCACCACCTTCGGCGTGAACGCCCGGCTCACGATTGAACGCAGCCGCTGATGGCGGGGGTCGTCCAGCACGATCATCGAACCGAAGTACTCCGCCAACTCCGGGGTCTGATCGTTGATGGTGATACTCGGACTCGAGCTGAACACCTCCGGGTGGCGGCTGGCGAAGAAGACATCGTCCAGCCTGGTCAGCGCCCAGTGCCCCGCACCGGCATCGAATCCTTCCATCTCGACCGCGGGCCAGAACGAGATCGGTGCCTCGCGGCGCAGCGTGGCGAAGGCGCCGTCGCGATAGTCGTCATTGCGCGCCCAGAAATCCAGTGACCCCAACTCGATATCGCAGAGGGGAATCTCCGGTGGCCGCGCCCCGTTGACCCGGGGCGCCAAACTCCTGGAAGCCGGCTTCGCCGCCGCTGCCGGCCTGGTCTTGAGGTCCATTCGATCCTCCTCTGTCCCGCTTCGCCGTTGAAGGGGCCACTCCCGCGAGCCTAGACCTCCGGACTGATCCAGCGTCTGTTTCAAGCCGCGGTGTCAGTGCGAGCAGATGGCCCGACCGGGCGTGCCGGTCGAATGCGCGTCGTTGACCACGTTGCCCGCGACCACGATCTTGCAGGCGATGGTGCCCTGGCCCTGCGCGCTGAGCACGAAGACCTGGCCGCCGAACGCCTGGAACTGGGTCGACCACGGCAACGGCACATTCGTCGCGCGCTGCTGGCCCGCCTCGGATTGCCACGAAATGTATTCGGCGACACCGGGGCCGCTCACCTCGTAGCGGACTTGGGGGAACTCGCCGGGTTTGGGGGTGGCGCTGGCTACGCCACAGGAGACCGCGAAGGCGGTCCCGACGGCGAAGACGATCGAAGCTGCACGACGACTGCTCATGGTTGTTCATGTTGTCATCACCGAGGGGTGATTACGAGACCCTTTTGACTCAGAAATTATGGTGAACCCGGGGCTGGCTGACTTGGAGGTGCTGATGTCGGAAGTGGGCGCGTTACGCGTTCCTAAGCGGGTCGTGGTGTGGGGCACCGGGTTCGTCGGTCGAATGGTGATCCCCGAGATCGTCAAGCACCCGCTGTTCGAATTGGTGGGTGTCGGAGTGAGCAGCCCGGACAAGGTCGGCCGCGACGTCGGCGACATCTGCGGATCGGCCGAACCGGTCGGCGTCATCGCCACCGACGACGTCGAGGCGTTGATCGCGCTCCAGCCCGACGCGCTGGTGCACTACGGACCCACCGCGATGCACGCCAAGGACAACATCTCGTTGATCACCCGCTTCTTGCGGGCGGGCATCGACGTGTGCTCGACGGCGATGACGCCGTGGATCTGGCCGACGATGCCGCAGAACCCGCCGAACTGGATCACGCCCATCACCGAGGCGTGCGAGTTGGGGGAGTCGTCCTGCTTCACCACCGGTATCGACCCCGGGTTCGCCAACGACCTGTTCCCGATGACGCTGATGGGTCTGTGTTCTGAGGTACGCAAGGTCCGCGCGTCCGAGTTGCTGGACTACACCAACTACGAGGGCGACTACGAACGCGAGATGGGCATCGGGCGCGAGCCCGAATACAGCCCCATGCTGGAGAACAGCGACGTGCTGATCTTCGCGTGGGGAGCGACCGTGCCGATGATCGCCCACGCCGCCGGAATCATGCTCGACGAGATGACCACCACCTGGGACAAGTGGGTGACGCCCACCGACCGCAAGTCCGCCAAGGGCGTCATCAAGGCAGGACACGTCGCGGCCGTCCGGTTCACCATCAACGGGCTGTACCAGGGCGAGACGCGCATCCAGCTCGAGCACGTCAACCGCATCGGTCTCGACGCGGCCCCGGACTGGCCGACGGGCCACGACAACGACGTCTATCGGGTGGACATCGAAGGCACCCCGAGCATCTTCCAGGAGACGGCCTTCCGGTTCACCGACGGCTCCGGCCGCGACGCCGCCGCAGCCGGCTGCCTGGCCACCGGCCTGCGGGCGCTGAACGCGGTGCCCGCGGTCAACACTCTGTCTCCGGGCTGGGTGACCGCGCTCGATCTGCCGCTGATCCCCGGGGCCGGCACCATCCGCTGACCGGTGCGGTGGTCGTACAGCCTGCGCATAGCCGACACACAGATTGGCTATAAGTCTTAGCGCAAAGGTTGCGGTTAGGTGAGAATGCAAAGCGTTCCACCGGACACGGGGATTGGACTAGATGGCAGACGGAGTTAGGCCTGCGTTGGGCCTGTCGATCGGTGCCACGAACTTTGCCGCCGTGACACCGGACCACGCCATCACCCGGAAACCCGTGCTGACCCTGTTTCGGCAGCGTGCACCCGAAGTCGGGGTGCCGTCAGAGAATCCCAGACTGGACCAGCCGGGGCTGGTCATCACCGACTTCGTGGACCGGGTCGGCGACCGGGTCGGGATCGTGGCGGCCGACGGTTCGATACACCGCAGCGAAGCGCTGGTGGCCGACGGGCTGCGTGCGCTGGCCTACTCGGTCACCGGCGGACGGCCGTTGCCCGACAATGTGGCGGTCACCTACCCGGCGCACTGGGGCGCGCCCGCGGTGGACGCGCTGGGAGCCGCGTTGAGCCGGGTCTCGGAATGGTCGCACTCCGGCAAGCCGCTGACGTTGATCCCCGACGCCGCCGCAGCCTTATTCGCCGTGCGCGCAAATCCCGGCATCCCGGCGCGTGGCATCGTCGCAATCTGCGACCTCGGCGGCAGCGGTACCAGCATCACGCTGGTCGACGCCGCCGGCGACTACCAGCCCGTTGCCCCGACGGTGCGCCACGACGATTTCTCCGGTGATCTGATCGACCAGTCGCTGCTGACCTACGTGATGTCTGAACTGCCTGCCACCGGTTCGTTCGATCCGACCGCCACCGCGGCGATCGGCTCGCTGAGCCGGTTGCGCGGCGAGTGCCGCAACGCCAAGGAGCGCCTGTCGGCCACTACAGTGACCACCCTTGCCCAGGACGCGCCGGGGATGCGCGGTGAGGTCCGGCTGACCCGCAACGAACTGGAGGAGACCATCCGCGGGCCGCTCGACGGATTCGTCCGTGCGGTCGAACAAACGTTGAGCCGCAACGCTATTCACGAGTCGAGTGTGGTCGCGATCGCGACGGTCGGCGGTGGCGCCAACATCCCGGCAGTGACCACGACGCTGTCCGGGCGGTTCGGCGTCCCGGTGGTCACCACACCGCGCCCGCAACTGACCGCCGCGATCGGTGGCGCGCTGCGCGCCGCGCGTGGTCCTGCAGACACCAGCGCGACGGTGCTGACTCCGGCTGCGGCTGTTGCCGCGGCCCCGGCAGCGGCACCGGCCATACGACCGTTGACGCAGCAGGAGGCTCTCGACGGCGGCGCGGAGCTCAACTCCGACGCGCCGGTCTCGCTGATGCAACCGGCGCTGGCCTGGTCGGAGGCGGCCGACGACGCGTCGAGCGTGATGCCGGCCGCCGGCGATCGGCAGGGCTCGGGGCTGACGTCGGCTCGCCCGCAGTTGGCATTCGAGCAGGAAAGTCGACCGGCCGCCGAGCCCAAGAAACCACCGATCCCGTGGTACCGGCTGCCGGCGGTGATCATCGTCAGCACCACGGTGGCGCTGCTGCTGGTGGGTACCGCCGTGGCGATCGGGCTGAGTTCACACAAGCAGGGCGGTACGCAGCCGTCGGTCAGCACGGCTCCCGTCACCTCCGCACCGTCGTCAGCACCGCCCCCATCCAGCACTGAAAGCCCCCCGCCGGAGACAACGCCGCCGCCGTCGCCGACAGCCGAGCCACCTCCGCAGACGCGCCAGGCCCCACCGCCGTCGACTCGGCCGCCGGCCCCCACCACCGAAGCGCCGCCCCCACCACCGCCGACCACGCAACCGCCGGCACCCACACAGCCGCCGCAAACCACCCAGCCCCCGGCCACCCAGCCGCCTGCGCCCCAGCAGCCTACGGTCACCCCGCCCAGCCCGCCGCCGCTGCCGCAGCTGCCGCAGATTCCCGGCCTTCCGCAGATACCAGGAATCCCCGGCGCTTTGCCCGCGCCGGGGATCCGAATCGGCTGAACCGGGTCAGGTCTTCGCCGGTTCCTTTTCGCCTTTGTCCTGCTTGTCGTCCTGCTCCTGCTTGTCTTTCGCGTCTTGGTCAGCCTGGGAATCCTCATCGGAGGCCCGCTCGTCCTTGGCTTCCGCCGACGAGTCGTCGTCGTCATTCTGATTGTCGAACTGGCCTTCTTCCTTGGCCGTCTTGATGATCTCTTCGTTGAATTTCTTGTCCCGCTCGATATTTTCTTCGGCGGTCTTCTTGGCGTCCTCGTACAGCTCGTCGTCGGACTTGTCCGCCAGCTCGGCCGTTTGATCGGCGTTGGCACCCCGGTCGCTGGTGGCGTTCAGGTCCTTCTCTTTGGAACCGTCGTCGCCACCGGAATCCTTTGAGTCGCCGCTGTCGGACTTTGTGGCTTTGTCGCTCTCGGATTTCGCGGAGTCGTCTTGGCGCTGTCCTTCGTCGGAATCTGAATCTGAGTCGGAGTCCGACTTCGATTTGTCCCGCTCGGCCTCAGCCTTGGCGGCCGGCGAATCGTCGTCGTCGGCATACTTGGCGTTACCGTCGTCGTCCAGCCACTCGTTGACGGCGGTGCCGGTGATGGTCCCGCCGGAGCCTGGCAGTACGAGGGTGGGCTGGTATTTGTAGGCCGACCGCATCTCCGCGGCCTTCTCTTTTGCCTCGTCGTCGGGCTTGGGCTTCCCGTCTTCGTCGGTCTCGACTTCGTCGCCGTCGCTGTCCTTGTCGGTCTCGCCCTTGGCCTCGCTGTCCTGGTCTCTTTCCTCGTTGGAGGCCTCGGCAGTGTCCACGCCGCCCCTATCGGTGGTGTCCTTGGTGGCCTTGTCCGCCGATTCGTCGTCGTGTTCGCTCATGCTGATACCCCTTAGAAGTTGCTGATGCGACCCATGCTGTGGGGGAGGTTACCCACTTGGGCATCGCGACGAAACGCGCGCTTCCGGCGCGCGCCTCTGACCAGCACGATCGTGACGATCGGCTGCTCCCGCAAAAACGCCGTGCCTAGATCAGCTAATAGCAACAGCGTGCATCGCTGCTACGCGGGATAGCTGACACCCGTGAGACGCTCGGAGGTCTCCCAAAGGCGTTGGCAATCATCGTCATTGGCTGCGCGGCTGGGGATCTTCGCCTCGGCGACACCGCCGCCGGCGGCCTCGTAAAGGCCGCGCGGCCCGTAGAACGCGCCACCTTCGGCCGCCGGATTGGCGGCCGCGTACAACGCCGGCAGTATCCCTTCGTCGATCTCCTGCCACAAGAACGGCGCAAAGCGCCATGACGTCGTATACAGACGTCCCATCAACGTCGGCTTGTCGCGGCCATGGGAGGGGCCGCTGATCTGCAAATTGGTTTTGGTCAAACCCGGGTGTGCCGCGTTGGAGACGATGCCCCAGCCGGCTGCGCGACTGCGCTTGTCCAACTCGCGGGCGAACATCAGAACCGCCAGCTTCGACTGGCTGTATGCGGCCATCGAGGCGTAGGACTTCTCGAACTGCAGGTCGTCGAAGTGGATGCGACCGCGGCGAGCGGCGATGCTGCTCAACGAGACCACCCGCGCGCCCGACGCTGCGCGCAGCAGCGGCAGAAGATGTCCGGTCAGCGCGAAGTGCCCCAGATGATTACTGCCGAACTGTAATTCGAACCCGTCCGAGGTGGTGTCGCGGTCCGGCGGCGTCATCACCCCGGCGTTGTTGATCAGGATGTCGATGGGCCGGCCCAGTGCGTTGAGGTGCTCACCTAACGCCGCGACCGACCCGAGCGACGACAGGTCCAGCGACTTGATGGTCAGCTTGGCATCGGGCACGACTGCGCGGATCTCCTTGATTGCCGCCTCGCCCTTGGCCTGGTTGCGGATGGCCATCAGCACCTCGGCGCCGGCCGCCGACAGGCGCTTGGTGAGGCCGAACCCCAGGCCGCTGTTGGCGCCGGTGACGACCGCTAACTTGCCGGACAGATCGGGCACGGTGGCTATCAGCTCATGAACCATGGGCGCGGCTCCTTCCCGCTGGTGGGTTTCGCGTGCCACCAGTGTCCCCTTCGTGGTGCCGATCCCGCGCGGGGACCCTGGCTCTGCTGGCCTCGCGGTGTCGATCGGGTGGCTGGCGCGCTGCCGACGGCTGTCGCCCCGAGTCGCCGCTATTCGGTCCCGCCCCCGCCAATTTCCTCCCGCCGGCGCCTTCGCGGCCGAGCGCCGACGGTGTCCGGGTCGAAAGGCCGAAAACACTTGCGGCACTGCGAGATCCGTGGGCACTGACCGAACCCGAGTTCTGGGCGGAGAAACATCAATGTCCGCGGGCGACCCACTCCTCGTAATTGACGATCTCGTCGCCGATCGTCGTGTCGTCACCGTGACCGGTGTGCACCACGGTCTCGCCGGGTAGTGTGCCGAGCTGCTCGGAAATCGACTGCAGGATGGTGGGAAAACTCGAGTAGGAACGCCCGGTTGCGCCCGGTCCGCCGGAGAACAGCGTGTCGCCGCTGAACACCACGCCCAGATCGTGGGCGTACCAGCACACCGACCCGGGGGAGTGGCCGGGGGTGTGCAGGGCCCGCAGTTCCGTTCCGCTCACGGTCAACGTTTCGTCATCGGAGATGTCCCGAAATGCTTTGTCGGGGTGCGTCATTCGCCACAGCACTGCATCGGCTGGATGCAGCAGCACCGGTGCGTCGAGTGCTTCGCCGAGCTCTGGCGCCACAGTCACGTGGTCGTTGTGTCCGTGCGTGCACACCACCGCGATCACATGCCGGCCGTCGACCGCCTCCACGATCGGCGCTGCATCGTGCGCGGCGTCGAACACGATGACATTGGAGTTGTCGCCGACGAGCCAGATGTTGTTGTCGACTTCCCAGCTGCCGCCGTCGAGTTCGAAGGTGCCGTGGGTGACCACGCGATCGATGGAAACCACTACAGCACCACCACCGAGCGCAGAACCTTGCCACCATGCATCTTGTCGAAAGCCTCCTCGATGTCTTCTAACCCGATTCGTTCGGAGACAAACTTGTCCAGCGGCAGCCGGCCCTGCAGGAACAGATCGATCAGGGTGGGAAAGTCGCGCTCGGGCAGGCAGTCGCCGTACCACGACGACTTCAGCGACCCGCCGCGGGAGAAGAAGTCCACCAGCGGCATCTCCAGACGCATGTCGGGCGTCGGCACCCCCACCAGCACGACCGTGCCGGCCAGATCGCGCGCGTAGAAAGCCTGCTTCCACGTCTCGGGCCGGCCGACAGCGTCAATCACTACATTGACACCGAATCCGTCGGTCAGGTCTTGAATCGTCTCCACCACGTCCACCTCGCGGGCGTTCACGGTGTGGGTGGCACCGAACTCGCGCGCCCAATCCAATTTGGTGCTGTCGGTGTCCACCGCGATGATCGTTCGTGCACCGACCAGCGCGGCGCCGGCGATTGCCGCGTCTCCCACACCGCCGCAGCCGATCACCGCGACGGTGTCGTCGCGGGTCACCCCGCCGGTGTTGATCGCCGCGCCGATGCCGGCCATCACCCCGCAGCCCAACAGGCCGGCCACGGCAGGATCGGCGGCGGAGTCGACCTTGGTGCACTGGCCGGCGGCCACCAACGTCTTGTCGGCGAACGCCCCGATGCCGAGCGCGGGGGTCAGCTCGGTGCCGTCGGTGAGCGTCATCTTCTGCTCGGCGTTGAACGTGTCGAAGCACAGGTGCGGCCGCCCGCGCTTGCAAGCCCGGCACTGGCCGCATACCGCACGCCAATTCAGCACCACGAAATCACCCGGCTCGACGGCGGTGACGCCGGGGCCGACTGCCTCGACCGTGCCCGCTGCCTCGTGGCCGAGCAGGAACGGATACTCGTCGTTGATGCCGCCCTCGCGGTAAGTCAGGTCGGTGTGGCACACGCCGCAGGCCGTGATATCGACGACGACCTCGCCGGGTCCGGGGTCCGGAATGACGATGTCGACCACCTCGACGGGCTGGCCCTTTGACCGCGAAATCACGCCGCGCACTGTCTGACTCATGCGTTCAAACTACTGTCAGCCACCGGGTGCGGAGTACCCGGTGTGCGCCCACGCTGAGGTGTAGCGTCGCTGTGCGTGACGACAGCCGAAACCACGCAGGAATTCACCGAGCGGATGGTTGAGGTGATCGACAGCGCGGGACTGGCGATCCTGCTCAGCGTCGGCCACCAGACCGGACTGCTCGACGTCATGGCCGATTTGCCGCCCTCGACCAGCGCTCAGATCGCCGAGGCCGCCGGTCTCAACGAACGCTACGTCCGGGAATGGCTCGCCGGGATGACCACCGGGCACGTCGTCGAGTACGACCCCGTCGCGGCGACTTATCTGCTACCCGCGTCCCGCGCCGCGGCGTTGACCCGGGCTGCCGGCCTGAACAACATCGCCCGGGTCACCCAGTTCGTGTCGCTGCTCGGTGAGGTTGAACAGAAAGTCATCGACTGCTTCCGCTCCGGTGGCGGCGTGCCCTACCGCGAATATCCGCGGTTCCACAAGGTGATGGCCGAAATGAGTGGCGAGGTGTTCGACGGGGCCCTGATCGACGTGGTGCTCCCCATCGTCGAAGGCCTGCCGGAGCGGTTGCGCGCGGGCGCTGAGGTCGCCGACTTCGGCTGCGGCAGCGGCCACGCCGTCAATCTGATGGCGCAGGCATTCCCGGCCAGCCGCTGCACCGGAATCGACTTCTCCGAACAGGCCCTGGCCGCCGGCCGCGCCGAAGCCGAGCGGCTGGGCCTGGCCAACGTGAACTTCGAAAGCCACGACCTGACCCGGCTGGACAAGGTCGATGCCTACGACGTCATCACCGCCTTCGACACCATCCACGACCAGGCCCACCCGGCCCAGGTGCTGGCCAATATCTACCGGGCACTGCGCCCCGGCGGCGTCCTGCTGGTGGCCGACGTCAAAGCCTCCAGCCGACTGGAGGACAACGTGGGGGTACCGAGAAGCACGTACCTCTACACCGTTTCGACCATGCACTGCATGACTGTCTCACTGGCGCTCGACGGCGACGGGCTGGGCACTGCGTGGGGACATCAACTCGCCACGTCGATGTTGACCGATGCGGGATTCGGCGAGGTACAGGTGACCGAGATCGAGTCGGACCCGTTCAACATCTTCTACATCGCCCGTAAATGACCGCGGCCCTGGACGCGCTGGCCGACTGGCCCGTCCCGCACGCCGCCGCAGCGGTCGTCGGGCCGGACGGGGTGCTGGTGACGCACGGAGACACCGCGCGCGAGTTCGCGCTGGCGTCGGTGACCAAGCCGTTGGTGGCGCGCGCCGTGCAGATCGCTGTCGAGGAAGGCGTCGTCGACCTCGATACCGAAGCCGGACCGCCGGGGTCCACCGTGCGTCACCTACTCGCGCACGCATCGGGACTGGCCATGCTCACCGGCGATGTGCTGGCCAAACCCGGTGCCCGCCGGATCTACTCCAACTACGGGTTCGCGGTGCTGGCCGAGACGATCGAGCAGGAGTCGGGGATCGAGTTCACCCGTTACCTGACTGAGGCGGTGTGCGAACCGTTGGGCATGACCAGTACCCGGCTGGACGGTGGCGCGGCCGAGGCCGGGTTCGGGGCGGGTTCCACCGTCGATGATCTGGTGCTGTTCGCCGGCGACCTGCTGCGTCCGGCAACGGTGTCGGCGCAGATGCACGACGACGCGATCACCGTGCAGTTTCCCGGCCTCAACGGGGTGTTGCCCGGATACGGTTCCCAGCGCCCCAACGACTGGGGGTTGGGCTTCGAACTGCGGGACTCGAAGTCACCGCACTGGACGGGTGGGCGCAACTCGGCGCGCAGCTACGGCCACTTCGGTCAATCCGGCGGCTTCATCTGGGTGGATCCGGCGGCGGACGTAGCGCTGGTGGTGCTCACCGACCGGGACTTCGGGGACTGGGCGCTAGAGCTGTGGCCAGCGCTTTCCGACGCGGTACTGGCCGAGCAGGCCGCCGGGGAAAATGCACACTAGCGCAACATAGGCATCACAAGGCACAATAGACACGCAAGACACACGAATAATTGCTCTATCGAGTTCACCAGGTCGTTGGGGAAGACGTCCCTCGTGGAACCGAAGGAGCAAAACATGCGTGCGTCGAATCAGTTTGCCGACGTTACGGCCGGTGTGGTGTACGTGCACGCCTCGCCCGCGGCGGTGTGCCCACACGTGGAGTGGGCGTTGTCGTCGACCCTGCAGGCCAAGGCGAACCTGGTGTGGACCCCGCAGCCGGCCATGCCCGGGCAGTTGCGCGCTGTCACCAACTGGGTGGGGCCGGTGGGGACGGGGGCCCGGTTGGCGAACGCATTGCGCTCGTGGTCGGTGTTGCGGTTCGAGGTGACCGAGGATCCCAGTCCCGGCGTCGACGGCCACCGGTTCAGCCATACCCCGCAGCTCGGTTTGTGGAGCGGGACGATGAGCGCCAATGGCGACATCATGGTCGGGGAGATGCGACTGCGGACGATGATGGCCCAGGGCGCCGATACCCTTGCCGCTGAATTGGATTCGGTGCTGGGTACAGCCTGGGACGAAGCGCTCGAGGCGTATCGCGACGGCGGCGACAGCGGTGAAGTGACCTGGCTCAGCCGGGGCGTGGGCTAACAGCTCGCCCTCATCCGACCGGTGTTTCAACGGGTTTCGCCGACACCGGGATGTCGACGTTGCCCGCGCATGCGCCGCTGGCGATGTCGGTATGGAACACACCGGTGAGGATGCCGTATTGCCCCGGCGTGTACACCGTGATCGACTTTGCGGGAGCGTATTCGACGCTGCCGTCGGGCAGGAGGCAGTCCCACTTCCACGTCATTTCGCGCACCCACTGGGCCCCGTTCCAGGTGAATTCGACGGTCTTCGGCATGAATTCGCTCTTCGGTGGCGACGGGTTGATGACGGTGGCCATGCAGACACCCGCCGAGCAACTCGAGGTCAGGGAGACGGTGCTGCGGTGTGCAGATTCGTTCTGTCCGGCCGCAATGCTGGTGCCGGACTTCGCGTTTGCGCTGAGTACCATGACGTATTCACCGTTCCAGGACGCCACTTCGCCCGCCTGAGCCGCAGGCGCCAGGAATGGCGAGGCCAATACGGCTGCCGAACCGATCAACGCGGTCCTACCGAAACTCGACATGCCAGAGACTTCGCGTGCGGTGACCCGCTCGTTACACCTGCTTGGGTCGCAACACTTGCAGTGCGGCCGGCACCGCGCAGATCTCGGCGGGCAACGGGCAGGCGAAGTCCCCATCGGCGTAGACGTTGATGCCGGGGCACTCGACTTCCACGGTCTTGGCCCGGGCCGTCGTCACGTCGTCGAGTTGCACGTGGGTACCCTTGATGGCGGTCGGGAAGAAACGGATCAGCCTGGTGCGCGACTGCGATCTGACCATGGTCAGATCCAGCAGGCCGTCGCCGCGATCGGCGTTGGGGCAGATCAACATACCGCCGCCGTAGCTGCGGGTGTTGCCGAAGGCGGTCATGGTGAGGTCGGCCTCGATCTCCTGCCTGCCGTCGAGAACCAGCCGGAAAGGCAACAGGCGCAATTGGGACAGTTCGGCGAGCATCGCGAGGTAATACCGCATCCGGCCGTGCGGCCACGTCATCCGGTTGGCACGGTCGGTCACCAGCGAATCGAATCCCGTCGCCGCCACGGTACCGAACCACTTGACCGAGTCTCTACCGCCGCCACGACCTGTGATCCGGCCCAGGTCAACGGTTTCCGTGCACCCGGCTACCACGATGTCCGCCGCGGCCTCGGGATCCTTTGTCGGGATACCGAATTCGCGGGCATGGTCGTTGCCGGTGCCGGCCGGGACAATGCCCAACGGCACATCGCTCTCGGCGAGCACCTGCAGCGCATTGCTGATGACGCCGTCTCCACCGGTGACCACGACCGCATCGGTGCCCTTTTCGACGGCCGCGGCCAGCAGATACCGGGCGTCCTCGGCGTTCTCGCCGACGATCTCGATGACTTCCACACCGCGATGGTGTAACCGGGCGATCGCACGCTGCGACGCCTCGACGGCGGCGCCGTGCCCGGACAACGGATTGGTCAGCGCGGTGACCTTGTTGATCTCGCGCGTACCCAACCGGCCGATGGCCGGCTTGTCTCGGGTCATGGAATCAGCTTGCCCGGATTGAGGATTCCGGCGGGATCCAGGGTCGCTTTGATCGCGCGCAACAGCTCGACACCCAGCTCACCCACCTCGTCGCGCATCCAGGCCCGGTGGTCGGCACCAACCGCATGATGGTGAGTGATGGTTCCGCCGGTGGCCATGATGGCATCGCAGGCGGCCTTCTTGGCGGCCCACCACTGCTCGATCGGGTTGCCACGTTGCCCCGCGACCACGGTGAAGTACAGCGACGCACCCGTCGGATAGACGTGCGACACGTGGCACATCACCAGTGCGGGGCTGCCCGAGTCGGCCAGTGAATTCGTAATCGCTTCGGTGACAGCGGTTTTCAGCGCCGGGATATTGGACCAGTCGGTGGCGGTCTCCAGCGTCTCACACAGCGCGCCGGCGGCCAGCAGCGAATCGCGCAGGTACGGCGCGCTGAACCGACCGTGCTCCCAGGCCCGGGCGGGTTCGGCGCCCAGCGACGTGCCACCGTGGGCTTCCAGCAGAGCGCGGGTCTCGGCGTGCCGGCTTGCGGTGTGTTCTTCGGTTCCTTCGAACAGGGTCAGTCCCAGGCAGCCGCCGGTGTTCTGGTTTTCGCCGATCGTTTCATGGGTGGCCAGGCTGACACCCGTCTCGGCCTCGTCGGAGAGTCGCACGACGGTCGGTCCGGTGCCGGTCTGGGTGATGGCGCGCAACGCTGCGACGCCGGTGGCGAAGTCGGGGAACGACCAGGCCTCGTAGCGGGTGGTCTCGGGCACCCGGTGCACCCGCAACCGGACCTTGGTGATGACGCCCAGGGTGCCTTCCGAGCCGATCGCCAGCTGGCGCAGATCCGGCCCGGCCGCCGACGCCGCCACCCGGCCGAGATCCCAGGTGCCTACCGGTGTCACCATCCGCAAACCCAGGATCATGTCGTTGAACCGCCCGTAGCCGGCCGAATCCTGACCCGAAGACCGGGTCGCCGCGAAACCGCCGATGGTGGCGTACTCGAAACTCTGCGGAAAGTGTCCCAGTGAGAAGCCATGTTCACCCAGCAGGCGTTCGGCTTCCGGCCCCGTGACGCCGCCGCCCAGTTCGGCGATGCCCGACACTTCGTCGAGGGAGTGCAGCTCGTTGAACCGGCGCAGATCCAGCGAGATCACCGCGTTGAACCGACCGCGGGTGGGATCCAGCCCACCGGTGACGTTGGTGCCGCCGCCGAAGGGGACGACCGCGATGCCGTGGTCGGAGCAGTAGCGCAGTATTTCGGCGATCGAGTCGTCGTCGCCGGGCAGTAGCACCGCATCGGGCGCATCCTGGAGGCCCCGGTCTTTGCGGCGCAACATGTCGGGAGTGGACTTGCCGCCGGCCCGCAGCACCCGGTCGTGGTCCCCGGTGCGGAAGTACTCGGCGCCGACGATCTTGGCCAGGCCGTCCTGGTCAGCTTGCGTCAAGGCCGACGGGCGCAACCGAACCTCGTCGAGGCCGAGTTCGGATTCTTGCGAATCCTCAAGTCCGACAACCTGTTTGAGCATAGACCGGATTCCGTCTGAGAGCGGTTTGGCCGCCGCGGGATCCCCCCACGCGTTCCATTTCATCGGCGGAAGGTATTCCTCAGCGTGCGTCATGCGTTACAGTATTACACATGCTGTCAATGAGTAACGACTCCTCGGTGGATGCGGGGGATCGCATACTGGCGGCGGCGGCGAGCTGTGTGGTCGATTACGGCGCCGATCGGGTGACTCTGGCCGAGATCGCCCGGCGCGCCGGGGTGAGCCGCCCGACCGTGTATCGCCGCTGGCCCGACACGCAGTCGATCATGTCGACCTTGTTGACCAACCACATCACCGACGTGATGCGGGACGTGCCGTTCGACGGCGACGATCGTCAGTCTCTGGTGAGGCAGGTTGTCGCAGTGACCGACCGGCTGCGTCGAGACGACCTGATCATGTCGGTGATGCACTCCGAATTGGCGCGCGTCTACATCACCGAGCGACTGGGCACCAGCCAGCAGTTCCTGATCGAGGGACTGACGAAGCGACTGGAAGCAGCGCAGCAGGAGGGCAGCGTCCGCCCAGGCGATCCGCGCCAGTTCGCGACCATGATCCTGCTGATCGCGCAATCGACCATCCAGTCCGCCGACATCGTCAAACCCATCCTGGACGACGCAGCGCTTGCCACCCAGCTCACCTACACACTGAACGGATACCTGTCCTGATGCAGAACCTGACCGCGCTCAACGCCGCCCGACGAACCGGCGACCTACAGGCCCTCGCCGATGGTGCCGGGATCGACGTCGTGGTCATCGGCGGCGGCATCACCGGGACGGGTATCGCGCTGGACGCCGCGTCCCGGGGGTTGCGCACGGTGCTGGTGGAAAAGCACGACCTGGCGTTCGGCACCAGCCGGTGGAGTTCGAAGTTGGTGCACGGTGGTCTGCGTTACCTGGCCAGCGGCAACGTGGGCATCGCCCGCCGCAGTGCGGTCGAGCGGGGAATCCTGATGGCGCGCAACGCTCCTCACCTCGTGCACGCGATGCCGCAACTCGTCCCGCTGCTGCCGGCGATGAAACACTCCAACCGGGCGCTGGTCCGCGTCGGCTTCCTGGCGGGTGACGCGCTGCGAATATTGGCCGGAACCTCGTCGTCGACGCTGCCCCGGTCGCGCCGAATCTCGGCACGGCGGGTCGTGGAGCTGGCGCCGACGGTGCAGCAGGACGGTTTGGCGGGTGGCTTCCTCAATTACGACGGGCAATTGATCGACGACGCCCGGCTGGTCACCGCCGTCGCGCGCACCGCAGCGCAACACGGGGCGCGCATCCTGACCCATGTCGCGGCATCGGAGGCGACGGCCAACACGGTGCGGCTGACCGATCGGCGCAGCGGACAGTCGTTCGAGGTGCGCGCCGGGGCAGTGATCAACGCGGCGGGGGTATGGGGTGGCGACATCGACCCGGCGCTGACATTACGGCCAAGTCGCGGAACGCATCTGGTTTTCGATGCGGCTTCGTTCGGCAATCCGACAGCGGCGCTGACCATTCCGATACCGGGTGAACTCAACAGATTTGTGTTCGCGATGCCCGAGCAACTCGGCCGCATCTACCTCGGACTGACTGACGAGGACGCGCCCGGCCCGATTCCCGATGTGCCACAACCTTCTTCGCAGGAAGTTTCGTTCCTGCTGGACACGGTGAACACCGCACTGGGGACCAAGGTCGCGCCGTCCGACGTCATCGGGTCCTATGCCGGTCTGCGGCCGCTGATCGACACCGGCGGCGGCAGAACCGCAGATGTGTCGCGCGACCATGCCATTTTCGAGTCACCGAGCGGAGTGGTCAGCGTGGTTGGCGGCAAGCTGACCGAATACCGGTACATGGCAGAGGATGTGCTGAACCGGGCGATCAGCGTGCGAAACCTGCACGCCGGTCCGTGCCGCACGCGCAACTTGCCGCTGATCGGCGCCCCCACCAACCCGGGCCCGGCCGGACCCGGTGCTGGACTGCCGAAATCGCTGGTGGCGCGCTACGGAGCCGAGGCGGCGAACGTCGTCTCGACCGCCACGTGTGAGCGGCCAACCGAACCGGTTGCCGAGGGGATCGACGTGACCCGGGCCGAGTTCGAGTACGCGGTGACGCACGAGGGTGCGCTCGGTGTCGACGACATCCTGGATCGGCGCACCCGGATCGGTCTGGTGCCACGCGACCGCGCGAAGGCACTGGCGGTTGCGCAGGAGTTCCTGGCAGCCGTGGACTAGCGGGTTCAATCCCGCGCGGTTCGGGTACGAAAGGTTTCGATGAAGACCTCCGGGAGCCGCCGATGGTCGCGCGACGAGATCACCGTCACCGATCCGGCTGCGATGAAGCAGGCCATCACGGGCACCGCGATCGGAAACGTGATGGAGTGGTACGACTTCGGGGTCTACGGCTATATAGCCACCACGATCGCGCAGGTGTTCTACCCCGGCAACAGTGTCAGCGCGGTGCACCTGCTGGCCACGTTCGGCACCTTGGCAGCAGCGTTCGTGGTACGTCCGATCGGCGGCATGATCTTTGGTCCGCTCGGCGACCGGATCGGGCGCAAGCGGGTGCTGGTGATCACGATCCTGATGATGACGGCCGGTACGACGATGAGCGGTCTACTTCCGGGTTACAGCGCGATCGGCATCTGGGCGCCGATATTGCTTATCGTCGCCCGGGTGTTTCAGGGGCTGTCCACCGGTGGCGAATTCGTCGGCGCGATGACCTATCTGGTGGAGCAGGCACCGGACCGCAAGCGCGGCATGCTGGTCGGTTTCCTGCCGTTGGGCAACTTGATCGGTTTCGTGTTCGCCGGATTCCTGGTGACCGGGCTGCAGGCCTGGCTGCCTGAGGACGACTGGCTGGCCTGGGGTTGGCGGGTTCCACTGCTGCTGGCCGCGCCGCTGGGTTTGATCGCGCTGTACATGCGGCTGCGGTTGGACGAATCCCCGGCATTCAAGCAACTGAACGAGCGCGCGGAAGCCACGGAAGAAGGCAGCCAGTTCCGTCGCACCGTGGTGGAGCAATGGCGGCCGATGCTGATCTGCGCCGCGCTGGTGCTGACGTCGCAAGTCGCCGATTTCATGGTGACCGGCTACCTGCCGACTTACCTGAAAACCGTTGTGCACGTTAGTGAAACAGCCGCACTGGTGATGATCGTGACTACCCTGGCGATTTTGATGGCGACCATCGTGTTGGTCGCCCGGTTGTCTGATCGGATCGGCGTCAAACCCATCATGCGGACAGGCTGCGTCCTGTTGATCGTGGCCTCGATCCCTGCGTTTCTGCTGATGCGCTCCGGCGGCATTTATCCGGTGATCTTCGGCGGCGTGCTGTTGGTCGGACTGATGGAACTGTGTTTCGACAGCACGACGCCGTCGGCTCTGCCCGCGCTGTTTCCCACCAAGGTGCGCTACGGCGCGCTGGCCATCTCCTACAACCTGTCGATATCCACCGTCGGTGGCATCACGCCGCTGATCGCCCAAGCGCTCATATCCAGCACCGGCGACACGATGGTGCCGGCCTACATGCTGATGGCCGCGGGGTTGGTGGGTGTGATCACTCTGCTGTTCACCCCGGAAGTCGCCGGCAAACCGCTGCCCGGCTCCGGTCCGTCGGTCGAGACCGAGGAAGAGGCCCGCGCGCTGGTGGGTTAGCCCCTTTTGGCGAGCAGACGCAGAATCGCACGACGCGGGTACCCCGCGTGCGATTCTGCGTCTGCTCGGCGAGGCTGGGGCCCCTTCAGCTGGCGATTTCTGCGCGTCTCAGGTGACTAGCGATGCGCTCGACCATGCGGCGCGGTTGGCGCCGGACGTCGGTGATCACGATCGGGACAATCGTCCACCCGACCTCCTGGATCCCCGCGGAGCGCACCTTGTCGTTGAGCATCTCGGTGCGCCCTGCATGCCAGTCGATACTCTCGTACTCGGCCGCGACCCGCGCTTGCGGCCAAGCAAAGTCGACTCGCCACAGTTCGCCGTCGCGACCGTAGATCGGATATTGAAGTTCGGGAACCGGCAGCCCGTTGTCGATCATGGCCAACCGAGCTTCACTTTCCATTGCCGATTCGGCGCGTCCATCGGTGAAGGGCAGTAGTTCGCGCACCGCGACGATGCCTCGGCGCCCGCGCTGTTCGGCGACGGCGATCTCAATTTCGTTGCGCGTGCACTGTTTTGAGTGCAATGCGGCATCCAGAGTCGCTAGAGCTCGCGGCCGGCGTAGTTGCCTTGCGACCTCGACGGCTGTCCAGGCGGGGGCGGTTGCCAGACGTCCTGCGACCGAATCCAATCGGGCGCCGTGGCGTTGATGAACCATCAGACCGACGGTGGGACGCATTCGCACGCCAGGATCGAGAACGTGTATCGCGACAGTGTTTTCGGTGTCGAACCCGTATAACGCCGCTGCTGTGCCCAAGCATGGGACAGCTTTCCGTCCCATAAACATGTCAAGTGCTGCCAGGCGGCCCAACAGATCTGGCTGCTGTGCTGCGTAGACGCCGTACCACAAGCGAACGAGTCCGCCATTCTTGACTTGCACATCAAGCTGTTGGCGAGTCATGACCGTCAGCAGTTGTTTAGTGGTGGCGAACCCGCCTGATCTTTCGAGCAAGCGATATCGCCTCGGAGTGCACAGCGAAAGCCTGAGGCAGCCGTTTCGCGAGAGCCAGTCACCGCTGGGGATTGCTGGTGAGCAGACGCAGAATCGCACGTTTTCACCGGAAAACGTGCGATTCTGCGTCTGCTCGCGGGAGAGGCGGGAGTGGCGGGAGTGGCGGGGGAGGCGGGGGAGTTTACAGCGGGATGTTCTTGTGCCGACCGCGGCGAGCGGGGGCCTGGGCCAGCGCCTCAGTGAGCTTGCTGCGGGTGTGCGACGGGTCGATCTTCTCGTCCACCACACCGATGTCGATCGCGCTGTCCACCCCACCGGCGATGCGCTCGTGCTCGGCGGCCAGCTCGTTGTGCAGCGCCTCGCGCTCGTGCTCCGGCGCGGCGGCCAGCTTGCGCTTGTGCAGGATGCCGACGGCTGCCTTCGCCCCCATGACCGCAACCTCAGCGTCGGGCCAGGCGAACACCTTGGTGGCGTTCAGCGAGCGGGAGTTCATCGCGATGTAGGCCCCGCCGTAGATCTTTCGCGTGACCAGGGTGACCCGCGGCACGGTGCACTCACCGAACGCGTGCAGCAGCTTGGCGCCGCGGCGGACCACGCCACCCCACTCCTGGTCGACACCGGGAAGGTAGCCCGGCACGTCCACGATAACCACCAGCGGAATGCCGAATGCATCGCACAACCGCACGAAACGCGCTGCCTTCTCGGCACTTTCGGAGTTCAGGCAGCCGCCCAGCCGCAGCGGATTGTTGGCGATCACACCCACCGTCCGGCCCGACAACCGGCCGAGCCCAACGACGATGGACGGTGCCCACTTGGCCTGGAACTCGGCGAACGGCGCGTTGTCGTCCAGGATCGCGGTCACGATCGGATGCACGTCGTAGGCGCGACGGGCCGACTCCGGCAGCAGCGCTTTGATGTCGGTGTCGCCTGCTTCGGCCTTGCTGCGGTCGAAATGCCCTTGCTGGCAGAACAATCCGACCAGCTCGCGACCACGCTGATAAGCGTCGAGTTCGTCGTCGGCGACGATGTGGCACACGCCGGACTTCTTGTGGTGTGTCTCCGGACCGCCCAACGACGCCATGTCGACGTCCTCGCCGGTGACACTGCGCACCACGTCGGGGCCGGTGACGAACACCCGGCTCTCCGGAGCCATCACGATCACATCGGTCAGGGCCGGACCGTAGGCGGCACCGCCGGCGGCGAAGCCGACGACTACCGAGATCTGCGGAATGTAACCCGACGCCCGGATCATCGCTTCGAACACCGTGCCGACCGCGTGCAGCGCCCGCACACCCTCGGCCAGCCGGGCACCGCCGGAGTGCCAGATGCCCACGATCGGGCTCTGCTCTTCGATGGCGGTGTCATAGGCGTTGACGATGTGCTGGCAACCCTCGGTGCCCATGGCGCCACCCATCACGGTTCCGTCGGTGCAGAACGCGATGGTGCGGACACCGTTGACCGTCCCCGCCGCAGCGAGCAGACCGGACCGGTCCCGCTCGTGCAGCAGTTCCACGCTGCCGTCGTCGAAGAAGTTGTTCAGACGCAACAGCGGATCGCGAGGGTCGAGCGACTCGCCAACCGCCTCGGGGGCCATGATTGTCATCGCGGGTCTCCTAGTCTCCGGGTGATGCTCTGTTTATCCGACGAAGCTTGGCGTTTCCTTGAGGTGCCGATCAGTAGCGCCCGAAGGCGATCGCCACGTTGTGACCGCCGAATCCGAACGAGTTGTTGATCGCGTAGTTGAAGTTGCCCGACCGCGGCTTGCCGGCCACCACATCCAGATCGATCTCCGGATCCTGGTTGACCAGGTTCAACGTCGGTGGAATCACCTGGTCCCGCAACGCCAGCACGGTCAAGATGGACTCCACCGCGCCGACCGCGCCCACCGAGTGGCCGAGCGCACCCTTGGGTGCGAAGACCGCCGGCCGGTGGCTGCCGAGCGCGTTGTTGATGGCCTTGCCCTCCGCCACGTCACCGACTTGAGTGCCGGTGGCGTGCGCGTTGACGTGGCCGATGTCGGCCGGGGTGAGACCCGCCAGCTGGATCGCCCGCGAGATCGCATGCCCCGCGCGAACGCCGTTGGGGTCAGGCGCCACCATGTGGAAGCCGTCCGAGGTGATGCTGGCCCCCATGATGCGGGCCAGGATGTTCGCCCCGCGCGCCTTGGCGTGCTCCTCGGTCTCGATCACCATCAGCGCAGCCGCCTCGCCGAACACGAACCCGTTGCGGTCTTTGTCGAACGGCCGACACGCACCGGCCGGATCGTCGTTGTTGGTGGACAGCACGATGCGCATGTTGGCGAAGCCGGCGATCGGCACCGCCTCGATCTTGGTTTCCACGCCGCCGCAGATCGCCATGTCGGCTTCGCCGAGCACAATCTGCTGCCACGCGTGCGCGATGCCCTCGGCGCCGGACGCGCACGCCGAGATCGTCGTCATCACCCCGGCCTTGGCCTGCCGTTCCAGGCCCACCGCCGCGGCGGCCCCGTTGGGCATGTACTTCTGCACCGTCAACGGAGAGACCGCCCGGAAGCCGCGCGTGCGCATCTCGTCGTAACCGAAAACCAGCTCCTCGGCCGAGCCCAGGCCGGTGCCGATGGAGACCATCAACCGGTTGGTGTCGACTTCCGGCGAACCGGCGTTCTCCCACACCCGCCGGCCCATGATGGTGGACATCCGCTGCAGGTAGCCCGTGCGACGCAACTCGATTCGCGTCAGTTGGTCGTCAAATGACTCCAACAGGTGTCCGCCGATCCGGACCGGCAGGTCGAACTCCTCGACGAACGAATCCTCGAGGGTGCGAATGCCACTTTGGCCGTCGAGCAAACACTTCCAGGTGTTCTCGGCGTCGGTTGCCAAGGCGGTCGTCATGGCAATGCCGGTAACGACCACATTCGGGAATGATTTCCCGGTAACCAGCTCTGTCATGGCCTGTGCCACTGTTCCTTCCGTGCTAATGGTGATCGCGAGCCCGGCCGTGCCGGGACACGCGACTCACCACTATTCAGCTTCAGTAGCGCCCAAACGCGAGCGCCACGTTGTGACCGCCGAACCCGAACGAGTTGTTGATGGCGTAGCGGTACTCGCCGTAGCGAGGCTCACCCGCGACTACATCAAGGTCGATCTCCGGGTCGGGGGTCTCGTAATTGAGTGTCGGTGGGATGACACCGTCCCGAAGGGTCAGCACCGTGAGCGCCGATTCGAGCGCGCCGACGGCGCCGATCGAGTGCCCGAGCGCCGATTTCGGCGCATAAACTGCGGCCTTCTCGCAACCGGCTACCCGGATTGCGTTGGCCTCTGCCGCGTCACCGATCGGTGTCGCGGTTCCGTGCGCATTGACGTGGTCGATGTCGTCGGGGGACAAGCCCGCCAGCTCCATCGCACGCTGCATCGCCCGGCCGGCGCGTACACCGTCGGCAGCGGGCGCCACCATGTGGAAGGCGTCCGAGGTGATACCGGCACCCATCAACCGGGCCAGCGGCTTGGCGCCGCGAGCCTTGGCGTGCTCCTCGGTCTCGATGATCATCAGTGCCCCGGCCTCGCCGAACACGAAGCCGTCCCGGTCCTTGTCGAACGGTCGCGACGCGCGCTCTGGCTCGTCGTTACGCGTCGACATGGCCCGCATCATCGAGAACGCCGCGATGGGCAGCGCCTCGATGGGCCCTTCGACCCCGCCGCAGACGGCGAAATCCGCATCGCCCATGACGATTTGGCGCCACGCGTGGGCGATGGCCTCCGAACCCGAGGAACAGGCTGACACCGGAGTGATCACCCCGCCACGCGCCCCGAGCTGCAGGCCCACCACCGCCGCGGCGCCGTTGGGCATGATCATCTGAACGGCGAGCGGCGACACCTTGCGGGGGCCGCCCTCGTTCATCAGGTCGTAGCTCTCCACGATCCGCTCGGCGCCACCCAGGCCGGTGCCGACCACGACGCTGAAGCGATCGGGATCGACCTCGGGTGCGCCCGCGGTCTCCCACAGCTGCCCGCTGAGCAATTTGGCCAGCCGCTGAACGTACGACATGCGCCGCAGGTCGAGACGTCCCATGTGGGTGTCGACGGGTTCCTTCAGGTGCCCACCGATTTTGGCCGGTAGGTCCCATTTGGTGACGAACTCGTCTTCGAGGACGTGGATGCCGCTCTCGCCGGCTAACAGACCCTTCCACGTGCTCTCGATGTCCGGCGCGACCGATGTCGTCGCCGCGACGGCGGTTACCACAACGCTGGGGTAACCGCCATTAGCAGTGGAAGGCTTGGTCACTTGCTGTCCGCTTCCAGCCTGGACTTGACGTTGGCGACCGCCTCGGGGTTCTCGGTCTCCAGCTTGGCGCGCAGCGCCTCGGCGGCCTCGGGGTTCTCTTCCTCGAGCTTCTGGATGTAGGCGACGACGTCACCGACGGTACGCAGACCGGCGAGGTCCTCGTCCGGGATCTTCACGCCGTACTTGTCCTCGGTCTGCACAGCGATCTCGACCATCGACAGCGAGTCGATGTCCAGGTCGTCGACGAACGACTTCTCCGGGGTGACCTCGGAGGGCTCGATGCCGGTGACCTCTTCGATGATCTCGGCGATACCGGCGATGATTTCTTCCTGACTGACGGCCACAGTTAGTTCCCTTCGTAATATGTTGTGTGTAAACCGATTTGACGTGCTGTTGATTCTTCTGGCGGGAGCGGGCGGCTAGAGATTCGCCAGCTCGTCCAGATCTGCGGGTGACTTGACGGCTCGCGTCGGAACCCCCCGAAGTTCGCGTTTGGCGATCCCGGTCAGAGTGCCCGCGGGCGGGAACTCCACGATCGCCGTGACTCCGTGCTGACCGAGAGTCGCGGTGCACAGATCCCAGCGCACCGGCCGGGTCAGTTGAGAAACCAGGGACGACATCGCCGCGGCGGCGTCGGCGACCGGCTTGCCGTCGTAGTTGGACAACAGCACGGTGGTGGGCTCGGCGGTGGCGATGCCGGCTGCGGCTGCGGCGTACCCGTCCAGGGCCGGAGCCATGAACTCGGTGTGGAAGGCGCCGGCGACACCCAGCGCGCGCACCCGGGCCTTGGCCGGCGGGTCCTCGGCGAGTTTCTCCAGTGCGGTCAACCGTCCGGCCGCGACAATCTGACCGGCGGCGTTGCGATTGGCCGGGACCAGGTCGAGTTGGTCGAGTCGGGTGAGCACCTCGGTCTCGTCGCCGCCGAGCACCGCGGACATCCCCGTCGGTTCGGCGGCACAGGCCTTGGCCATCTCCGCGCCACGGGTGGCGGCCAGCATGACGGCGTCATCGGCGGCCAGTACGCCGGCGATGGCGTAGGCGGCGATCTCTCCCACGGAGTGACCCGCCACGATGGTGTCCTGGCCGGCGAGCAGCCCGCGCCTGGTCAGCTCCTGGTGAGCGAGCAGCGTGGCCGCCACGATCAACGGTTGGGCGATCGCGGTGTCAGTGATTTCCTCGGTCGACGCGGTGGTACCCAGCCGTGCCAGGTCCAGGCCGCTGGCCTTCGACCAGGCGGCGATCTGGTCTGCGGCGCCGGGTAGTTCCAACCACGGCGACAGCATTCCCTCGCTCTGGGAGCCCTGTCCGGGCGCAAGCAATGCAATCACGTGTCTAAGAGAACACTGTGAAGACGCTTTTACGGGGTGTAACAGATTATGAACCTCGTCTTAGGTTTTTGTATACCTCCTACAAAATAGCTCCGTAAGCTACATGTTTGAGACACACCCGCGATCTGTTGGCTAAATCACTATCGGCCGGAAGGCGCGACAATACCCGCTCTGACCGGGGACGGAAGCGGCGGGATGGAAATAGTGGTGGCGCCAGCGGGATGCGTTGGATAGTTCAGCTGGCCCACCGTCGCCGCCACGCGCAGCACGTACGCATCCCGTGGTTGGGTGGGATCGCGGCCGGTGAAGTCGGTGATCCGCTTCAATCGGTACCGCACCGTGTTTGGATGAACGAACAACTTCCTGGCACAGGCCTCAATCGCGCCGCCGGAATCTAAGAAAGCGTCCAAGGTTTCGACGAGGGTGGGTCCGGCGTCGGCCAGCGGGCGCATGACATCGGTGTGCAGGGCCACGATCGACGATGCGTCCCCCATCAAGGCCCGCTCAGGCAGCAGCTCACGGGCCAGAACGGGGCGCGGCGCACCACGCCAGCCGGCGACGGCGTTCATCCCGGAGATGGCCTCGCTGGCGCTGTGGTAGGCCGCGGTCAGCATCGGTGCGGTCGGGCCGATCACCACCGGGCCGTCGGAGAACGCCTCCAGAAGTTCCTTCAAGAACTTGTCGGTGGGGGTCAACTGACCGGAGACGATGGCCACCAGCCAGGTGCCGTGCACGTCGGTGAGGGCCGCCCGGCCGTGTCGGGCGGCGATGTCGCGGACGTCCTGGCTGGCCCGCTCGCTGTCGCTGTCGACCCCGTCGCGGCCGGGTCCCGGAGTGCCCACCACCACCGTGGCCGGTGCGGTGGTGTCCCAGTTCAGCGCGGCGGCTCTGGACAGCAGTTCGGGGCCGGTGTCCCCGCGCACAATGGCGTCGACGACGCTGGCCTCCATCCGGCTGTCCCAGGCGCCACGCGCCTCGGCGGCGTCGGCGTAGGCGGTGGCGGCGGTGAAGGCCAGATCGCGGCTGTACTTCAGGATGCCCACGGTCAGCGCGGTCAGCTGCTCTTCGGAGCGGGCCAGCAGCGGCACCACTTCTTCGAAGAACTCCATGGTGACCCGCACCATGTCCACGGTGTGGCGCAGCGCGATGCGCCTGGTCAGGTCCTGCGGGACCAGCTCGAAGGCCTGTGCGGTGTAGCTGACGTTGCTGTGCGGGTCCTGCATCCACTCGACGAAGTTGACCACCGCCGTCTGCACCACCAGCGCGACGCTGGCGCGCTGCGAGGCTTCCAGGTCGGCGAAGAACGGCAGCCGCTCGTGCATGGCCGAAACGGCCTCGGTGGACAGCCTTCCCGAATACTGCTTCAACCGCCGCAGCAGCGAGTCCGGCACGGCGTCCAACATCTCCAGTGGTGACTTCGGGCGCTCCCGCGGGGCGGACTGTTTGTCGTCCATCCCTAAAAGCTACGCCGCTTTTCTGGAAGGTTCCCCCAATGGCCGGCGCGACGTTCCGGCGGGCTCAGGCCACGCCGGGATCGGAGGTCTGCTCCGGAGCGGCCAGGACGTCGTCGATCTTGTACTGCTTGGCGGCCTTCACCGCCACCGACTGGTCGATCTCGCCGTCGCGGGCCAGCGCTTCGAGCACCGCGACCACCTGCGATTCGGCGTCGGTGTTGTAGTAGCGGCGCGCCGCAGGCCGGGTGTCGGAGAACCCGAACCCGTCCGTGCCCAAGGTGACGTACGTGCCCGGCACCCAGGGCCGGATCTGTTCGGGGACCGCGCGCATCCAGTCCGACACCGCGATCACCGGGCCGCGGCAGTCGGCCAGCACCTTGGTCACATAGGCCTCGCCCGGCGGCTGGTCCGGATTACGCAGCCGGTGTTTCTCCACGGCGACGCCGTCGCGGTTCAGCTCGCCCCAGCTGGTCACCGACCACACGTCGGCGGCCACGTCCCACTCCTCGGCGAGCATCTCGGCCGCCTTCAGCGCGTCCGGCATCGCCACCCCGGACACCAGGATCTGCGCACTGCTGCCGAGTTCTTCCTTGGCGGCGCGGTAACGGTAGATGCCCCGCAGCAGGCCGTCGGGGTCGAAATTCTCCGGTTCTGGCGGCTGGGCGTAGGGCTCGTTGTAGAGCGTGATGTAGAAGTACACGTTCTTCGGGTTCTTGCCGAACATCCGCTCCAGACCGCTCTCCACGATGTAGGCGATCTCGTAGGCGAACGCCGGGTCGTAGGACACCACCGCCGGGTTGGTGGCGGCCAGCAGCAACGAATGGCCGTCGGCGTGTTGCAGGCCCTCGCCCACCAGCGTGGTGCGTCCGGCGGTGGCGCCCAAGGCAAACCCGCGAGCCATCTGGTCGGCCGCCGCCCACAGACCGTCGCCGGTGCGCTGGAACCCGAACATCGAATAGAAGATGTAGACCGGGATCATCGGCTCGTTGTGCGTGGCGTACGACGTTCCGGCCGCGGTGAACGAGCCCACCGAGCCGGCTTCGTTGATGCCCTCGTGCAGGATCTGGCCGACTTCGCTTTCCTTGTAGGCCAGCATCAATTCGGCGTCGACGGCGGTGTACAGCTGGCCGTTGCGGTTGTAGATCTTCAGCGACGGGAACCACGAGTCCATCCCGAAGGTGCGCGCCTCGTCCGGAATGATCGGGACGATACGCTTCCCGATTTCCTTGTCGCGCAACAGTTCTTTGAACGTCCGCACCAGCGCCATGGTGGTGGCGACTTCTTGTTTGCCCGACCCCTTCTTCAGCGCCTTATAGGTGTCGCGACCCGGCAGCGTCAGCACCTTGGCCTTGGTGCGGCGCTCGGGCACGAAGCCGCCGAGGGTGCGGCGACGGTCCAGCAGATAGCGGATCTCCGGGGCGTCCGGACCCGGGTGGTAGTACGGCGGCAGGTACGGGTCCTCTTCGAGTTTGTCGTCACTGATCGGGATGCGCATCGAGTCGCGGAACCGCTTGAGGTCTTCCAGCGCGAGTTTTTTCATCTGGTGGGTGGCGTTGCGGCCCTGGAAGTGGGCGCCCAGCGAATAACCCTTGATGGTCTTGGCCAGGATCACCGTGGGCTGGCCCTTATGGGTCAGAGCCGCGTGGTAGGCGGCATAGACCTTGCGGTAGTCGTGCCCGCCGCGCTTGAGGTTCCAGATCTCCGAGTCGCTCATATTCTCGACCAGCGCCTTGGTGCGCGGGTCGCGGCCGAAGAAGTGGTCGCGCACATAGGCGCCGTCGTTGGCCTTGTACGTCTGATAATCGCCGTCCGGGGTGCTGTTCATCAGATTCACCAGCGCACCGTCGCGGTCGGCGTGCAGCAGGGCATCCCACTCGCGGCCCCACACCACCTTGATCACATTCCAGCCGGCGCCGCGGAAGAACGATTCCAGCTCCTGGATGATCTTGCCGTTGCCGCGCACCGGACCGTCGAGGCGCTGCAGGTTGCAGTTGATGACGAACGTGAGGTTGTCCAGGCCCTCCAGCGCACCTACGTGGGCCAGGCCGCGGCTTTCCGGCTCGTCCATCTCCCCGTCGCCCAGGAAGCACCAGACGTGCTGATCGGAGGTGTCCTTGATGCCGCGGTCGTGCAGGTAGTGGTTGAACCGGGCCTGGTAGATGGCATTGAGCGGCCCGAGTCCCATCGACACCGTCGGAAACTCCCAGAAGTCGCTCATCAGCCGTGGGTGCGGATAGGACGGCAGCCCGCCGCCGGCGTGGCTGTGTTCCTGGCGGAAGCCGTCGAGCCGGTCTTCGCTGAGCCGGCCCTCGAGGTAGGCGCGGGCGTAGATGCCGGGGGAGGCGTGTCCCTGGATGAACACCTGGTCGCCGCCACCGAGGTGCGACTTGCCGCGGAAGAAATGGTTGAAACCGACCTCGTAGAGCGCGGCCGAGGACGCATACGTGGAAATGTGACCGCCGACGCCAACCCCCGGCCGTTGCGCGCGGTGCACCATGATCGCCGCGTTCCATCTGATCCAGGCCCGGTAGCGCCGTTCGACGTCCTCGTCGCCGGGAAACCACGGCTCCAGCTCGGTCGGGATCGTGTTGACGTAGTCGGTTGAGGTGAGCGCCGGGATGGAGACCCGCTGCTCGCCGGCCCGTTCCAACATTCGCAGCATCAGATAACGCGCCCGTGCCGGTCCCGAACGCACCAGCAATTCGTCGAAAGACTCCAGCCACTCCGAGGTTTCCTCGGGATCGATATCGGGCAGATAGGACGCCACCCCTTCGCGGATCACCCGAACGCGATCGGGTTCGCTTGTGCTGCTTGAGGTTTTGGCCAGATCGTTGCGGGCGAACTCGGTGGTCAACGCACTACTCCTGTAGGTGGCAGGGTCGCTACTTATCGATCGCCCCTCTATCGTGCCGCACTTCCGTCTCTGGCGGATACCCACCGGACGGCACAGCTAAGTCGGTAGGTATGGGCAGTTCGGTTTGTGACCCGGTAACGTCACGTTCCGTGCAAATGGGAAGGCGTGCCGCCCGTCGCGGCCACGTGGGGGAGTTCCCCAGGCGAGGCGCTCTTGCAGTGGGCTGTACCGCCCTGGTCGCGATCGGGATCGTCGGCTGTACGAAGGTCGCCGACGGCAACGGCGCTGCTGATACCAATGTGGCCCCGGCTTACCGGTCCTCGGTGTCGGCGTCGGTGTCGGCGTCGTCAGTGACGTCCAGCTCCCGGGAGTCCCAGCGCCAGCAATCTGTGACGACCAGCATGATCCGCGGCTCGTGCGGGGCGCTGGCAAATGCGGTGTCCGACACGATCGACAAGGTCAACGCCTACGTCGCCGCGTTGAACGCGGGAAAGAACACCGGTCCCACCGAAGGACCGGCCATCGACGCGCTCAACAGCGGCGCCAACGCGGTCACGGGCAGCCTCAACACTGCGCTCTCCCCGGAGCAGCGTGACGCGTTCAACGCCTACGCCGACGCGGCCCGGGCGGTGGCAAACGCCATCTCGACCCATGCCGGGCCCTCGGAGTTCAACAGGCGGGTGGAGGCGTTCAACAAGGCGAAATCCCGAGCGGTGGACTCCTGCCGGGGTTTCATTTAGCGCGCGGGTCTGTCTGATCGCTACCCACGCTGCAACGGCCGAGTTCATCGAATACGTCGACCGTTCAACAACGTCACGGCCACGGCGCAGAAACTGTGCGTGGGCTAGCCGTATCAACTCGGCGATGGCTGTGCGACGATAGCGTCCATCGCTTGTCGTGAGGTCGGTTGAAGGAGGTTCACGGTGGTCGCGGCGGATCACGCCCCGAGCTACGCTCGCAAACTGGGCATCCAACGAGACCAGGTCGTCCAGGAGTGGGGCTGGGACGAAGACACCGACGACGAAATCCGCGCTGACGTCGAGGATGCGTGCGGCAGCGAGTTGCTCGATGAGGACACCGACGAGGTCGTCGACGTCGTGTTGCTCTGGTACCGCGACGGTGACGGTGACCTGGTGGACATCCTGATGGACGCGATCAGCCCGCTCGCCGAAGACGGGGTGATCTGGGTGTTGACGCCCAAGACCGGCCGCTCTGGTCACGTGCTGCCCGCCGACATCGCCGAGGCGGCGCCCACCGCCGGGCTGATGCCGACGTCGTCGGTGAACCTGGGTAATTGGAGCGCTTCCCGACTGGTGCAACCGAAGTCGCGGGCCGGGAAGCGTTGATGCTGGACGTCGGAGCCACTGCCCCCGACTTCACGCTGCGCGACCAGAATCAGCAGCCCGTCGCCCTGAGCGGCTATCGCGGGCGCAAGAACGTGCTGCTGGTGTTCTTTCCGCTGGCGTTCACCGGGATCTGCCAGGGCGAGTTGGACGCGGTCCGCGACAACCTGCCGGAATTCGAGAACGACGACACCGCCGTGCTGGCCATCTCGGTGGGACCGCCGCCCACGCACAAGATCTGGGCGGTGCAGAGCGGGTTCACCTTTCCGGTGCTGTCGGACTTCTGGCCGCACGGTGCGGTCAGCCAGGCTTACGGGGTGTTCAACGACGCGGCCGGCATCTCCAACCGAGGCACGTTCGTAGTGGACCGCTCCGGGATGGTGCGGTTCGCCGAGATGAAGCAGCCGGGGGAGGCTCGTGATCGTGCGGTGTGGAGTTCGGCGCTGGCGGCCTTGCGGGGGTGAGTGGGTGGTTTGTCACAGTGGCCCCGCTGCACCTGGGCCGGGGCATGACTGCTCGTGAGAATCGGTATCGCCGGTGCCGTTTTGGGGCGTCAGCGGTTCGGCGTGTAGCCTGCGCCGGGGCATAAGGGCGCGTAGCTCAGTGGTAGAGCTCTGGTTTTACACACCAGCGGTCGGCGGTTCGATACCGTCCGCGCCCACTTACCGCGTTAGTTACCAGGGGGCTCTTTCAGCTTGCGCGGACGCCGCACCGGTGGCTGGGTCTGCCACGCGCCGCCGGCGCGGTACAGCTCAGGTGGTCGGCCACCGCGCGGGCTGGATTTGGCTCGCTGCCCCGTCGGCTCGATGTAGCTGTCCGATGTGGCGGCCCGGCCGGCCCCCGGTGTCGGCGTGGTGAGGCTGCGCCGGAAGTTGGCCGGGTCGATGTCGGCCTGCCAGAGCTCCTCGTAGACACTCTGAAGCTCCGACAGCGCGAAAGTTTCGCCGACAAAAGCCGTCGCGAGGTTTGTCTGTTCGAGCTGTTCAGCCGCTCGGTCTACGGCGTCGGACAGGATTCGGCGGTGGTCGAACGCCAGCTCGAGGTGCTGAACCGCGTCAGTGACCGGCCATAACCGGGCCGCTACGGCATCGGTGCCGGCCTGCAGGATGCCGGGATCGGGCGTCACCGCCAGATATGCCACCGTGACGACGTTGGTGCGCGGGTCGCGTCCCGGGTCGCCGTACGCACCGAATTGCGCCAAGTGCTTGGGTGCGGTCACCCCGGTCTCTTCACGCAGTTCGCGTCGGGCCGCATCGTCGAGTGTCTCGTCGGGCCGTTTGAATCCACCAGGCAACGCCCATGTGCCGGCATACGGTTCGCCGCCGCGCTGCACCAGCAGCACCTGCAGGCGGCCATCCCGCAGGGTCAGAATCACGATGTCGACGGTGACGGCGAAGTTCGGATAACGCGACGAGTCGTAGCCTGCCGCGGAGCGCTTTCTTGGGCTCGTCACGAGAGCCATCGTAGGCGGATATTTGTCGAAAAGACAATTACCTGTTATGGTCTTACTGACAATTACTGAGGTTGATAAGGGGGGACTGCCATGGCGGATCAAGCGGATCGTGACGTCGCGCAACTCTTGGCACGGATCGCGAAGTTGGAGGCATTGCTCGGTCGGCGATCCACCCCGGAGAGCTCTCGCGCAGACATCTGGTTCTTGCTGGACCGGTCCGGATCGATGAAGGTGATCGCCGAAGCCGTGGTAGAGGGTTTCGACAGGTTCATCGCCGAACAGCGCAGGGAGAAGGGACAGGCAACCCTGACGCTGGTCCAGTTCGACGGTGCGGACGTCCACGATGTGCTGGTCGACGCCAAGCCGCTGGATCGGGTCGGTTCGATCGCCGGTCGGTTCCTTCCGCGCGGGATGACGCCCCTGTACGACGCGATCGCAGAGATGCTGGACCGCGCCGAGGAATATACCGAGCGCTCCGGCGCTGACCCGGCGGATCAGTTGGTCGTCATCATGACCGATGGCCTGGAAAACGCCAGCCGGCGGTGGACGGCGCCAGCGATCTTCGATCGTATTGCGCGCCTGCGGAAGTCGGGATGGACCTTCGTTTTCATGGGTGCGAATCAGGACAGTTACGCCACCGGTTCGGAGATCGGTTTGACCGCTGGGAGCACTTCGAACTACACCGCCTCGCGGACGAGCGTGCTGGCCACCCACCGCGGGCTGACGCGGTCCGTACGCGATTGGCGGGGTAAGTCGCGCGACGTTCGGCGCGCCGACGCCGACAACTTCTGGGGCGGCATCAAGGAAGGCGAAGAACAGGGCGCCCGTCAGTGACGCCACGCGAAGGTGGCGAGAGCCGGCGCCTTCGCCGAAGCTGACATCGGCTATTCCGTTTCGCAGGTGCCTGGGCGGGTATCGCACGCCTCAACGGGAGGAGCCCGATGTGAATTCAGCAGTCAGACAGGTGCTGGAACCGGTGAAGAATGTGGTGCGCAAGGTCGCCGACGCGCAGTCTGGCCCAGCCACGGCGCAGACGGTCACCGTCGCGGTCCCCGTGCAGCGCGTCCAACAGTTCTGGACCGACCCCGACCAGTTGTCGGTCGTGCTCGGCGAGATCGCCGACGTCGAGCACACCGACGACGACCGCTACCGGTGGCGCTTACAGCAGGGGCCTGATGCCGGCTGGGAGTCCACGCTGACCGTCGAGTCCGGTCGCATCAGGTACGTCGGTACCAGCGACGGCAACGAGATCGTGGTCAGGTATCAGGCCGCGCCGCGCGACCTGGGTACCGAGGTCACTCTCCGCGTCAAGTCGCCGGTGCCGGCATTGCTGATTGGTGGTGCGATCTACAAGATCCTCTACCGGACGCGTGCGCTGCTGCAGACCGGCGAGGTCCCCACGCTGCGTTCCAACCCGAGCGCGCGGAACTCCGCGCGGTAGAGGAGAGACTGACATGCGCGCACTGTGCTGGAACGGCGTCAACGACCTGTCGGTGGAGACCGTCGACGACCCGAAAATCCTCAATCCGCACGACGTGATCGTCGAAGTCCGGTTGACCACCACCTGCGGTTCGGATCTGCACTTCATCGACGGCTACCTGCCAGGCATGCGCGAAGGCGACGTCTTCGGCCACGAATTCATGGGAGTGGTGGTCGAGACAGGTGCGGAGGTACGCGACACCAAAGTCGGTGCGCGCGTTGTGGTTCCGTCGTTCATCGCATGCGACAACTGCTGGTACTGCGACCACGAGTTGTACGCCTGCTGCGATACCACCAATCCCAACGCCGAACTGCAACAGCCGCTGCTCGGCTATCCCTCGGGCGGGATCTACGGATACACCCACCCATTCGGCGGCTATGCGGGCTCACACGCCCAATACGTTCGGGTGCCGTTCGGCGACGCGAACTGCTTTGCCATTCCCGACGACATCACCGACGAGCAGGCGCTGTTCTTGTCCGACGCGGTGCCCACCGGCTTCATGGGCGCCGACTTCTGCGATATCTCCGGTGGCGACACGGTTGCTGTCTGGGGAGCCGGGGGGGTCGGCTTGATGGCGGCCCGCAGCGCACTGCTGCTCGGCGCTGAGCGTGCCATCGTCATTGACCGATTCCCGGAGCGGTTAGCGCTGGCGCGCAACGGTTTCGGGTTGGAGACGATCGACTACACCGCGGTCGACAGCGTGCACGAAACGATCCGGGAAATGACCGGTGGCCGAGGTCCGGATGCGTGCATCGACGCGGTCGGCATGGAAGGTCACGGCACCGGGTTGCAGCAACTCTACGACAGGGCAAAACAGTTGCTGAGGCTGGAAACTGATCGCGCCAGTGCGCTGCGCCAAGCGATCTTGGCGTGCCGAAAGGGCGGCGTGGTCTCGGTGCTCGGGGTCTACGGCCTGACCGATAAGTTCCCGATGGGCGTGCTGACCAACAAAGGCCTGACCTTGAAGACGTCCCAGCAACACGGGCAGCGCTACGTCAAGCGGTTGTTCGACTACGTCCAGCAGGGCGACCTGGATCCCGCCAAGTTGATCACGCATGACTTGCCCTTGGAGAAGGGCGTGCTTGCCTACGACCTGTTCAAGAACAAGACCGACGGCTGCATCCGGGTGGCGTTGCGGCCCTGACCGGTCGCGTCCCGTTCGATTCGGTGGGTTGGTGCATAGACTGCCGCGGAGCGGGGCATAGCTGCTCCCATGGCGATCGACGCTGACGACGTCCGGCAATTGCTGGCCCACCACGCAGACGCTGCACTGATTTTGCTTGAGGGCCGCATCGAAGTGAAGACTCCGGCCGAACTCGAGTCACCGAACTATCGCGGGGCCCTGCGGATCGTGACGCGCGCGGAACTCCAGGAGCGGGCCGGCGGCGTCGACTTCGCCGACCGCGAACTGGCAGAGCTGGCAGCAGACCTCGATACCGCCGTTCAGAACATGGGCGGTTGAGAACCCGCGCGATCCGCGCGGATTTCGTCCGGCGCCGTGCCGTGCTGGAATCAACGGCATGAGTCAGCACGAACCCCTGAACATGCCGCTCGAAGAGGCGATGCGCACGCAGCGCGCCATCCGTCGGCTCAAGAGCGATCCCGTCGACGATTCGCTCGTCTTGCATCTGCTCGAACTGGCGATGAAGGCGCCCACCGGTTCGAACGCGCAGAATTGGGAGTTCATCGTCCTCAAGGACCGCGAGGCCGTCGCGAAACTCGCCCGGCTGAACCGCTGAGCCATGAACGTGTTCGGCCCAATCTACAAGCGCGCCTTGGAAAAGCGGATGGACGAGAAGATGCTGCGCATCGAAAAGGCTGTCCGGTGGCAGGCCGATCACTTCGAGGAGATCCCCGTTGTGGTGGTGGCCTGCCTCAAAGGCGTCATCGCGCCGTATCCGACGATCGCAGCCAGCAGTGCCTACGGTTCCATCTATCCCGCAGTGCAGAACCTGCTGTTGGCGGCGCGGGCGGCCGAGTTGGGCGCGGCGTTGATCACCATGCCGCTGTGGAGCACATTCGCGGCTAAGCGTGCTCTGGGTTTGCCCTGGAACATCACGCCGGTCGCGGTGATTCCGATGGGCTGGCCCAAAGGCAAGTACGGCCCCACGTCACGTCGACCGGTCGGCGAGTTCGTCTCGCTGGACCGGTACGGAAACCGGGCGTTCCGGCAGGCGCCCTGACCCGTCCCGGCACCGCACCGGTGTGGGGGTGGGACAACCCCTTGGACGTGTTTGCCCCGGTATGGCACGCTCGTGGGCGTGAGCGACTCATCTGGCTCTCAGAGCAACAGGCAGACGTCCGGACCGCCGGTGCGGCCACTGTCGTCCGATCAGCAGCCTGCGACCAAAGCCGACCTGTACGCGGCGGTCGACGCCATGCGTGCCGACATGCGCGAACTGCTCGAGCAGATCAGCACCCTGATCAAGGACGCGCAGAAATAGCGTGAAGCCGTTCCGCATCGATGTTCCCGACGACGTTCTCGACGATCTGCAGGCACGGTTGGCCCGCACCCGCTGGCCCGAGGCCGAATGCGTGGACGACTGGAGCCAGGGCATCCCGTTGCGCTACACCCGCGACCTGGCCGCGTACTGGGCCGGCGACTACGACTGGCGCGCCCGCGAGGCGGCGCTGAATCGCTTCGATCAGTTCATCGACCAATTCGACGGCCTCGACATCCATTTCATCCACCAGCGGTCGCCGCACGAGGATGCCTTCCCGCTGCTGATCACCCACGGATGGCCGGGCTCGATTGTGGAATTCCACAAGGTGATCGAGCCGCTGACCGACCCCACCGCCCACGGTGGCCGCGCCCAGGACGCCTTCCACGTGGTGTGCCCGTCGCTGCCCGGGTACGGCTTCTCCGGCAAACCGGGCCGCACCGGGTGGGGCGTGCCGAAGATCGCCCAGGTGTGGGACGAACTCATGCTGCGGCTGGGCTATGCGCGTTACGGCGCCCAGGGCGGCGACTGGGGTGCGGCCGTCACCACCCAGATCGGCCGCAACGGCGGGAACTGCGCGGCGATTCACCTCAATATGCCGCTGGGCACCCCGACCAAAGAATCGCTGACCAACCCCACCGCGGAGGAGCAGGCGGCGATGGCCGCACTCGCCGAGCACCGCAAGTCGGGCACCGGCTATTCCAAGCAGCAGTCCACCCGACCGCAGACGCTGGGCTACGGGCTGGTCGACTCGCCGGTGGGCCAACTGGCCTGGATCGTGGAGAAGTTCTGGGCGTGGACGGACTGCGACGGGCATCCCGAGAACGTGCTGACTCGAGACGAGTTGCTGGACAACGTGATGATGTACTGGGGGACCGGCACCGGTGCGTCCTCGGCGCGCCTGTACTGGGAGAGCTTCAAGGTGTGGGGAGACCACACCCGGGTCGAAATACCTACGGGCGTAGCGGCGTTCCCGAAAGAGGTGCTGCGCGCGCCGCGCTCCTGGTGTGAGCCGAACTTCAACATCACGCACTGGACCACCATGCCGCGCGGCGGGCACTTCGCCGCCTTCGAGCAGCCGGAGCTGTTCGTCGAGGACGTGCGGAAGTTCTTCGCGACCGTGCGCTGAACTGGCCGCGCCCACTGTGCATTTGACGACGCGACACGCCGGTCCGGCGTCGTGAATTGCACAGTCGGCGGGTGAACGGGGCGGACGGGCGAACGGGCGGGCCGGTAATTCAGACGATCCGCCGGCCGCGGCGCGCGCGAGACCGCATGTCCCGCAGGTACAGCTCGTAGCCGAGGATCCAGAGTCGGTGCGGTATCAGCCGGTCGGCAAGCCGCAGTGCGGCCAACAGCCACTCGAATCGGCGCTGCTGGGACGGCGACCAGTCCAGCCGCATCATCGCCCGGAACTCCGGGGCCAGGAAACCCGTGGTCGCGAACAGGTTGAAGGGCCCGACCAGCGCCCGCACCGGCCACGGCATGAAGGCCATCGACGCCACCCCGTGCAGGTGCTCGCGCACCGGCGGGTCGATATGCAAATCGTCCAACGAACGCTTCCAGTATTCGTCGAAGGCGACCCGGTCGGCCGGCCACATGCGCTCGGGCACCTGCAACGTGGTGGCCAGGCGCTTGGCGTCCTGATATACGAGCTCGGCTGCGGTGTCGTCGAGCGGGCCGTGCAGGAATTCGTGTTGTTCGACGAAGTAGCGGTACAGACAGGCGGCCACCCACAGCTGCAACTTCGGATCAAAAGCGTTGTAGGACACCGGGCTGGTCGCGGTGGAACGCACCTGCCGGTGCGCGGTGTCGACGGCCTTGCGGATCAGGGTGCGGTCGGCGTCGGTGCCGATGGTCGCCACCGCCAGGTAGGTGCCGGTGGTGCGGGCCCGCTTGAACGGATGTTTGTAGACGTTGCCGCTGTCCACCGGGCTCTCCAGCACGCCGTAGCCGACGCCCGGCAGGGACAACTGCATGATGACGTTCGCCGCCGGCATCAGGGTCGCCGCCGGGTTCAACAGGTCGGCGACCCTGGTCGCCGGCCGCTTCATTGCGGATCCTTGCCCATGGGATCGAGTACATCACGTATGAGACGCTGCCGGAATGTTTGCATCGACCCCACCGGCCCGGATGCTCGGTGTGTGGGCCGGATATCTGGCCGACCTGGTGTTCGGCGACCCGCGCCGCGGGCATCCGGTGGCGTTGTTCGGCGCGGTGGCCGCGAAGCTGGAACGGCTGACCTACCGAGACGCTCGGCTCGCCGGCGCAGTGCACGTGGGTGTGCTGGTCGGCGTGGCGGGTCTGACGGGTGTGATGTTGCAACGCCGCGTGCGCTCGCCGACGGCCGTCGCGTTGGCCACCTGGGTGGCGCTGGGCGGAACGTCATTGGCGCGCACCGGTTCCCGGATGTCAGCGATGCTGGAGCGCGGTGACGTCGAGGGTGCGCGAGTGTTGCTCCCGTCGTTGTGCGGACGTGACCCGGCAGCGTTGGACGAGGCGGGTTTGACGCGTGCGTCGCTGGAGTCGGTGGCGGAGAACACCTCCGACGCGGTGGTGGCGCCGTTGCTGTGGGCGGCCGTGGGCGGTGCGCCGGCGGTGCTGGGATACCGGGCGGTCAACACCTTGGATGCGATGGTCGGGCACCGCTCCCCGCGCTATCTCCGATTCGGTTGGGCCGCAGCACGATTGGATGATGCAGCCAACTACGTCGGGGCGCGGGTGACCGCAGGACTGGTGGCGCTCTGCGCCCCGCTGGTGGGCGGGTCCCCGACGGCCGCGGTGCGGGCCTGGCGTCGCGATGCGGCCCGGCATCCCAGCCCGAACGCCGGCGTCGTCGAGGCGGCGTTCGCCGGTGCGCTGGGGGTGCGGCTGGGCGGACCCACCCAATACCGCCACGAGTTGCAGATCCGCCCGACGCTGGGGGACGGGCATTCGCCGACCGTGATCGACTTGCGCCGCGCCGTGCTCCTGTCGAGGGCGGTGCAGGCCGGGGCCGTCGTGGTCGCCTCGGTGGTGGTCTGGCGACGGCCGGACGCCCGTCCACCCCGGTTACCCTCATCGGAGAACGGACGATCGGGGACTCGTTCAACTCCACTGGTGTGGCGAATCCTGACAGCGATGACCGCAGGGCAGTAATCATTCGGACGGAGGGGATGCGTGCGTCCGCGCAGCGACAGCAGGCCCGCGCAAGCGCCGGCAATCCTGAAATCCGCCCGGGTGACGCTGATCGCGTGCGGTTTGTTGGCCGCGGTCAGCTCGCTGGCCGGGATGGCCCCGCTGTTCGTCGTCGTGGAGGTCAGTCGTCGGCTACTCGTGGGCGACACCGATGTATGGCCGATAGTCATTGTGGCGATCGGTGCGCTGACAGCAAAGCAGTTGGGGGTATTCGCCGCCGGAGTGATGACGCATCTGGCCGATATTCGCGTGTCGTTTCAGATCCGGCGGGAATTGCTGGTCAAGCTCGGCCGGGTACCGCTGAGCTGGTTCGACGAGCGAAACTCCGGCGTGGTGAAGAAAGCGGTCGAAGATGATGTGGCTGCGCTGCACCGCCTTGTTGCGCATTCGATTGTCGAGCTGAGTGCGGCCGTGGTGCCACCGCTGGTGGCATTGATCTATCTGTTCTACCTGGACTGGCGCATGGCCTTGGTGACATTGCTTCCGGTGTTCGCCGGGCTGGCCGCATACCAACGCGCGATGGCCAGCGCCGAAACCAAGTATCCAGAGTTCTTGCAATGGTTGGCACGTCTGAACGGCGCAGCGGTGGAATTCGTCAACGGCATCGGCGTCGTGAAATCGTTTGGCACGCCCGGAACAGCGAGCCGGCACTTCCAGGACGTATGTCGAGGATTCGCGCGTTTCTTCCTCGACTGGGCGAAAGCTACCAGCGCCGCGAGTGTGATTGCCGAAATCCTGCTCTCGCCGCCCAGCATCCTGCTGGGCGTCGCGGCGGCGGGCGGAATCCTCACGGCCAACGGCGATCTCTCGTTGCAGAACTTCATCGCCTTCCTGGTATTCGGCACCGTCATCACGTCCGGTTGGATGTCGCTGTTGATGTCGGTGCAGCCCTTGGTCTCCGCGCTGAAGGTGTACGGGGAGATCCGCGACTTGCTGGCTACCCCGGACCTTCCCACCCCCGACTACCCGGCTGAAATCGACGCCGAGGCGCCCGGCCCGGTGGTGCAGATGCGGGGCGTGCGTGTCTCATACGGAGACACTGTCGCCCTCGACGGGATCGATTTGAGCCTGGCCCGCGGCACCCTCACCGCGCTGGTCGGACCGTCCGGTTCCGGGAAATCCACCCTGGCCAAGCTGCTTCCCCGGTTCAACGATCCGGGCGAGGGCTCGGTCGAACTCTACGGAGTCGACCTGCGTCGCATCGACCCGGCAGAGCTTTACCGGCAAGTCGCCTTTGTGTTCCAGGACGCACACCTGTTGGCGATGAGTGTCCGCGACAACATCCGCCTCGGCTGTCCAGACGCCGACGACGCGACGGTGCGGGAGGCCGCGCGTAAAGCTCAGATCTTGGGGAGAATCGAGCGACTGCCACGGGGGTTCGATTCGATGATCGGACAGGACGCGGCCTTTTCAGCGGGTGAACGCCAGCGGGTCTGCATTGCCCGCGCGATCCTGGCGGACCGCCCGATTCTGGTGCTGGATGAGGCGACCGCGAGCGCCGACCCCGAAAGCGAAGCACGCATCCAAGACGCGCTCACCGAGGTCACCCGCGGCCGCACGGTGTTGGTGATCGCGCACCGGCTCAGCACGATTCAAAGTGCCGACGCCATCGTCGTGCTGGACGGCGGCCGGATCGCCGAACAGGGTGCGCATCGCGACCTGCTGGACAACGACGGCATTTACGCACGGTTGTGGAAGTACGAAAGAGAAGCCGAACACGTTGTCGCCCAACAACTGAAGGTCGACCGTTGATCACCATCATTCGTCATCTGCTCGAGCTGCTCGATGCCCGCGGGCGCCGCCACCTGCGCACCATGCTGGTACTGCAAGGTGCACAGGGAGTTCTCCAGGGCATCGGTTTCTTGTTGGTCGTACCGCTGCTCGGCACACTGTTCGAACGGCCAGTCGCATGGGCCCAGCTGTGGTCATGGATCGCGGCGATCGCGGTAACGGTCGGAGCCCACCACGCGTTGCTCGCGTGGAGCACATCACTGGGTTTCCTGGTCGGCACTGACGTGCTGACCAGTTTCCATACCCGAATCGGAAATCACCTGGCCACCTTGCCGATCGGCTGGTTCGGTGCGGACCGCACCGGTCCGGTCGGGCGTCTGGTCAGCAAGGATGCGACCGACGTCGCGGACTTCCCGGCGCATATGCTGCGGCACATCATCGTCGGAGTGACCGCACCGGCCACGCTGATCATCGGCAGCTATCTGAGCGACTGGCGCATTGGCATCGCTCTGACCGTAGGTGCCGTGCTGTGCGCGCTGTCGCTGAAGATGTATATGGGCATCGTGCACCGCAACGACGCCCAGTACGAACACGACGTGGCAGCGACCGCGTCCCGCATCGTGGAGTTCGCCCGCCAGCAGCCGACTTTGCGAGCGTATGGGGTGCTGGACCGTCGATCGCTGGGCGCGCTCGAGGAATCCCTTGTCCAGCAACAACACTCGCAGTCGCGGTTGACTATCCGCGGTGCGTGGGGACTGATTGGATGCTTCGGGACGATGCAACTCGTCGTTACCACGATCATCGGGTTGACGGTCGCCCTGACCTTGCGCGGCGATCTTGCGGTGCCGACGCTGATCGGGCTGTTCATCATCACGTTGCGCATGATCGATCCGATCTCTCAGCTCGGCGACCTGGCCGGTCACGTACAAGTCAACGCCGACGCGATCGTTCGAGTGCGCGAGTTGCTGGCCGTGCCACCGCTGCCGGAGCCCGACCGAGCGGCGACGCCCGCCGGTGCGGACATCGAATTGCGTGGTGTGCGATTCGGGTACCACCACCGCGATTCGAGCCACGAGGTCATCAGCGGCGTCGACGCCACCATCCCGAGCGGCAGTCTTACCGCGATCGTCGGCCCGTCCGGCGCCGGGAAGACGACGTTGCTCAGACTGATTGCCCGCTTCTTCGACGTCGACGACGGCAGCATCCGCATCGGCGGCTACGACGTACGCGACCTCGGCACCAGCGCAGTCGCACACCTGACCGCGCAAGTATTCGACGACGCTTACCTTTTCGACGGCACCATCGCTGACAACCTGCGGATGGCCGATCCTGATGCCACAGAAGCCGAGCTGTCCCACGTTGCCGGCATCGCCCGGCTCGACGAAGTCATCAACCGGCTGCCCAACGGGTGGAACACACGTGTTGGCGAAGGGGGGTCGGCGCTCTCGGGCGGGGAAAGGCAGCGTGTCGCGATTGCCCGCGCGTTGCTCAAGAATGCGCCGGTCGTGCTCCTGGACGAAGCTACGGCCGCGCTCGATGCCGTCAACGAGGCCGCCGTGGCCGCAGCCATCCGCGAACTAGCTCACGAGCGCACGGTTATCGTTGTCGCACATCGACTTCCGACGGTGATAGACGCCGACCAGATTCTTGTCCTCGATGACGGTCGGATCAGCGCACGCGGACGTCACGAGCAGCTGGTCGCAAACCAGGGGACCTATACCAGGTTCTGGGAAGAGCGGTTGCGTGCCCGAGGCTGGCAACTTCGGCGCGATCAGCCGACCCCTGCTGCGTCCGGGTCGGCATAGCCTGCCCCAGCGGAAGATGCCGCGCCGTGTGGGCACCATTTCTACCGCTGAGGCAGGTGTTCGCCGAGAGTTTGCCTACATCTCGACTGGCAGGGGGGGCGGCTCCAAGCCGCCGCCGAATATCTGTCCGACGATGCTGAACAGATTCGCCGTCGCCGCGATCGGACCGACCGGGAGCGCGGGAATCGGCAGGATGCCTTGGAACTCGTCTTCAGTGAAAGTGAGCTCGACTCCGATCGAGTTCAACAGCGAACCGCCGACGCCGTTATAGATCGGTCCGGCGGCACCGTACACAACCTGCCCCGGACTGAAGAGGCCACCGAAACCAAGGCTCAAGCCGGTGACTTGTTCGGTGCCCCCGGTGGGACCGCTGATGAACTGGTTGACCAGCGGCGCAAGGGGATCCAGGTTCAACGTGGCCCCGTTGAAGAAACCGTCAACGACGTTGGCCGGTGTGTTCAACAGGCCGGTGAGCGCCCCCGTCACATTGCCGCCGGTGATATCGGCGAGGACGCCGCCGGCGCTGTTGAGCAGCGCGACGCCGGGGCTTGCGAATGGACCCACGGCACCCATGAGCAGGCCGCTCAAGGGTGAAGCTGCGAAGTTCAGGACTTCAGTGAGCACTACTCCCACCGGCCCGTCGGGGAGGAAACTCTCGATCAGCCCGGTATAGATTTCGTTGTGCGCGTTGGGCACGTACGTCACCGGGTCGGAGATCGTCTGGGTGATACCGCCAAGCGTGTGCTGGGTGACCGCGAGTGCGAGGTCTCTTGGGGCACCGACCAGGGGTATCGCCTGTGCAGCGGCCTGCAGCTTGGCAAAGAAGCCCGCGGGGTTGGTGACGAGGTGGTTGATGCCACCGGTGAACGTGTTCAGGCCGACCCGCGAGGCTCCGAACACCGTCTCGGCGTTCTGCGCCGTCGTCGCGACGACCTGCTCCCACCGGGTGATCGGGTCGACGGCAGTCGCGGCGGCGGGTGCATGGGATGAGCCCAGTGCGCCGAGCAGGTTCTGCTGCGCGTTGGCGACCTCGGCACTTGTGTAGGCCCCGACGCTGGAATTCATCGAGCTGACGAACTCGGTATGAAACGCCAGCGCGTGTGAGTTGACCGACTGGAACTGCCGGCCGAAGTTCTCGAACAACGACGAGATCGCGATGGAGATCTCGTCCTCGGCTGCGGCCGCGATTCCCGTGGTGGGTCCCGAAACCGTCGCGGCGGCATCGGCGAGCGCTCGGCGGATACCCGACAGATCTTGTGCTGCGCTCTGCATCAGATCCGCGCTTGCGGTCACAAACGACATGCTTGCTCTCCCTTATTCGTTCGCCAGTACGGTGACCGCCGGTCGGAAATTTGCACAGGCGTCGTACGGCCAACCGCACAGGAGGTGGCAAAGGACGCGCAGCATCTGAGGTGGCGGCTTTCTCCGGGGTGCTCCGCCCCGGGTTAGCAGGATGCGATGACACGAGTCTCCTGGCTCTCGGATCGCCGCTCGCCTCGCCTTCCAGCCAAATGGCCGTGGCATGTGAGGGTCGCTCCCCGATGACAGTGGCGGCACCGCGCCGGATTCGCACCGGCTTCCTGCGTCGTCATCGCCGTACGGGCGACATTGTTACACGCCGGGGACCCCCAATGGAACAGGCAGGCCCGCCCCGGCTGCCACGGCGGTGACCTCGTCGGAGCGATGGCATCGCAGCGGCACGGTGTGAGTCCGTCCGTCGCGATTACCGCGCCACCCCTAATTGCCCTCGTTGCAACTAGTTCGCTCGATGGTCGGCGTTCTGAATGGCGGCCATATCGTCGAAAGAATCGGCGGTTTCGGTGAGGTCTTCGCTCCAATCGCCGAACGGATCTGGATAGCGGTCCCAGGCAGCGGGGGAGCAGAGCTCGTCGTCGGTGAGCAGAGCACGGCCGAGACCATCGAGGATTTCGCCGGAGTCCGCGCTGTAGACCAGGATCGTCATTGCCGTGTGCCGGTCGCCGTGCAGGGGGTCCCACCTCAACTGGGCGAGGGCACGGCGTTCGTCGTCGACGCCGGCCAACTCCGCGTCGGTCATGGCAGTGAGCCACTTGCCTGCTGAACCGACCCGCCATCCACCTCCCGCCGATTCCAGCCACATCGCCTGCTGGTCCTGACCGGCTAGCCACAAGCGACCTCGAGTTCGGATCACTCCCTCCAGCAACAGCTCCATGCGGTCGTACAGACGCTGGGGGTGAAACGGACGCTGGGCGCTGAACTCGACAAGTTGGACGGTGCCGGTGGGCTCGAGGGGAGGTTGCCCGGATAGCAACGGGCCGTGCGGATCATCGTCTCGCCCCCGGCGCGCACGACTGTCAAGGCCGGCGAGCACCTGCTCAATTCTGTTCGCTCCGTAGCTGATCCGTGCGCGGGGGGCCAAGCGTCGCAGCACCGTGGCCAGGATTGGCTCCACATCGCTGAGAACGATGACATCCGCGAATTCTGCCTGTCCGACCAGCACCTGCGCCTCGGTACGTCCGTCGTCTAATTCGCCCTCACCCAGAACCTGGCGCAGCCACCGCGACGAGTCGACGCACGTCACGACCGCTGCGATCCGAACATCAAGGGCCGCAGGGCCGTCGATGTAGCCGGGCGCCACCCTGATCCGGACATTGTTGATCGCCCAGCAGATCGGTTCCGGTTCCAGCCAGGGTGCGAGGTGGACCACGATACGGTCCACATCATCGCGGCGGCTCAGCTGACGCAGCAGCACGAGAAGGTCGTTGCGGATGGTGCAGGAAACACATCCGTGTGCGAGCTCGATGCCGATCTCTGCGGTCGTCAACACGCCGTGTTGCAGATTGACCGTCGTGCGGCGCACCGTGTATCCGTCGAAACGATGCTCGACCACGAGCGTTCCACAGGTGCGCAGCAAGGTGCCGACGACCGGATCGGTGTTCTGCTGGCCGGCGACCAAGACAACAGGTTTCCGCATCAGCACCTCTTATCGACAATCATTTTCATTTAGACCGTCCCCAGGGTACCGTCTCGAGGAGGGGCTTGTCGAAAACGATTTTCAATAAGCTGGACTGTCAGGAGGTTGTGGGGTGTCTGCTCGGTGTCAGGTCACAGGACGGGAACCCGGATTCGGTAACGCGGTCTCGCATTCACATCGCAGGACGAGTCGGCGCTGGTCGCCGAACATCCAGAGCAAGACGTACTACCTGCCCTCGGAAGGCCGCCGAGTTCGGTTGCGAGTCAGCGCCAAGGGCATCAAGATCATCGACCGCGACGGTATCGAGGCCGTGGTGTTCCGGTTACGCCGCGAAGGGCAGCGAATCTGATGGCGCGCAACGAGATTCGGCTGATCGTCAAACTGCGTTCCACGGCCGGTACGGGTTACACATACATCACCCGCAAGAACCGCCGCAACGACCCGGACCGGCTGGTCCTGCGCAAGTACGACCCCGTGGTCCGGCGCCACGTCGACTTTCGAGAGGACCGCTGACCGATTTGGGCCGTCAGCCCCGAGACGCCAGTGCCGTACGGGTCCGAAACCGCGACGCCGTCGGCCGTCCCCCGCGGGCATCTGCGCAAGTTCGGCTTGTCCAGAGTCCGGCTGCGCCAATTGGCGCACACAGGCCAACTACCCGCGAACGGGCAGTTGGTGAAACCCGGACGCCGCGGCGGGCCGGCGTGAGCCCGCATCCGGATATCAAACGCGCCAGGAAAACTATGTCAGGTCTGCGCTGCTCGACACCAGGACGGCCGGGGTTGAGAATGCGCCGCTTCCTGCGCAACTCGACCGGTATCGGCGATGGGCCGGTCGGGCCGTCCGGCACAACTGATCGGCACAGCAACGGATCTGGGCTCAGGTGACTCTCGGTCACCGCGGCTGCATCAGGCCGATCAGCGGGTGGAGTTCTTGGAAAGTCATGTCGTGTTCTGCGGCCTCGTGGGCAAGCTCTGCGAGACCCACGGTGCGCCAGGTGTAGTTCGTGGTGAATTCCCGAATCACCTGCTGATCCTCGCGCACCACGTAGTGCATGGTCCAGAGTTCTACATCGGCGCCGGCCGGCTGGCCGGATATGCGAACCTCGTTGTCGCGGCTGCCAATTCGCTGCTGCGCTATCGTCATTTCCGGTATGGCCATGGGCTGGTCGAGCGCCATCACCTCTACGACAACCGGCGCTTGCGGCGTCAGTCGCGAGCGCAGCTGGTCCCAGAATCGATGGCGGGATTGCCTGTCGAGGAATCCGACCACGCCGAAAAGCACTGCGGCGCCCACGCGTTCGGGAAGCTGAAAGTCCTCGACGAAATCGGAATGGACGGTCACGCGGTCAATCAGATCGCTGCGGCCGAGCACGCGTGACACCAGTGCGGCGCGCATGGCAGCGGATGGTTCAACTGCGTGAATAGCTGCGTGCGGAATGGTGTCGGCGATCGTGATCGTCGACAAGCCGGTTCCGGCTCCGATGTCAAGCACGGGCTCGGTCACCTGCCCGCCGCTCTGCAGCGCAGACACCAAAACATCGCGTTTCATCGCCCAGTGGGGCAACGCCATGACTTCGTAGAATTCCGCCGATCGCGCGTACGGATCGACGTCGACAGAGTTGGTCATCTATGCAACAGTCCCAGTCTTCTTGTGCGGCGATGTATTTGCACTGTAGCGCGTGCAATGTCAAAACGAAAATCGTTTTCGATAGCTGTGTGGTAGCGCGAAGTGAGGTGCCGATTGGCAGACGGACAGGTCACACCTCGGGGGAAAGTCATTGCCCGAACGCTCAATTCAGTCCTCGGGCGCTCCCGCCGGGGGTGCAGACTAGCCTGCCCCGAACGGCGGGATCGGAAGCGCGCGTAACAACGAACCAGCGACGGTGGTCACTGCGGAAACCCCGGTGATGCTGGGCTGGCCCACATTGATCGTCAACCCGGGATCCAGCGACGGCACAAAGGGATACGCGTTCGGCATGGCCGATGCCGGGAGCAACCCGGCCAGCACCAGATTGGCCTGTATTCCTTGGCCGACTCCTTCGATCAGGTAGCCGCCGACGTTGATCGGGTTGATGAGTGGGAACAGACTGGCCGGTGTGGGCAGGTTTGCATATTCGGTGTTGGGCCCGCCGATATCGCCGTAACCCATGTCGATGAGCACCCGCAACGGCGGCTGGACCATGTTGAGCAGAGGTTGCGGTAGGTTCAACGGCCTGAGCAAGGGCAGGTCCTGCGTCGGGATCATGTAGTAGGTGGTGTTGCCGGATCCCGGAGACACCGGCGCGACGACCGCCGACCCGATCTGCTCGGGCGTGAGACTCATATAAGTGGGCGTCGGCGCCAGGTGGTCGTAGTACAAACCGGCAACGGCGTTCGCTACCGACAGCAAATTGGTGGGGTAGCGGGGAAAGTGCGCGAAGCCGTCGTACTGAATGGTGTAGATGTCGGTCTGGTAGGCCAAGTCGGGTGTTGCACCGCCGAGCGTCTCGTTGAAGCCGGGGATGTAGAGCCCGACGAAGCGTTCGAAGAGGCCGCCGTTGGGATTGTTGGGATTGCCGATGAGGGTGAATCTCAAGTCGGCCGGGTTGGGCGGGTTCGCTATGGCACCGGTGGCGATTTCATTCAGATAGTTGGTGACGACGGTGGCGCTCTGTGAGAAGCCGAACACCGCAGTCTTTGTGCCAGCGGGTTGAGCCGCGATCGCCTGCTTGAGGATCTCCACGCCTCGAGCAACCGAGGTGTCGAACGTCAGACTATTGAGGCCGGTCAGCGGCCAGCCCTGCTGCGGGGTGGTCAGGCCGGTCGGCGTGCCGGTCAGCGGGGCAATCCGAGGAGCGATGTAGGTGTCGTAGACGTAGTTGAGGTAGCCGGAGCCCGGGGTCGCGTTTCCGGTGCCGCCCATGATCAGCGTGGCGTAGTCCGCCGCCGCGAGAGTGGCTGTCGTGCCGGTTGCGGTCGTGCCGATCATCGGGCGACCGAACAACGCCAGGCGGGGCGCGTCGAGCGCGGCGGCCACCTCACGCTGGACCATCTCCAGCGTTGACGAATTGAACGCTTCCGCGGCGCTGTAGGTTGCGGCTGCTGCCCTCAGCGTTTGAACAAGCTGCTGATGATAAGCGCCGACTCGCGCTTCAACGGCGTGAAACTCGGCGCCGAATTCGGCGAACAGCGCCGAGATCGCTGATGACACTTCGTCCGCGCCGGCAGCCATCTGGCCGGTGGTCGACGCCGCAGCTGCCAGCCGCGCGGCATCCAGCTCCGAACGGATTCGCGCCAAAGTCGTTGTCGCCGAACCCAACGCCTCGGGCGTCACCGCAAAAGGCGACACGCCACCCCCCTTGTCGATGTGTCGGGCAGTTGCCGTCGGCCGGTGTAGCCGCGCATGGTCATGTGTATCGCTCGTCGGTGGGCTGCGCAGCAGCGGGCCCGCCGGGTGTCCGCGGCTCCTCGCCGGGCTCACTGCCCCAGGTTTGCGGGAGCATCGGCGCGCGCGCACCGTTGCCGAAGTCCCCGGCAACGGTAGCCAACCCCCCGGGACGGACGTCTTCTGCCCTGGACACCGCGCCGGTGAAGCCCAAGGGTGCGGCGCCCCGCTCGGAGGCACCCGTCGCAGCGCCGACAGGGTCAGGCCCAACGTCCGCACCGTTCAAGTCCGCATACTCGTCCCCGTAATCCCTCAGCACGACACGTCGACGGCGCCGTGCGCGCTGCTGCGCGGACCCCCGGGCCGGCGCTGCTGCCGCCGCGGCGATGTCCGCGGCCGGCGCCTTCGCTGTGCCGCCTTCGGTCAAGGATGGGCCTGCCCCCTCGTCAGGTCCGCCGCTGTAGACCATATAACCGAATCCGGGTGCGCCCGGTGCCGGTGCGGGGCTCGGCGCCGGGGCCGGCGGCGCAGTGGATGCTGGCGACGAAGCGGTGATCCCGCCCGGCGCGGGTGACGGCACCGTCCCGGGTGCCGCGACCGCCGGCAGCGGTCCGAGGGCCGAACCCGGCAGCGCCGCAACAGATTCCGGAAAATCGAAATCGAGCGGAGGCAGCTGCAGCAGTCGATTCAATACGCCCAATCCGCCCAGGCCCGCCAGGCTCAGACCAGCGAATCCCAGCACCGGAGTCGTCAGCAGCGCTGCGGGCAGTCCGAAAGTCACCCCGTCGATGGACAATCCGACAACCATCGCAAAGACGAATGCATTGAGAGTCTCCAGGGACGGAGCCGCCAGAAAGGCTTCCAGGGCCGGAAGTTGATAGGGCACCTCGTTTCCCGGGATTCCGAACAGGCGCAACACCAGGCCCTGGATGAATTGCTGGTAGGCCGTGTAGATGCTCTCCGGGGAGAAGTCGACGGCAGCCGGCGCGGCGTCAGACTTCAGCACCGGCGGTGCCGCATCGGTGACCGGCACCGCAGCCAGGGAGGCCGCGGAAACGTCCTGGTATGTGCTCATGGTGGTGGCGGCCTGAATCCACATTCGCACGTAGTCGGCCTCGTTGAGAGCTATCGGGACAGTGTTGATGCCGAAGAAGTTCGTTGCCAACAGCACTGCATGGGTGGCATGGTTGGCAGCTAACTCGGCCAGGGTAGGCATGGTCGTCACAGCGACGGTGTAGGCGGCGGCTTCGGTCTCGTGCTGCAGCGCCGTGGCTGCCGAGTCGGCGGCCTGTTGGGCCAGCCAAGCTACATACGGGGCATTAGCGGCGGCATAGGACTCCGCACTGGGGCCCTGCCATGTTCCGGCCTGCACCGCGCCGACGACCGCGGCGAGTTCCGCAGCCACATCGGCGTATTCGGCGCTCAACGCATTCCAGGCCGCTGCGGCAGCCAGCAACGGCCCCGAGCCCGGTCCGCTGCTCAAGAGTGCTGAATGCACCTCCGGCGGCAGGGCCATCCAGATCGGCGCGGTCACCTCGTGCCCGCCGGCCGTGCCGTTGTTGCGCGGTTGCGGTGAAGCGTGCGGACAACGCGGTCCGTCGGGACGCACCAGCGACAGCTGCCGTCACCACAGAAGTGGGGGACAGACACCGCGGGCTCCTCGGTCGCATAACGGGGCAGAGTCAGACGCGAAACACGTTTATCGTCCTTGCCAAGCTACCCGCTGACGACGCTTAATGAAAGTGGTTTTCATTTGGGGTAACGGCCCGGGTTGTCAAATAATAAGCCAGTGTCAGCCCGTCGGTCGGGAAAATCGGCAGTCCACCGGTGTGTTCGGCACGGCGAATCAAGAATCGACGGATTCACCGCATGCCGGCGCAATGCAGGAGCGAATGTGCGACAAGCACACAACCGGCGCTCAGGCACAACGCGCGTATGACGAGCGGGCCGAAGCGGGTGACGGTTCGTAGGATCCGACGTTGAATACGCCGTGCCCGCGCTGTTCGCCTGCTCCCGAGGAAAAGCACCAGTAGCGAAGGCCATAACTCGATCGCGCAATAGGCGATCACGACTACCGGCCAGACCGAAATCGGAAGCCGATAAGTACTGAGCATCGCGAGGGCGCCCAGATACATGACGTCGGTCGCGGATTGGCCAAAGCCCAGCACGACACCGAAGACGGCAAGCAGCAACGGATTTCGTCGCATAACCGGGAACGTCCAGCGCGGCGCGGCGGAACGCACTCTGGATGGATAGCACGCCACAAAAATGAGTAGCATCCCCAGGGTCAGCTCGCCCGTGTATCGCATCCACGGCGTCAGTCGGATGGTGGTCGGTTCGGTGAAGATAGCCAGACCGACCACGACGGTGATACCGACGGCAGCGGTCGCGGAGAACAACCCGCCTAGGAAGCTCAGTCCGCCGGGCAACGGTGAACGACGTTGCAGCCTACTGTCATACACGATCGCCGAGGTGACGGCTAGATTGAGGACATTGAGAGATTCGACAAGCGCGAACCCCGCCATCGTCAGCAATAGTGCTAGCACGCTTCCGCCCGGGCAATGCGGATGCCAGCCGGCCGGCAACCCGGCCGAGGATGTGGTATCAGTGTGCCGGCGCAGCTCTGAACAGATTGAACTTGTACGTGTTCACCATCCCAGGTGCGAATCTGGCCAGCACCGGCATGCCGTAACGGCGTTGCCACGGCCAGCTTTTGGCGATTTCTGGTTGCGGTGTCGCCAGTGTTCGGCTGTCGAGCAGATCGAGACCGCAGTCCTGGAGTTCGTGCGGGTCGTCGCATACCCATTGCAGACGGGCGCGCACCTGGGCCAGCGATCGGTTGCGGTCCTGGCCGGAGACCATCTTTTCACCCGCCGTGTCGAAGGCGATCAGTGAACCCGGAAAGCGTTGTGCGAGATTGGTTAACGCACTTCGCACCTGATCGCCATTGAGATAGATCAGGACGGCTTCGCTGAGGAACAGGTACGGGGCGGGGGAGTCGGCGATGACGTCGAACCAGTCGTTGTCCAAAACCGAGCCGGCCAGCATCCGGTAACGCTCTCTGTCACTGAAGAATTGGCGGCGCAGCGCGATGCTGTCAGGAAGGTCGAGGTCGATCCAGTGCAGTGTCCCGTTGTCGAGTCGATCGAATCTGGTGTTCAACCCGGTGCCGAGTTCGACTACGGTGCCAGCGGGATTCTCGCGCAGAAAGCGCGCTGCCCAGCCGTCGAAAATCGAGGAACGGTATACCGATCCGGACAGCGAGGGGCCGCGGAAACCGCTGAAGTCGTAGTCGATGGCGTCGACGAGTTCGCGTGCCCGGCGATCGCCGAGCACCGGGCGACTCGACGCGGCGTCGCACGCCCGCGCGTAGAGCGGAATCAGCAAAGTCTCCTGTACATCGCCCAGCTCGGGCGCAGTTCTGCTCATCGATCCGCCTCTCGTCACTCTCGGTTCTAGTAGTCAACCACTGGCACTGCTGCATCCGAGGGCCGGGCGCATGCGTTGGAGCAGTCAGCGTCGGCTCACATCTCGACCGCCGGCGGGGGCGGCAGACCGGGGCCGAGTGCCTGCCCGACGATGCTGAAAAGATTCGCGGCGGCGGCAATCGGACCCACCGGCAGGGCGGGAACCGGCAGAGTTCCGACGAAGTCGTCCGATTCGACGGCAAGCTGCAGGCCCAGGCTGTTGAGCAGCGAACCGCCGACACCGTCGTACCTCGGACCGGCGGCACCGTAGACCACCTGTCCTGGGCTGAACAGGCCGCCGAAGCCGAAGCTCATACCGACGACCTGCTCCTCGGCGCCCGGGCCTGCGAAAAGCTGATTGACCACGGGCGCCAGCGGGTCCAGATTCAGCACAGCGCCGTTGAAGAAGCCGTCGACAACGTTGGCCGGGGTGTTGATCAGACCGTGGAATGCGCCCGTCGCATTGCCACCGGTGATATCGGCGAAGACGCCGTTGACGCTATTGAGCAGTGCCACCCCCGGGCTGATGAACGGCCCCACCGCACCCACGAGCAGCCCACTCAACGGCGAGGCGGCGAAGTTCAAGGCACCGGCGAATAATGCGCCCTCGGAGCCGTTTTGGAGGAAACCCTCCATGAGCCCCTGGTACAGCTGGACGTGAACGCTGGAGACGTCGACGGTTTCGCTGCCGCTCGACTGCGTAATGCCGCCCAGGGTGTGCTGAACTACCGCGGCGGAGAGCTCATGCGGCGCGCCAACCAAGTGCACCGACTGAACTACGGCCGGCAGCTTGCCGAAGAACCCGGTGGGATTGGTGAGAAGTTGGTTGAACCCGGTGGACACGCCACTGACGAGTGTGGTCACTCCGGCATCCCAGGCGCCGAACACCCGCTGGGCATTCTGGGTGGTGCCGGCGAGTACCTGCTGGACACGGGTGACCGGATCGAGACCGCTTGCGGCGGCGGCGTTGGCGATCTCGGCGCGTGAGTAGGCACCTGCGCTGCTGTTCAACAGGTTGACGAACTCGGTGTGAAACGCCTGCGCCTGCGTGCTGACCATTTGAAACTGGCGGCCGAAACTGCCGAACAACGACGAGATCGCGATCGAGATCTCATCCTCAGCTGCGGCCGCGATGCCGGTTGTCGGTCCGGAAACGCTCGCCGCGGCCTCGGTCAACGCCGTGCCGATACCGGACAGATCCTGGGCCGCGCCCCGAACCAGCTCCGTCGTGGCTGCAACAAACGACATCTAGATCTCCTCGGGTGTGGCTGCTGCGAACAAGGCAGTGGTCAGCGCTGAATTGATACCGATTTACTGGTGGTACGGATGCGTGCAGGGTCATTACCGCGGGACAGCGCCGATTCGTGCCTCAGCGTGCCAGCTTCGTCTTCAGGGCCGTTTGCAGAGAGCCGTTGTTGAAAATGATTTTCATGTTATAGGTTGGACCCTGAATGCGTCGCCGTCAACCCTGGAATGCAGGCGGTCCCCGGTGGGAGTCCCAGTCGGCCACCTGACCGGGGCCGCCCGGCGCCGATCAAGTCAAGGAGCAGATGCATGTCCACGGCGACCGGGCAGCGGAATTCGGATCACCATTGCGGTCGGTCCGAGACCGACTTCGCCACGGCGCCAACGGCTCAGCGAGGTATCCACCAGGTCGTTGCCGAGTGGGTGCGCCGACGCCCGGAGTCTGTCGCGCTCCGCATGGTCGGCTCTGCCGGAACAGACGTCTGGACCTACCGGCGGTTCTGGGACCGGGTCTGCCACATCCGCGATGGCGCGTTCAGTGGCTTCCCGTCGGGTTCCCGCGTGGTGATGGCCCGCATCGGCGACGCCGACTACGTAGCCGGATTCGTCGCCGCGATGGAGGCCGGCCTGATCCCGGTCCCGTTGTATCTGCCCTCGGCCGACGCGCCCGAACGGTTTCTCCGACGCGCGGATTATGTGCTGCGGGACTGTGCGCCGGCTGCCGTCTACACCAGTTCCGATCTCGTGGAAGCCCTGGGCCGTGATCCGTTGCTGGACGGGCTCGCCCTGCTCACCCCGGAGTCCGTTGCCGCCGGGTCGCGGCAACTGCCGGCCACGGCGGCGATCACGCCCGAACACGTCGCGTTCCTGCAATACACCTCGGGCTCCACCGGACAACCGAAAGGGATTGTCAACACTCACGAAACGATGCTCTGCCAGCTCGGCATCGGCGCTGCGCTGTGGAATCGTCCCGAGGACATCCACACCGTCAGCTGGCTGCCGCTGTATCACGACCTGGGGATCTTCTGGGGTGTGATGCTGGCGCTGACCACCGGCGGGACCGCGACACTCATCCCACCGTTCGACTTCGTGAAGAGCCCACGCATCTGGCTGGAAACCATCCACGCAGTGCGAGGCAACTGGACCGCGGGGCCAGATTTCGCCTACCGCCTCTGCCTCGACGCGTTCGACGATGCTGCCCTCGCGTCGCTCGACCTGTCCTGCCTGCACTTGGCGATCAATGGTGCCGAACCGGTCCGCGCCGCCACGCTGCGCGAGTTCACGGCGAAGTTCGCGCCGGCAGGTCTCAGGGCGGACGTCATGGCTCCGCAGTACGGGCTCGCCGAGGCAGGTCTGGCAGTCTCCGGCACGGCCCGGCCGCGCCCGTGGGTACAGGCCACCTTCGATGCCGAGCAACTCAACCGCGGCCGCGCGGCCGAGATCGTCGGACCGGTCCCGGCCGGCCATCGGGTGCGCACCCTGATCAGTTGCGGTGACAGCACTTTCGGTTGGGATGTGCGCATCGTCGATCCGGAGTCGCGCGTTGTCCTGTCCGACGGCGATGTCGGCGAAATCTGGGTCGGCGGAGCGGGCCTGCCGAACGGCTACTGGCGACAACCCGAGCTGACCGCCGAAACCTTCGGCGCCACCACCGCCGACGGCATGGGGCCCTATCTGCGTACCGGCGATGCCGGCTTCCGCAGCGACGGCGAACTCTACATCTGCGGACGTTTCCGCGATCTGATCATTGTCGGCGGTGGCAACTATTTCCCCAACGACATCGAGTTGACCGTCGAAGAGGCACCCTGCGGGGTCGACAGCGGCGGCGCGTGCGCGGTGCAACCACAGGATTCCCACGCGTGGTGGCTGGTCGCGGAAACCGCGGCCCCAGCCGAGGACCTCGATGACCTGAGTCGGGTGCTGCGCCGCAGGATTCTCGCGGTGCACCAGACCGCTCCAGAGCGCATCGTCTGGGTCCGCCCCCGCGTGCTACCCAGGACCACGTCCGGCAAGATCCGGCGGCGTAAGACACTCGACATGCTCGACTCGGCGAAATTCGATGTCGTGCACGAGGTTTCGATATCGGCTCGCGGGGCGAGACACGAGCGGCCGACGACCGAGCCGGCCCGATTCGTCGCGGGGTTGCTCGGCGTCGACGTTCACGACCTCGAACTCGACTCCGATCTGACCACACTGGGTTTGACCTCGATGATGACCGCGCAGGTGGTCCAATGGTTTGCGACGATGTCGCGCCAGGTGAACTTCGCCGATCTGTACGCCGACCCGACACTGCGCACGTGGCAGCGTCTCTTCGACTCTGCGCCAACGATTCCGGCGCGGGACCCCGGGACGGCCGGATCCGATGTACCAACGACCGCGCTACAACGCGCGTACTGGATAGGTCGCGATCCGGCGCAGCCCCTGGGCGGGGTGGGCTGCCAAACCTATTTCGAACTCAGCGGCGCCACCATCGACCCGGATCGGCTCGATGCTGCCCTCGGCGAGCTGGTGCGCCGGCACCCGATGCTGCGCAGCAGTTTTCCGGACGCCGGTCGATGTCAGATCGGATCTGAAGCTGTTCACGCCCCGCTTCGGGTCCACGATCTGACCGAGGTCGCTGGCACTGCGCATCGGCCGCACCTCGATGAGGTCCGGAACAGACTGCGCCACCACCGATTCGGTATCGAAACCGGCGATACCTGGCGGGTGGAACTGACCCGTCTGCCCGACCGCTGCATCCTGCACTTCGCGATCGACCTCATCATCGCCGACCTGAGCAGCATCGATCTTCTGCTGCATGATCTCGCCGCGCTATACCGCGGCGACCGACTCCCCGCCGTGGGTGCGGGTTGTAGCGATCTGGTCCGGGTGCCCACTGCGCCGTCGTCGACCGACAACGTCGAACGGCTGCCGGAATGCCCGCCGTTGCCCTTGGCAGAGGAACGCGCCATCGCGTTCGCTCGCGAACAACACACGTTGAGTGCTCACCTGTTGGCCGCTCTCGACGAGATGTGCCGCGCCCACGGAGTCACCCGCGCGGCGGTGTTCCTCGCCGCCTACACCGCGGTGTTGCACCGCTGGAGCAACAGCGACGAGTTCTTAGTCAACGTGACGACTTTCGGTCGTCCGCCGGATGCCGCGGAAGTGATCGGAGATTTCACCGCGACTCATCTCTACCGGGCGGGCATGGACACCGAGGACGGATTTGCCGACCTGGTGCGCCGCGTTCAGCAAGGACTGCGCGCCGCATTGACCGCTCCGGAATCCACCGATCTGCTTGCGGCACAGATGCAGGCCGGCACCGGACACAGCGGGATCGCACCGGTGGTGTTCACCTACGCCGCTGCGACGACCGCCCAGCGGCAACGCGACATCGACACCCTCGGAGCGTTGGGCGAAGTATCCTCGATGACCCCACAGGTGCTCATCGACAATCAGATTGGTACCGTACCCGATGCCTCGGGTGGTCTGATCGTGTCGTGGGATTACCGGGCCAGCTGCTTTCCTCCCGGCGTCGTCACAGACATGTTCGGCGCCTACGTCGGGCTCCTGGAACATCTCGGCAACCGCGAGTGGTCCACGGCGGCCCCCATCGAACTTCCGCAACGTTCGCGACTGATTCGCCGGCAACGCAACGCCACTGCAGCTCCGCGCGCCGACGGGTTACTCTACGACGCGTTTCGGCGACAGGTGCAGGCCGATCCCGGCCGGGTCGCTTTACGTTGGGCAGCGGACGAATTCAACAGCCAGGGTGACGGTGACCCGATCGCCGCGACATTCCCGCACCTGTCCTACGGCCACCTCGACGAGCTCGCGCGCCGGGTGGCGGGAGTGCTCGCTGAACGACATGCGCCGGGCTCGGTGATCGGCATTCGACTGGCCAAGGGCCCCGCCCAGGTCGTCGCGGTGCTCGGGGTGATGATGGCCGGTTGCAGCTACCTCCCGATCGGGGTGGACCAACCGGCCGAACGGTTCGAGCGCATCTGCAGCTTGTCGGGAATGGCCGGGTTGATCGGTTCACCTGAGTTGCTGCACAGTCTGACCGCAGCCCCGGTGCTTCATGACCTCGAATCGCTACTCCAGGGTGTGCCGAGGGATCCGATCCGGGTGGACCCGGACGACACCGCCTACGTCATCTACACCTCCGGATCCACCGGCCAGCCCAAGGGCGTGCTGATTTCGCACGCAGCGGCGCTCAACACGGTGCATGATGTCAACCAGCGCAACGGGATTGGCTGTGCCGATGCACTGCTGGCGATTTCGGCCCTGGACTTCGACCTCAGTGTCTACGACTTTTTCGGCCCGCTCAGCTGTGGTGCCAGCCTGGTGATCATTTCCGAGCAGTCTCGCCGCGATGCGTTCCGCTGGCGCGCGCTGATCACCGAATTCAAGGTCACGGTGTGGGATTCGGTGCCGGCTCTGCTGGACATGCTGCTGATTGCGGCGGGCGACAATGAGGAGACGCTGCCGAGTTTGCAGTCGGTGTTCCTGTCCGGTGACTGGATTCCGTTGACCATGCCCAGCCGCCTGCACCGTGCCGCGCCGAATGCGCGGCTGGTCGCGATGGGTGGCGCCACCGAGGCCGCGATCTGGTCGAACGAGTTCGTCTTGCCGGCGACAGGTGGAGTCGATCCCGCATGGGTATCGGTGCCCTACGGATACCCGTTGTCCAATCAGAGGTTTCGCGTTGTCGACAACCGGGGTAGGGACTGTCCCGATTACGTCGCGGGAGAGATGTGGATCGGTGGCGCAGGTGTCGCCCAGGGCTACCTGAACGCACCGGATATGACCGCTGAGCGCTTCGTCGTGGATGAGATCGGCGACCGCTGGTATCGCACCGGCGACCTCGGTTGTTACTGGCGCGACGGCACTTTGCAGTTTCTGGGCCGGATCGATTCTCAGGTCAAGATCGGTGGTCACCGCGTGGAGTGCGGTGAGGTCGAGCACGCCCTGCGTGGGCATGCCCTGATCGACAGCGCGGCGGTGGTGCCGATTCACGGCAACGCCGCTCTGGGGGCGGTCGTAGTGTGCAGCGGGAGCGCCGGATTGACCGATGCGATCTCGGCCGAACTGCGCGCATATCTCGCAACGCGCCTACCCCACTACATGGTGCCCAGACATTTCGTCCGCGCCGCGGAACTGCCGCTCACCGGTAACGGCAAGGTCGACCGGCGCCGTGCCGTCCGAGAGGTGGAATCCGCGATACGGACGGCGGCGACCGAGCATCCGGGCGCCGAGTTGAGCACGGTGGAGCAGCTGATCGCCGACACCTGGTCAGTGGTGCTGGGACAACCTGTCGCACGCCGAGACGACAACTTCTTCGCTCACGGCGGCGACAGCCTGCGCGCGACGCAGGTGGCCGCGGATCTGAAGCGCCGCGGAGTGCTCGGGGCGGAGGTCGGACAACTGTTGCGCCGCCCCACGCTCGGCGAGTTCGCCGCCGGGTGTGTCATCGGTGCGGTGACGCGGCACCCGGCTGAACATGTCGCCGGGCCGGCAATGAGGGATACCGAGTTTCCGCTGACCCGACTGCAGCAGGCCTATGTGCTCGGCAGTGCCGGCCTGAACGGAAGCACCTGTGCGCCAACGCACTTCGCGATCGTTCTGGGTGTCGATGCGACTGACGGCCGGATCGACCTGAACCGGTTCGTTGCGGTAGTGACCTCGTGTGTCGAGGAATTCGAGGTCCTGCGCTGCGGATTGGAGTCCGACACCGGCCAGCGCGTGCACCGTCACACCCCGGACGTGAGAGTCGAGCTCGTGGACGCCGGTGATCCGGATACCCTGCTGCTGCGCATGACCGACGGGGACTTCGATCCACGCGAGGTTCCGGTGATCACCTGTTTCACGCCGTCGGGCTCGGCGCGTTATGTGGGTCTGTTGATCAACTATCTCAGTCTGGACGCCCGTAGCCTGGCCACCGTGATCGCCACGATCATCGCCGATTACCAGCAGACACCCCGGCCGCGGCGGGTAGACCCCAGCGCCGACGTGTTCGTCCGCTTCGCCAGCGAAAAAGTAAGCGGCGAAAGCGATTTCGATGTTGCGTGCCCGCCGCCGACGCTGCCGCTGCGTGACCAGCGACCCGACTGGGCCACCCGGGTCGGCTTCCAGCGCTGCAGCTTCACCCTAAGTGCGGGCGAGTTCACCGGCCTGCGGGATCGGGCAGCTCAACTGCGGGTCACACCGACCGCGCTGATCTTCGAGGCCTTCACGGCGGCGTTGCATGCGGGCGGTGCCGGTGACCGCTTCGCCGTCGTCGTACCAACGTCACACCGACCCGGGTACGCACCCGCTGACCGCGAGGTGCTGGGGAACTTCACCCGGTTAGCGCTGTGCGAGGCCGACTACGGTGCCGCGGGACCGGGCTCGCCGGAGGCAGTGGCTGCCGCGCAGCAGCAACTGTGGCGTGCGGTCGGCAGCGGTACTGATGCAACTGGGCACCTCGCCGCCCTGCGCGCGCGCGGTTCTGCCGGCTATCCGGTGGTGTTTACCAGCACGCTCGGCCTCGTGCCGCAGAGCCCGGCGCAGTTGTCCAGTATCCGCACGATGACGCAGACCCCCGGGGTCTGGTTGGACTGCCAGATCGAGGACGACCGCGGCGGAGCCCGGATCAGCTGGGACACAGCCACCAACCTGATTGCCGAAGATCATCTGGCAGCGGTCTTTTCGTGTTTTCGCCGCGCAGTGCACAACCATGCCGAAGCGCCGGCGGGTGAGCCTGATGTGGCCGGGGCGCAGCAGCCGCTGTTAGACGAATCCGATTGGGCCGCAGCGGTCATCGCCGCCGCGGGCGGTCTCTGCGCACCCGGGCACGTCAGACCGGAATATGCCGAAGTAGTGCGGCGGTGGCAGCAAATTCCGCTGTCGACCGGCCACGACACCGCCCGTGCCGCTCGGCGATTGGCCGATATCGTCACTGGAGCGGCGTCGGCGCAGACCTTGATCGGAGACCCACGACTTGCCCCCGAGGCGATGCTGCTGGCCGAAGGGCGGCTGCAGTGGGCGCTCGACGATCTCACCGAACGCATCTTCGGACATGCCCGCGCTGTCGGTCGTCGGCTGCGGATCCTGGAAGTCGGTTCGCGGACCGGATTGGTCACCCAACGGCTTACCGACATGATCGGTGCGGTCGTGGCGGACTATCTGTGCTTCGAGCCCAATTCCGTCCTGGCCGACATCGCGGCCGGCAGGAAGCTGCCCTCCGCCGTGCGGCATATCGTCTCGCCGCACCAAATCCCTGCTGTGGCAGCGGATGTCGTGATCTGTTGCGGATCGCTGCACCAGCTGCCGGACGCGGGGGCCGTGCTCGACGCGCTGACGGTGACCGATACCGGCTGGCTGTGGGCGGCCGAAATCTGTGAGATCACTGCGGCGACGTTGGCCAGCGCGGCTGTTCTCAATCCCGGTGTCCTGTTGCCCGGAGCGTTGCGAACGCCGGACCAGTGGTGGCGGTTCATCGCGCAACACGGCTGGCAGCCGGGACAGATGACGCAGGACGGTGCGGGCCTGACGATCGTGGCGCAACCGCGGCAGCGGATTTCGCCGCGGCGAGCAGCGCTGCGCTCGAGCGCCGCGACACCCGCGGCGGTCCCTGCGCAAACCTCCGTCGCCGACCAATCGGTCCAGGCCACAATCGCCGAAATATGGCGACGGCACCTGAATCTCGCGGATCACATCCTGCCGAGCGCCTCCGACGACTTCTTCCTGCTCGGCGGCGACAGCCTGGTGGCGACCCGGGTCTACGCCGATCTACGGACCGCCGGTTTCGGACGGCTGGCCCTGGTCGACTTGTTCAACTACCCGCTATTGGGTGAACTTGCCGCGCACGCCGGCGCGCCCGGGACACCGCCGCCTACTCCGGCGCCACCGCCGCTGCACAGCGAGAGCGAAGTGCCGCTGACCGTCGTCCAGCACGCGTACCTGGCCGGCCGCGAAGGTGGATTCATGCTGAGCGGGGTCGCCGCACACTGCTATTTCGAGTTCGAGGTGCGCGACTTCGACCGGTCCAGGTTCGAAGCCGCTGCCCGCCGGCTCGTCGAGCACCATCCAGGACTGCGCACCACCGTGACAACCAAGACGGACGGTGCCGGGTCGCGGTTGTGCGCCACCGTTCACCCGGTGCCGATCGAACCGGTGGTGTGTGATCACCCCGATGTGCGGGGACGGATGCGGGACCAGGTGATCGACCTCACCACCCGTCCCGGAATCGACTTCGGCGTCCAGGCAGGCGTTGGTGACGCCGTCATCGGCATCAGCATGGACAACGTCATGCTCGACGGGACCAGCATGATGATCGCTCTGGCGCAGCTGGATTATCTGTACCGCGGTGGCGATCCCGCCCAATTGCCGACGCTGCAAACCACATTCGCCCAATACGTGCGCGACCACCCCGAGTTGTGGCCGGGTGCAGACGAATCGGTATTGCCGCAGCTGGCCGCGGGCCGTGACTATTGGCGCGCGCGCCTGCCATCGTTGCCGCCCGCTCCGCGGCTGGCCCCGACACAGGTGATCCTCGACATCGGAAAACCAGTCTTCGATCGCGTCGAAGCCGTTGTCGCGCGGGATGTCTGGACGAAGATCAGCCAGGCGTGCCGGACCGAAAGGGTCACCGCGGCATCCTTCCTGCTGGCCAACTACGCGCGGGTGCTGGCCGGCTGGGCCGGAACGACGCAGTTCTGCATCAATGTCACGTTGTTCGACCGCGATCCCGGGGTGGCCGGAATCCAGGACGTGATCGGGGATTTCACGTCGCTGCTGCTACTGGAATGTCGAGTCGACGCCGACGTGCCGATCTGGGAGCAGGCGCGCCGGCTGCAGCGGCAGCTGCTCACCGACCTGCCGCACCGCACCGCGGACGCGGTGTGGCTACAGCGGGAACTGCTGCGTCACCACGGTCAACCCGCGAACGCCGTCTTCCCAGTGGTGTTCACCAGCGGGCTCGGGCTGATCGATACGTCGCGCGGATCATCCTTCGAGTTGGGGTCGTTGGTGTACGGGCTCTCCCAGACGCCGCAGACGGTGCTGGACTTCCAGATGTGGGAGAACGCCGGCTCGCTGGCGCTGTCCTGGGATTTCGTCACGCAGGCCATCTCTGCGGATGTCGCGCGGACCAACCTCGACGCGCTGGTCCAAGCCATGGTGTCCGCCGTCGCCACGTCCCCCGCGCCGAACGGAGACGACAGCGGAGCTGAACTCCTCGAACGGGTCTTGCAGATCTGCGCGGTGGCGCTGAACCTGCCCCGCGTGCAACCGGGCCAGAACTTCTTCCAACTCGGCGGCGACTCGGTGACCGCGACCAGGGTCGTCGAGCAGATCAGCCGCGAGATAGCGCCCGGGGCCAGTATGCGGCTGCTGTTCGAAAATCCGGTGATCGGGGACTTCGCCGCGCGACTGAAGGCGGTCGATCACGAGCCGTCAGGCCAGGATTCGGACATCGAAGAAGGAGTGCTGTGAGTGCCGCCGAGCTGATCGACCAAGCGCGCCGTGTCGGTGTGCAGCTGTGGGTCGACGGTGCGAACCTCCGCTTCCGGGCGCCGCAAGGCGTGCTGAGCGCAGATCTGAAAGCGCAACTGTCCGCGGCGAAACCGGACATCATCGCGGTGTTGAACCGCGAGGCGGAGGTGCTGCGAGCGCCGCAGGACAGGTTCGAACCGTTTCCGCTCACCGACGTGCAGGCGGCGTACTCGGTCGGCCGCACCTCGGCGTTCCGATGGGGCGGGGTCGGTTGCCACGGGTACGCCGAGTTCGTCGTCGACTACACCGTTGCGAAACCGAGCGCCGAAACGTACCGGTCGGCGTGGCGCAAAGTCGTCGACGCGCACGACATGTTGCGCTGTGTGGTCCAGCCGGATGGCTATCAGGTCATCTGCCCGGATATCGCGGACGGCATCACCGTCCACGAGAGCGCCGACAACATCGAGGGTGAGCGTGCCCGGATCGGCGAGGAACTGCGCAACCGCAGTTACGCGCTGGGCGCGGGGCCCATGTATGACATCGTGGTCACGATCGGTCCGGACGATGCCGTGCTGCACGTGTCGGTCGACCTGCTGATCGCCGATTTCGTCAGCATCTTCATCCTGATGACCGACTTCGGCCACTGTCTGCTCGATCCCGAACATCGCCTGCCTGCACCCGAATTCAGCTTCCGTGAGTACCTGCTCAACCTCGCCCGCTATCGCGACTCGGTGGCCGGATCGCGTCGGAGACAGCGCGATCTCGACTATTGGCAGGGCCGCCTCGAACAGCTGCCGCCGCCGATTTCGCTGCCCCTGTTGCCGACCGGGCCGGCCGAAACCGCACCGACCTTTTCCCGACGGTCGATGCGGTTGTCCGCCAACGAGTTCGCGGCGTTCACCGGACGCGCGACCGAATGCGGTGCCACGCCCAGTGTGGCGATCGCGGCGGCGTTCGCCACCGTCCTGGGCCGATACGGCGACCGCGACCACTTCCTGTTGACGCTGACGACGATGGCCCGCCTCCCGTTCACCCCCGAGGTCGCCCGGCTGGTCGGGGATTTCACCGGCACCAGCCTGCTGGAAGCAGACCTGCGGGGGCAGCCCCCTTTTGGCGAACTGCTGCGGGTGATGGGCGCGCGTCTGTTCGAGGACATGGACCACGCCACCCTCAGCGGCGTCGACGTAGCCCGGATGCTGGCGCGCAGCGACGAGAACCGCGGCGAGCACTCACCGGTCGTGCTCACGTCGACGCTGGGTTACGCCACGCAGCACACCGCCGCCGACTCCGCTTTGCTACGCCCGATACCGGGTCGCGGTCTGAGCCAGACCCCGCAGGTACTGCTGGATTGCCAGGTCTTCGAGATCGGCGGGGCGTGTGAAATCAACTGGGACACCCGGGACGGGGTGATCAGCGCCGACGCGCTTGACCGTGCGTTCAGCGATTTCCGCGCCGCCCTGCAGACATTGAGCACCGACCCGCCGGCCTGGGAGCGCCCGTTGTTGCCGGCGATCGCGCCGGAACCCGCCGCGGTGCGGAAGATACCGGAGGCGTTGCTGCACTCGGGGTTTCTGATCAACGTCGCGCAGACTCCAGCAGCGGTCGCGATCCGGCAGGGCGACTTGTCCACCACCTACGCCGAGTTGTTCGCCGCTGCGCGTGCGGTGGCCACGGAGTTGTCGGCCAGTGGCGTCGGTGTCGGTGACTACGTCGGAATCCGCCTGCCGCACGGCCGGAGCCAGGTCGCAGCGATTTTAGGTACCGTGCTGGCCGGCGCTGCGTATGTGCCACTGGACGTGCAGTGGCCGGATCATCGGATAGCTCAGATCGTTTCGCAGTGTTCGCCGGCTGCCGTGTTCGAACAGCGTGGGCGGGTTGATCAGCTGCTCGCCGACGCGGCGACCTGGCTGCCCGACGGGGCGGCGACACCGGCGGTTGCGCCGGCGCGGCCCGACGACACGGCGTACGTGATCTTCACCTCGGGATCCACCGGAATCCCCAAGGGAGTCATGATGAGTCACCGCGCCGCACTGAACACCGTCGAGGATGTCAACGAGCGACTGGGCATCCGCGCGACAGATTCGGTGCTCGCGGTATCGCAACACACTTTCGATCTGTCGGTGTACAACATCTTCGGTATGCTCGCTGCGGGCGGCGCCATCGTGTTCGCCGACGGGGACGGGCGCAATGATCCACCCGCATGGTTCCGCACTATCTCGAAACATCGTGTCACCGTGTGGAATTCCGTTCCGGCGCAGATGCAACTGTTGCTGGAGTACGCCGACCGGGCGACGCTGCCGACACTGCGGCAGGTCATGCTGTCAGGTGACTGGATCCCGGTCTCGCAGCCCGAACAGATCGCCGCGTTGGCGCCGGCAGCCGCGATGCTCAGCCTCGGCGGTGCGACCGAAGCCGCGATCTGGTCCATCTGCCAACCCATGGCGGCGCGTCAGTATGCGCGCAGCATCCCGTATGGCACCGCGATGCGCAACCAGTGCGTTCAGGTGCTGACCCACCGTGGTGAGCCCGCGGCTCCGTGGCAGGTGGGCGAGATACATATCGGCGGAGTGGGACTCGCCCAGGGATACCTCGGTGATCCCGACCGCACGGCGGCTGCTTTCCTCACTCATCCGGTCAGCGGAGAGCGACTGTACCGAACCGGTGACTACGGCCGGGTCACCGACGACGGTGTGATCGAATTGCTCGGCCGCCGAGACAACCAGGTCAAGATCCGCGGGCACCGAATCGAATTGGCGGAGGTGGAGGCCGCGTTGAGCGGTCTGCCGGGGGTGCGGACCGCGCTGGCCACCGTCCTCGGCCGGGCATCGCAGGACCGGGTGATCGCGGCCGCGGTAGTCCCAGGGCCGGCCGGCGACGCCGAACTCTCCGAACGCCGCACCAGCACAACGGATACCACCGACGCCATCGACGCCGCACATCAGCGCCGCACCGCCGATCTCGACGTGGAGAGATTGTTACTGTTCGCTACCGCCGCGAAGTCGGCCGCACTGCGGAGTATGTGCGCGGCGCTGGCGACCGCGGCGCTCCCGGGCGAACAGCTCACCGTCGACGAACTGGCCCGCCGGTTGTCGCTGCCGGACCGGTTGCAGCGCCTGCTGTGCCGCTGGCTGGACGTGCTCGCCGACGAAAGGCTGGTAAAGGCGTCTTCGGACGCGGTGGAACTGGTTGCGCACCATGAACTTTCCGCGTGCGTAGCGCAGTGGCAGCAGGTACGCACGCTGGGTGCGGCCGTCGGCTACGGTGATGACTTGCTGGCCTATGTCGGCGAATGCATCCAGAACCTACCGGGCCTGCTGGCCGGTACCGTCGATCCGCTCGCGCTGCTGTTTCCGGAGGCGACCGTTGACATCGCGACGGCCGCTTACCGCGAGAACCTGCTCAGTAGATACGTCAATCAACTGGTGGTGGCCGGTGTGACAGCGCGGGTGACCCGGGCGACGGCGGCGCGGCCGTTGCGGATCTTGGAAGTCGGGGCGGGTGTCGGCGGCACCACCGCGGACCTGCTCGCCGCGCTGGCCTCCAGTCAGGTGCGCTACACGTTCACCGATGTATCGAATTTCTTTTTCGTTCAGGCCCGTCAGAAGTTCGCCGACTACAGCTTCGTCGACTATCGCCTCTTCGATATCAACCTGCCGCCTGCGGAGCAGGGCTTCTCCTCCTGCTCGTTCGACGTCGTCGTCTGCGCCAACGTGCTGCACAACGCGATCAACATCGACGACACGCTCGCCGCGCTGAATCGGCTGCTGACACCCGGCGGGTCCCTGGTCTTCATCGACGCGACAGCCGTCAACCATCCGTTGATGATCTCGATGGAGTTCAAAGAGGGGCTGCACGGTTTCACCGATGTTCGGGCGGGGACGAACTCGGCTTTCCTCACCTACGCGCAATGGCATGTCGCGCTCGAACAGTCACCGTTCGGCGAAGTGTGCAGTTTCCCGCCGGCTGAGCATCCGCTGGGGCGACTGGGCCAGCACGTGTTCTGGTGTGATTCGGCTTCCACCGCGTACGCGCTACGGCCCGAGGAGCTGACCGCGCAGGCCCGGGACGTCCTGCCGAGTTACATGGTCCCGCAACACATCATCTGCCTACCGTCGCTGCCGTTGACGACCAACGGCAAGATCGACCGCGCGGCAGTGACCGCCGAACTCGAGTCGCTGCGCTGCGCGGCTCGTGCCGGCGACAACCGCACGGCAGGAATGTCCGGCCCCCTTGACGACCTGCAGGCCCGAATCGGGGAGATATGGGTTGGTGTGCTGGGCCTGGAGTCGATCGACACCCTGTCACCCGGCGCCGACTTCTTCGCGCTCGGCGGCGATTCGCTGCTGATGGCACAGGCAATCGGCCGCATCCGCCGTGAGATCGCCGAAGCCGCCGGGCTGGCGTGGGACGATCTGCTTCGCGCGATGGTTACCCATCCCACCCTGGCCGCAGCCGCCGAGGTGGTGCGCGCACCCCGGTCGCGACCGGTGCCGGCCGAGGCGGAAGTTGCCGGGATCGGCTCACCGCTGGTGTACCTGGGCCCCGGACCGGGTTTCACGCGGGCCGCCGAGATTGCAGTATGTGTGCACGACGGCAGCGGGGGAGTGGCTCCCTACGACGAGTTGATCCCGTACCTGCGCGCCGCCGGCATTACTGAACTCTATGGGCTGCAACGGATTCCGAGTGACGGGTATGCTCAGATCGCGCCCGCCGAGCTGTTCACCACCCTGGCAGCCCGTTATTGCTCCGCGCTTGTCGCCCTGGCGCCGGCCAAGGTTCACCTGCTCGGCTACTGCATGGGTGGTCTGCTCTCGGCTGAGATCGCGAAATGCCTGGAGGAGGCCGGCATCGAGGTCGGCACCGTTACGGTGGTGAGTTCCTACCGCGTCCCGATGGACGTCGAAGACGACGACGTTCTCGACTACTGCTTCGCCCAGATCCTCGGTGTGTCACCGGAAGTTCTTGGCATGCAGGTGGACGACGACGCGGTCCGCGGCGCGTTCACGCGCGCGCGGGCGCGCTACGCCGACGTGATACCGGCCGGTGCGCTGCGCGGCGTAGCCGAACCTGTGCTTGCGGCTTGCCTGGAGCGCAGTGCCGAGGCCGGCGAGGCACGCCTTGCATTGTTGGCCGAATCCGGTGTGCTGGGCGAGTCCTGGGACGTCGAAACGCTCGGCGAGTTGCGGTCGATCTTCGTGCACAGCCTGCGTGCGGTGGTGCACGGCGCGACCGAGCCGTACCTCGGTGACATCCACTTCCTTCGCCAACGCGGCGATATTCATTTCCTGCCGACGCTGCAGGAGGACATGACCGCGTTCTGGGCGGACTACTGTCTGGGGGAGTTGACCATCACCGACATCGACGGCACCCATTTCGACTGTCTGACTGGCGAAAACGCCCAGTCCGTCGCCAAGCTGCTGGCGAATTCCTGGACCGCCGAGGCATAAGTCCGGTGCGGAATGCATTGCTGCTCGGCAGTACCGGCGCGGTGGGCCGAAGTTGCCTTGCCGTGCTGGCACACCGCGACGACCTGGCTGTGGTGGTCGCCGGTCGCGACGAAACCCGCCTGCGCGAGGCGGCCTCAGCCGTGGTGGGGGACATCGAGACAACGCGACTCGACGTGACCGATCGGGCCGCACTCGACGCTGCCCTGACCCGTTGCGATGTCATCATCAACTGCGCCGGTCCGTCCCAACAGCTCAGCGCACAGGTTGCAGGGGCCGCCATCGAAGCGGGGGTGCCCTATATCGACCCGGGCGGCGACCAGGCACTGCTCGACCGGTATGCGACGGCGCCAGTCCCCGTCGTCCTGCAAACAGGTGTGCAGCCCGGCCTGTCCGGATTGCTGCTCCGGGTGCTTGCCGAGCAGCAGACCGACGACATCACCGTGTGGTGCGGCGGACTGCAGCGGTTGACGCCCGCGTCGGTGCTGGAATACCTCGCCAGCCTGCACGACACACACGGCTACCCGTGTTCCGCCTGGCGCGGCGGGACGGTGCGACGGATCAGCCGTGCTGAGTGCAAACCCGCTCCGGCGCAGTATTTTCCGGGATCGGTCAGCGTGCACCCATACCTGGACGCCGAAACCGTCGCGGTCGCAGCCCGGCTGGGCACCAGCAATGTCCAGTGGCTGAACGTGTTCGACGGTGAACGCACCACGCGTGCGATGCAGCTGTTGGCGGTGGACGACAAGAGGTCGCAAGACCTGAATGCGGTGCTCGAGGCGGCCAAATTGGACCTCTTCGGCCGCCGACCCTACTTCGCGATAGTCGCCGCCGCCGGCGCCGGTCCCGTTCCCAGAACCCTCGCTTTCACCTGCACGGACAGCTACCGCGTCACCGGAGCCGTGACCGCCTACGCGGCCCAGCATTATTCGGACGCGCGGACCGGCGCCCAGCCGTTCTGGAGCATCGAAACGCCGCGGCACGCATTGGACTTCGTCGTCGAGGCCGTGCCAGGCACCGCGGTATCTGTGATCGACGACTCGACGATCGAGGAAGGTGCCCTGTGACCGCGAGCCGCCGGGAACGACCCACGGCCGTCGTGGTCGGAGCGACATTCGGCGCGGTCTACGCCGAAGGTTTGGCCGCGCCCGAATCGCCCGTGGAGTTGGTCGGACTGGTCTCCACCGGATCTGCGGCGTCGGCACACCTGGCGGATCGGCTCGGCATAGCGCTCTACCCGAACCTGGCCGCCCTGCCGGCTGTCGACATCGCCTTCGTGGTGGTGCGCTCTGCAGTGGTGGGGGGCGAAGCCGCCCAGATCTGCGAACAATTGCTTGCGCGCGGCATACACGTGCTGCAGGAGCAACCCGTTCATGCCGACGAGGTCTTGAAGCTACTGCGGGTGGCCAAAGCGAACTCGAAACTCTACGCCGTCAACGACTTCTACAGCCGGGTTGCGCCGATGCGCCAATTCATCACGGCGGCAAGAGCTCTCGATAAGATTGCGCCGATACGCTACGTTCACGCCCGCTCGTCGATCCACGTGTCCTATCCGCTGTTCACCGTTCTCAGTGCCGTCATCGGCCCGCTGACGCCGGCTCGCATCGTGGTGCCGCCCCGTACCGAGGGCCCGCCGAGTTCCTTTGTCGCCGGCCGGATGATCCTGGGCGATGTGACCGTCGACCTGTTGATCCAGAACGAACTGTGCCCTGACGACCCCGATAACTATGCGCGCCTGATGCATACCATCACGGCCGGATCCGAGGCCGGTGAGTTGGTTCTCGCCCATACCCACGGATCCACCTGGTGGCACCGACGTCCTGACACCCGCGCTGCGACAACAGATGTGCCGATCTCCGAACGCGTCGGCATTGCATACGAACCCGGCACGGCACAGGTTCGCAACCAAATATGGCCCCAGGCAGTTCGGTTGGCGGCCACCGAGTTCATCGGCGCGATCGGCAGTAACCGCACGGTGGTCTCGCAACGGTTCGTGCGTGCGACTCGCTTGTGGTCGGAGTTCACCTCGGCCCTCGGGCCGGCCACTCCCGTGGGGCCGACACCACCGGTGGCAGTGTGCGCTTCGGATCTGGCGACCTGATGACCCGTCCCTGCGTCGACGTTCGACCGCTACCGCCGCACGCCACTCGAGGGGCACTCAACCTTCACGATCACAAGGCGCGCTCCCGCACGATCCGTGCCAGATCGATGCCGTAAATCCTTCGCACCACCGGAATCTGCGCCAGCACAGCGGCAAGCAGAATCGCCGATGCGACGATTAGCGGTGTCGCGGCATGCATCTCGAGGCGCACATGGTAGCCGTGGCTGGAATAGGTCGACAACAACAGCTCCGCGTCGAGGATCCCGCCGACAATCCCGAACGGGACCGCGGCTGCGGCAATACTGAAATTCTCGGTCGCGATCAGACGGGCGAGCATGCCGGCGCTCATACCTTCGGCGTGCAGTGCGCCGAGTTCGCCCAACCGTTCGGATATGTTGGCCGACATCGCGTTGTACAACATCGCGGCCGCCATCACGGCCGCGAGGACGAGCATGATGTTGACGAGCGTGTTGTAGAGGCTGAAGGCCTGCCGCATGGTGGATGCCAGCGCTGTCGTCGACCGGTACGCGACCACGCCCGGGACGGCGGCGATCCGGTCTCCTGCCGAGCGCGCGTCGGTGCCCGGCTTGAGTTTGATCCGCACGCCATTCGGCGGCAGCGAAGCCGCTTGTGCCCGAAGCTGGTTCAGTGAGATGTACACGACGGGCGAGAACGGTTCGTCGACGAATCCGGCCACCCGTTCGGTGAACCGGAGCTTCGACTGCGGCACTGCGATGTCGACGCGGTCACCCAGCGAGACCGACAGGGTGTCGCGCAGACCCACCCCGAGCAGGACTCCGTCGCCGGTCAGTCGGTCGGCTCCCGATTCGGCCGGAAACGCGTGCATCTGGGTCTGGGGTGACAGCCCGATCATCATTGTGTCGTACCGGTGGGCGGCAGCAGAAAGGGTGACGCCGTAGGAACTGAAGGCTTCGGCAGCGGCGACGTCAGGGTCCGCGCGGAGCCTGTCCGCAACGGCCTCGACCGGACCGGAGACCACCGCGTCGCCATCCTGGCGCTCGATCTGCCCGAACTGGCGGTCGACCATGCTGGGGACCGTGTCGCGCATGCCGGCGAACACCATCACCAGGATCACCGAAACCGCCACTCCCACCGCGGTGAACGCCGTTCGCCGACGATTGCGCAGGATGGACCGCAGCATCATGCGCCACCGGGCCGGGGCGCGCTCGAGCACCGGCACCAGGCGTTCGACCAGGCTGCGACGACCCCGCACGCTCGGCGGGGCCACCCGCATGGCTTCTGCGGGTTGCATTCTGGCCGCGGCAGTCGCCGGCGCCACCGCAGCAACCAGTGCGACCGAGAATGCGGCGGCGGCGGCCAACAGGTATGTCAGCACATGCATCTGGGTCAGGCGCATCGGCAGCGCGATGGCCTCGGTGTACCTGGTGGTGATGAATTGCCCCAACAGGTAACCACCGAGCAACCCGGGCGGTGTCCCCACCGCGGCGCAGGCGAGACCGTAACCCAGGTAATGTCGGCGCACCGTGTTCGGCGAAAGCCCGTTGGCGATCAGGGTTCCGATAACGGCCCGCTGCGCCCACACGATCCGGGACAGGAGCACATACGTCCCCAGCACCACGGCGGCGAGAAACAGCCACGGCAGGATGCCGGCGAGGCTACCGAACTGCTTCACGTCGTCGCGCAGCGTCTGATACGACCCCTGCTGGTCGCGAGGAACGAACTGCAGCCCCGTATTCCGGGCGATGTCGCCGGTGGCGGCGATCAGAGCGCTCGCCTCGGAGCGATCGCGCGCGAACACGGCGATCTGCTCGCCGGCGCGCGGCAGCACACGCCGCAATTCGTCATCGGGCAGGAACACCACACCGAAGTCCTCGGGCGTGGTGAGGATCTCCTGCGCGGAGCGCGCCGGCCACAGGTACTCGGTGGACAGCGCCGAGCCGGCGACCGAAAAGTGTTGCCAGCCTTGCGCTCCCAATATTTCTATGGTGTCGCCGCGGTCAAGGTGATAATGGTCGGCGAGGTGCTGCTCGAGCACCACCTGCCCCCGGCCCGGCAGGGCCCCGGTTTGCATGTCGAGCAACGACACATCGGGCTGGCGGGCCTCCGGTATGCCGATAGCACGTCCGTAGATGGCGTGCCGGTTCAGCCGCAATCCGACGTCGGCGTGATGGCGCGCCTCGACGAGTGGCCGGCCCGGTAACATGGCGACGGCGTCTGTGAGCGCGACCGCACCGGGTCCGGACACGATCGCGTCCGGCAGCCGTTGGGTGGCGTAGGACCGGTCCAGGGAGTCGTCGAGATTTCGGTAGCCGTCGGTGGCGGCGACGAACACGGCAACGCCGATGCCGATGATTGCGGCGATAGCCGCGAAGCGCCACCGCTCCCGCCAGACATCCCGACGGACTTTGCGCCGCAGCGAGCGACTCACCAGTTCAAATCCGTTGCCGCTACTGGATTTTCGACTACTTCGGCCTTGCTGATAGCGCCCGCGTGTAACCAGAGGACGCGATCGGCCATCCGGGCGATCTCGGCGTTGTGGGTGACCACGACGAGGGTGTGCTGCTTATCTCGCGTCAGATCGCGCAATGTGGCCAAGACCTGTCGGCCGGTGACCAGGTCAAGGCTGCCGGTCGGTTCGTCGCACAAGAGCAGCGGCGGCTGCTTCACGATTGCCCGGGCGATCGCCACCCGTTGTTGCTGGCCGCCGGACAGTTGCGCGGGAAAGCGGTTCGCAACCGCACCGAGACCCACCTGGTCCAGAGCGGCACGACTTCGGCGCGCCGCGTCCGGGCCGGTCAGTTCGGCGAGTACTTCGACGTTCTCGAGTGCGGTTAAGGTGGGCACGAGGTTGAAGAATTGGAAGACGAACCCGACTTGGTCGCGGCGATACTGGGTGCGCAGCTTGCGATTCAGCAGTTCGACCTGGCGTCCGTACACCTCGATCGTCCCTTCGGACGGTTGATCGATTCCGCCGATGACGTTGAGCAGTGTGGTTTTTCCCGATCCGGACGGTCCGAGAAGTACGACGAATTCGCCGGCCCGGACTTCCAGGTTCACCGCGCGCAGGGCCACGACCTGGGTAGGGGGGGTGCCGTAGGTCCTGCCGACGCCGTTCAATCGCAATGCCGGCGATGCACCGGGTTGCGGTCCTTCGACGGTGTCGTCGCCGACATCGGACCGAGTCCTCATGCGTTCACTATTTCATTTCGATCGCAGCCCGCCCGGCGGCCCTGGGCTGGCCGGTCCCGCCCGCGGCCACCGGTCAAGCTGCCCAACCCAGGTCACCGAGTCGGCAGCATCGCGATCGAGCGCACGGGGAGTGGCGCTTCATCCTGCGGACTGGGTGGGGTCGCTGATGCCGAGACGCCGGTGTTCGCTGTGGTAGATGGCTTGGTCGAGCAGTTCCGCCACGTGATTGTCGTAGAGGCTGTAGACGATGCTGCGGCCACTGCGGTTACCCACCACCAGTCCGAGATGACGGAGCAATCGCAGCTGATGCGATACGGCTGACTGTTCCATCCCGATCGCGTCGGCCAGGTCGGTGACCGGACGCGGTCCCTGACGCAGTTCGGTCAGGATCAGCAAGCGGGACGGTGTGGCCAGCGCCTGCAGCGTGGCAGCCACATGGGCTACCGCCTCGGCGTCGAGGCGCGTCGTGGGTCGCTCGCGGCCGCCGACACCATGTCCCATACCTGGGCAGTTTATCCCACCACTATATATATGAAGACATGTTCATATCTTCTGGTATCGTCGGCCTGGTTCCGGCTGCGGTCTTGGAGGTATCGGTGTCCATCTCGACATTCGCCGCTGCGCGACCCGAGCGGACACCGGTCCTGCCGGTGCGGCGCACGCCGCTGCTGGCGCTATCGGAGATGCGCTGGGCGGCACTGTCATTGGTGTTCTTCGTCGCCGGTCTGACGGCGCAGCTGCTCGGCGGACCAGGTGAGGTGTGGTGGGCCATGTATCTGGCCTGCTGCGTGGCCGGCGGCTGGCAGCCAGGGTTGGCCGGGTTGCAGGCGCTGCACCGCCGCACCCTGGATGTCGACCTGCTCATGGTGGTGGCTGCCATGGGCGCCGCCGCTATCGGTCAGATCACCGACGCCTCCCTGCTGATCGTCATCTTCGCCACATCGGGTGCGCTGGAGGCTCTGGCCACCGCTCGCACCGAGGATTCGGTGCGCGGACTGCTCGAGCTGGCACCCGATACCGCCACCCGTGTCCGCGCCGACGGCGGCGAAGAGGTAGTGACAGCCGCGGACCTGGACGTCGGCGACGTCATCGTGGTTCGTCCGGGCGAACGCGTCGCCGCGGACGCCGTCGTGATTGCCGGTAGCAGCGACGTGGATCAAGCGACCATCACCGGTGAGCCGTTGCCGGTGGCCAAGAGCGCGGGCGACAAGGTGTTCGCCGGCACCCTCAATGGCACTGGGGCGCTGCGTATCCGGGTCGATCGCCGCTCGGCGGACTCCATCGTCGCGCGTATCGCGGCCTTGGTTGCGCAAGCGAGTGGAACCAAGGCTCGCACGCAGTTGTTCATCGAGAAGGTCGAGCAGCGGTACTCGTTCGCCATGGTGGTGCTGACCTTGGCCGTGTTCGCGATACCGATGCTGGCCGGCGAATCGGTGCAGCGAGCGTTGCTCCGCGCCATGACATTCATGATCGTCGCGTCACCGTGCGCGATCGTGCTGGCGACCATGCCGCCCCTGCTGGCCGCCATCGCCAACGCCGGCCGCCACGGGGTGCTTGCGAAATCGGCGGTCGTGATGGAACAGCTCGGCACCACTTCCCGGGTCGCCTTCGACAAGACCGGCACGCTGACCCGCGGGATTCCCGAACTCAACGAAATACGCTGCCTCGAACCGAGATTCAGCGCCGATGAACTGCTGCGGCTGGCAGCAGGAGCCGAGTACCCCAGTGAGCACCCGCTGGCCGCGGCCGTCGTGACCGCAGCCCGCGAGCGTGGCCTGGACCTGCCCGCGGCCGAAGCTTTCGCCGCCTGCCCGGGACGGGGTGTCACGGCCGTCATCGAGGGGCGTTCGATCGGTGTCGCCTCGCCGGCGTCGCTGTCCCGAGCCACCGGCACCCGCGAGACGTCAGCGCTGGCCGCCGCCGTGGAGGCGCTGCACCGCAGCGGCTACACCGCCATCGCGGTGACATGCCAGCAGCGTCCGGTCGGCGTCTTCGGCATCGCCGACCAGCTCCGCCCCGAAGCGGCCGCCGCAGTCGATGCTGTGCGGCAATTGACCGGCAGTGCACCGATATTGCTGACCGGCGATAATCCCGCTCCCGCCAACCAGCTCGCCGCCCGGGTCGGCATCACCGACGTCCGCGCGGCGCTATTGCCCGAGGACAAGGTCGCCGCGGTCCAGCAACTTCAAGCCGACGGTCACAGCGTCGCGGTGGTCGGGGACGGCATCAATGACGCCCCAGCGCTGGCCGCCGCCGACGTCGGTATCGCCATGGGCGGCGCGGGATCCGACCTCACCCTGCAGACTGCCGATGCCGTGATAGTCCGCGATGACCTCACCACCGTCCCGGCCGTCATCGCGCTGGCCCGGCAAGCGCGCCGTGTCGTAATCGCCAATCTCACGATTGCCGCTGCCTTCATCACCGCGCTGGTGATCTGGGACCTGGTCGGAGCGCTGCCATTGCCGCTCGGCGTCGCCGGACACGAGGGCTCCACCGTGATCGTCGGACTGAACGGGCTGCGGTTGCTCCGCCCGGCCGCCTGGCAGCGCGCCGCCCGAACCGCGTGAAGACAATCCGCCTCAGCGCCGGCGACCGTACCGGTCGGCCAGTTTCTCCTCGACGGTCATCGGCATGTCAGCCGCCGGCGCCACCGGCTCCACCGACGGCTGCAGCGCCTTCTCCCGTCGCCGCGCCCGGACCTCGGCGTAGACGAAATACCCCAGCGCGGCGGGAGCCACGACGCCGAACAGAATCCATTGGATGCCGTAGGACAGGAACGGCCCGGCATCCAGGTGCGGCACCCCGATCACGCCGAGGCCTCCGGGCTGGTCCTCGACCAACTGCAGATACGACCCGGCCAGCGGCACGCCGGTCAGCGCCGCGACCTGACCGGTGTTGATCGAATACACCTGTTGATAGCCGTCTCTGGTGAGCGGTTCCTTGCCGGACACCAGCGCCTCGGAATCGCGCAGGCGTGCGGTGAGGGTCACGGTGTGCTCCGGTGGACGCGGGATCGGCGGCACGTGCGACCCGGTCTCGGGCCGTACGTAGCCACGGTCGACCAGCACCGTCGGCCCGCCGTCGACGACGAACGGCGCCAGCACCTCGAACGCCTGGTCGCCCTCGACGACCCGCAGTCTGGCCAGCACCCGCACGTCCGGCAGGTAATGTCCGGTCGCGGTCACCTGGCGCCACTGCGCCTCAGGGGCAGACGAATCCTGTTGCGGCAACAATGTTTTGAGCGCGACCGGGGGTGTGCTCAGGGAATCGGTGATCTGCTGGTTCTCCCGCGACGTCCTGGTGTTCTTGCCCAGCTGCCACGGCGCCAGCACGGTGAAACACAGGTAGGTGAACGCGATGCACACCAGCCACAGCGCCACCCAGCCCGGCCGCAGCAGGAACGTAAGACTCGGGACGCTGCGGGCCATCAACCGGTCCCGTTCTGCGCGAGCCTCTCGTCGACCCAGTCGTGCAGGCCCGGCAGGGCGGCCTCGATGACGACGAAGGCCTCCTCGAAGTCGCCGTGGTCGCCGTAGTAGGGGTCCTCGACGTCGAGGGCGTGCGCTCCTGAGCGGGGGTCGAACGAGCGCAGCATCCGCAGCCGCTGGTGCTCGACGCCGAGTTCGCGCAGCATCCGTTCGTGGTTGCGGCCCAGAGCCACTACTAGGTCTGCTGCCAGGTGCTCGTCGTTCAGTTGGGCCGCGCGGTGCTCGGTGGGGTAGCCGTGGTCGCGCAGCACCTGTCTGGCCCGCCGGTCGGCGCCCTCGCCGACGTGCCAGCTGCCGGTGCCGGCGCTGGTCACCCGCACCACGTCGTCCAGGCCGCGTTGCTGAATCTGGTGGGCGAACATCTTCTCGGCCATCGGCGAGCGGCAGATGTTGCCGCTGCACACGAACGTCACATGCAGCTTCTCCGAATCAGACACCCAGGATCCTCCGCAATTCGTCGACGGTCGCGACGTGCGTCACGCGGTCCGGCGGCTCTCGGTCGGCGAAGTCGGCCTGGCCGTATCCCCAACCGACCACCACCGTGTCGATGCCGTGCGCGGTCGCACCGTCGACGTCGTGGCTGCGGTCGCCGACCATCAGTACCCGCTCGGGCAGCGGCTGCAGCTGTGCGAGCGCGTGGGCCAGCACCTCGGTCTTGGACTTGCGCGAACCGTCCGGGCAGGCGCCGGCGATCACCTCGAAGTGCTGGACCAGCCCGAAATGATCCAGGATGCGCACTGCCGTCGGCTCCAGCTTGGAGGTGGCCACCGCCAGCCGCACCCCGGCGGCCTGCAGATCGGCCAGCAGCGGCGCAATCCCGTCGAACAGGCTGTTCATCGCCCATCCGCGAGTCCCGTACTCGGCCCGGAACGCGGTGAAAGCCTCGTCGGCACGCCCATCGAGCCCCAGCGCGCGGAACGTCTCGTCCATCGGGGGGCCGACGATCCGGGCGGCCAGGTCACCGTCCGGAATCGGCGCGCCGACCAGGGTAAGCGCGTTCCGGAAGCACGCCACGATACCGACGGCGGAATCGGTGAGAGTGCCGTCGAGATCGAAAATCACCAGCTGCGGCGTCACGTCCGGGAGGGAACCTGTCACGGCCCCCATTGTGGTCGATGCCCATGTCGGGCCGCGCTGGGATGCGCCGGATGTCTGACACCCACGATCGCGCACTAATGTTCCAGTGATGGCAGTTGCGGACCAGAGCGCGTCAACTCGCCTTGCGCTGGCGCGCCATCACGGCGATCAGGACGTCATGCCCGGCATGCTCGATTTCGCCGTCAACGTCCGGCACAGCCAACCGCCGCCGTGGCTGCTGCAACAACTCGGCGGGCGCTTGACCGACCTGGCCCACTACCCGGGCGCCGCTGACCTGCAGGCCGCCCGACACGCCGTCGCCGCGCGTCACGGCCGGGACATCGACGACGTGTTGCCGCTGGCCGGCGCCGCTGAGGGATTCGCGCTGCTGAGCAACCTGCGCCCGCGCCGGGCGGCGCTGATCGCGCCGTCGTTCACCGAGCCGGAGGCGGCGCTGACCGCGGCCGGCGTCCCGGTGCACCACGTCGTGCTGCGGCCGCCGTTCACCCTGGACACCGCGCAGGTTCCTGAGGACGCCGACCTGGTGGTGGTCGGGAACCCGACCAACCCGACCTCGGTGCTGCACACTCGCGAGCACCTGCTGGCGCTGCGCCGGCCCGGGCGGATCCTGGTGATCGACGAAGCATTCGCGGATGCGATTCCCGGGGAACCGGAGTCGCTGGCCGGCGACGCGCTGCCCGACGTGCTGGTGGTGCGCAGTCTGACCAAGACCTGGGCGCTGGCCGGGCTTCGGGTGGGTTACGCACTGGGGGCACCGGACGTGCTGGCCCGGTTGACCGTCACCCGCCCGCACTGGCCGGTGGGCACGCTGCAGCTGGCCGCGATCGCGGCGTGCTGCGCGCCGCAGGCCGTGGCCGAGGCGGCGGCCGACGCCGCGCGGTTGGCGGCGGTCCGCACGGCGATGGTGGCCGGTCTGGAGTCGGCGGGATTCGCGGTGGTCGACGGGTCGGCGCCATTTCTGCTGTGCCGCAGCCCCGATGCGGAGCGAATACGAAATTATCTGCGCAACAACGGAATTGCGGTTCGCCGGGGTGACACCTTCGTCGGCCTGGACGCGACTTATCTGCGGGTCGCGGTGCGTGCCGAGTGGCCCGTATTGGTGGCACGGCTGATCGAGATGTCCGCCTGCGCGCCCAGCGGGGGGCACCGGTGAGCGCGCGGCTGGCCGATGTCATCGACGTGCTGGAGGAGGCTTACCCGGCTCGGCTGGCCGAGTCGTGGGACTCCGTCGGGCTGGTGTGCGGCGACCCCGCCGACGTGCTCGAGTCGGTGACGATCGCGATCGACGCGACGGCCGCCGTCGTCGACGAGGTGCCCGACGCGGGATTGCTGCTGGCTCACCATCCACTGCTGCTGCGCGGGGTCGACACGGTCGCGGCCAACACACCCAAGGGTGCGTTGATTCACCGGCTGATCCGCTCGGGCCGCTCGCTGTTCACCGCGCACACCAACGCCGACTCCGCGGCACCGGGGGTGTCCGACGCGCTCGCGGATGCACTGGGCATGACGGTGGAGGCGGTGCTGGACCGCTCGCCGGTCCCGTGCGACATGGACAAATGGGTCATCTACGTGCCGAAAGAGGACGCGGACGCGGTGCGCAACGCGATCTTCGCGGCCGGGGCCGGGCACATCGGCGACTATTCGCACTGCAGCTGGAGTGTCACCGGTATCGGCCAGTTCCTGCCCCACGAGGGGGCCACGCCGGCGATCGGCGACATCGGCACCATCGAACAGGTGGCTGAGGACCGGATCGAGGCCATCGCACCGGCGGCCATTCGCGGCGGCGTCCTGGCGGCGATGCGCGCCGCCCACCCCTACGAGGAGCCGGCGTTCGACATCCTTGCCCTGGCGCCACCACCGGCCGATACCGGGTTGGGTCGCATCGGGGTGCTGCCGCAGCCTGAACCGTTGCGCGACTTCGTGTCCCGCGTCGGTGCGGCGCTGCCGCAGACCTCCTGGGGCGTGCGGGCCTCCGGTGATCCCGAGCTGCCGGTGTCGCGGGTCGCGGTCTGCGGGGGAGCGGGGGATTCGCTGCTCGGTGCGGTGGCCGGTGCGGGTGTGCAGGCCTACGTCACCGCCGACCTGCGCCACCATCCCGCCGACGAGCACCACCGGAAATCGCAGGTCGCCCTGATCGACGTCGCGCACTGGGCCAGTGAATTCCCCTGGTGTGCGCAGGCGGCCGCGGTGCTGCGGGCGCGATTCGGGTCGTCCTTGCCGGTGCGGGTATCCACCCTGCGCACCGATCCGTGGAACCTGGCATCGGGTGGGGACCGGTGCTGAGACCGAGAGCTGGAGATCACGCATGAAAGCCGAAGTAGCACAACAGCGTTCGCTACTCGAACTGGCCACCTTGGATGCCGAGCTGTCCCGGCTGGCGCATCGCGCCGACCACCTGCCACAACGACAGGACTACGAGCGGGTACACGGCGAACACGCCGCCGCCAGTGACCGGTTGGCCGCGGTGCGGATCGCCATCGAGGACTTGGACGCCCAGGTGGCGCGTTTCGAGTCCGAGATCGACGGGGTGCGCAAACGCGAAGACCGCGACCGCTCGCTGCTCTCCTCAGGGGCCACCGACGCCAAGCAACAGGCTGACCTGCAGCACGAGCTGGAGACCTTGCAGCGCCGCCAGGCCAGCCTGGAAGATTCGCTGCTCGAAGTGATGGAACGACGCGAAGAGTTGCAGGCGCAGCATGACATCGAGTCCGGTGCCATCGAGGCCTTGCAGAGTGACCTGGCCGCCGCCCAGCAGGCCCTGGACGCCGCCCTCGCCGAACTCGAGCAGACCCGCGGCGAACACCGCGCCCGCCGCGAGGAGCTGGCCGCGGGGCTGGACGCCGAGCTATCGGCGCTCTACGAACGCCAGCGGGCCGGGGGAGGCCCGGGGGCCGGGCCGCTGCAAGGACACCGGTGCGGAGCCTGCCGGATCGAGATCGGCCGAGGCGAACTCGCCCGCATCACCGCGGCCGCCGAGGACGAGGTACTGCGGTGCCCGGAATGCGGCGCTATTTTGTTGCGAGTCAAAGGTTTTCAGCAGTGAAGGTGGTCATCGAAGCCGACGGCGGATCGCGCGGCAACCCCGGACCCGCCGGGTACGGCGCGGTGGTGTGGTCCGCCGATCACCAGACCGTGCTGGCCGAGTCCAAGCACGCCATCGGCCGCGCGACCAACAACGTCGCCGAATACCGTGGCCTGATCGCCGGCCTGGACGACGCCGTGAAGATGGGCGCCACCGAGGTATCGGTCCTGATGGACTCCAAGCTGGTGGTCGAGCAGATGGCGGGCCGGTGGAAGGTCAAGCACCCGGACCTGGTGGAACTGCACGCCCAGGCGCAGGCGCTGGCGGCGCAGTTCCGTCGGATCAGCTACTCGTGGATTCCGCGGGAACAGAACGCCTACGCCGACCGGCTGGCCAACGATGCGATGGACGCCGCAGCCCAGACGGATCGCCGGGTCGACAAGGTCGTCGTGCCGGTCACCGAATCCGCCCGCAAGGGCGTCAGCGAAGCCTCCACCCTGTCCACCGTCGGGCCGGGGTGGACCGGCGCCCGCGGCATCCCCACCCGACTGCTGCTACTGCGGCACGGGCAGACCGAACTGTCGGTGCAACGCCGCTACTCCGGGCGGGGTAATCCGCCACTGAACGAAGTCGGTTGGCGGCAGGCAGGTTTGGCGGCCCGGTACCTCAATCAGCGGCGCGGGATCGCCGCCGTCGTCTCCTCGCCGCTGCAGCGCGCCTACGACACCGCGACCACGGCGGCCCGGGCGCTGGGCCTGGACGTGACCGTCGACCAGGACCTGATCGAAACCGACTTCGGGGCGTGGGAAGGGCTGACGTTCGCCGAGGCCGCCGCCCGCGATCCCGACTTGCACCGACGGTGGCTTTACGACACCGGCACGGTCCCGCCCGGTGGGGAGAGCTTCGACGACGTGCTGCGCCGCGTTCGTCGTGCGCGGGACCGGATCATCGCCGCCCACGAAGGCGAGAACGTGCTGGTGGTCTCGCACGTCACGCCGATCAAGTTGCTGCTGCGCATGGCGCTGGACGCCGGGTCGGGCCTGCTGTACCGGATGCACCTCGATCTGGCGTCGCTGAGCATCGCCGAGTTCTACCCGGACGGCGCCTCCTCAGTGCGCCTGGTCAACCAGACCGCATACCTGTAGCCGCTGGCCTCTGGCCGTGGCTGAGCTCAGCGAGTACCGTGTTCGTCGCGGACGAGTTGGCTGGGCGACCGCGGCACGGGCTCGGGTAGCGCTGTGTCGAGGAAAGTCCGGACTTCACAGAGCAGGGTGATTGCTAACGGCAATCCGAGGTGACTCGCGGGAAAGTGCCACAGAGAACAGACCGCCACCCTCGCGGTGGTAAGGGTGAAACGGTGCGGTAAGAGCGCACCAGCATCCCGGGTGACCGGGGTGGCTAGGCAAACCCCACCCGAAGCAAGGCCAAGAAGGTCGCACCGACCGTGCGGCTGCGCAGACGTTCGAGGGCTGCTCGCCCGAGTCTGCGGGTAGGCCGCTCGAGGCACCCGGCAACGGTGTGTCCAGATGGATGGTCGCCGCTCTGCCGCCGTTGGTCACCGCCACGGCGGTGGGGAACAGAATCCGGCTTACAGGCCAACTCGTCCGCTCCGCGCCGGCCCACCTGACCCGTCCGACATGATGGTGACCATGACAGCGAGCGTCACCAGATCCTCCGTCGTGAAACGGTCCGCAGGTCAGTCCATCGCCGTCGCGGTGACGCTCGGTCTACTGGCGGCACTGGTGATGTGGACCCCCGGTGCCGGACGCGCATCCGGCGCCGATGCCGCGCCGGCCGGGGACATCCTGTCGATCGGCGACCCGGCGGCGCCGGGCCAGATCGAGTTGTATCTGGATCCGCTGTGCCCCTACAGCGGGAAGATGGTGCGCGAGCAGGGCACCGAGATCGGTCGCCGCATCGAGACCGGTCGCCTCCACATCGAGCTGCGACTCGTCAACTTCCTCGAAAAGTATTCGGCCAGCGGCACTTACGACAGCCGCGCCAGCTACGCGGCCTTCATCGTCGCCGATCACTCGCACTCGAGCGACGTCACCTGGCGATTCATCGAGCAGATCTTCTCCGCCGATCAGCAACCGAAGGAAGAAGGTCCGACGGATCTGAGCAACGAGCAACTCGCCGGTCTGGCCGACCATGTCGGGGCGCCGCCGTCAGCGCAGGAATTGATCAAGCTCGGCCTGCCCATCCCGTACGACGCGCGCGTCATCGCCGCGCACAATCTCGCGTTGCTGCGCGCCCTGCCGGATCCCGGTGTGCCCAAGGTCGTCATCGGCGGTGAATCCGTCGACGGCAACTCTGATTGGCTGAACCGTCTCCCGCGTTGATGACTTAGTCTGACTAGACTAAGTCAGTTAGCCTGGTCGTCATGGCGACCGTAAATATTCACGAGGCCAAGACCCATCTGTCGCAGCTGCTGGCCCGCGTCGAAAACGGCGAGAAGATCACGATCGCGCGGGCCGGCAAACCGGTGGCCGATCTGGTGCCGCATTTGCGCACCGACATCGCCTTCGGCGGGCTCGCCGGCCAATTCGGTTATGACACCGAACGCTTCGATGACACCGATAGCGACGTCAACGCATTGTTCGGCATCGAATGAACGGGGTGTTGCTGGACACCCACGTCCTGATCTGGCTCCTGGAAGACAACCCGCGGCTGGGGACAACGGCGCGCGCTCACATCACGGCGAGCCCCGCCGTATTCGTCTCGGCCGCCAGCACCTGGGAGCTTGCCATCAAGGCGGCAATCGGCAAGCTCACGCTGCCGGACGACCTCGACCGGTCAATCAGCCGATCCGGACTGCAGGACCTTTCGATCACCCGTCGCCATACCCTCGCGTTCGAGCTCACCTCGCTACCGCATAAGGATCCATTCGACGCGATCCTCGTCGCCCAGGCGGCCGTGGAGCGGCTCGCCCTGCTCACTGCGGACGCAAAGCTCCTGGCGGCAGTTCCTGATGCCCTCGACGCCAGGCTCTGAACGTCCGCGCGCTTCGACTCAGCGCCGGGCGCGCCGCACCGCCTTGTCCAGGTCGCGCAGCGCCGAGTCCAGCTGTGCGGTGCTGGTTTCCGCGATCTCGGTCTCACGTTGGTAGAGCAGACCGTAGGTGAAGGTGTCTTCACCCGCGGCGTGCGCCGCATCGGCCTGGGTGAGCAGGTGTTCCCGGCTGACCGCGCTGTCCTGATGGTCGCCGAGCAGACTCTGAATGACCTTGGCCTGCTGAGCGACCTGATCGTCGCCGGTGGCCGCCGCGGTGTACCGCAATCTCTTGGCGCGCTTGCGGATCACGTGCAGGGCTTCATCGGCGTCCACAATCCCGTCCGCGGCGGCTTCGTCGCTGTCAGCCGCCTGTCTGGCGGCCTCGGCTTTCTGCACGGCCTTGCGCACCCGTTTGTAGGCGGCATCGATGGTCACCGGCGCCGGTTCCGCACCGGCGGCGGGCACCGGGCGCTCAGCCACCACTTCGTCCAGCGCGTCGAGCAGGCGGAAGTACCGCTTGGATCGCATCGCGACCAGCGAGCGCCGCAGCCCGACCTGGTAGCGCCGTTGCGCGCCATCGACCAGCCGGTCCCACACCGGCCCGCGCACCAGCGCAGGATCAAGTGCGTTCAGTTCCCGCTCGTAGCGTTCGCCGAGCACCTCGGCGTCGCGGGCCAGGCCCAGCACCCCGGCGAGTTCGCGCAGTTCGTCGAGAATCCAAGCGCCGTCGGCCAATCCGAAGGAATCCTGCGAGTCCTTGAGCAGGCTGCGGATCTTGCGGGTGATCACCCGCAGCTGGTGCACGGAGTCGTAGACGTCGGCGCGCACCGCGCGATCCCAGGCGACCAGCTCCTCGACATGCTTGGCCACCGCCCGATGGACCGGGTCCGTTGCGGTCGGGGCGTCAGCCGGCTTCGCTTCGCGATCGAGCACCCGGGCCAGCTTGGAACCGTGTCCGGCCGGCGCCGCCCCGGCATCCAGCAGCCGATTGCTGAGCCGGTCCAGCAGCTCCTGGTTCGCTCCCTGCCCATCGTCGGTGCCGGCAAGCTCGAGCTCCCACTCGTGCCACTGCTGCTCCTCGGAGTCGGCGGCCGACCAGGCGGTCACGTGGTCATCGCAGAACTCCGCCAGCGCCGCACCCTGCCCGTCGTACAGCACCTGACGCTCGCGCCGCGTGGTGATGCGGGCCACCGGTTTGACCGGCCGGTCCCGCACGATGGCCAGCACCACATCCAGCAACTCGGCCGGAACGGTGTCGCTGTCGGACGCCTCCAGCGAGGCGTGGATCTCGGTACGGGAGTCCGGTCCGGCGGGCAACTTCAGATGCCAACCGGCATCGGACCCACCGGTGCGGCGGCGCAGGGTGATCCGGTTGCGGGCCAGGTCCTGCCCGGCGGTGTCGTAGTAGACCGCATCGAGTTCCTGCACCGGCGGCTTCTCGACGCGGGCCACTGCCGCGATGCCTTCGAAGGACGGCGACACGGTCGAGTCGATCACGTCGAACTTGCGCTCGACTTCCAGATGTCGCGCCGACTTCGACGCTTTAGCAGGCATTTGATCTCCAGGGAGAGGACCGGGAGCCGTCCGCTGTTCGTGCGGGGCCAGGGACGGCATCCATAGATTGCCACATCAGGGTTAACGAGCCGACTAGCGTGGGTGCCATGACTGAGCAGTCGTGGAACGTCGTGATCGGTGAAGCGGACGAGCAGAGCACGGGAGTGCCGCCCGTGCCGACCACCGTGTACCAGGGCGACGAGTCCGGTGCCCGAGCCGCCTACGACGAGTTCAGCGCCAAGGCGGACGCGTCCGGATACCGCTACGTCATGTTGCGCGACATCGGCGAAGTGATCGAGCTCTGGGGTACCCCACCGGCCGTCGGCTGAGCGAACCGCTAGAAGCAGTGCTCTTCGGCCGGAAACGTTCCGCTGGCCACTTCTTGCGCGTATTGCGTTGCAGCACGGCGCAATTCACCGCCTACGTCGGCGAACCGTTTGACGAAGCGAGCGGCTTTGCCGCCACTCATCCCGGCCATGTCCTGCCACACCAGCACCTGACCGTCGCAGTTCGGCCCGGCACCGATGCCCACGGTCGGAATGGTCAGCTTGCCGGTGATCTGGGTGGCCAACTCCGCGGGAACCATCTCCATCACCACGGCGAACGCACCCGCTTCGGCAACGGCGATCGCGTCGGCGACGGTCTGTTCGGCGGCGTCACCGCGGCCCTGAACCTTGAACCCGCCCAATGTGTTGACGCTCTGCGGGGTGAACCCGATGTGCGCCATCACCGGGATGCCCGCGGCGGTCAGACAGGCAATCTGCTCGGCGACCCGCTCACCACCCTCGAGCTTGACGGCGTGGGCGCCGCCTTCCTTCATGAACCGGGTGGCTGAGGCGAGCGCAGCCGCCGGTCCGCCCTCGTAGCTGCCGAACGGCAGATCGGCGACGACCAGCGCGTGCGGGGCACCCCGCACCACCCCGCGAACCAGCGGGATCAACTCGTCGATCGAGATCGGCACCGTGGTGTCGTAGCCGTAGACGACGTTGGCGGCGGAATCACCGACCAGCAGCACCGGGATGCCGGCCTCTTCGAAGACCCGTGCCGTCGAGTAGTCGTATGCCGTCAGCATCCCCCACTTGTGGCCTTCGGCCTTCCATTTCTGCAGGTGGTGGGTGCGGATCTTGGGTCGCGGCGCCGAAACTGCAGCAGAATTCGAACCGTAGACGTTCTCAGACATCGTTGTCCTAATGTGGTGGTCGGGTCGATCCTCGTGGCCCTGCACAGGGTCCCCGGGTTCGTCTGACCCCCACAGTCTGCCATCTGGGCGATCCCGACGCATCGTGGTGTTCGCCACGGACCTGCCCGGTGAAGAAGGCAACGGCCGCCCGCGCGGGACTGGTCTCAGTGGGGTAGTGGCCGGGGTGCGAACCCAGCCCGCCCCGAAAATCGGCCGCTGACCAGGTCCGTGCAGGTCCTCTGGCACCATGGTGAGCCATGTGCCTGACTCGCCGCGCCGAGATCGCGCGCCAGCTGCTGGTCTGGGCCGTCCTGGCCACCGTGGTGTCGACCGTGGCGGGCTGCGTTCACGTGGTGGCCGGGCGCGCACGCATGGCGGAGCCGCGGCTGGGCGCGCCGGTGGTGTGGACACCGTGCCGCAGCTCCAATCCCGCCGCGAAGATCCCCGGCAACGCGATGTGCGGCAAGCTCGCCGTGCCTGTCGACTATGACCATCCCGACGGTGACGTGGCTGCGCTCGGGTTGATCCGTTTTCCGGCGAGCGGGGACAAGATCGGCTCGCTGGTGATCAACCCCGGCGGTCCGGGTGAGTCCGGCATCGAGGCCGCGCTCGGCATCTTCTCGACGCTGCCCAAGCGGGTGCATGAACGTTTCGATCTGGTGGGCTTCGATCCGCGCGGGGTGGCGGGCTCGCGGCCCGCGATCTGGTGCAATTCCGACGCCGACAACGACCGGCTGCGAGCCGAGCCGCAGGTCGACTACAGCCAGGCCGGCGTGGACCGCATGGAAAACGAGACCAAGCAGTTCGTGCAGCGTTGCGTGGACAAGATGGGCAAGAACTTCCTGGCGAACGTCGGGACCGTCAACGTCGCCAGAGATCTGGACGCCATCCGCAAGGCGCTGGGTGACGCCAAGCTGACCTACCTCGGCTACTCGTACGGCACCCGAATCGGTGCGGCCTACGCCGAGGCCTTCCCGCAGAACGTGCGGGCGCTGATCCTGGACGGTGCCGTGGATCCCAACGCGGACCCGATCGAGGCAGATCTGCGCCAGGCCAAAGGATTTCAAGACGCGTTCAACGATTACGCGGCCGACTGTGCCAAGGATTCGGGCTGCCCGCTGGGCGACGACCCGGCCAAGGCCGTGCAGGTCTACCACGACCTGGTGGACCCGCTGGTCGACCCCGACAACCTCACCGTGGGCCGGCCCGCGAAGACCAAAGACCCGCGGGGCCTGAGCTACAGCGACGCCATCGTGGGCACCATCATGGCGCTGTACTCGCCGAACCTGTGGCGGCACCTGACCGACGGTCTCAAGGAACTCGCCGACGAACACCGCGGCGACACCATGCTCGCGCTGGCCGACATGTACATGCGCCGCGACTCACACGGCCACTACAACAACTCCACCGACGCGCGGGTGGCCATCAACTGCGTTGACCAGCCCCCGATCACCGACCGCGCCAAAGTCGTCGACGAAGACCGCCGCGCCCGCGAGGTCGCACCGTTCATGAGTTACGGCTCGTTCACCGGCTTTGCGCCACTGGGCACCTGCGCGTTCTGGCCGGTACCGCCGACCAGCCGCCCGCACGCCGTCAGCGCTCCCGGCCTACCGCCGACGATCGTCGTGTCGACCACGCACGATCCGGCCACGCCGTACAAGGCCGGCGTCGACCTGGCCGCCCAACTGAAAGGGTCGTTGCTCACGTTCAACGGAACCCAGCACACCGTGGTGTTCCAAGGGGACGGCTGCATCGACGACCACATCACCGACTACCTGATCAACGGCACCACGCCGCCGGTCGGGGCCACCTGCTGACGCGCTTGCGCCGTCGACTGTGAACCTCGCGACGCCGCGACGGAGTGTCGCGTCGTGAGATGCACGCTCGGCGACGCACCGCGCGCTGCGCAATAGCGACCAAGGCGTAACCATTTCGCGTCCTGCTGCGGTATTCGACAATGAGACGATTTCGGCCATGTTGCGCCTGAGAACGGTGAGCTCGGCGCTGTTGTCGTGTGGTCTGGTGTTCTGCGGGCAGCCGTTGCCGGTCGCCGGGGCCACGCCCGAACCCGATACCGGGCAGACCCAGATGCCGGCAGCACCCGCCGCGGCACCACAACAGAGCTGGGGACCCTGCCGCGAATTCATCAGCGACACCACCAACATCCCCACCGCGCAGTGCGCCACCGTCGCCGTCCCCGTCGATTACGACAAACCCACGGGGCAACAGGCAAAGTTGGCGGTGATCCGGGTTCCCGCCACCGGTCAGCGGATCGGCTCGCTATTGGTCAACCCGGGTGGCCCCGGCGCGTCGGCGGTGGACATGGTCGCCGGCATGGCACCCCAGCTCAAGGACACCGACATCACCCGGCACTTCGACCTGGTCGGGTTCGACCCGCGCGGCGTCGGCCACTCCACCCCCGAGTTGCGTTGCCGCAGCGACGCGGAATTCGACGCCTACCGGCGTGACCCGATGGTGGACTACAGCCCGGCCGGGGTCGCGCACATCGAGCAGGTCTACCGGGAACTGGCCCAGCATTGCGTCGACCGGATGGGCCAGGCGTTCCTGGCCAACATCGGCACCGCGTCAGCCGCCCGCGATATGGACCTGGTGCGGCAGGCGCTGGGCGACGAACAGATCAACTACCTCGGCTACAGCTACGGCACCGAGCTCGGGACCGCCTACATCGAGCGGTTCGCCCCGCACGTGCGGGCGATGGTGCTCGACGGCGCCATCGACCCGACCATCGGGCCCATCGAGCAGACCATCAACCAGATGGCGGGCTTCCAGACCGCGTTCAACGACTACGCCGCCGACTGTGCAAAGTCCACCGCGTGCCCGCTGGGCACCGACCCGGCCCAGTGGGTCACCCGCTACCACGCGCTGGTGGACCCGTTGGTCACCACCCCGGGCAAGACCTCCGACCCGCGCGGGCTGGGCTACGCCGACGCCACCACCGGCACCATCAACGCGCTGTACACCCCGCAGCACTGGAAGTACCTGACCAGCGGCCTGCTCGGGTTGCAGCGCGGCACCGATGCCGGGGACCTGCTGTTGCTCGCCGACGACTACAACGGCCGGGACAAGCAGGGCCACTACGACAACGGCCAGGACGCGTTCAACGCGATCCGATGTGTCGACGCGCCGACCCCCACCGATCCGGCGTCCTGGGTGACCGCCGACCGGCGCCTGCGCGAAGTGGCGCCGTTCCTCAGCTACGGACAGTTCACCGGATCCGCCCCGAGAGACATCTGCGCGCTGTGGCCCGAGCCGGCGACCTCGACACCGCACGCCGCGGCACCGGCCCCGCCCGGCAAAGTCGTCGTCGTGTCCACCACCCACGATCCGGCCACCCCGTACCAGGCCGGGGTCGACCTGGCCCGTCAGCTCGGCGGGCCGCTGATCACCTTCGACGGCACCCAGCACACCGTCGTCTTCGACGGCAACAACTGCGTGGACGCCGCCGTGGCGCGATACCTGCTCGATCTGACGCTGCCGCTGCCCAATTTGCGGTGTCAGGCGTGAGTGCCGCAACGCGCCTGGCGTGGCGTGCGTAACACGGAATTAACAGAGCGTGCCTAGTGTGCGGGATATGGATCGACAGAAGGAATTCGTCCTGCGCACGCTGGAAGAGCGCGACATCCGCTTCGTCCGGCTCTGGTTCACCGACGTGCTCGGGTACCTCAAGTCGGTCGCGATCGCCCCAGCCGAACTAGAGGGCGCTTTCGAAGAGGGCATCGGCTTCGACGGGTCCTCGATCGAAGGCTTCGCGCGGGTCTCGGAATCCGACACCGTCGCGCACCCCGACCCGTCGACTTTCCAGGTACTGCCCTGGGCCACCAAAGCCGGCCACCACCACTCCGCGCGGATGTTCTGCGACATCACCATGCCGGACGGCTCGCCGTCCTGGGCAGACCCGCGCCATGTGCTGCGCCGCCAGCTGCAGAAGGCCAACGATCTTGGCTTCTCCTGCTACGTGCACCCCGAAATCGAATTCTTCCTCCTCAAACCCGGTCCCGAGGACGGCACCGAACCGGTGCCCATCGACAACGCCGGCTACTTCGACCAGGCCGTCCACGAATCCGCGTCGAAGTTCCGCCGCCACGCCATCGACGCCCTGGAGTTCATGGGCATCTCGGTGGAGTTCAGCCACCACGAAGGCGCCCCCGGCCAGCAGGAGATCGACCTGCGTTTCGCCGACGCGCTGTCGATGGCCGACAACGTGATGACCTTCCGCTACATCATGAAAGAAGTCGCGCTGGACGAAGGTGTCCGCGCGACCTTCATGCCCAAGCCCTTCGGCCAGCACGCCGGCTCGGCCATGCACACCCACATGAGCCTGTTCGAGGGCGACGTCAACGCCTTCCACAGCGACGACGACCCGCTGCAGCTCTCCGAGGTCGGCAAGTCCTTCATCGCCGGGATCCTCGAGCACGCCTCGGAGATCAGCGCCGTCACCAACCAGTGGGTGAACTCCTACAAGCGTCTGGTGCACGGCGGCGAGGCACCCACCGCGGCCTCCTGGGGGGCCGCCAACCGCTCCGCCCTGGTGCGGGTACCGATGTACACCCCGCACAAGACGTCGTCGCGACGCGTGGAGGTGCGCAGTCCCGATTCGGCGTGCAATCCCTACCTGGCGTTCGCAGTGCTGCTGGCCGCCGGACTGCGCGGCGTGGAAAAGGGTTACGTGCTCGGACCGCAGGCCGAGGACAACGTCTGGGACCTCACCCCGGAGGAACGCCGCACCATGGGGTACCGGGAGCTGCCGACCAGCCTGGACAACGCGCTGCGCGCCATGGAGTCCTCCGAGCTGGTAGCGGAGGCGTTGGGAGAGCACGTTTTTGACTTCTTCCTACGCAACAAGCGCACCGAGTGGGCGAACTACCGCAGCCACGTCACGCCGTTCGAGCTGCGTTCCTATCTGTCGCTGTAGCTGATCCCCGACCGGCGCGCCGGAACCGCGGCGCGGTTGCGCTACCGTCAGTGGCGTGGGCGCCCATCTTCTGTACCGCTTGGCTTGGCATCGTCGGCGGCGCGGGTCGTGACCAAGCCCGCCACGCAGCGACCGAAGTTGCCCAGCGTCGGCCGGCTCGGACTGATGGACCCCCGGGCCGGCGCCCGGCTGACGGAACTGGGCTGGGATCAGCACGACGATCAGGCGCACGTCGACCTGCTCTGGTCGCTGTCGCGCGCTCCGGATGCCGACGCCGCGCTACGCGCCCTGATCCGGCTGGCCGAGGCGCTGGACTCCGGTTGGAACGAACTGAACGCGGCACTGCTCGCCGAACGCAGTCTGCGTGGCCGGCTGTTCGCCGTCCTGGGTTCCTCCCTGGCGCTGGGGGACCACCTGATCGCCAACCCGCAGTCCTGGAAACTGTTGCGGGGCAAGGTCAAACTGCCGTCCGCCGCCGAGCTGCGCGCGTCGTTCTTCGAGTGCGTCGAGGAATCCTCGAATTCGATCGAGCTGCGCCTGCGCGTCCGCTACCGCGACCACCTGCTGGTGCTGGCCGCCCTCGACCTGGCGCCGACGGTGGAAGACGAGCCGGTGCTGCCGTTCACCACCGTGGGTGCGCAACTGGCCGACACCGCCGACGCCGCGCTGGCCGCCGCCCTGCGCGTGGCCGAGGAGACCGTGTGCGCCGACCAGACGCCGCCGCGCCTGGCCGTGATCGCGATGGGCAAATGCGGTGCGCGGGAACTGAACTACGTCAGCGACGTCGACGTGATCTTCGTCGGCGAGCGCGCCGACCCGATCACCACCCGGGTTGCCGGCGAGATGATGCGGGTGGCGTCGGCAGCGTTCTTCGAAGTGGACGCCGGGCTGCGCCCAGAGGGCCGGCACGGGGAACTGGTTCGCACCGTGGAATCCCACGTCGCCTACTACCAGCGCTGGGCCAAGACCTGGGAATTCCAGGCGCTGATGAAGGCCAGGGCCGCAGTCGGTGACGCCGAACTGGCCCAGCGCTACCTCGAAGCATTGACGCCGATGGTCTGGACCGCCTGCGAGCGTGAGGATTTCGTGCCCGAAGTGCAGGCCATGCGGCGCCGGGTCGAAAAACTGGTGCCCGCCGACATCCGGGGCCGCGAGCTCAAACTCGGCAGCGGGGGACTGCGCGACGTGGAGTTCGCCGCGCAGCTGCTGCAGTTGGTGCACGGTCGCAGCGACGATTCGCTGCACGTCGCTTCCACCGTGGACGCGCTGACCGCGCTGGGCGAAGGCGGCTACATCGGCCGCGAGGACGCGGCGAATATGATCGCCTCCTACGAGTTCCTGCGACTGCTCGAGCATCGCCTTCAGCTGCAGCGCCTCAAGCGCACCCACCTGCTGCCCGAGGCCGACGACGAGGAGGCGGTCCGCTGGCTGGCCCGGGCAGCGCACATCCGTCCCGACGGCCGCCACGACGCGGCCGGGGTCCTGCGCGAGGAACTCAAGCACCAGAACGTCCGGGTGTCGCGGTTGCACGCCAAGTTGTTCTATCAGCCGCTGCTGGAGTCGATCGGCCCGCCCGGGCTGGAACTGGTCGGCGGACGCATGACGTCCGAGGCCGCGATACGACAGCTGGCCGCGCTGGGCTACGAGGCCCCGCAGATCGCGTTGAAACACATGTCGGCGCTGGTCAACCAGAGTGGCCGGCGCGGGCGGGTGCAGTCGGTGCTGATGCCCCGCCTGCTGGACTGGCTGTCCTACGCCCCCGACCCCGACACCGGGCTGCTGGCGTACCGCAAACTCAGCGAGGCGTTGTCCTCGCACACCTGGTACCTGGCGACGCTGCGGGACAAACCCACCGTCGGACGACGGCTGATGCACGTGCTGGGCACCTCGGCCTTCGTGCCGGATCTGTTGATGCGCGCACCAGAGGTCATCCAGTCCTACGGTGACGGCGTGGCCGGGCCCAAACTGCTCGAGAGTGAGCCCGCGGCGGTGGCGCGTGCGCTGGTCGCCTCGGCGGGCCGGCAGAGCGACCCGGTGCGCGCCATCGGCTCGGCGCGCACGCTGCGACGTCGGGAATTGGCCCGCGTCGCCTCCGCCGACCTGCTCGGCATGCTGGAAGTCCGCGACGTGTGCGCGGCGTTGACATCCATCTGGGTCGCTGTGCTGCAGGCGGCGCTGCACGCCGTCGTTCGGGCCAGCCTGCCGGCGGACGGGCGGGCGCCGGCGACGATCGCCGTCATCGGCATGGGCCGGCTGGGCGGTGCGGAGCTGGGCTACGGCTCGGACGCCGACGTGATGTTCGTTTGCGAACCGGCCGACGGAGTGCCCGACTCACAGGCGGTGAAGTGGGCAACCACCGTCGCCGAGCAGGTGCGAAAGCAGCTGGGCACCCCCAGCGTCGACCCGCCGCTGGAGGTCGACGCCAATCTGCGGCCCGAGGGCCGCAGCGGGCCGCTGGTCCGCACGCTGGCCTCCTATGAGGCGTACTACGCGCAGTGGGCCCAGGCCTGGGAAATCCAGGCGCTGTTGCGCGCGCACGCGGTCGCCGGTGACGCGGAGCTGGGTCAGCGGTTCCTGCTGATGGTCGACAAGACCCGCTATCCACAGAACGGCGTGTCGCCCGAAGCGGTCCACGAGATTCGTCGCATCAAAGCGCGCATCGAGTCCGAGCGGCTGCCCCGCGGTGCCGACCCCAACACCCACACCAAACTGGGCCGCGGCGGACTGGCCGACATCGAATGGACGGTGCAACTGCTGCAGTTGCGGCACGCGCATGAGATCCCGGCCCTGCACAACACCTCGACATTGCAATCGCTGGACGTGATCGCCGAACACGGCCTGGTCGAGCAGGACGAGGTGGATCTGCTGCGCCAGGCGTGGCTGACCGCCACCGCCGCGCGCAATGCGCTGGTGCTGGTGCGCGGCAAACCCACCGACCAGTTGCCCGGACCCGGCCGTCAGCTCAACGCCGTCGCGGTCGCCGCGGGCTGGCACAACGACGACGGCGGCGAGTTTCTGGACAACTATCTTCGAGTGACGAGGCGGGCAAAAGCAGTGGTGCGCAAGGTGTTCGGCAGTTGAGTCAGGAGATGGGCGCGCTCGGCGGTGTGGAGTTCGAGGAATTGAGCCCCGCGGAAGCGGACCGGGTGACAGCCCTGCATGCGCCGTTGGCGCAAGCCGTCCGGGAACTCCTCGACGCCACCATCAGTACCGAGGCGGACGACGACGTCATCGCTGCGGCGACAGCCACCGTCGCGGGGGTCACCGAATCGTTGCGGCAGCGAGTCCGGCCCGGCAGAGTGAGTTACCGCGTCGGCGATCGCCCGCTGCCGTTGGGCAATGCCGTTGTCGGCGTGTGCAATCCGATCGCGCCGCCGGTCGTCGTGCAGCATGAGGGCGGCGGGCGGTGCTGGGCCGAGTTCGTCCTCGGTCGCGCTTACGAGGGCCCGCCCACGCTGGTGCACGGCGGGGTCAGCGCACTGGTGCTCGACCACATCCTCGGCGAGGCGGCCAGCGAGGGACTGCTGAAACCGCGTTTCACCGGAACCATCACCGTGAAGTACCTGCGCGGCACACCGCTGGGCCCGCTGCGGGCCGAGGCCTGGATCGACCGCAAAGAAGGTGTCAAAGTCTTTGCGCGCGGCTTCATCTCGGATGCGGCCGGGATCACGGTCGAGGCGGAAGGTGTCTTCATCGAACCGTCCTGGGTAAGGAACGGGCAGTGAAGTTCTACGTCAGCAGCGCCTTCCTGGACACCCCGGAGATCGTTGAGATCGCCAGGGCCGCTGACGAACTCGGCTACGACGGGATCGGCATTCCCGACCACGTGGTGAACCTCGAGACGCTGCAGACCCCGTACCCGTACACCAAGAACGGGCAGCGCCGCTGGCAGCCGTTCACCGACTGGCCGGATCCGTGGGTGCTGGTGGGTGCGCTCGCCCAGGTCACCACCCGACTCAAGTTCGTCAACACCGTCTACATTCCGGCGATGCGCAACCCGTATTCGGCCGCCAAAGCCATTGGGACCGCGGCGGTTCTGGCTTCCGGGCGGGTGGAGTTGGGCATCGGGGTGGGCTGGTGCCGCGAAGAGTTCGAGTTGATGGGGGAGCAGTTCGCGGCGCGGGGCAAACGCACCGACGAAATGATCGCGTTGATGCGGGAATTGTGGCAACCGGGCTGGACCGAATTCGACGGCCGGTTCTACCAGGCGCCGCGACTGGAAATGCAGCCGACGCCTCCGCCGATCCCGGTGTACGTCGGGGGTCTGAGCGACATCGCGTTGCGGCGGGCCGCGCGCTACGACGGATGGATCGGGGACTTCATCAAGACCGACCGCGCCATCGAGCGGGTGGCTAGGCTGCGGGAACTGCGTGCCGAAAACGGTTTGTCCATGGACGGTTTCACCATCCTGACGCCGTTGATCGATGCGTTCACCGCCGCCGACTACCAGCGCGCCGAAGACGCCGGCATCACCGGCATCATCACAATGCCGTGGATGTTCTACGCCGGGCCGCAGGCCACGTTGGCCGAGAAGATCGACGGCATGAAGAGGTTCCGCAAGGACCTCGCGCTCGACGCCTAGAGTCGCGGCCGGGCGGCGCCGTGGGCGATACTCCACCCATGCCTTTTACGGTCGTCTTCGGCAACGGCGAAGCACGGGACTACGGAGCCGCGGACAGCTTCGAGATCACCGACGCCGGCCTGCTGATCATTCAGCTCAAGCGCGAGGACATCAGCCGCCACATCGTGGCGCCGGGCGCCTGGCTGGAGGTGGTGGAGATGGTCGAGGGGCAGCCGGTCAAGATGACGCGGGGCATCATCGCGCACCGCCCCAAGCTGTAGCCCGAGACGCAAAACCCCCCATCTCCGTTGCGGGAAATGGGGGGTTTGCGACTGCTAGCGGGTCTACACGTCGTAGTACAGCGCGAACTCGTACGGGTGCGGCCGGATCTGAACCGGCAGGATCTCGTTGTCCCGCTTGAAGTTGATCCACGTCTCGATCAGGTCGGAGGTGAACACCCCGCCCTCGGTGAGGTACTCGTGGTCCTCCTCCAGCTTGTCGATCACCGCGGACAGCTGCACCGGAGCCTGCGGGATGTTCGCAGCCTCCTCCGGCGGCAGTTCGTAGAGGTCCTTGTCCACCGGTGCCTGCGGCTCGATCTTGTTCTTGATGCCGTCCAGGCCGGCCATCAGCATCGCCGAGAACGCCAGGTACGGGTTGCCCGAGGAGTCCGGGCAACGGAACTCCAGCCGCTTGGCCTTCGGGTTGCTGCCGGTGATCGGGATACGGACGCAGGCGCTGCGGTTGCGCTGGCTGTACACCAGGTTGATCGGGGCCTCGTAGCCGGGCACCAGCCGCTTGTAGGAGTTCACCGTCGGGTTGGTGAAAGCGAGCAACGACGGGGCGTGGTGCAGCAGGCCGCCGATGTAGTGGCGCGCGGTGTCCGACAGGCCGGCGTACCCGGTCTCGTCGTACATCAGCGGGGTGCCGTCCTTCCACAGCGACTGGTGGGTGTGCATGCCCGAACCGTTGTCGCCGAACAGCGGCTTGGGCATGAAGGTGACGGTCTTGCCGTGCGCCCAGGCGGTGTTCTTGACGATGTACTTGTACAGCTGCATGTCGTCGGCCGCGTGCAGCAGCGTGTTGAACTTGTAGTTGATCTCGGCCTGCCCGCCGGTGCCCACCTCGTGGTGGCCCTTCTCCAGCTCGAATCCGGCGTTGATCAGGTTGGTCAGCATCTTGTCGCGCAGGTCGACGTAGTGGTCGACGGGGGCCACCGGGAAGTAGCCGCCCTTGGGGCGTACCTTGTAGCCGCGGTTGGGGCTGCCGTCGAGCTCGTTGGGCGAACCGGTGTTCCACCAACCCGAGATCGCATCCACCTCGTAGAACGAGCCGTTGGTCCGCGAGTCGAAGCTCACCGAGTCGAAGATGTAGAACTCGGCTTCGGCGCCGAAGTAGGCGGTGTCGGCGATGCCGGTGGAGATCAGGTAGTTCTCCGCCTTGCGGGCGACGTTGCGCGGGTCGCGGGAGTACGGCTCCAAGGTGAACGGGTCGTGCACGAAGAAGTTCAGGTTGAGCGTCCTGGCCTCGCGGAACTGGTCGATCTTGGCCGTGGCAGGGTCGGGCAGCAGCAGCATGTCGGACTCGTGGATCGACTGGAAACCACGGATCGACGAACCGTCGAAGGCCAGGCCGTCCTCGAACACGCTCTCGTCGAAGAACGAGATCGGGATCGTGAAGTGCTGCATCACTCCGGGCAGGTCACAGAAACGGACGTCGACAAACTCGACGTTTTCGTCTTTGGCAAGTTTGAAGACGTCGTCGGGCGTCTTATCCGTCACAGAAAGCTCCTTTACTCGGTGATTCGCGGCCGACGCTAGGGACGTCATGTTGCGAGTCCGTCAACCCCGTGTTGCACAGGCGTTACGTGCCGCAGCACTCGCGACAGCGCTCGGTCAACCGCCGAGCCCTATTGTGAAAGCCATGGCCCGCAAGATCGTAACTGGTGGTCGGTCGAGGCGTTACGGGCCGTCCCAACGCCCGCAATCGTGGACGATCCGATGACGCGGGAATCAACTCCCGGTTACCCGGGCCAGACGCTGGGCCTGCCGCAAACCGGCCCGGGGTCGCTGGCGCCCACCGGGCGCCGGTTGGTGGCGTTGCTGGTCGACTGGTTGATCGCCGCCGGTCTGGCCCTGCTCGCCCTGACGTTCGGCGCGATCTCCGAGGCCGTCTTGTCGACGGTGCAGCTGGTGATCTGGCTGGTGCTGGGCGCGGTGTCGGTGCGCCTGTTCGGCGTCACCCCGGGCCAGCTGGCGCTGGGCCTCCAGGTGGCAGCGGTGGACGGCCGGCTGCCCATCGGCATCGGCCGCAGCCTGGCGCGCGTCGTGCTGATTTTCCTGGTGGTCCCGCCGCTGTTCACCGACGCCGACGGGCGTGGGCTGCAGGACCGGCTGACCAACACCGCGGTGCTGCGGCGCCCAGGTCGGTAGCGATCTACCTGCGGCGCACCGTGCGTTGTACACCGCGCATCTTGCCCGCGTTCGGCAGCGGCCCTTTCGGCAGCATGCCGGCGCCGGCCCGCGACCCCAATGCGGCCAGCCGCGACTCCAGCGACTCCATCTGCTTGGCGGAGATGTTCGACGGCAGCCGGGTCAGGTGTCGCTCCAGCTTGGCCAGCGGAATCTCGCCCTCGCCGTTGCCGACGATGATGTCGTAGATCGGTACATCGCCCACGATGCGCGCGGTGCGCTTCTTCTCCTGGGCCAGCAGCGGCTTGACCCGGACGGTCGAACCCTCGCCGACGAAAATGACGCCGGGCCGGCCGATCACCCGGTGCACCGCGTCGAAGTGCCCGGTCTGCGCCACCCCCGGGGTGACCCGCCACTTGCCGCGCAGGTTGTCCAGCACCCACGCGGCGGCACCGGCCTGGCCATCGGCCTGTCGATAAATGCTGCGCCGGGCCCGTTGCCCGAAGACGATGAAGGCCACCAACGCACCCAGCATCACGCCGAAGATCGGCATCATGATCGCGGTCAGCCCGCCGGCCCACACACCGATCGCCACCGCGGCAGCCACCACCAGCACGAACGCGGCGATCATGTACGGCAGCAGCCGCTTGTCCTGCTTCCGCTGCATGTTGAAGGCCTGCCACAGTTGGCTCCGGCGCTCTTTGGATGCCGCCTTGCGGGCGGCCGTCGCCTCGGCCTTGGCGGCCTTGCTCTCGGCAGCAGATCGGGATTTAGCCATAGTCAGTAAGGATACGTACGCACCGGTCACCCAGACGTCGCGGTGCGGGCGGTGCGGGCCTGCTCGTAGAGTCGCCCGGCCCGATACGACGAGCGCACCAGTGGTCCGGCGAGCACCCCGGCGAAACCGAGCCCCTCCGCGTACTGCGCGAACTCGACGAACTCGTCGGGAGTGACCCACCGCTCGACGGGGTGGTGGCGCGTCGAGGGCCGCAGGTACTGCGTGACGGTGATGATGTCGCAGCCCGCGGCGTGCAGGTCAGTCAGCGCGGTGCGCACCTCGTCGGGAGTCTCGCCCAGGCCCAGGATGAGATTGCTCTTGGTGACCAGCCCTGCCTCCCGCGCCTTTGTGAGCACACCGAGGCTGCGCTGGTAGGTGAACGCCGGCCGGACCCGTTTGAAGATGCGCGGCACGGTTTCGACGTTGTGCGCCAACACTTCTGGGCGGGCATCGAAGACCTCGGCCAGCCGGGACGGCACACCGTTGAAGTCGGGGACCAGCAGTTCCACACCGGTGTCGGGGTTCAGTTCCTTGATTGCCCGCACGGTTTCGGCGTATAGCCAGGCGCCACCGTCGGGCAGGTCGTCGCGGGCGACGCCGGTGACAGTGGCGTACCGCAACCCCATGGTCTGCACGCTTTCGGCGACCCGCCGGGGTTCGTCGCGGTCCAACTCGGTGGGCTTTCCGGTGTCGATCTGGCAGAAGTCACACCGACGGGTGCACTGGTCGCCGCCGATCAGGAACGTGGCCTCGCGGTCCTCCCAGCATTCAAAAATGTTGGGGCAGCCGGCCTCTTCGCAGACGGTGTGCAGGCCCTCGCGCCGGACCAGGCTCTTGAGTTGGGTGTACTCCGGGCCCATCCGGACCCGCGTCTTGATCCACGGCGGTTTGCGCTCGATGGGCGTCTGGGCGTTACGCACCTCGAGGCGCAACAGTTTGCGTCCTTCGGGAACGACGGTCACCGTGTCGATGGTACGCGGGCGGCGTCGTGTTCCCGGACGGCCAGCACCCCGTCCAACGCGTTGCCCACCGCGTCGGCGACCGCTGCCCGGACCTGCTCCACGGTGACCGTTCGGTGCAACTCCGCGGACAGTGACGTCACCCCGGCGTCGCTGATGCCGCACGGCACGATCGCGTTGAAAGCGCCGAGATCGCAGTCGCAGTTCAGGGCGAAGCCGTGCAGGGTGGTGGCGCGCGCGACCCGCACCCCGATGGCGGCGACCTTGCGCGCCGGCCGGCCCGGCACCCACACCCCGGACCGCCCGTCGACCCGGCCTACCTCCAGGCCCAGGTCGGTGCACACCTTGATCAGGGCTTCTTCGAGGCGACGCACGTAGTTGACGACATCGAGCGGCTCGGCCAGCCCGATCACCGGGTAGCCGACCAGCTGGCCGGGGCCGTGCCAGGTGATCTTGCCGCCCCGGTCGGTGTCTATGACAGGTGTTGCGTCCAGCGGCCGTTCCTGCGGTTCGGTGCGTCGGCCGGCGGTGTAGACAGCCGGGTGTTCCAGCAGCAGCAGCGTGTCCGGGCCGCCGGCGGCGCGCGCGTCGGCCAGGTCGCGCTGCAACTGCCACGCCTCGACATAGTCGATGCTGCCCAACTGTCGGACGTCGAGGGGGGCGAGGCTGGATCTGATGGATCCCGTCACAGTGGCCAGGTTAGCGGGGGTCGCCTGTTGCGCCGCGTTGCGCCAGCGTGACGCTCGATGTCGCCTGCCACGCTGGGGTGACGCTGGGCGGGCGGTGGTGTGGTGCTGGGCGCGGGTTGTCACGCTGGCGTGACGCTCGGCGGCGACGGCCACGCTGGCGTGACGCTCGGCGGCGACGGCCACGCTGGCGTGACGTTGGGCGAGGGGGCGTGAGGCTGGGTGGGCGCTGTGGCGCTCAGTGCGGGTTGTCGCGCTGGCGTGACGCTCGGCGGCGACGGCCACGCTGGTGTGACGCTGGGCGAGGGGGGCGTGACGCTGGGCGAGGGGGGCGTGACGCTGGGCGAGGGAGGCGTGACGCTGGGCAAACCGAGGCGTGACGCTGCGAGGGGGTATGCGTGCGCAGTCAGTCCTGGTCGCGCCGGGCGGTGGCGAACTCCAACGCCTCGCCAATGGTGTTGTGGTGGAACTGAAAACCTGCTCGCTCCAGCGCCGTCGGGATGACGCGCTGACCGGCGAGCAACCCCTCGTCGGCGAATTCGCCGAGCGCCGCGCGCACCGCGAAACCGGGCAGGACCAACGGGGTCGGGCGGTTGATCGCGCGGCCGAACGCGGTGGTGAATTCGGCGTTGGTCACCGGCGCGGGCCCGGTCATGTTGACGGGACCGGACAGCGTGGGGTGGAAGATGGCGAACAGCAGCGCGCGTACCTCGTCCTCGAGGCTGATCCACGACATGTACTGACGGCCGTTGCCGAGCCTGGCGCCCAGCCCCACCGAGAAGACCGGGCGCATCATGCGCAGCGCGCCGCCCGCCGGTGCCAGCACCACGCCGGTGCGCGCCAGGACCACCCGGGTGCCATCGTATTGCGCCGGCAGGGTGGCCGCCTCCCAGTCCACGCACAACTGCGCGAGGAAACCCCTTCCGGCCGGGGCGTTTTCGTCGACGACGCGATCCCTGGTGTCGCCGTAGTAGCCGACCGCACTGGCATTGATCAGGGTGCTCACCCCGGCGTCGGCGACGGCGGCGGTCAACACCTCGGTCGGGGTGATCCGGCTGTCGCGCAGGCTCTGCTTGAACGCCCCCGACCACCGGTGTGAACCGACGTTGACCCCACACAGGTTGACCACGACGTCGACGTCGACGAGCACGTCGGGATCCAATTCACCGCTGTCCGGATTCCAGTGCAGCTCTTCGGAATTCGCCGGCGTCCGGCGCACGATGCGCAGCACCTCGTGGTCGGCGGCGCGGAGCGCGGCGGTCAAAGCCTGACCGATCAGACCCGAGGAACCCGCAATGGCGATTACGGCCTTCGGGAAGGCTTGAGCCATCTCAAAGTCCTAGGTCGGCCTCGAAGGCCCCCTCTTCGAGCCGGTTCTTGATCGTGGTGAGGAATCGGCCGGCGTCGGCGCCGTCGATCAGGCGATGGTCATAGGTCAGCGGCAGATAGCAGATCGAGCGGACCCCGATCGACTCGTTGCCGACGTCGTCCACGATCACCCGGGGGCGCTTGACGATGGCGCCGGTGCCGAGCATGGCTGCCTGCGGTGGCACCAGGATGGGGGTGTCGAACAAGGCGCCTTGGCTGCCGATGTTGGTGATGGTGAAGGTGCCCCCGGACAACTCGTCGGGCTTGAGTTTGTTCGACCGTGCGCGGGAGGCGATGTCGGCGATGGCCCGGGCCAGACCGGCCAGCGACAGATCACCGGCGTTGTGCACCACCGGGGAGAGCAGACCCTGGTCGGTGTCGACGGCGAACCCGAGGTGCTCGGCGTCGTAGTAGGTGATCTCTTTGGATTCCTCGTTGTAGCTGGCGTTGACGTTGGGATGAGTCTTGAGCGCGTCGATCACCGCACGGGCGATGAACGGCAGGTACGTCAGATTCACGCCCTCGCGCTCCGCGAACGACGACTTCGCGCGCGCCCGCAACGCCACGATCCGGGTCATGTCGACCTCGTGGGTCTGGGTGAGCTGAGCTGTCAGTTGCAGCGATTCGCGAGTTTTCTTGGCGGTGATCTGCCGGATCCGGCTGGCCTTCTGCGTGGAGCCGCGCAGGTGCGCCAGTGAGGGTGCCGAGCTGGCGGCGGGTTTGTCGGCCGGTTTGTCGGCGGCGGGCTCGGCGGCGGCGGGCTTCTTGTCCTGTTGTTGCTTCTCTTCGGCCTTCTTCTCGGCCAGAGCCAGCACGTCCTGCTTGCGGATCCGGCCGCCGACGCCGGTCCCGGTCACTTCGGACAGGTCAATGTTGTTCTCCGAAGCCAACTTCCGCACCAGCGGAGTGACGTAGGGAGTGCCGTCGGAGTCCTCTGATTGCGACTTCGGCTCTTGGCGGGGCTCCTCTTTCGGCTCTTCCTTGGGTGCGGGTTTGCGCTCTTCCTTCGCCTCTTCCTTGGGTTCCTCTTTCGGCTCGTCCTTGGCCGGGGGCTGGTCCGCGGCCTCTTCGGCCGTGGTCTCTTCTTCTTTGGCCTTCTCTTCTTTGGGCTTGTCTTCTTCCGGTTCGGGCTCTTTCTTCTCCGGCTCCTTGGATTCCGGTTCTGTGGACTCCGACTTCTTGCCCGACGACTTCGAGTCGCCGATCTTGGCCAGTTCGCCACCCACCTGGACGACGTCGTCTTCCTCGGCGGTGATGCTGACCAGGACACCGGCCACCGGGGATGGGATCTCGGTGTCGACCTTGTCGGTGGACACTTCCACCAGCGGCTCGTCGACCTGGACCGAATCCCCGACGCTCTTCAACCAGCGTGTCACGGTGCCCTCGGTTACCGACTCGCCCAACTCGGGCATCGTCACCGAAGTCGCGTCACCGTCGGACCCGCCCTGATCGTCGGCTTCGTCTGCGCCTCCCGCCTCGTCGGAGTCGTCTTCCTCCGATGGCTCCGCCGCCTCGTCGGATTCGGCGTCCTCGGATTCGTCGGCGCCGCCCGAGTCGCTCTCGCCCCCGGACTCCTCGGCGTCCGCCCCACCGCCGCTGTCGTCGTCGGAGTCCCCGATGACGGCCAGCTCGCCGCCGACCTCGACCGTGTCGTCCTCCTGGGCGATGATCTTGGTCAGCACGCCCGCGGCCGGCGACGGGATCTCGGTGTCGACCTTGTCGGTCGAGACTTCGACCAGCGGTTCGTCGACCTCGACCGTGTCGCCTTCCTGCTTGAGCCAGCGAGTGACCGTTCCCTCGGTGACGCTCTCACCAAGTGCTGGCATCTCAACGGAGAAGGCCATCGTTGTTGACTCCTCGATCGGTCGTCGGTCGGCACAGCTCGACCTCTGGCTTACCACATGGTCGTGCACCGGGTACGAAACCCGAGTTGATGTCAAAACCCATCCTGTCACGAGCCACCGACGCTGGACATCCAGGGCGCGCGAGTTGCATCGCCGATGCTGTCGGTAGCCGCTGCTACGGTGGGCCACTGATAACGCAGCAATTCGCAGGTGGCGGAGGTTCGATGCCGGCAATACAGCAGGTACCCCAGCAGTTCGTCGACAGCGCCGACGGCGCCCGGATCGCCGTCTACCAAGAGGGCAACCCGGAGGGGCCCACGGTCGTGCTGGTACACGGCTGGCCGGATTCACATGTGCTGTGGGACGGTGTGGTGCCCTTGCTGGAGCAGCGTTTCCGGATCCTGCGCTACGACAACCGAGGCGTCGGTCTGTCGTCGACGCCCAAGGCGGTCTCCGACTACACGATGGCCCGCTTCGCCGACGACTTCGCCGCGGTCATCGGCGAACTGAGTCCCGGGCAACCAGTGCACGTACTGGCCCACGACTGGGGTTCGGTCGGGGTGTGGGAGTACCTGACCCGGCCCGGCGCCGGCGATCGGGTCGCCACCTTCACCTCGGTGTCGGGTCCGGCGCACGACCAGCTGGTCGCCTTCATCTTCGGCGCGCTGCGCCGCCCGTGGCGCCCGCGCCGGTTCGCCGCGGCCGTGAGCCAGGCGGTCCGGTTGACCTATATGGCGTTCTTCTCGATCCCGGTGCTGGCGCCGCTGTTGATCCGGCTGGCGTTCCGCAGCGCGGCGGTGCGGCGCAGCGTCGCCGACAATCTGCCCACCGATCGGATCCGTCACTCCGACAACGTCGCCAGCGACGCCGCGAACGCCGTGAAGGTGTACCCGGCCAACTACTGGCGTTCGTACTCGGGCAAGTTCCGCCGCCAAGGCGTGCGCCCGGTCGACGTGCCGGTGCAGCTCATCGTCAACACCAGGGACAAGTTCGTGCGACCGCACGGATACGACGAGACGGCCCGCTGGGTGCCGCGGCTGTGGCGGCGCGACATCCGGGCCGGCCACTTCTCGCCGATGTCACATCCGCAGGTGATGGCCGCCGCCGTGCACGACTTCGCCGACCTGCACGAAGGCAAGCCGGCCAGTCGAGCGCTGTTGCGCGCCCAGGTCGGTCGGCCGCGCGGTCACTTCGGCGACACGCTGGTGTCGATCACCGGCGCCGGCAGCGGCATCGGCCGCGAGACCGCGATCGCCTTCGCCCGGGAGGGTGCCGAGGTGGTGATCAGCGACATCGACGAGGCCACGGTGAAGGAAACTGCCGCCCAGGTCGCCGCGCGCGGGGGCGTTGCGCACCCCTATGTGCTGGACGTGTCAGACGCCGACGCTGTCGAGGCGTTCGCTGAACAGGTGTGTGCTGAGCACGGCCTACCCGACATCGTGGTCAACAACGCCGGCATCGGTCAGGCGGGAGCCTTCCTGGACACCCCGGCCGAACAGTTCGACCGCGTAATCGATGTCAATCTGGGTGGCGTGGTCAACGGCTGCCGTGCTTTCGGGCGGCGGCTGGCCGAGCGCGGCACCGGCGGCCACATCGTCAACGTCTCGTCGATGGCGGCCTACGCGCCGCTGGGTTCGCTCAACGCGTACTGCACCTCCAAGGCGGCGACCTTCATGTTCTCCGACTGCCTGCGCGCCGAACTCGACGCCGCCGATGTCGGCCTGACCACGATCTGCCCGGGCGTCATCGACACCAACATCATCTCGACAACCCAGTTCAGCGCCGCAGTCGGGATTCTGGACGACAAGGTCGACGGCCGGCGCGGACAGTTGGACAAAATGTTCGACATCCGCCGTTACGGACCCGACAAGGTCGCGAACGCGATCGTGTCGGCGGTGAAGAAGAACAAACCGATCCGGCCGGTCACGTTCGAGGCGTATGCGCTGTACGGAGTGTCCCGGGTGCTGCCGCAGGCGCTGCGCAGCACCGCGCGGGTGCGGGTGATCTGACCCGCGCGCGCTCAGACGCGCAGCGGCGTGCCGTCCTTGCGCCGCACCAACACCGCACCGGCCACCCCGACGAGGCCGAGAACGGCCAACGGAATGGCCCAGCTCCGGCGGCCGGACAGCGAAGACTCGCACGCCGCGACGAAGTCGGTGTGCGGAATGATCTGGTTCAGGATCGGGATGTTGGCGCCGTTCCTGTCGTTGGCGTTGCGCGCGCCCGACAAATCCGAGGCTAGGCCGTTTCCACAGCTAACCGTTCCGCCGTTGCTGTTGGACACCGTCACCGGCACCAGGAGCCCGATCACGCCGGCCAGCAGCAGCACGGCGCTTACCGCGATAATCAACCGTCGTACCGTCACAATCAGGCCTTTCCACGAGCTATCCGATATGTGCTCAGGTGATTAGCCGCGACCCGGGGCAGTTAAACGCACCCGAGTTTGCTGCCGGTCCGGCGAACTCGGCTAACCGTTGGCCGCGATGTCTTCCAACACCGCGAACATGGTGCGGGTGGGCACTCCGGTGCCGCCCTTGGGGGAGTAGCCCCACGCGCTGCCGGTGTTGTAGGCCGGACCGGCGACGTCGATGTGCGCCCACTCGACGCCGTCGGCGACGAACTCGCGCAGGAACACCCCGGCCACCAACATGCCGGCGAAGCGCTGACCGCTGATGTTTGAAAGGTCGGCCACCTGCGATTTCAGGTCGTCTTTCAGTTCGTCGGGCAGCGGCATCGGCCAACCGTTCTCGCCGACCCGCTGCGAGATCGCAGCGACCCGGTCCCGGAACTCATCGCTACCCATCACCCCGGGGATTCGGGCCCCGAGCGCGACGGTCTGCGCGCCGGTCAACGTCGAGGTCTCGATCAGATAGTCCGGCCCATCCTCGCAGGCCCGCACGATCGCGTCGGCCAGGATGAGCCGGCCTTCAGCGTCGGTGTTCTGCACCTCGACAGTGATGCCGCCGTACTGTGTCAGCACGTCGCCGGGCCGGGTGGCCGTCGACGACGGCATGTTCTCGGCCATCGGCACGGTGGCGATCACGTCGATCGGCAGCCCCAACTGCGCGGCCAGCGTCACGGTGGCGACCACCGCGGCGGCCCCGCCCATGTCGGAGGTCATGTGGTGCATCGACGCGGCCGGCTTGATCGAGATGCCGCCGGTGTCGAAGGTGACACCCTTGCCGACCAGCGCCACCTTCTTCGCCTGCTTGGAGTTCTTGGCCAGTCGCGATCCGCGGTGGATCAGCCGGACCAGCCGCGGCAGCCGCGACGAGCCCTGCCCGACGCCAACCACGCCGCCGAAGCCGGCCTTCTTCAGCGCCTTGTCGTCGAGGACCTCCACCTCCAGGCCCACCGATTCGCCGAGTTCCTTGGCCCGCTTGGCGAATTCGGCGGGGTACAGGTGGCTGGGCGGGGTGTTGGTGAAATCGCGGGCAGTGGCCACCGCGGTCGCCACGGCGGCGCCGTGCGCGGCCTGCTTCTTGGCGTCCTTGCCGGCGCTGAGCACGGTGATCTTGCGCAGGCCGGCATCCTTGGGCGCCGTCTTCCCGCTGCGGAACGCGGTGAAGCGGTAGCTGCCCAGGATCAAACCCTCGACGGCCGCCGACGTGACGTCTTGACCCGGCAGTTCGCCCAGCGTGGTGAGCACCGCCTCGGCTTTGCCGAGCGAGCGTGCCGCGACACCGGCCGCCCGCCGGACCACATCGGCGGGCCACTCGGCGCGCGGCTTACCCAGGCCGACGGCCAGCACACTGCCCACCGGCAGCGACGACACCACCAGCCGGTGCACCTGCTCGGCGCCACCGGTCGCGCCTAGCGCCCGCAGGCCGGCCTCGATTTCGGTGACCGCGTCAGCCGAGAGCACAGTGTCGGCGGCGACCACCTGAGCACGCGATTCGTCGTCCTCGCCGGCGGCGACGACCGGTATCAGCAGTACCGAGGAATCCGAGCCGCGCTTGGGCAGCGCTGTGGCGACCGCGGTGGTGGGGGCGTTATAGGGGGCGTAGGCGCCCGATTGGGGTGTCACGCGCAACCAGCCTAGTCACTGCGTGCCGGGTCCGCGTCGAGCGCATCCCGGCGGTGCAGTTCGAAAGCGGTCACCGGCGCGTCGAATCCTTTGAGCGTCAGCGGGCCGTGCGCGGCGGCCGGCCAGTCCGGTAACTGGGCGTGCAGGTCCGCGTCGGCCAGGATCTGGCCCGGTGCGGCCGCCGCCACCAGCCGCGCCGCCAGATTCACCGGGTTGCCGAAGTAGTCCCCGTTGATGGCCAGCACGGTGCCGAAGGCCAGCCCCGCGCGCACCAGCAGTCCCTCGTCGCAAGCCTTGGGATGGTCGACGAGGTCGACGGCGGCTTTGGCGAGCTGCTCGGGTGACCCGCACACCCACATCACCTCGTCGCCGATGAACTTCACCACCCGCCCGCCGTCGGCGTGCACCACGTCGGATACCGCGCCGGCGAACTCGTTGAGCATTGCCGACAACTGCGCGGGGGTCAGCGCCTGGGTGAGCGCGGTGAAGCCGGACAGATCGGCGAACCCGACGCCGCACACCACACTCGACGAGGTGTCCCGGATGACGCCCTCGAAATGGGTGCGGGCGCTGGTCAGGTGATGGCGGTGCACGATGTCGATCAGCGCGCCGATCCGGGGCACGAACTCCGCGACCGCGCGGTAGGCCTGGGCGGTGGCGAACTCGTCATGCGTGTGCGTCATCTGGATGTCCGGCGTTCCGGCGCGGATGAGCGTCGACTCGGCCTCGGCGAGCCGGGCCATCGCCGCGCCCAGCACCCGCAGCAACCCGTACCCGCCGTCCCGGCCGACCACGCCCTGCAGCGCGACCCACGTCTGCAGCGCATCGACATCGGCCTGACTGAGCGCGGGCACGTCGGAGCCGGCGATGGTCAGTCCCAGCAGCCCCCAGGCGTGCGCCACTTCATCGGCGGACAGACCGAGCTGTTCTGCGGCCGCGGCCACGGTGTAGATCGGCCGCCCGGACCAGCCCAGGACATCACCGGCCAGCCCGAACAATCGGCCACGCCGCTCGGCTGCCACCATCTCCTCGACGGTGAAGCCGAGATCGTCCAGATACTTGATCAGGTCGGCGCGCTCGCGCGGATTCGCGATTCCGGCGGCTTCCAGACCGTCCCAATCGAACACCTGCCCAAGTGTGCCAGTAGCGGCAGACATTAGGGTGAGACGCCGTGAGCGGTGCGCCAGATCTGCAGCAAGGCCCGTTGGAAGAACGCCATCGTGAACTGGGCGCGACCTTCGCCGAATTCGGCGGGTGGGAGATGCCGGTGTCCTATGGCGGAACCGTCGGCGAACACAACGCCACCCGCACCGCCGTGGGCCTGTTCGACGTCAGCCACCTCGGCAAGGCGTTGGTGCGCGGCCCGGGCGCGGCGCAGTTCGTCAACTCCGCACTCACCAACGATCTGGGTCGTATCGGTGCGGGCAAAGCCCAGTACACGTTGTGCTGCACCGAATCCGGCGGCGTTGTCGACGACCTGATCGCCTACTACGTCGACGACGACGAAATCTTCCTGGTGCTCAACGCCGCCAACACCGCCGCGGTGGTCGAAGCGCTGCAGGCGGCCGCCCCGGCGGATCTGACCATCACCAACCAGCACCGCGACTACGCGGTGCTGGCCGTGCAGGGGCCGCGGTCCAGCCAGGTGTTGAGCGGCCTGGGGCTGCCCACCGACATGGACTACATGGGTTATGCGGACGCGGCGTATTCCGATGTGCCGGTGCGGGTTTGCCGCACGGGTTACACCGGTGAGCACGGCTACGAGCTGCTGCCGCCGTGGGATTGCGCCGCCGTGGTGTTCGACGCGCTGGTGGCCGCGGTCACCGACGCCGGCGGGCAGCCGGCCGGGCTGGGTGCCCGCGACACGCTGCGCACCGAGATGGGTTATCCGCTGCACGGTCATGAACTGTCGCTGGACATTTCGCCGCTGCAGGCCCGCTGCGGCTGGGCGATCGGCTGGCAGAAGGAGGCCTTCTTCGGGCGGGACGCGTTGCTGGCCGAGAAACAGGCCGGACCGCGCCGGCTGCTGCGCGGGTTGCAGATGGTCGGGCGCGGTGTGCTGCGTCCGGGGCTAACCGTGCGTGACGGCGACACCACCATCGGGACCACCACGTCGGGAACCTTCTCGCCGACGTTGCAGCGCGGCATCGCCCTGGCGTTGATCGACACCCAGGCGGGGATCGCGGACGGGCAGCAGGTCACCGTCGACGTCCGCGGCCGGGCGGTCGACTGCGAGGTGATGCGGCCGCCGTTCGTCGAACTGAAAACCCGCTAGCACCGGTGTTCGCAGGCCAAAAATGCGTTTACACACGGTTATACAATCGGGCCCATGATCAGCGGCCCACTCGAATTCACGGTTTCTCCCGCGGCGAATCCCGCCGGTGACGCCGAGCGGGTAGCGATCCTGGCTGACCCCGGATTCGGCAAATATCACACCGACCACATGGTCTCCATCGACTACACCGACGGGTGCGGCTGGCACAACGGCCGCGTCATCGGCTACGGACCGATCGAGCTGGATCCGTCGGCGATCGTGCTGCACTACGCGCAGGAGGTCTTCGAAGGGCTCAAGGCCTACCGGTGGGCCGACGGGTCCGTGGTGTCGTTTCGGCCCGACGCCAACGCCGCCCGGTTGTGCTCCTCGGCGCGGCGGCTGGCGATACCGGAGTTGCCGGAGCAGTTGTTCATCGAATCTCTGCGCCAGCTCATCGCGGTCGACAGCGCCTGGGTGCCCAGGGCCGGCGGCGAAGAGGCGCTCTACCTGCGGCCGTTCATCATCGCCACCGAGCCCGGCCTGGGAGTGCGGCCGGCCAAGGAATACCGCTACCTGCTGATCGCCTCGCCGGCCGGTGCGTATTTCAAGGGCGGCATCAACCCGGTCACCGTCTGGATCTCCACCGAATACGTGCGCGCCAGCCCGGGCGGCACAGGTGCGGCCAAGTTCGGCGGCAACTACGCGGCCTCGCTGCTGGCCCAGGCCGAAGCCGCGGAGCACGGGTGCGACCAGGTGGTGTGGTTGGACGGCGTGGAGCGTCGCTACGTCGAGGAGATGGGCGGCATGAACCTGTTCTTCGTGCTGGGCAAGGGCGGCTCGGCGCGGCTGGTCACCCCGGAGCTGTCCGGTTCGCTGCTACCCGGTATCACCCGGGATTCGTTGCTGCAGTTGGCCATTGATGCCGGATTCACGGTGGAAGAACGCAAGATCGACATCGACGAGTGGGAGAAGAAGGCCGCATCCGGGGAGATCACCGAGGTGTTCGCCTGCGGCACCGCAGCCGTCATCACCCCGGTGGCACGGGTCAAGCGCGGCGAGGACGAGTTCACCATCGGAGACGGCGCGCCCGGCGAGGTGACGATGGCGTTGCGCGACACGCTGACCGGGATCCAACGCGGCACGTTCGCCGATACGCACGGCTGGATGACGCGGCTGGATTAGGGGTCACGCTCGGCGCCTCACCCGCGGACCAGACCCGCCAGCGCCACCGCGGCCGCCGTCGTGGACACCTCGACCGCAGCGCCCAACACGTCACCGGAGACACCGCCGAATCGCCGCGCACAGTGCGCGACCAAACCCGCCCCGCACAACACCGCCAGCAGCATCGCGACCGGTCCCTGCCAAAGCCGGGAACCCACCGGGACGGCAGCGGCCAGCAGCACGGCCAGCCACCCTGATACCACCCAGGTCGGCTGAGTGCCGGCGACCTGCGCGCCCAGCGCACTGCCGTCCGCGGCCACCACGCCGCGCCGGCAGACCGCCACCGCGGTGACCCGCCCGGCGGCCACGGACACGGCGATGGCGCCCGCCCCCAGCGTCGAGAACGCCAGTCCCTGCAACGCGATGACCATGACGATCGCGGCGACCCCGAACGGACCCGTCGAGCCGTCGCGCATCACTGCCAGTGCGCGCTGGGGCGGGCCGTAGCAGCCTAGACCGTCGGCGGTATCGGCGACGCCGTCGATGTGCAGGCCCCGGGTGGCCAGCAGCAGCACCCCGACCCCCAGCAACCCGGGCAGCGGGCTGGACGCGCCGAACAGCGCGGCACCCCCCACCGTCACCGCCGCGGCCAACGCCCCCAGCGCCGCACCCACCACCGGCAACGCCGTCATCGCCCCGCGACCCATCGGACCGACCCGCGACGCCGGCACCGGCAGTACCGTAGCGAACGTCAAAGCCGTTGCCAGCGAACGGATCACGGGACCGCAGGACCGGACACGTCGGCCTCGGCGAACGTCGCCATCGAGCCCAGGGCCGCCACCGCGGCGCGCAGCACCGGCAACGCCACCGCGGCCCCGGTGCCCTCGCCCAGCCGCATCCGCAGGTCCACGATCGGCTCCAGTTCGAGAGCCGCCAGGGCCAGCGTGTGACCCGGCTCGGTGGAGCGGTGCCCGGCCTGCCACCACTGCCGGGCCCCGGGCGCCAGCCGCTCGGCGACCAGCGCCGCCGCCGTCACCGCCATGCCGTCCAGCAGCAGCGGGGTACGCCGGATCGCGGCCTGCGCGCAGAAGCCGGCCAGCGCCGCGAAATCCGCACCGGCACAACAGCGCAGCAGCGCGACCGGGTCGTCGAGCATCGAACGCGCCCGGAAGAGCGCATCGCGCACCGCCGCCGTCTTACGCATCCACGCGGCATCGTCGATCCCGGTGCCGAAACCCACCACCGCGACCGGTTCGGTGTTGGTCAGCGCCGCCACCAGCACCGCCGCCGGGGTGGTGTTGCCGATGCCCATGTCGCCGGCGATCAGCAGGTCGGCGCCGGCGTCCACTTCGTCGTCGGCGATCTGCTGGCCCGCGGCCAGGGCGCGATCGACCTCGGCCTGGGTCAGGGCGTCTTCGACGGCGATATCGCCGCTGCCCCGGCGCACTTTGTCGCTGATCTGATTCGTCGTGCCCAGCACCGCGTCGCAGTCGACGGCCAGATCGGCGATTCGCACCGTCGCGCCGGCGAGTTGCGCCAGCGCGTTGATGGCGGCCCCACCCGCTTCGATGTTGGCGACCATCTGCGCGGTCACCTCCGGGGGATAGGCCGACACGCCGGACCGGGCCACCCCGTGATCCCCGGCAAACACCACCACCCGGGCACGCTCGAATTGCCGCGGCGGGCACTGGCCCTGGCAGGCCGCCACCCAGACCGACAGGTCCTCGAGCCGGCCCAGTGCCCCGCGCGGCTTGGTCAGCTCGTCCTGGCGGGCCCGGGCGTCCGCCGCGGCGCCCGCATCGGGCGGCTGCACCGGCGCGAACCCGATCATGCCGGCGCCTTGACCGTGAGCGGCTGGCCCGCCACCACCAGCACCACCCGATCGCACAGCGTGGCTGTGCGCTGGTTGAGGCTGCCCAGTTCGTCGGCGAACCGACGCCCGGACGCGGTGGCGGGTACGACCGACAACCCCACCTCCGGACTGACCAGCACCAACGTCGACCCGAATGCGTCCACCGCACCCAGCAACTCCCGCAGCGGCGCTTCCACCGATCCGCCGTCCCACCCGTCGTTGCGGTCCAGGGTGCCCGTCAACCAGGCGCCGAGGTCGTCGACGAGTGTCGGGGTGTCGGGATGTCCGCGCAGTTCGGCGGCCAGATCGGCGGTCTCCACCGTCGTCCAGTGCGCGGGCCGACGGGCGCGGTGCCTGGCGATCCGTTGCGACCACTCCGAGTCGGCCGAGTCCGCCGATCCGGCGGCCAGGTAGCGGACCGCCTGCCGGGGTGCCAGTGCCGCGACGACGGCGTGCTCCGCCCACTCGGATTTGCCCGACCTGATACCGCCGAGTACCAGCGTGCGCACCTCGGGTCAGGCGTCTTTCAGTCGGCTGCCGCGTTCGACTTGGGGTCGGGGCATCCGCATGCGGCGCATCTGCGAGGCCCGTCCGGCCGCGTAAATGCCCAACTTCCAATGGCTTTCGGTGTTGTTGGGGAACTTCGCGTCGACCAGCCTGCCGACCTTGCGGCCCAGGACGATGCCGTCGATCGCCATCAACACCATCAGCACCAGCATCGCCGGCGACATGTAGTACTGCAGTTGCGGCACGCCGAACATCAAGGCCAGCAGAAACAGCGCCGACGGCATGAACAGGCCGAGCACGTTGCGCCGGGCGTCCACCACGTCGCGGACGTAGCGTCGCACCGGGCCCTGGTCGCGCGGCAGCAGATACGCCTCTTCGCCGGCTTTCATCCGTTCCTGACGCTCGGTCATCCGGGCCCGGCGGGCGTCCCGTTCGGCGCGGCGCTCCGCGCGGCTGAGTTTCGGCCCGGCCAGCGTCTTGCGCCGGGCCCGCGCTTCGGCCGCCGTCATCGGCGCCGGCGCGACCGGACCCTTGCGGCCCTGACGCCTGGCCTCGTCGCGCTTGGGCGTGGGCCGGCCCTTGGGACCGGTGCCGCGCGACGACCGGGTCGCCTGCGCCGGGGCGGCTTCCGTCCCGGCCGGGTCCGGAGTGTCGTCACCTTCGGCCCCGTTGTCTTCGAAGCCTCTGTTGCGGCCCAACAACTTCACAGCGCCAGGTTACTTCGCCGCTCGCGGGCAGCTGAATGCACCTGTTATGCATGCGCTCGCATATCGGTTAGACCTACGCTGGCCAGTGATGAACGGCTCGCAGGCGTCGGATGATGCTGCCGGTGACTTCGGGCCCGGCCGGCTCCAGCTGCCCGCAATGCGGGTGCTGGTGGCCCCCGACTGTTACGGGGACAGCCTTTCGGCGGTGGAGGCCGCCGCCGCCATCGCGACCGGCTGGACGCGGTCCCGTCCGGGTGACTCGTTCATCGTCGCGCCGCAGTCCGACGGCGGACCCGGCTTCGTCGAGGTGCTGGCCAACCGGATGGGCGGGCTGCGCCGACTCGTGGTCTGCGGACCGCTGGGCGCCGACGTCACCGCCCAGTGGGTCTTCGACGAGCGCTCAGCGACCGCGTATCTGGAATGCGCGCAGGCGTGCGGGCTGGGGCTGCTGGACGGGCCACCCACGCCGGAGACCGCGATGGACGCCCACAGCCGCGGCGTGGGCCAGCTGATCGCGGCTGCGCTGCAGGCCGGGGCGCGGCGCATCGTGGTCGGGCTGGGCGGCAGCGCCTGCACCGACGGCGGGCAGGGAATGGTCAACGAGTTGGGCGGCCTGGACCTGGCCCGCCAGCGGTTGGCCGCTGTGGAGTTGATCGCCGCCTCCGACGTCGCATATCCGCTGTTGGGACCGTGGGGGGCGGCACGGGTGTTTGCTCCGCAGAAAGGCGCGGACACCGCGACCGTCGCCAAATTGGAAGTGCGGCTCGAAGCGTGGGCGTTGGTGCTCGACACGGTGGCTGGGCGCGACGTCAGCGCCGAGCCCGGCGCGGGTGCGGCCGGCGGCATCGGGGCGGGCCTGCTTGCGCTGGGCGGGCGCTGCGAATCCGGGGCGGCCATTGTGGCCGAACTCACCCACTTCGCCGACGATCTCGAAGACGCGGACATGATCGTCACCGGCGAGGGGCACTTCGACGAGCAGTCGCTGCACGGCAAGGTGGTGGGTGAGATCGCGGCCGCCGCCCGGCCGCTGGGAATTCCGGTGATCGTGCTGGCCGGACAGGTGTCGGTGGACAAAGCCACCACCCGCGTGTCGGGCATCATGTCTGCGCTGGCCATGTCCGAATACGCAGGTTCGGTGCGGTTGGCACTGGCCGACGCGGCGAATCAGCTGATGGGATTGGCCTCTGAGGTGGCCGCTCGACTCGGGAATAGCGGTCCGGCGGGGTACCGTTGAAACAGTGAGTTTTTCCTGGCAGGCCCCGGACAGTGCGTCGGGGAAGCCGGGCGGGCCACCCGAACACATGAGCAGGTAGGAGAAGCAATGACGGTGCAGAACGAGCCGACCACCGAGGCCCACGGGGTGATCCTCACCGACGCCGCGGCCGCCAAGGCGAAGTCCCTGCTGGACCAAGAGGGACGTGATGACCTTGCGCTGCGGATCGCGGTGCAACCCGGTGGATGCGCGGGGTTGCGCTACAACCTGTTCTTCGACGACCGCACCCTGGACGGCGACCTGACCGTGGAGTTCGGCGGCGTGACGCTGACCGTGGACCGGATGAGCGCGCCGTACGTGCAGGGCGCGTCCATCGACTTCGTCGACACCATCGAGAAGCAGGGCTTCACCATCGACAACCCGAACGCCACCGGTTCGTGCGCGTGCGGGGACTCGTTCAACTGAGCGGTCAGTACTGCCCCGAAGTGCGCAGCACGTAGGAGCACACCAGGATCTGGCCGCGCTGGAACAGCAACTGCGCGACACCCTGGATCTCTTTGCGCGCCGGCCCGCCGGTGGCCGGCGTCGCATTCATGCTGAACAGCACCTGCGCCTGATACTGCGACAGGTACACGATCTTGTCGATTCCGGTGATCTCCACCTCGGAGAACTGTTTGCGGAACGCGTCGCTGCTGAGCTTGGCCAGGGCCAGGTCGGAGCGCTTGTCCTTCACCGCGTCATAGATGCCGCACATCGAATTGCGGACGATGACGTCGGTGTCCTTGTGCGCCAGCGCGTTGAGGTAGGTCTGGATCGCCGACTTGGCCGTGGCCTCGGGGAAGGTGCTGGTGGTGTTGGCCCCGTTGGTGCGAACCCCGTAGACGATGGCGGTCGTCAGGCCCGCGATCAGCGCAATGGTCAGCAGGATGCCGATCAACAGCCGTCGGGGCCGCCGGTTGGGGTGGGGGGCCGGCGCCGGCGGACCCGGATACGGGTGCACCGGTGGCTCGTTGCCGTCACGCGGAAAATCCAGCGTCTCGGGCCCGACCTGGGGGTACGGCTGCCCCTGCGGAGGTCCTTCATCGCCGACCGCGGGGTTCGGCGGGTACGGACCGGCCATCGTTGTTCTCCTACGCTGGTGGACGAGTCGACGAGAGGTTGCCGTCCGAGTCGCGGCAATCAGGGGAGTTCCCCAGGGCAGGCTAGCGCAACCGTTTTCAGCGTCTGCGCTACGACGGCGTTGGTGGCCGAGCTGACGTTCATGAGAGGCTAGACGACCTTAGAAACGAAGGACGGAGATTTAGTGACCATCGCGGTAACCGGTTCCATTGCCACCGACCATCTGATGCGCTTTCCCGGCAAGTTCTCCGAGCAGCTGCTGCCGGAGCACCTGAAGAAGGTGTCGCTGAGCTTCCTGGTCGACGACCTGGTGGTGCATCGCGGGGGAGTGGCCGGAAACATCGCCTTCGCCATCGGCGTGCTGGGTGGCGACGCCGCGCTGGTGGGCGCCGCCGGCCAGGACTTCGGCGAATACCGGTCCTGGCTGCAGTCCCACGGCGTCAACTGCGACAGCGTGCTGATCTCCGACAGCGCGCACACGGCACGTTTCGTCTGCACCACCGACACCGAGATGGCGCAGATCGCGTCGTTCTACCCGGGGGCGATGTCCCAGGCCCGCGACATCTCGCTGGCCGACGTGGTCCAGCAGATCGGCACCCCGGAACTGGTGATCATCGGCGCCAACGACCCGGCCGCGATGGTCGTGCACACCGACGAGTGCCGCAAGCTGGGCCTGGCATTCGCCGCCGACCCGTCGCAGCAGCTGGCCCGACTCTCCGGCGACGAGATCAAACAGCTCATCGACGGCGCTGCGATCCTGTTCACCAACGACTACGAGTGGGACCTGTTGCTGTCCAAGACCGGCTGGTCGGAGGCTGATGTGATGGCGCAGGTCGAGCTGCGGGTCACCACGCTGGGCGCCAAGGGCGTCGACATCATCGGCCGGGACGGCGCCACGCTGCACGTGGGCGTCGTGCCCGAGACGAGCCAGACCGACCCGACCGGGGTCGGGGACGCGTTCCGGGCCGGCTTCCTGACCGGTCGCAGCGCGGGTCTGAGCCTGGAGCGGTCGGCGCAGCTGGGCTCTTTGGTGGCGGTCCTGGTGCTGGAGTCGACCGGGACCCAGGAGTGGGAGTGGGACCGCTCGCTCGCGGAGGCCCGGCTGGCCGGTGCCTACGGCGACGACGCCGCCGCCGAGATCGCCGCGGTACTCGCCTGAGTCCCCGCCTTTCGCCGTCGTCCGTTTCGCTCTGCAGAGTGAAGCGGCGGCTTTCGGTGTGACGCCAGGGCGGAAAGGCAGTCCGAATCCCGACCTGCGCTCACTCCGGAGTGCGTGATTTCACACGCGAAGCCCGAGGCTACAACTCGACGGGGTAGACCGGCTCGCTGATCTGCGGCACCACGCTGTGCTCCACGAAGATCGCGTGCCACAGCATGAAGATCAGCAACGTCCACAGCCGCCGGCTGTGATCGCTGCCGCCGAGCCGGTGTTCGTCGAGCAGCCGGCGCACCGCGGCCAGGTCGATCAGGTGGCCGGCCTGCGACGACTCGACCATCTGGTAGGCCCACTCCTGCAGTTCGCCGGCGCGCAGCCAATGCCGAATAGGGACCGGGAAGCCCAGCTTGGGCCGGTGCAGCACATGCGCGGGCACGATCGGCTCCAGCGCGCGACGCAGCGCGTACTTGGTGGTGGTGCGGGTGATCTTGGCCTGGTAGGGCAGCCGTGCCGCGACGGCGAACACCTCGGGGTCCAGGAACGGCACCCGCAGCTCCAGCGAGTTGGCCATCGTCATCTTGTCGGCTTTGACCAGGATGTCGCCGCGCAGCCAGGTGAACAGATCGAGATGTTGCATACGTGCCACCGGATCCCAGTCAGCCGATTGCGCGTAGATCGCGGCGGTGACGTCGGTGTGGGTCCAGTCCTCGCGGAATCCGGGCAGCACCTCACGCAGTTGCTCGTCGGAGAAGCTGCGGGCGTTGCCGTAGTAGCGCTCCTCGAGCGTCAGCGACCCGCGGTGCAGCAGGCTTTTGCCTCGCATACCCTCCGGCAGTGGCCGCGAGACCCGACCCATCGACCGGCGCACCGGCCGCGGCAGATAGTCGAAGGGCTTCAGCGACAGCGGCTCCCGGTAGATCGTGTAGCCGCCGAACAACTCGTCGGCGCCTTCCCCGGACAACACCACCTTGACGTGCTTGCGCGCCTCGCGGGCCACGAAGAACAGCGGCACCAGCGCCGGGTCGGCGACCGGCTCGTCGAGATACCAGACGATCTCGGGCAACGCGGCGACGAACTCCTCGGCGCTGACCACCTTGGCGACGTGGCGGGCGCCGATCGCTTCGGCCGAGGCCACCGCGACGTCCAGCTCGGAGAAGCCCTCCCGTTCGAAACCGGTCGTGAACGTGATCAGTCGCGGGTTGTGCCGGATGGCCAGCGCCGCGATGGCGGTGGAGTCGATGCCACCGGACAGGAACGACCCGACGGTGACGTCGGCGCGCATGTGCTTGGCCACCGAGTCCTCGAGCACCGCGGTGATCTCGTCGTAGCGGGCCTGTTCGTCGTCCGACGTGATCGGCACCGCCGCGAACCGGGGAACGAAGTAGCGGGCGACCTCGGGGTCGGATCCAGGCCGGATGCGGGCGTAGCAGCCCGACTCCAGGCGCCGGATCCCGCGGTGCAGCGTCTCGGGCTCCGGGACGTACTGCAGGACGGTGTAGTGCTGCACCGCCCGCAGGTCGATCGCCTCGTCGAAACCGATCAGATCGGCCAGGTCCAGCAGGCATTTCTTCTCGCTGGCCACCGCGGTGCCGCCGGTGCCGGTGGCCATGAACAGCGGTTTGATGCCGAACGGGTCGCGGGCGCAGAACAACTCGCGGGTTTCGGTGTCCCACAGCGCGAACGCGAACATGCCGCGCAGCCGGGTGAGCACCTCGGCACCCCAGAAGTGGAAGCCGGCCGCGATCGCCTCACCGTCGCCGTCGGTGGCGAAGACCGCGCCGTGCCGGGTACGCAGCTCGTCGCGCAGTTCCAGGTAGTTGTAGATCTCGCCGTTGAAGACCAGCACGTAGCGGTCCGGCGTGTCGGGGGGACCCCACTTGAGCGGCTGGTGCGAATGCGCGATGTCGATGATGGAGAGCCGGTTGAATCCGAACACCACCGAGCCGTCGGAGTCGGGATCGGCCCAGGTGCCCGGCTCGTCGGGACCCCGGTGCCGCATCAGGTGCGACGCGTCGGAGATCGCCTCGTCGGCCCGGGCGGCATCAGCTGCAGCGCGCCGGGCCCCGTCGGGCTCCTCGGAACCGGCCGGAGCGGCGACGAAAGCCAGCAGTCCACACACGGCGCCCCAGTATGCCGCACTTCACCGGGCTTGGGGATGCAGCGTCCGGCGGGTTGCGGTGACCAGGCAGTCGCTAGGTGAGACGGTGTGGTCTACGCTGCGTAGTATTCGACATCCGAGTTAGACCGGGTCAGCCGGAAGGCCAGTCGGCCCAGCTTGTGATACAGGAGGCGCCCAACGTGACACGACGCGGGCTTGGTCGTTCGCAAAGCTTGTCGCAGTGCGGTTCTGGAGGCGTACGCGGCCCGGCCCGGCGTCTCCGGCCGGTGTTGCTGCTCGTCACCCTCGGCGTGCTGGCGGTCACCCTGAGCGGGTGCACCTGGCAGGACGCCCTGGCGCTCGGCTGGCCCGAGGGCATCACCCCCGAAGCGCACGCCAACCGACAGCTCTGGATCGGCGCCGTCATCGCCTCCTTCGTCGTCGGCATCATCGTGTGGGGTCTGATCTTCTGGGCGTCGGCCTTCCACCGCGCCAAAGACTCCGACACCGACCTGCCCCGCCAGTTCGGCTACAACATGCCGCTGGAACTGGTCCTGACGGTGACACCGTTCCTGATCATCTCGGTGCTGTTCTATTTCACCGTCGTGGTGCAGGAAAAGATGCAGCACCGGGAAGACCCCGAAGTCGTGATCGACATCACCGCCTTCCAGTGGAACTGGAAATTCGGCTACCAGCGCGTCGCGTACAAGGGAGACAACGGCTTCCGGTACGAAGGCCTGGACGAGGCGCGAAAACGCGAGATGGTCTCCAAACCGGAGGGCAAGGACCGGCACGGTGAAGAACTGGTCGGACCGATACACGGGCTCAACACCGAGGACCGGACCTACCTGAACTTCGACAAGGTCGAGACGCTGGGCACCAGCACCGAAATCCCGGTCCTGGTACTGCCCGCCCACCGGCGCATCGAATTCGTGCAGGCCTCCGCCGACGTGATTCACGCGTGGTGGGTGCCGGAGTTCCTGTTCAAGCGCGACGTGATGCCCAACCCGGTGGCCAACAACTCCACGAACGTCTTCCAGGTCGAGGAGATCGTCAAGACCGGCGCGTTCGTCGGCCACTGCGCCGAGATGTGCGGCACCTACCACGCGATGATGAACTTCGAGGTCCGCGTGGTGGAGCCGGACAAGTTCGTGACCTACCTGCAGGCGCGGATCGCCGGAAAGACCAACGCCGAAGCGTTGCGGGCGATCAACGAGCCCCCGCTGGCGACGAAGACCGAGCCGTTCGACACGCGGCGCGGTGAATTGGCCCCGAGCCCAAGAGGTTAGGACAACTCATGCATATCGAAGCCAGGTTGTTTGAGTTCGTCGCGGTGTTCTTCCTGGTCGTGACGGTGCTCTACGGCGTGTTGACGGCCATCTTCGCCGTAGGCGGCGTCGAATGGGCCGGGACCACCGCGCTGGCGCTGACCACCGGGTTGGCGTTGATCGTGGCCACCTTTTTCCGGTTCGTCGCACGTCGCCTCGACACCCGGCCCGAGGACTACGAAGGTGCCGAGATCAGCGACGGCGCAGGGGAGTTGGGCTTCTTCAGCCCGCACAGCTGGTGGCCGATCATGATCGCGCTGTCCGGGTCGGTCACCGCCACCGCGATGGCCCTGTGGCTGCCGTGGCTGATCGTCGCGGGAGTGGTGTTCATCCTCGCCACCGTGGCCGGCCTCGTCTTCGAGTACTACGTCGGTCCCGAAAAGCACTGACCGCGTCCCAAAGGTCACAATCCGGGCATCAGTTGTCCGGCGCCTGTTTGCCGCCGCGGCCGTGTCCGGACCGGTTGGGTAGGGTTTCCGAGGCACCATGAGAATTCACCGAGCGCGCGGGCGCGAATGTAGCCGCGGCGCCGCTCGGGCGGTTGGACAGGGTAGGCAGACATGAGCGGGCCGCATCCGCCGGGACGGGAACATGACGAGCCCGACCTTGTCGGCGAACCGGCCGATGCCGAACCCGGCAGCGACGCCCTCGACTACCCCGATGAGCTCGACGAGCTCGACCGGATTGACGAACACGACGACGATATCGGGGCGGCACCGTCCGAGGCCTTCACGCGGGCGTACTCGGCGCCGGAGTCGGAACTGTTTGTCGGCGGCCCGTATCTGCCCGCCGATCTGGGGCTCTACGACTACGACGGTTACGACGACTTCGACCGCGACGACGACCGATCCACACCGCGCTGGCCCTGGCTGGTCGGCATCGCCGCGATCGTCGCTGCGATCGCACTGGTGACGGCCGTGTCGCTGCTCGCGACGAACGCCGACACCGCCAAATTCGCCAAGCCCGAGGTCAGCACGACGACGACCTCGTCGGCGCCGCCCGCCCAGGACGAGATCACCACCACCAAACCGCCGCCGTCGTCCGAGCCACCGCCACCGCCGCCGTCGTCGTCCGAACCGCCCGAAGCACCCCCGTCGTCAGAGCCGCCGACGACAACTACGCCCCCTCCGCCGCCACCGTCGCCGTCACCGACCGCTGCGCCCCCGCCCGCGCCCAGCCCGTCGGTCGCGGCGCCGCCCCCGCCGCCCAGCACCACGCCGGCCGGCCCGCGGCAGGTCACCTACTCCGTGACGGGCAGCAAGGCCCCGGGCGACATCATCTCGGTGACCTACGTCGACTCGTCCGGACGGCGACGCACTCAGCACAACGTGTACATTCCGTGGTCGATGACGGTCACGCCCATCTCACAATCCGACGTGGGTTCTTTGGAAGCGTCCAGTCTCTTTCACGTCAGCAAACTCAACTGCACGATCATCACCAACGATGGAACGGTCTTGTCCTCGAACTCCAACGACGCACCCCAAACGAGCTGCTGATGGTCGGCAGATACTCCGCCTACCGGCGCGGGCCGGATCCGGTGGTCAATCCCGACGTGATCGACCGCGTCATGATCGGCACCTGCGCGGCGATCTGGCTGGTGCTGATCGGTGTCAGCGTGGCTGCCTCGGTCGCGCTGTTCGACCTCGGGCGCGGTTTCCACAAAATGGCGCGCACTCCGCACACCACGTGGGTGCTGTACGCGGTCATCATCGTGTCCGCGCTGGTCATCGCCGGAGCCATTCCGGTGTTGCTGCGGGCCCGCCGCAGCACCCAGGTGGAGCCGGTGGTGCGGTCCAGAGCGCTGCAGGGGCGAAATCCCACTCGGCAGCCGATCGCGGTGGGCGCGCGTCCCGCTTCCCGTGCGGCGACCGACCCGGCGCGCCGCGACCACGTGAAAGCCTATGGCGCGCTTGACGAATGGTCCGGCGAGGCGGTGGACCGCCTGTGGTTACGCGGAACTGTCGCGCTGACCGGCGCCATCGGCACGGCGTTGACCGGGGTCGCGCTGGCGACTTACCTGATGGCCGCCGGCCACGACGGAGCCTCCTGGGCCAGTTACGGGTTCGCCGGACTGGTCACCGCCGGGATGCCGGTCATCGAATGGTTCTACGTGCGGCAGTTGCGGCAGGGTCACGCCGGGCACTAGGTCTGGCGGCCACTGCCACCGACTGCGGCGGTGTGGCCTCCGGATTGCGGAGCGCAGCGGCGCTAGTGGTGCTCCCCGTTGGACGAACCGTTCGACGAACCGTTCGTGCTGCGCTCCTGGTGCTCGCGCAACGCCGTGAGAGCCCGGTGTTCGGCCGCGTGGCCCGCCTCGCGCAGCGCCGAATCCTCCGACGCAGGGTCGGCGGTGAGGAAGCTGCCGCTGCCCGGCGAACCGGCGGAGCCCAGTTTGTTCATCTTCTTGGGCAACGGTGCGCCCTGGTATTCCAGGGGCAGCGGGTGACCGTGGTCGTCGACGGGGCCCAGCGGCTGGTGCAGTTCGATGTAGGCACCGTGCGGCAGGCGTTTGATGATGCCGGTCTCCACGCCGTGCTCGAGGACCTCGCGGTCGCTGCGCTGCAGGCCGACGGCCCACCGGTAGGCGATGAAGTAGACCAGCGGCGGCAGGATCACCATGCCGATCCGGGCGATCCAGGTGGTCGCGTTCAACGAGATGTGGAACTTGAACGCGATGATGTCGTTCATTGCCGCCAGCGTCAGCACCATGTAGAAACTGATCGCCATCGCGCCGATCCCGGTGCGCACCGGCACGTCGCGGGGCCGCTGCAGCAGGTTGTGGTGCGCGTAGTCGCCGGTGAACCGCTTCTCCAGGAAGGGGTAGATGATCAGCAGGACGAAGACCAGCCCCATGATGATGCCGACCCACACCACCGCGGGAATCGTGTGGTGGAAGAAGTAGAACTCCCAGGCCGGCCAGATACGAGCCAGGCCCTCGGTCCACATCATGTAGAAGTCGGGCTGCGAGCCCGCCGACACCTGAGACGGCTTGTAGGGGCCCAGGTTCCAGATCGGGTTGATCTGCAGCAGCCCGCCCATCAGGCCGAGCACGCCGACGATGCAGGCGAAGTAGGCGCCGGACTTGACCGCGAAGCCCGGCATCACCCGCACGCCGACGACGTTGTGCTCGGTGCGACCGGGGCCGGGGAACTGGGTGTGCTTCTGGAACCACACCAGCGCCATGTGCACGCCGATCAGGGCCAGAATGATGCCCGGGATCAGCAGGATGTGCAGCGCGTACAGCCGCGGGATCAGGATGGTGCCGGGGAAGTCGCCGCCGAACAGCGCCCAGTGCAGCCAGGTCCCGATGACAGGCATGCCCAGGGTGATCGAGGACAGCGCGGCCCGCAGTCCGATGCCGGAAAGCAGGTCGTCGGGCAGCGAGTAACCGAAGTAACCCTCGAACATCGACAGGATCAGCAGCAGCGACCCGATCACCCAGTTGGCCTCGCGAGGCCGGCGGAAGGCGCCGGTGAAGAAGATGCGGGCCAGGTGGACCATGATCGACGCGGAGAACATCAGCGCGGCCCAGTGGTGGACCTGACGCACGAACAGCCCGCCCCGGATCTCAAAGGAGATGTTCAGCGCGGTCTCATAAGCCCGCGACATCTCCACCCCGCGCAGCGGCTGGTAGACGCCGTTATAGGTGACCTCGGCCATCGACGGGTCGAAGAACAGGGTCAGCCATACGCCGGTGAGCAGCAGGACGATGAAGCTGTACAGCGCGATCTCACCGAGCAGGAACGACCAGTGCGTCGGGAACACCTTGTTGAGCTGACGACGGACGGCCGCCGACGGGTGGTACCGGGTGTCGATGCCTTCGCCCTGGCTGGCCAGCACGTCACCGATTTTGGGGGGACTGAATTTTGGACTCATGTTGTGGTGCGCTCCCAGAAGGCCGGACCGACGGGCTCGATGAAGTCGCCGTTGGCGACCAAATACCCGCTTTTATCGATTGTGATCGGCAGCTGCGCCAGCGCACGGGCCGCCGGACCGAAGATCGGCTTGGCGAAATGCAACGCGTCGAACTGCGACTGGTGGCAAGGGCACAGGATCCGGTAGGACTGCTGCTCGTACAGCGACGAGGGGCAACCCAGATGTGAGCAGACCTTGGTGAAGGCGAAGAACTCACCGAAGTTGAAGCTCTCCTGGCCCTTGCGCTTGACCACCCGGTCGAGGTCACTGGGCTTGATGCGGATGAGCATCACCGGGTTGCGGACGCCCAGCGAGATCTCGGAGAGCTTCTCGTGGGACTCCACAGTGGTGCCGTCACCGTCGGACTCGCGCCACGGGAACACTGTTTCCATGCCGCCGGCGTCGAGGTCCTCGGGACGCATCTTGATGAACGGCGGGCCGTCGTGGGCACCGGTGGCCCGGGCCAGGTAGATGGTCTCGCCTTTGGTCCGCGGGGTCCACCCCGACGTCCACAGCACCGCCTTCATGCCCTCCGCAGTGGGCACGACCGGTTTCCACGGGTTCTTGATCAGGCCGCCGGCAAACGCGACCAGGGTGCCGAGGCCGAACGCGCCCATACCCATCCCGAACGACAGCCCGATCAGCTTGCGCCGGCCGATCGTCGAGCCTTCATAGGCGTCGGTCAGGTTCGCCACCACGGTCCTGCGGTCGATCTCGCGGGAGGCGCCGTCGTGCCGGTCCTGAATCGTAATCTCTTCCGGGATAAAGCGTTTCTGGAAGAGCACGGCCCCGATCGCGATGGACAGCACGGACATCCCGAAGGTGAAGCCGTACAGCGGGGTGGCCAGCGAGTACATCAGGTTGCCGTCGACGCCCCTGGGCTTGTACTCCCACGGCCAGAACAGGAAGACCACCAGCAGCGCGAGTCCGAAACCGCCGCCCAGCAACAGCCAGGTCGCGACCGAGCGCGCGGCGCGCTTCTCGGCCTTGGTGCCTGCGACCGGCCAGCGCGGCTCCTTATAGACGATGTCGACACCGTCGATCTTGCTGCCGAGGTCGAGCAGCTCCTGGGTGGACATCGCGGCCAGTGCGGCGTCGTCCGGCTCTTTCTGGCCCTGGTGAGTGGCCGTGTCGGTGTCGGTGCCGGCCGCGCCGTCGCGCTCGGTCGGGTCAGGTCTTTCGCTCATGTGCGCGCCCCAATCCACAGTGCCAGTCCGATGGCGCTGACCATGCCGATGATCCACATCGCCATGCCCTCGGGTGCGGGCCCGAATCCGCCCAACCCGTAGCCACCGGGGGTGCGTTCCTCAGCGACGGTCCGCACGTAGCCGATGATGTCCCGCTTCGCCTCCAAGGACAGCTGCCGGTCGGAGAACTTCGGCATGTTCTGCGGTCCGGTCAGCATCGCGGTGAGGATCTGCTGCTCGTTGGCGGGCCCCAGGTCGGGGGCGTACTTGCCGGACGACAGCGCACCGCCCTTGCCGGTGAAGTTGTGGCAGGAAGCGCAGTTGAGCCGGAACAGGTCGCCGCCGCGACCCAGGTCGGTGCCGCGCAGCGACTCCATCTGCAGGCTGTTGTCGGGATTGCGCAGCACGGTGGGACCGCCGCCGTTGGCCTGCACATAGGCGCCGAGCGCGTCGATCTGGCGTTCGTCGAAGATCGGTTCCTTGCGCTGGGCCTGAGCTTCGCCGCGCATCGCGGGCATGCGGCCGGTGGACACCTGGAAATAGACGGCCGCCTCGCCGACCCCGATCAGGCTGGGCCCGTGGTCGGGCACGCCCTGCAGGTTGGCGCCGTGGCAGGACACGCACGAGGTGTCGAAGAGCTGCTTGCCGGTGCGCAGAATGGCCGCACCGGACTCGTCGGCCATCGCGACCTGCGGCGTCGGCGTGAGCACCGCGGCCAGGCCGCCGGCGAAGGTCAGGGCGATCAGCAGCAGCAGTCCGCTGGTCAGCCGACGGCGCAGCCGTCGCCGCGAGCGGTCGGTGCGCGGCTTCTCCGGCTGGCTAGGCCGCCGGCCGGATCGGGTGGATCCCAGTTTTCTCAACTGAGCACTCCTGTTCTCGGGCCTGTGTTTCGGGGGTCGCTCAACGGATGAAATAGATCACGGCGAACAGCGCGATCCACACGATGTCCACGAAGTGCCAGTAGTACGAGACGACGATGCTGGCGGTGGCCTGCGCAGGGGTGAACTTGCTCATGGTGGTGCGCGCCAGCAGGAAGATGAAGGCGATCAAACCTCCGGTGACGTGCAGCCCGTGGAAGCCGGTCGCCAGGTAGAACACGCTGCCGTAGGCGCTGCCCGGGATGGTGGTCCCGTGCGTCACCAGGTGCACGTACTCGTAGGCCTGACCGAGGATGAAGAACAACCCCATCCCGAACGTGAGCAGGTACCAGCGGCGCAACCCGAAGACGTCGCCGCGTTCGGCCGCGAAGACCCCCATCTGGCAGGTGAACGACGACGCGATCAGCACCAGCGTCACCGGCACCGCCTGGTAGAGATTCAGCTCGGTCGGCGGCGGCGGCCAGTTCCCCGCCGCCTGTGCTCGCGCCGTGAAGTAGAACGCGAACAGGCCAGCAAAGAACATGAGCTCGCTGGAAAGCCACACAATGGTGCCGACACTGACCATGTTGGGCCGGTTCAGCGAATGCACCCGCGAGGTAATCGCAGTACCCGAGGTCCCTACCGCACTCGTCACATCCGCAAGTATGACGCTTTGTAGTTGTCGCGCACTACCCGGGTGACTAATTTCCGGAAATTCGGTGGGCCGGGCCCGGTCTGCCAGCGGCTCAGGACGCCGGTTGGGCCGTGTTCGAAGCGCGTGGGACCATCGGCGCGTGGCTGCGTCGTCCGGGGGTGTGGTGTCCGCTGCGGTGCCGACGTGGCCGCAGGTGCTGGGCCGGCTGACCCAGCAGCAGGATCTGATCCGGGGCCAGGCCGGCTGGGCCATGGATCAGATCATGGCCGGGGAGGCGCAACCGGCCCAGATCGCGGCGTTCGCGGTAGCGCTGAAAATGAAGGGTCCGCGGGCCGACGAAGTGAGCGAACTCGCCGGCGTCATGCTCGACCACGCCCGCCCGATGCCGGCCGATGCGGTGCCCGCCGACGCCGTGGACGTGGTCGGCACCGGCGGTGACGGGGTCAATACCGTCAACCTGTCCACGATGGCGTCCATCGTGGTGGCGGCGGCGGGCGTTCCGGTGGTCAAACACGGCAACCGGGCGGCCTCGTCGCTGTCCGGCGGTGCCGACACGCTCGAAGCGCTCGGGGTGCGCATCGACCTGGGGCCCGAGCAGGTCGCCCGTAGCCTGCGCGAACTGGGGATCGGGTTCTGCTTCGCGCCGCAGTTCCACCCGTCGTACCGGCACACATCGGTGGTGCGTCGCGAGATCGGTGTGCCGACGGTCTTCAATCTCCTTGGGCCGCTTACCAATCCGGCCCGCCCGCGGGCCGGACTGATCGGTTGCGCCTTCGCCGACCTGGCCGAGGTGATGGCCGGGGTGTTCGCCGCACGCCGGTCCAGCGTGCTGGTGGTGCACGGGGACGACGGACTCGACGAACTCACGACCACCACGACGAGCACCATCTGGCGCGTGCAGGCGGGCACCGTGGACAAGCTCAAGTTCGATCCGGCGGGGTTCGGGTTCGCCCGCGCCGATCTCGAGCAGCTGCGTGGCGGCGACGCCCAGGTCAACGCCGCGGAGGTGCGCGCCGTACTGGGCGGCGCCCGGGGCCCGGTGCGCGACGCCGTGGTGCTCAACGCAGCCGGCGCCCTGGTTGCCCACGCGGGATTATCCAGCCGCGCTGAATGGCTGCCGGCCTGGGAAGACGGGCTGCGCCGGGCCAGCGCCGCGATCGACAGCGGCGCGGCCGAACAGCTGCTCGCGCGTTGGGTGCGGTTCAGTCAGCAGGTCTGAGCTGGTTTGCTCACCGGCGACCCGCGCCGATCGTGCGGTGGCCGCCCAGCCGGCCCAGGCGCCCGCCGACCGCAGCGGTGTGGCCCACCCCGGGGTGTCGGCGTCGCCGGCGACCCGCACGATCCGCACCCCCGGCGTCGCCAGCCAACGGACGATCAGCGCGGTCTCTTCCACCAGCGTGCCGCCCAGCGGGGCGGGCGACGGCAGGATCGACTGCGCCCCCGCGACAATCGCCTCGACCACCGGCATCGGCGGCACCCCGCGCCGCGCGGTGCCTGCCGCGGCCAGCCGGCCGTGCCGGATGACGGCGAGCTGGTAGCCGTCCGAGCCGTCCGAGCCGTCCGGCTTGGCGGCGATCAGTTCGGGCAGCACGGTCAGGGCACGCAGCCGTTGCCCACGCCAAAGCGCCTCGACGGCAGTGGCAATGTGATCGCGCAGCCGGGCCGCGCTCTCGTAGTGATGCCGGGCGGCCAGGGCCGCGACGTGGGCGACGGCCGCGCCCAGCGCCGTGTTGTCGGTGCCCTCGATCAACCTCGACGCGCGCCGTGTCGCCGCGGCGTACTGCTCGGCCGTCACATCCCGGGCGGCGGGGCACGGCGAGATTTCCAGTTCCGGACATGCGGGACCGTGCCGGGCGGAGCGGGTTAGGCGCTTGGTGCAGGTCCGCACCCCGGTGAACCGGGCCAGCAGGTGTGCGGTGTCCACAGCGTCGGCGCGGGACCGGAACGGGCCGACGACCTGGTCATGCCGGGGGTTGCGGACCACCGAGAAGCGCGGGAACGCCTCGTCGGTGAGCACCACCCACCACCAGCGGTGCGGGAACCGCGACCGGCGGTTGTACGGCGGGGCGTGGGCGGCCAGCAGACGGAGTTCGCGCACCCCGGCTTCCAGCGCGTGCGCGCACTCGACGTGGTCGACCCCGTCGGCCAGGGCGACCATCTCCTTCATCCGGCTGCGCGGATCGGCGCCGTTGAAGTACTGGCTGACCCGGCGGCGCAGGTCCACGGCGGTGCCGACGTAAAGCACCTCCGCCGCGGGTCCGCGGAACAGGTAGACGCCCGGGCGGCGTGGCAGCGCATCGGCGAAGACCCGTTTGCGCCGCTGCGCGGGGGTGACGTCGGGCAGGTACGAGCGCAGCGCGGAGTAGGTGTGAATGCCCTGGTTGCCGACCCGCTCGATGAGCGCGTGCAGGACGTCCACGGTGGCCCGCGCATCGTCCAGCGCGCGGTGCGTGGGCTGGGTTGCCACGGCGAACAGCCGGGCCAGCTCGGCCAGCCGCACGCTGGGCGCTTCCTCCCGGCTGAGCACCCGCCGGGCCAACCGGACCGTGCACAGCACCTTGGGCCGGGGCCAGCGCAACCGGCAGCGCTCGGTGGCCGCGCGCAGAAAACCCATGTCGAAGCCGGCGTTGTGGGCCACCAGCACCGCGTCGCCGGCGAATTCGAGGAACATCGGCAGCACTGCGTCGATGGTGGGGGCGTCGCACACCATGGCGGTGGTGATGCCGGTCAGTTGCACGATCTGCGGCGGGATGCTGCGCTGCGGGTCGACCAGGGTGGCGAATTCACCCAGGACGGCACCCCCGCGCACCTTGACCGCGCCGATCTCGGTGATCGCGTCCGGGGTGGCACCGTCGCGGCCGACGGCCCGACCGCCGGTGGTCTCCAGATCGACGACGACAAACGTGGTTTCGCGCAGGGTCGGTTCGGTAGGCGCCGCCCAGCTGTCCATCCCGGCGAAGCTGAGTTGGGTCCCACCGCTCGCGCCCATGACCGTGACGTTAGGCATGCGCACCGACACCTGTTGATTTCCCACGCCGACCGTTGTTGTCGGTGCCCGCGGTTACCGTGCATTTCAGTACGCAGGCCCGACCGAGAGGACCGACTCAGATGGCATTCAGCAGCGGAACCGAAAGCCGCGGTGGCAGTGCGCCACGCCCGGGGGAGCCGGTCGTCATCGACTGCGATGACTGCGCGGTGCGCGGCCCGGGATGCCGCGACTGTGTGGTGAGCGTCTTGCTCGGCGTACCTGAAACCCTTTCCTACGACGAGCAAGTCGCGTTGGAAGCGCTGGCAGAGGTGGGGATGGCGCCGCGGCTGCGCCTGGTGCCGATCCGGCGCGGAAGGGAGTCTGGCGTGGCGTGATACCTCGTGTAGGGTCGACGACGGCATGAACCCGGCTTCACATAAAAATGACAGAAATCTACCTAATTTCTTAACCCGCCCCTTTGGACAAACGTCGATATCATTTCGTAACCTGTTTGAGACCTAAACCAGCTCGTCGCATTGGCGTCGATGGCAGTTTAAGGAAGCAAATCTTGAGGCTCGACTTTAGGCACTTGACCGCGCGCGCAATCAAGCAGTTTGCCATCGGTTCGTTGACGAGCTTCGTCGTGTTTTCCGGCATCACGGCCGCCGCGGTGATGGCCGATCCGGCCGAGGACGCACTGGCAAAACTGAACGAACTCTCCCGTCAGGCCGAGCAGACCACCGAGGCGATGCACAGCGCCCAACTCGACCTGAACGAGAAGCTGGCCGCCCAGCGGGCCGCGGACAAGAAGCTCGTGGACGACCAGGCTGCCGTGGGCGCCGCGCAAGCGAAGTTGGCCACCTTCCAGACCGCAGTGAACAAGCTCGCCGCCGCGACCTACATGGGTGGCCGCACCGACGGGTTGGACGCCATCCTGACCGCCGACTCTCCGCAGCTGCTCATCGACGGGCTGTCCGTGCAGCGGGTGATGGCAGGTCAGATGTCCGCGCAGATGGCCAGCTTCAAGGCCGCCGGCGAGCAGGCCGCCAAGGCCGCGCAGATCTCCGCCAAGTCCGCGGCGGACGCCAAGGCCGCCGCCGAGCAGGCCGCTGCGGTGCGGGCGAACCTGCAGCACAAACAGAGTCAGCTGCAGGTGCAGATCGCCGTGGTGAAGTCGCAATACCTGGCGCTGACCCCGGCGCAGCGCACCGCGCTGGCCAGTCCCGGTCCGGTGCCCGAGCAGGTTCCGGGGGCACCGGCTCCCGAGGCCCTGCCGCCGGGTGCTCCACCGGCCCCCGAGGGCGCTCCCGCGCCTGGCGAGCCGCCGGTGACCGGCGCGCCGTTCACCATGCAGCCCGGCGGAGGCGGGGGTGGCGGGGACCGTGCCGTCGTGGTCCAGGCCGCGTTGACCCAGATCGGGTCGCCCTACGTGTGGGGTGGTGCCGCGCCCGGTGGATTCGACTGCTCCGGCCTGGTCATGTGGGCCTTCCAGCAGGCCGGCATCTCGTTGCCGCACTCCAGTCAGGCGCTGGCGCACGGCGGTCAGCCGGTGTCGCTCGGCGAGCTGCAGCCCGGTGACGTGCTGACCTTCTACTCCGATGCGTCACACACCGGCATCTATATCGGCGACGGAATGATGGTCCATTCCTCCACCTTCGGCCAGCCGGTCCGGGTGGTACCGATGGACTCCTCCGGTCCGATCTACGACGCCCGCCGCTACTGACGATCGCGGCCTCACGCCGGCGTTCCCTGCTGCTGGCGTGCGTGCTGGTCGCTGAGCTGTGTGCGGCGCTGGTCGTCGCGGTTCACCAGCAGGCCGAGCAACCCGCCCCGGTTGTCACCACGTCGTCGGACAGCATCGAGCACCGATTCGCCGTGGGCACCACGCCGGATCGCATCGTGCGGTCAACGAATGAAGGTGGGCCCGATGCCGGTCGCCTGCTGTCCCGGGTAGCAGCGGACATGCGCCCGGCTGTCGAGGCGGTGGTCGCGTTCTGGGGCCCTGACTGGTCACCCGAGATCCCGGTGATCGCCACCGGTACCGATGAGCAGTTCCGGGTCGCAGCCGGGGGTGGTCCGGCGGCGCAGTGGACGGACATCGCCGCGGTCACCGTGGTCGACCGGGTCGATCCGGCGCTGCGCACCGCCCTGGGCGCCCGGATCGTGTTCGCGCCCGGCGCGGCCGGGATGAGCGTGGGTGCATTGCGAATTGTGTTGACGCACGAGCTTTTTCACTTCGCCGCTCGGGCGGACACGGCTACCGACGCGCCCCGGTGGCTGGCCGAAGGTGTGGCCGACTACGTGGCCAGGCCGCCGACCGCGGTGCCCGCCGACGCGGCAACCACCCTGCCCACGGACTCCGAACTGGACGCCACCGGTCCGCAGCGCTCGCAGGTATACGACCGGGCGTGGTGGTTCGCGCGGTTCGTCGCCGATATCTACGGGGTGCCGAAATTGCGCGAACTGTACCGGTCCGCTTGCGGGGTGGGGCATGGCGATGTGCAGACCGCCATCCGTGCCGTGCTCGGCGTCGACGCTGCCGACCTGCCGAACCGGTGGCGGAACTGGGCGGCCGACCGAGCCTGATCTGCGCGCGCCGAGGACCGGTTTGCGGACCGGCCGGGCTAACGTGACGTGGTGAGCCGGGTCCTGCTGGTAACCAACGACTTTCCGCCGCGGCGCGGCGGGATCCAGTCGTATCTGGCGGAATTCGTCAGCCGGCTGGCCGGCGCCGGTGCGCACACCGTGACCGTGTATGCGCCGAAGTGGAAGGGCGCCGAGGCTTTTGACGCCGCCGCCGGCTATCGCGTGGTGCGCCATCCCACCACGCTGATGCTGCCCGTTCCCACCGTGGACGCCCGGATGCGCCGGCTGATCGCCGAGCATGACATCGACACGGTCTGGTTCGGCGCGGCCGCACCGCTGGCCCTGCTGGCGCCGCGCGCCCGGCAGGCCGGGGCCACCCGGGTGCTGGCCAGCACCCACGGCCACGAAGTGGGCTGGTCGATGCTGCCGGTGGCGCGGTCGGTGCTGCGCCGCATCGGCGACGGGACCGACGTCGTGACCTTCGTCAGCCGCTACACCCGATCCCGGTTCGCGCCCGCCTTCGGGCCCGGCGCGTCACTGGAGTACCTGCCGCCCGGGGTGAACAGCGACCGGTTCCGGCCGGACCCGGCCGCCCGCGCCGAGCTGCGCAAGCGCTACCGGCTGGGGGACCGGCCGACGGTGCTGTGCCTGTCCCGGCTGGTGCCCCGCAAGGGCCAGGACATGCTGATCAAGGCACTGCCGGCGATCCGGCAGCAGGTTGACGGCGCGGCGCTGGTGATCGTCGGTGGCGGACCTTATCTGGAGACGCTGCGCGCGTTGGCGCGCGACCGTGGGGTCGCCGACCACGTGACCTTCACCGGCGGGGTGCCGGGCGACGAACTGCCCGCCCATCACGCGATGGCCGACGTGTTCGCCATGCCGTGCCGTACCCGCGGCGCCGGAATGGACGTCGAGGGGCTGGGCATCGTGTTCCTCGAAGCCTCAGCCACCGGGGTACCGGTGGTCGCCGGCGATTCCGGTGGAGCTCCGGAAGCGGTGCAGCACAACAAGACCGGGCTGGTGGTCGACGGCAACTCGGTGCAGGACATCGGCGCAGCTGTCACCGGGCTGCTGACCGATCGCGACCGGGCGGCGGCGATGGGTGCCGCCGGCCGGGAGTGGGTGCAGGCGCAGTGGCGCTGGGACACCTTGACCGAGCGGCTCGCGGGCCTGTTGTCCGGGGACTGATCCCGGCCGGCCACGCGCCCGTCGCTATTCCTTGTCGTAGATCGCTTCGATGTCGGACGCGAATTTCTCGGCCACCACGTTGCGCTTGACCTTCATGGTCGGTGTCAGCTCGCCGGTGTCCTCGGTGAAGTCCACCGGCAGAATCCGGAACTTGCGGATCGACTCGGCGTTCGACACCTGCAGGTTGGCCTGCTTGACGGCGGTATCCACCTCCGCCATCAGATCGGGATCGGTGGCCAGATCGCCCACCGAGGCACTGTCGGCTTTGCTGTTGCGACTCTTCCAGCCGTCGAACGCCTCGGGATCGATGGTGATCAGCGCGCCGATGAACGGCTTGTTGTCCCCGACCACCATCGCCTGGCTGATCAGCGGGTGCGACCGCAACTGGTCCTCGAGCACCGCGGGCGCAACGTTCTTGCCGCCCGCGGTGACGATCAGCTCCTTCTTGCGGCCGGTGATGCTCAGGAAGCCGTCTTCGTCGATGGAACCCAGATCTCCGGTGCGGAACCAGCCGTCGGCGAAGGCTTCCTCGGTGGCCTGCTCGTTCTGCCAATAACCGCTGAACACCACGCCCCCGCGCACCAGCAGTTCCTTGTCTTCGGCGATCTTGAGGCTGTTGCCGGGCAACAGGCTGCCGACGGTCCCGATCTTGAGGCCGTTGACCTGGTTGACGGTGATCGCGGCACTGGTCTCGGTCAGGCCGTAGCCCTCGTAGATGGTCAGGCCGACACCGCGGTAGAAGTGCCCCAGCCGGGCGCCCAGCGGTGCCCCGCCGGACACCGCAGCATGGCAGTCGCCACCGAGCGCCGCGCGCAGTTTGTGGTAGACCAGCCGATCGAACACCGCGTGTTTGGTGCGCAGCACCAGGCCGGGCTTGCCGTCGTCGAACGCGCGGCTCCAGTCGACCGCGGTCTGCGCCGCAGCCTTAAAGATGGGGCCTTTGCCGTCGTTGGAGGCGTTCTGCGCGGCCGTGTTGTAGACCTTCTCGAACACCCGCGGAACCGATACCACCACAGTCGGTTTGAACTCCGCGAACAGCGGCAGCAGGTTCTTGATGTCGCTGGTGAAGCCGACCGTGACTTTGCTGGTGAACGCGGACAGGGTCAGCGCGCGGGCCAGCACGTGGGCCAGCGGCAGGAAAACCAACAGCCGCTGGCCCTCGCACAGCAACGTCGGCAGGCAGTCCCGGGTACCGCGGATCTCGTGCAGCAGGTTGGAATGGGTGAGTTGGCAGCCCTTCGGCCGTCCGGTGGTACCCGAGGTGTAGATCAGCGTCGCGGGATCCTCGGACCGCAGCCCCTCCTGGCGTGCGGTCAGCTCGGCGGGGTCGACCGATTCGCCGGCCTCCACCAACTGATCCAGAGCCTTGGGACCGGAGCCGTCGATGTGCAGCACCCGGCGCAGTGCGGGCAGGTCGCCGGTGAGTTCGGTGACGGTCGCCGCGTGCGCGTCGGTTTCGGCGAACGCCAATACCGCTTCGGAGTTCTTCAGCACCCAGCGAACCTGCTCGGCCGACGACGTTTCATAGATCGGCACCGTGACCGCACCCACCGCCAGGATCGCCAGATCGAGGATCGCCCACTCGTAGCGGGTCGCCGAGAAGATACTGACCCGGTCCCCGGCCTCGACGCCCAGGCCGATCAAACCCAGTGCGGCAGAACGAATTTGACTTGCGGCTTCGGCGCAGGTGACATCGGTCCAGACGCCGTCGATCCGGCGTTGGTAGATCACATAGTCAGGGTCGTCGCGTTCGTGCTCGAACACCACGGCCGCCACATTGTCGTGCTCGGCTACCGAAAAGCGGGCAGGGACACTGTACTGACGCACTCTATTTCCTCGCTTGACCTAGGTGGGGTCGGCTTGCTGTGAACAGCCTAGTGCGGTACCGGGTCGCACCGTCGCGACGTCGGCCAGTATGTGAAGCTGAGGCGATGAACAGCATCCAGATTGCTGACCAGACGTATGTCGCGGCCGACGGGGCGCTGGTCGGGGCCGCGGTCGCCGATCAGTCGAAGTGGCGCCGGTGGTGGCCCGATCTGCGGCTGCAGGTCACCGAAAACCGTGCCGAGAAGGGCATCCGATGGGCGGTCACCGGAGCCCTGACCGGAACCATGGAAGTCTGGCTGGAACCGTCGCTGGACGGCGTGATCCTGCACTATTTCCTGCACGCCGAGCCGAGCGGCGTCTCGGCCGCGGAGTTGGCCAAACTGAACCTGGCGAAGATGACGCACCGGCGCCGAGTAGCGGGCAAGAAAATGGCGTTCGAGGTGAAGACGACCCTGGAAGAGTCACGTCCGGTCGGTGTTTCTCCGGTAGTTTAACCGGGTCGAGGTTGGCATCGAGCCGACCGAAGGACGCAGCTCAGGGGAGTACCGTTTCAGCCGGGAGAAGGGCGCTCCCGAGAACGGTGCGGGACGGGAACGCGAAAGGGACTGCCAGGTGGCGGACAAGACGGAGCAGACAATCTATATCGACGCCGATCCGGCCGAGGTGATGGCGGCGATCGCCGACCTCGAGTCCTACCCGGACTGGATCAACGAGTACAAGCAGGTCGAAGTCCTCGAGACCGACGACGACGGCTACGCCAAGAAGGCCCGCATGCTGATGGACGCAACCATCTTCCGGGACACCCTGATCATGAACTACGAGTGGCCCGCGGACCGCAACTCGCTGAGTTGGACGCTGGAGTCCAGTTCGCTGCTCAAGTCCCTCGAGGGCTCATACATCTTGGCGCCCAAGGGTTCTGGCACCGACGTCACCTACCAACTCGCTGTTGACCTGGCCGTCCCGATGATCGGCATGCTCAAGCGCAAGGCCGAGCGCAGGATTATCGACGGCGCGTTGAAAGACCTGAAGAAACGAGTCGAGGGCTGAGTGATTCCGCCGCGCCCACCCCGGCTCGGATCAGCCTTTTCGTCGGCAAGGGCGGGGTAGGGAAGTCCACCCTGGCAGCTGCTACCGCGGTGTGCGATGCCAGCGGTGGTCGGCGGGTGCTGATCGTGTCCACCGACCAGGCGCACTCGCTGGGCGACGTACTGGGTGTCCCGGTGCCGCCGACGGGTACCGGCGACGCAGTCCGAGTCTTCACCGATCTGGAAACCGAAGACGCCGAGCCCAGCGGCGGCTCCCTGGACGCCCTGGCCCTGGACACGCTCGCGTTGCTGGAGCACCGCTGGCGCGACGTCGCCGAGGCGCTCGATGCGCAACTGCCCGACTCCGACCTGGCCAGCATGGCCCCCGAAGAACTGTCGGCGCTGCCCGGCATCCAAGAAGTGCTGGGTCTGCACGCGGTCGGCGAACTCGCCTCCTCCGGCCGCTGGGACCGCATCGTCGTCGATTGCGCCTCCACCGCCGACGCCCTGCGCATGCTGACTTTGCCTGCGACCTTCGGCCTCTATGTCGAACGCGCGTGGCCGCGGCACCGCCGACTGAGCATCGGCGCCGACGACGCCCGGTCGGGCGCGGTGGTGAACCTACTGGAACGCATCAGCGACAGCGTCGATCGTCTGGGCTCGCTGCTGGCCGACGGGGAGTCGGTCAGCGCGCACCTGGTGCTGACCCCCGAGCGGGTGGTTGCCGCGGAGGCCGCCCGGACGCTGGGGTCGTTGGCCCTGATGGGTGTTCGGGTAGAGGAACTCCTGGTCAACCAGGTGCTGGTGCGTGACGAGAACTATGAGTACCGCAGCCTGCCGGACCATCCCGCGTTTTACTGGTATGCCGAACGGATCTCCGAGCAACGCGCGGTGCTGGAGGAGTTGGACGTCACCATCGGCGACGTGGCGCTGGTGCTGGTGCCGCACCAGGCCGGCGAGCCGATCGGACCCAAGGCCCTGGCCGGACTGCTCGACAGTGCCCGGCGCCGTCGCGGCGAGTCCCCGCCCGGCCCCATTCGTCCCGTCGTCGACCTGGAATCGGGGTCGGGGCTGGATTCGATATACCGACTGCGACTAGCGTTGCCCCAACTCGATCCCGGCTCGCTCACCCTGGGGCGGTCCGACGACGATCTGGTCATCAGCGCAGGTGGGGTGCGTCGCCGGGTGAGGTTGGCTTCGGTACTGCGACGATGTACGGTGCTGGACGCCCAATTGCGCGGCACCGAGCTGACAGTACGATTTCGACCAGATCCGGAGGTATGGCCAAAGTGAGTGGGGCTCATACCGACATCGGTCCCGAACTGCGCCGGCTGGCGCAGTCGATCCTGGACGGCATCGATCCCGGGGTGCGTGCGGCAGCCATGACGGCGATCAGCGGCGGGGCCGGCAAGTGCCAGCAGGTGTGGTGCCCGGTGTGCGCGCTGGCGGCGGTGGTGACTGGCGAGCAGCATCCGCTGGTGACGATCATCGCCAACCACAGTGTCGCGCTGCTGGAAGTGGTCCGGGCGATCGTCGCCGACATCGACGACACCGTGGTGCCTCCCGAAGACGACGTATCCGGTGGTGCCGATTCCGGTGGCCCGGGCGCCGACGTTAACAGCGCCACCGGCGACGGCACCGCGAAAACGCGCTACCAGCCCATCCCCGTTACGCTGCACGAGTGAGCCACCCGGTTGCGAGGTGGTCGGAGCCATCGTCGATGGGTACAGTTGGCGCAGACACCGTTCCGGTGTGGGGCATGAGGGAGAACCATGTGGTACTACCTGTTTAAGTACGTCCTCCTCGGCCCGTTGCTGTCCCTGCTCGGTCGTCCCAAAGTCGAAGGGCTGGAACACGTTCCGAGTTCCGGCCCGGCGATCCTGGCCAGCAATCACCTGGCGGTCATGGACAGCTTCTTCCTGCCGCTGGTGGTGCGTCGGCGAATCACCTTCCTGGCCAAAGCCGAATACTTCACCGGCACCGGGCTCAAGGGCTGGTTCAACCGCTGGTTCTACACCGCCGTCGGCCAGGTGCCGATCGACCGCAGCGACTCCGAAGCCGCGCAGGCCGCGCTGGAGACCGCCAAAGAGGTTCTGGGCCAGGGCAAGCTGCTGGGCATGTACCCCGAAGGCACCCGTTCCCCCGACGGTCGGCTGTACAAGGGCAAGACCGGGCTGGCCCGGCTCGCCCTGCAGACCGGGGTCCCGGTGATCCCGGTGGCGATGATCGGGACCAACGTGGTCAACCCGCCCGGCACATCCCGGTTGCGGTTCGGCCGCGTCACGGTGCGCTTCGGTGAGCCCATGGACTTCTCCAGGTTCGACGGGCTGGCCGGCAACCACTTCATCGAGCGTGCCGTCATCGACGAGGTGATGTACGAGCTGATGGGCTTGTCCGAGCAGGAGTACGTCGACATCTACGCGGCCAGCGTCAAGGACGGCAGCGCCACCGAAGACGGGCCGGCGGGGTCCAAGTCGGAGACCTCCGACGCGGCGCGGATCCCTGAGACCGCCGCCGGTTGACTAGCCCCGAGTGACCCGGAATAGCTAGGCGGCCGCTACCGGCGTGCGTTCGGGGGCGGTAGTGCGTGGTGATGTCAGCTTCGCGGTGACCGTGAGGCCCGCGACGAGGATCACCGCCAGTGCCCACCACACGTAGGACATCCCCAACAGCTGCCGCCACCAGGCCGCGGTCAACTCGTGATGCTTGGGCAGCAGGTCGATCGGCGTCCACCGCATCAGCGCCACGCCTGCGGCGGCGACCACGGCCAGCGCGACGTTGCGCCGCCGCCAGGCCAGCACCGACAGCACCATGACCGCGGGCAGCATCCAGACCCAGTGGTGCGACCACGACACCGGGGACACCACCAGCCCGAACAGGGCCACGCAGATAACGGCCAGCGACGGCTCGTCGGCCCGCAGCACCCTACGCATGGCCCACACGGTCAGCGCCAGCACCACCAGGCACGCCAGCACCCACCACGGCAGCCGCGCGTGTTCGCCGAGCCCCAGCCGGGCCAGCGACCCGGCGATGTTCTGGTCAGTGTTCAGCGCGGAGTCCCCGATGCGATCGGTGTGCCGCAGCGTGTGCGTCCAGTACTCCCAGGAGTCGCCCCAGGCCAGCACGAAGCCGACCAGCGTCGCGACCGTGAAGGTGCCCAGCGCAGTGAGCGCGGCCCGGGTGTCGCGGCGCAGCAGAAAATACAGCAGGAACACCGCCGGGGTCAGTTTGAGCGCGATGCCCACCCCCAGCAGCACTCCGCGCGGCCAGGGAGTGCGACGCGGGAAGCAGTCGGCGATCACCAGGGTCATCAGCACCGCATTGATCTGACCATAGGCGAAGTTCGAGTTGATCGGTTCCAGCCAGACGGTGGCCGCCGCGACGATCAGCACCGCCAGCCAGGACCGGCGCAACAAAGCCGGGCCGGGCAGCAGCCGGGAGTCGTCCCAGACGTTCAGGCTGCTCAGCACGATGGTCGTCGACACCAACAACACCAGCAGGGTCAAGACGGTGATCACGTGCGTGGCGGCCGCCATGCCCATCCAGGCGAACGGGCTGAACACGATCGCGGACAACGGGGGATAAGTGAAGGGCAGATCGACGATCGGTGTGTGGAACAACACGTTGCCGCTGTAGAGCGGACGGCCGTCCAACCAGGCCTGGGCACCCATCTGGTAGATGTCGATATCGATGCGATAAGGGATGTCGACGAACAGGTCCCAGCACGCGTAGCCCAGTGCCAGCGCGGCGAGGAGCCAGAGCAGGCACCACAGCGAAACCCGCCCGAGTCGACTGCCCACGTCGGGCGACCGCCATTTACTCATGTCGAGGACAGCCTATCGTTGCGGCGCCGGGTGTTGTTCGCACAGCGCGGCTTCCGGGTTGTGCGGATGCGCTGGCGTAGCTTGTGGGGAGTGCACCACTGGCTGCAGCACGACATCATCGATCGCGGCCATCTGCCGCTGCTGTGCTGCCTGGTGGCCTTCATCCTGACGTTTTTCGTCACCCGCACCTTTGTCCGCATCATCCGCCACCGGGACGTCCGCGGCGGTGCCCCGGCCAAATGGTGGCAGCCGCGCAACATCCACGTCGGGTCGCTGCACATCCACCACGTCACGTTCGGGGTGGTGCTGGTGATGGTCGCCGGACTGACGTTGGTGACGTTGTCGGTCGACGGTCAGGTACCCCAGCTGTCGGTGGCCGCGACCTTCTTCGGCATCGGCGCGGCGCTGGTGCTCGACGAATACGCGCTGATCCTGCACCTGTCCGACGTGTACTGGGAGCAGGACGGGCGCACCTCGGTGGACGCGGTGTTCGCCGCGGTGGCCGTCGCCGGTCTGCTGATCCTGGGCCTGCACCCGCTGATGTTCCTGTTGCCGATCCGCTACGACGGCGACTGGGTGGTGCTGCAGAGCACCCTGGTCGGCGCGGTGGTGGTGACGTTGCCGCTGGCGGTGGTCGTGCTGCTCAAGGGCAAGGTGTGGACCGGTCTGCTGGGCATGTTCCTGGTGGTGCTGCTGGTGATCGGCGCGGTTCGGTTGTCGCGGCCGCATGCACCGTGGGCGCGCTGGCGCTACACCACCCGGCCGGGCAAGATGCGGCGCGCGCTGGCCCGCGAGCGCCGATGGCGGCGTCCGGTGGTGCGGGCCAAGCTGTGGCTGCAAGGCGCGATCGCGGGAACGCCGCAGCTGCCCGACGACCGCACCGTCGACGCCCAACTGGACCTGGATGTGCACCCCGCCCCGCCGCCCGACGGCACCGAGCCCATCCCTATCAGCAGCTGACCCCCCCTGCGCGAGCAGACGCAGAATCGCACTCCGGCGGGCCGGATCGTGCGATTCTGCGTCTGCTCGCCGGGCGGAGCCGAGCGGAGCCGAGCGGAGCCGGGCGGAGCCGGGCTAGCCCGAGCTGAGTCGCACTAAGCTGCGGCGGTGCGGTATTTCTACGACACCGAGTTCATCGAGGACGGCCGCACCATCGAGCTGATCTCGATCGGGGTGGTCGCCGAGGACGGCCGCGAGTATTACGCGGTATCCACCGAATTCGACCCGCAGCGTGCCGGGCCCTGGGTGCGGACCCACGTGCTGCCCAAGCTGCCCTCGCCGGCCTCCCAGCTGTGGCGCTCGCGCAGCCGGATCCGCGCCGACCTGACCGAGTTCCTGCGGGTGGACGGCCCCGACCCGATCGAACTGTGGGCGTGGGTGGGCGCCTACGACCATGTGGCGCTGTGCCAGCTGTGGGGCCCGATGCCCGCTCTGCCCAAAGCGATACCCCGGTTCACCCGCGAGCTGCGCCAGTTGTGGGAAGACCGGGGCTGCCCGCGGCTGCCGCCGCGGTCGGCTGACGTGCACGACGCCCTGGTCGACGCGCGGGATCAGTTGCACCGCTACCGGATAATCACCGCGGAGCAGCGTTCGCCCTGATCAGCCGGTGCGCACGGCCACAGTTACGATGGACCGATGAACTGGACCGTCGATATCCCTATCGACCAGCTGCCGCCGCTGCCGCCGCTGCCCGCCGATTTGCGTGCGCAACTGGACGCAGCGCTGGCCAAACCAGCCGCTCAGCAGCCCAGCTGGGACACCGAGCAGGCCGCGGCGATGCGCACGGTGCTCGAGAGCGTGCCGCCGGTGACGGTGTCGTCAGAGATCGTCCGCCTGCAGGAACACCTCGCCCAGGTCGCTCGCGGCGAGGCATTCCTGCTGCAGGGCGGCGACTGTGCGGAAACCTTCACCGACAACACCGAGCCGCACATCCGGGGCAACATCCGCACCCTGCTGCAGATGGCCGTGGTGCTGACCTACGGCGCCAGCATGCCGGTGGTCAAGGTGGCGCGCATCGCCGGCCAGTACGCCAAACCCCGGTCGGCCGACATCGACGCGCTGGGCCTGAAGTCCTACCGCGGTGACATGATCAACGGCTTCGCGCCCGACGCCGCGGTCCGCGACCACGACCCGTCCCGCCTCGTGCGCGCCTACGCCAACGCCAGCGCCGCGATGAACCTGGTGCGCGCGCTGACGTCGTCGGGCTTCTCCTCGCTGCACCTGGCCCACGACTGGAACCGTGAATTCGTGCGCACCTCGCCGGCCGGCGCCCGCTACGAGGCGCTGGCCAGCGAGATCGACCGCGCGCTGCGGTTCATGAGCGCCTGCGGGGTGGCCGACCGCAACCTGCAGACCGCCGAGATCTACGCCAGCCACGAGGCGCTGGTGCTCGACTACGAGCGGTCCATGTTGCGCCTGTCCGAGGACGAGAACGGCGAACCGCAGCTTTACGACCTGTCGGCGCACACGGTGTGGATCGGCGAACGGACCCGCCAACTCGACGGTGCGCACGTCGCTTTCGCCGAGGTGATCGCCAACCCGATCGGCGTCAAGATCGGGCCCACCATGACCCCCGAGTTGGCCGTGGAGTACGTCGAGCGGCTCGACCCGCACAACAGGCCGGGCCGGTTGACGCTGGTGAGCCGGTTGGGCAACAACAAGGTGCGCGACGTGCTGCCGCCGATCATCGAGAAGGTCCAGGCCGCGGGCCACCAGGTCATCTGGCAGTGCGACCCGATGCACGGCAACACCCACGAGTCCTCGACGGGGTACAAGACGCGGCACTTCGATCGCATCGTCGACGAGGTGCAGGGCTTCTTCGAGGTGCATCGCGCGCTGGGTACGCATCCGGGTGGCATCCACGTCGAGATCACCGGCGAGAACGTCACCGAGTGCCTCGGCGGCGCGCAGGACATCTCCGACAGCGACCTGTCCGGCCGCTACGAGACGGCGTGCGACCCGCGGCTGAACACCCAGCAGTCGCTGGAGCTGGCGTTCCTGGTCGCGGAGATGCTGCGCGACTGACCCCGGCCGATCAGCCGGCGTGCAGCAGGCTGCTCAGGTGCACCCCGATGTTCCAGCCCGCGGTCGCAACCAGCCCGGTCAGGGTCAGCACCACCGCCGCCCAGATCAGGATCATGCGCCGGCCGTGCTGGCGCTCCCACCTGAACTCGTCGAGCGGGATGCCGGCGAAGTGCCCGGAATCGTCGGCGTCGAAGTCGACGTCCTGATCGAAGTCGGCCGGCACATCCGGATCGTCGGGTTCGGGCCAGTCCCCGGGTTCCCGGGTGAACTGACGGGTGGGGTGGGGCACCGGCGCGCCGGCCGGGCGCCCGGCCATCCGATCGTGGTGCAGCGCCGCAGAGCGGTGCTGGGCGGAGTTGCGCGGCGTCGGCACCCGGAAGTCCGGCAGATTCAGCTCTTCGGCGATCGATTCCACGTCGGCGGCCATCTCGATGGCGTCGGCGTAGCGCTGCGCGGGGTCGAGCGCGGTGGCGCAGGCGACGAAGTCGTCGAGCTGCGTGGGCACGCCCTCGATCGCGGCGCCCGGCGGCGGGACCTCGGTGTCCAGCCGCTGATACGCGATGGACAGCGCGGTGTCGCCAGTGAACGGGGTTCGCCCGGTCAGCAGTTCGTAGGTCAGAATCCCCACCGAGTAGACGTCGCTGCGGGGTCCGGCGGTGCCGTCGCGCACCTGCTCGGGTGACAGGTAGGCGGCGGTGCCCAAGATCACGCTGGCCGAGGTGATTCCCGCTGCCGCCACGGCGCGGACCAGACCGAAATCGGCGATCTTGACCTCGCCGTCGTCGGAGATCAGCACGTTCTCCGGTTTGACGTCGCGGTGCACCAGACCGGCCCGGTGCGCGGCGGCCAGCCCGTTCAACACCGGGCGCAGTACCGCTATCACCGCGTGCGGGGGCATCGGTCCGCGCTCGATCAGCAGCTCACGCAGCGTGCCGCCGTCGATCAACTCCATCACCAGAAACGGGTACCTCCCGTCTTGGCCCTGGTCGTAGACCGCGACCAGGTTCGGGTTCTTCAGCCGGGCCACGGTGCGCGCCTCGAGCTGGAACCGGGTCAGGAACTGCTGGTCACCGGAGTAACGCGGGTCCATCACCTTCACCGCGACGGGCCGGTCCAGGCGGGTGTCCAGGCCGCGATACACCGTCGAGGTGCCGCCGCTGGCGATCTTTTCCTGAATGAGGTAGCGGCCGTCGAGCAGCGCGTCGTGCAGCGGGTCCCCGGCCGGGCGACGGTACGGGCCGGTGCGTCCCGGCGGGACGCCGGGCGATCCAGGTTCGGCCACGCAGTCATCGTAGGGGTCGACGCGACTGACCCGCGGTAGGCGCAGATTCCGCAGCGAAGGCGCAGACGCGGCCGTCCTGCGGTTCTAGACTGACCTGGTGGGCAGCATCCCGGCCGGCGACGACGTACTCGATCCTGAAGAACCGACCTACGACCTGTCCCGGGTCGCCGAACTGCTCGGCATACCGGTGAGCAAAGTGCAGCAGCAGCTGCGGGAGGGACACCTGGTCGCGGTGCGCCGCGCCGGAGGCCTCGTGGTGCCGCAGGTCTTCTTCACCACGTCCGGCCAGGTCGTCAAGAGCCTGCCCGGGTTGTTGACGATCCTGCACGACGGCGGCTACCACGACACCGAGATCGTGCGCTGGCTCTTCACCCCGGACCCCTCATTGACCGTCACCCGCGACGGCTCCCGGGACGCCCTGAACAACGCGCGCCCGGTCGATGCGTTGCATGCGCACCAGGCCCGCGAAGTGGTGCGGCGCGCCCAGGCTATGGCGTACTGAGGGCAGCGTCGTCCGGCGCGTCCTCGGCTTCCGGGGCGCGGTTCAGCGAATGCCAGGCCCACAGCGCGGCCGCGGTCGCCAGCCCGACGTGCAGCCAGGAGTACATGCCGTGCGAGCCGTCGGGTTTGAAGATCACCATGATCCACGTCGAGAATCCGGCGATCACGGCCATCGCGCGTCGCGACTGGGCCAGCGGGGCCAGCACCGCCAGCGGCCACGAGTAGTACCAGGGCAGTGCGGCGGGCACGAACAACACCACCACCAGCATCACCGCGGCGATGCCGGTCAGCGCGGCACGGTCGTCGCGGCGGTACCGCCACCACAGCACCGGGAGTGACACCGCGATCACGCCGATGCCCACCAGCCGGGCGATCCGCAGCACGGCGTAGAACTGCACCGGCAGAAACCCGCTGGTGAAAGCGTGAATCAGGTTCGCGGCGGCGGTTGGCACCGTGAGCCAGTTGATGATCTTCACCGACCCGGCCAGCGCGGTCAGCCAGCCCAGGCCGACCCCGGCCGCGACCGAAATCACCCCGAACACCGCCACGAAAATCGCCACCGTGGACAGCGCGGCGACCAGGAACGCCGGCACCGGCCGCCAGCCCCGGTCGTCGCGCAGATGCCGCATCCACACCCACCCCAGGAACGGCAACGCTAGCCCCGCGGTGGCCTTGACGGCGATTGCGAAAGTGAGCAACACGATCCCGGCTACCTGCCGGCGTCGCAGCGTCAACGCGATGCCGGCCGCCATCAGGCCCACCATCAGCATCTCGTTGTGCACCCCGCCCATCAGATGGATCAGCACCAGCGGGTTCAGCACGCAGATCCACAGCGCCCTGGCGCCGTCGGCGCCGACGTGGCGTGCCAGCCGCGGCGCCGCCCAGATCAGCAACGCCAGCCCGGGCAACATGCACAGCCGCAGCAGCATGGTTCCGGCCACCACGTTGTTGCCGACGAGCATCGTCACCAACTTGGCCACCAAAATGAACGCCGGACCATACGGGGCGGTGGTGATCGTCCAGATCGGGCTCACGTCGTCCAGCAGCGAGTTCGGATTGCCGACCGGGCCCACCGCGTACGGGTCGAAGCCGTCGCGCAACAACGCCCCCTGAGCCAGGTAGGAGTACGTGTCGCGACTGAACACCGGTGCCGAGAGCAACAGCGGGGCCAGCCAGCAGGCGGTGGTCACCCGCATGGTGAACTCGTCGGCCGCGCCGGCGAGCACCCGTCGACCCAGCCGCACCCAGGCGATCAGCATCAGACCCACGCCGACCCACAGCACGATCGACGAGAGCACCAGCCCATGGCCGAACCGCAGCCAGGACATGTGGATCGCCTCCAGCAGGGGGTCGTGCTGGCGGGTGCTGCCCGCACCCAGACCGCCCAGGGTGATCAGCACGGACCCCACGAACCCCAGTCGCGCCGGCCCGCCCTCGGAGCCGGTAGCGACCGTGCGGAAGCGGGAAAAGCGTTGGCCCACAGTTACTTTCGGAGCCGTGGTGTCGGCGGCCGGGGTCGGCGTCGGAGCGCTCATCGATTCAGGCGGACCGGTCGGTGGCCACTCGGGCCAGGTCGGTCAACCCTGCTTTGGCGCTCGCGCTGATCGGCGCCGAGGCCAGCGTGGTCAGCGCACGTTCGGTGAGTTCGGTGATCCGGTTCTCCGCGGCGGCCAGCGCGCCCACCCCCTCGATCAATTGCCGTAGTTCGCGCACCTGGGCGTCGGTCAGGTCGGTGCCGATCGATTCGCGCAACAGCCGGGCCGCCGCCGGATCGGACGTCTCGGCCAGGCGGGTGGTCTCGGCCAGCAGCACGGTGCGCTTACCCGACCGCAGATCGTCCCCGGACGGCTTGCCCGTGACCTCGGGGTCACCGAACACCCCGAGCACGTCGTCGCGCAGCTGGAACGCCACCCCCAGATCGGTGCCGAACGCCTCGAAGACGGCGGCCACCTCCGGACGGTCGGCGGCGGCGGCCGCCCCGAGCTGCAGTGGACGGGTCACCGTGTAGCAGGCGGTCTTGAAGGTGGCGACGGTCATCGCGGCGGCCAGCGATTCGTCAGCCGAAGCCGATACCGAGGCTTCGGCGACCACGTCGAGGTACTGGCCGCCGAGCACCTCGGTGCGGATCGCCGTCCAGACCCGCTCGACCCGGTCCCGGGCCTCGGCGGTCAGCGGCGCACGGGACACCACATCGTTTGCCCACGTGTGGGTGATGTCGCCGAGCAGGATCGCCGCCGAGATGCCGAACTGGTCGGCGGACCCGCGCCACCGGCGCGCGCGGTGCAGCGCTGCGAAGTGCATGTGGGCGGTCGGCTTGCCGCGGCGGGTGGCCGATGCGTCGATCACGTCGTCGTGGATCAGGGCGAAGGCGTGCAGCAGTTCCAGCGCGGAGAACAGCAGCAGCGCATCGGGATCGGGCGCCCGGCCGGCGACCGCGTCCCACCCCCAGTAAGCGAACACCGGCCGCAGGCGCTTGCCGCCGGTGAGGACGAAGTCCGCCAGCCAATCGGTCAGGGAGTCGAACTCGGCTCCGAGGTAACCGGATTCACCGCGCCGGTCGTCCAGGTACCGCCGCAGTTGCTCGGTGACAGCGCCGGCCACCTCGACGGTCGCCGACGTTGCCGATGCTTCCAGACTCAGCGCGGCGCCCCTTTCCGATTCGGTGTGCCTCTGGCCCGACAGTGTATGCCGCCGCGGTGTTTGCCGGAGTACGCGGAGCCGCAGCCACCGGCGGCTCGGAGCCGCTGACTACCGCGCCCCTATGCTGTCGTGGGGTCTGTCCAAGCTTTGCGCGACGGAGCGCGAGAACAACTTGTCTGCAGAATGAGGGGCCGCGTGACGCTCAACACCATCGCGCTGGAATTGGTGCCACCGAATGTGGACGACGGCCGCGAGCGGGCTTTGGAGGACGCGCACAAGGTGGTGCGGTACGCCGCCGAGTCGGGCCTGGACGGGCGGCTGCGGCACGTGATGATCCCCGGCATGATCGCCGAGGACGACGACCGTCCGGTGCCGATGAAGCCCAAGCTCGACGTGCTGGACTTCTGGTCGATCATCAAGCCGGAGCTGCCCGGGTTGTACGGCCTGTGCACCCAGGTGACCGCGTTCCTGGACCAGCACACCCTGGGCGAGCGCCTGGCTGCGCTGACGGCGGCCGGCATGCAGGGCGTGGTTTTCGTCGGGGTGCCGCGCACCATGAACGATGGCGAGGGCTCGGGCGTGGCGCCCACCGACGCGTTGTCGATCTATCGCGACGCGGTGACCAATCGCGGCGTGATCGTGATTCCGACCCGGGACGGCGAACACGGCCGGCTGAACTTCAAATGCAACCAGGGCGCGACCTACGGCATGACCCAGTTGCTCTACTCCGACGCCATCGTCGGGTTCCTGACCGATTTCGCCAAGGAGACCGACCACCGGCCGGAAATCCTGCTGTCGTTCGGCTTCGTGCCCAAAGTGGAGAGCCGGGTCGGGCTGATCAACTGGCTGATCCAGGATCCGGGTAACTCCGCGGTGGCCGAGGAGCAGGAGTTCGTCAAGAAGCTGGCGGCCAGCGAGCCCGCGGACAAACGCGCTCAACTCGTCGACCTGTACAAGCGGGTGGTCGACGGGGTCGCCGACCTCGGTTTTCCGCTGAGCATCCACCTGGAGGCCACCTACGGGGTTTCCGGGCCGGCTTTCGACACCTTCGCCGAGATGCTCGCCTACTGGGCGCCCTCGCCGGAGACAGTGGGCGGGCAGTAACTCAGGCCGACGACGACTGGTCGGTGGGCGCGGTGAACCGCGGCGAGCGGTCCCGGCTGACCCACGCCAGCATCGCCACCACCCCGGCGACCGCGAATGATGCGATGCCCAGCCAGATGCCGGCCCCGGTGAACGAGCGGGTGTTGGGGTCGGTGTAGCGGGCCGTCGCGGTCATGGTGCTGACCACTCCCGGTTTGAGTTTCCACTGCACGACTTCGGGCTCGATCCGGTCACCGTTGGTGGAGGTGACGGTGCCCGGGAAGGCGACGGTCAACCCGACTTCGGCGTCGGGGTCGGTCACCGAGGTCAGATCGGCGCGACCTTCCAGGATCACCAGGTTGCCGTTGCGGCGCATCGACAGGTTGACCCCCGCGGCGTCGGGGTTCATGTGGGCCAGCTGGGGCAACTCGGCGAAGGTCAGATCGGAGAACACCGCCTGTGAGCCGACGTAGCCGTCGCTGTCGTAGTTCGAGATCGCGACTTTCTGACCGAACGGCAGGTTCGAGTCCAGTTGCGGCCCGGTGTCCTTGTTGTTCTTCGGTTTGGCGGCCGCGATGATTTCGCCGGACACCAAATCGTCGGGCGAGACGGTCAGCGAGGCCCGGACCCGCAGGCATCCGGTGGCCAGCGGCACCACCATGAGCAGCATGACGATGGCCAGCAGCTTGCGGCTCCGGCGGGAGCGCAGCGGGGAAAGTGGGGGAGAGCTGGCGCGCACCAGGTCATCGTGCCAGACCCGGTGTGCCGCACAGCTGCGCCATCCGGTCATAGCGGCAGGGCGCGTCCCAGAATGGCGAACGCGCGCGGATCACCGGCGAAGTAGTAGCTGCGGATGACGTCGGTGAAGCCCAGCCGTCGGTACAGCCGCCAGGCCCGGTTGGACTCGCCGTTGGTCTCCGGCGTGGACAGCAGGACGTTCGCCTCGTGGCGACCCGCCAGCAGCCGGCGGGCCAGCGCCTCGCCGAGTCCCCGGCCCTGGGCGCGGGGGTGAATGTGCAGTTCGGTCAGTTCGAAGTAACTGGTCATCAGCCGGTCGATGGCTGCCGGCGCCAGACCGCTGCGCTGCAACCCCAGGATGACCTGCTGTTGCCACCACTGGCCAGGGGCGCCCGGGTATCCGTAGGCGATGCCCACCAGCGGTGCGTTACGGAGTTCGGCCGCCGGGGGTGGCGGGCCGTCCGCGGCCCGCTTGCCCACCTCGACCGCGGCCACCGCCTGCCAGCCGGGCCGGCGGGTGTGTTCCAACCACATCGCGGCACGCTGGTTCTCGGTGCCGCGCGGGTAGCGCATCGCGTCGACATACACCCGCAGCGCGTCGGTGAGGCGGCGCTCCATTTCGGCAGCCGGCAGGTCGACGAGGAAGATCGCCACGTCGCGGTGTCCTCCTCAGCGTGGTCGGGGTCGGATCGGTGGGTCCAGTATCGGACGCGGGCTCGGCTGCGCGACAAGCAGTCTTGCCGAGCCAGGATGTGCGGCGTGGCACCCGGTGCTGTCGCGGGCCGTATCGCGGCGGCGGTCGTCGCCGGGATAGAATCGCGGGCGAATCAGTGGTACCGCACTAAATGACCTCGTATCATCGGAGTTAATTGCCCCGCAACGGGCTATATGTGTGCTATCGGTGATGACGTCACAATCTTTCGGCAAGGAGGGACGAATGCCACTCTCCGATCATGAGCAGCGAATGCTCGATCAGATCGAGAGCGCCCTCTACGCCGAGGATCCCAAGTTCGCGTCGAGTGTCCGCGGCGGTGGCTTTCGTGCCCCGACCGCGCGGCGCCGTCTGCAGGGCACCGCGTTGTTCGTGGTCGGCCTGGCCATGCTGGTCTCCGGGGTGGCATTCAAAGCCACGATGATCGGGACCTTCCCGGTGTTGAGCGTGCTGGGATTCGTGGTGATGTTCGCCGGTGTGGTGTACGCGGTCACCGGTCGGCCGTTGCCCGGCAAAGCGGATCACGGGGTGTCGCCGCCGAGTGCGTCGCGCTCGCGTCGCGCCAAGGGCGGCGGTGGTTCGTTCACCAGCCGCATGGAGGACCGGTTCCGGCGTCGCTTCGACGAGTAGTCCTGCGCGCCAACACATGACGGGGTAGCCGAGCGGCTGCCCCGTTTCTGTTCGCCGGCCTGCCCGTGCCGGTCGGTGCCGGAGCGTCCCGCGCCGGGTCGACGGACACAGTGGCAGATTCCGGACCGCCGGACACCCACAACGCGGCGTACGAAGCCATTCCGTGCCGAACTCGTAGCGAACTTGTGTCCAGTGCCCCCCACCTCGCCCCACCACCGTCTCGGCGCTGCCAAATAGGCTCTGAAATGCGCTTTTCTGGGTCTTCGAACCCTGTCTGCGGCAGTCTTGCGCACCCCGATGGCGACCCGGTTCGGTGATTCGCCGCTTCGACACTCGCGGAAGGGGTGTTTATGGGGAGAAGTGGGGGATTGTGGGGTATGGTGGCCGAAGTGTTTGGGTGAGAAGCAAGTTGGAGGTGCCGCCGTGTTTCTCGGCACCTACACGCCCAAGCTCGACGACAAGTGGCGGCTCACGCTGCCGGCCAAGTTTCGCGACGCGTTGGCAGGGGGGTTGATGGTCACCAAGAGCCAGGACCACAGCCTCGCCGTCTACCCGCGCTCGGAGTTCGAGCAGCTGGCACGACGGGCCAGCAAGGCGCCCCGCAGCAACCCCGAGGCACGGGCCTTCCTGCGTAATCTCGCCGCCGGCACCGATGAGCAACACCCCGACGCGCAGGGTCGCATCACGTTGTCGGCCGACCACCGTCGTTACGCCGGGCTGTCCAAGGACTGCGTGGTGATCGGTGCGGTCGACTTCATCGAGATCTGGGATGCGCAGGCCTGGAACAACTATCAGCAAATCCACGAAGAGAACTTCTCCGCGGCCAGCGATGAAGCACTCGGCGACATCTTCTGAGGTGCATGCCGGTGCACCGTGGTCTCTGCCCGAACCGACCCTGGCGTACTTCCCCAACGTCAGGTGCGTGCTTTCGGTCAGAGACCACGGTGCACGGGCGACCAGGCCGGTAATTCGGTGCGGCCCGAACCGGGGAGGTGTCCAAGTGCCTGACCCGGATTCCGGCGAATCAGGAAGCAGCGCAGGTGATTTCGGTCATGTGCCGGTGCTGGCGCAGCGGTGCATCGAATTGCTCGACCCGGCGCTGACCCGACACCACTCCGACGGTTCCGGTGCCGTCCTGGTCGACGCGACGCTCGGGGCCGGTGGGCATGCCGAACGGTTCCTCACCGCCCTGCCGGGGCTGCGACTGATCGGGCTCGACCGCGACCCGACCGCGCTCGACATCGCCGGCGCCCGGCTGGCCCGCTTCGCCGACCGGATCACGCTGGTCCACACCCGCTACGACGGCATCGACGCCGCGCTCGATGAAACCGGTTGTGGCGCAACAGACTCCATCGACGGAGTGCTGTTCGATCTGGGCGTGTCCTCGATGCAGCTCGATCGGGCCGAGCGGGGCTTCGCCTACGCCAAAGAGGCACCGCTGGACATGCGGATGGACCCGTCGTCGCCGCTGACGGCAGCCGACGTGGTGAACACCTACCCCGAAGCGGAGCTGGCCGGCATTCTGCACCGCTACGGCGAGGAGCGCTTTGCCCGGCGCATCGCGGCCCAGATCGTACGGCGACGCGCCCGCACCCCGTTCACCTCCACCGCCGACCTGGTCGCGCTGCTCTACGAGGCGATTCCGGCGCCGGCCCGGCGGACTGGCGGACACCCGGCCAAACGGACCTTCCAGGCGCTGCGCATCGCGGTCAACGACGAACTGGGGTCGTTGCGCAGCGCCATTCCCGCCGCACTGGACGCACTCGCGGTGGGTGGCCGGATCGTGGTGCTGGCCTACCAGTCGCTGGAGGACCGGATCGTCAAACGCGCCTTCGCCGACGCGACGGCCTCCCGGACACCACCGGGGTTGCCGGTCGAACTTCCCGGCCACGAGCCGCGATTCCGGTCGCTGACGCACGGCGCCGAACGTGCCGATGCGGCCGAGATGGAGCGCAACCCCCGCAGCACCCCGGTGCGGTTGCGGGCACTGCAACGAGTAGAGCGGGCAAGCGGGAAGGGCTATGCATGAGCACACAGCGCGAGGCGTCGAAACGTCGCGACACCGATCGTCGCGGTCGACGTGCGGCCCGGACCAGTGCCCGCAACGCGGCTGACGCGTCGCAGCGCCGCAACCCGTCGCGCACGCCGGCGGGTGCCAACCGCGAAGCCCGGGTGCCCAGATCGGGGCCGCAGACCAGCCCGATAACCCGACCCGCGGAACGGCCGGGCCGGGCGAAGAACACCAGCCAGGCCAAGGCTCGGGCCAAGGCCCGGAAAGCCAAGGCGCCCAAGGTGGTACGGCCCAAACTCACCGAACGGCTGGCCGCCCGGCTGGCCGAGATCGACCTGCGGCCACACACGCTGCTCAGCCGTATTCCGTTCGTGGTGCTGGTCATCGGTTCGCTCGGAGTGGGGCTGGGACTGACGCTGTGGTTGTCCACCGACGCGGCTGAGCGCTCCTATCAGCTCAGCGATGCCCGGGAGCGGACCCGGATGCTGCAACAGCAGAAGGAGTCGCTGGAGCGCGACGTGCGGGAGGCGGAATCGGCGCCGGCGCTGGCCGAGGCGGCGCGCAAGCAGGGCATGATCCCCACCAGGGACACTGCCCACCTGGTTCAGGCACCGGACGGCACCTGGGTGGTGGTGGGCACACCGCGGCCCGCCGACGGCGTGCCGCCGCCGCCGTTGAACGCCAAACTGCCCGACGCGGCGCCCCCGCCACCCCCGCCACCGCCGGTGGTGAGCCCACCTGAGGTTGCGGTCCGGGTCGCACCGGGCACCGGGGACCCGACGCCGCCGCAGGTCTTGCAGCGCGGGCCGAACGGCGCAACCACCCTGGACGGCCCCCACCTTCCCGGTATGACACCGGGGGCTCCGACGACCGTGCCGGGTGGTCCGCTACCCGTGCCGGGATCGGCAGTGCCCACCCCGGCGCCCAACTCCGTGCACGCCGACCTGCTGCCGTCCAACGGGTTCGCGCTCCCGGCGCCCGCCGCGCAGCCGCCGGTGCTGGTACCCACACCGCAGTCGCCGGTGCTGGTACCCACACCGCAGCCACCGGGCCTGGTGACCACCCCGCTGCCGGCCAACCCCGAACAGTTCGGGCCCGTCATACCGACGGCGCCCGCGGCCCCCGGGGCCACCCGATGAACCGCGGCGAGGAGCGGCGCACTCCCCGCAAAGCCCGCGACGCCCAGGCGGTGCGGCAACCCAAGCGATCACGGAAAGCCGCCGACGCCAAGCGATCCCGGGCGACCGCCCGGCCCGAGGCAGCGCCGGCAGGACACTCGGCGCGCGCTCGGCGCACCCGCCAGGCGGCCGAAGTCACCACCCGGGGCGCCTCGTTCATCTTCCGGCATCGCGCGGGCAACGGCATCATCTTCGTACTGATGCTGGTCGCCATCGCTCAGCTGTTCTACCTGCAGGTGTCCAACGCCTCGCAGCTCAACGCCCAGGCCGCCGGCCAGCTCAAGGTCACCGACGTCGAACGGGCGATCCGCGGCGCCATCGTGGACCGCCACAACGACCGGCTCGCGTTCACCATCGAGGCCCGCGCGCTGACCTTCCAGCCCAACCGGGTCCGCCAGCAGCTGGAAGAGGCCAAGAAGAAGTCGTCGCGCGCACCGGACCCCCAGGAGCGGCTCGCCGCCATCGCCAAAGAGGTGGCCGGCCGACTGAACAACAAGCCCGACGCGGCGACCATCCTGAAGAAGCTGCAGAGCAACGAGTCGTTCGTCTACCTGGCCCGCGCAGTGGATCCCGCTGTCGCACACGCGATCTCGGCGAAGTTCCCCGAGGTCGGCTCCGAGCGCCAGGACCTGCGTCAGTACCCCGGCGGGTCGCTGGCAGCCAACATCGTCGGCGGCATCGACTGGGACGGCCACGGTCTGCTGGGTCTGGAAGATGCGCTGGACGCCATGCTGGCCGGCACCGACGGTGCGGTCACCTACGACCGCGGGTCCGACGGCGTCGTGATCCCCGGCAGCTATCGCAACCGGCACAAGGCGGTGCACGGCTCGACCATCCAGCTCACCCTCGACGACGATATCCAGTTCTACGTCCAGCAGCAGGTGCAGCAGGCCAAGAACGCGTCCGGCGCGCACACCGTCTCGGCGGTCGTGCTGGACGCCAGGACCGGCGAAGTGCTGGCCATGGCCAACGACAACACCTTCGACCCGTCCCAGGACCTCGGGCGGCAGGGGGAGCGGCAACTGGGCAACCTGCCGGTGTCCTCGCCATTCGAACCGGGCTCGGTGAACAAGATCATCACCGCGTCCTCGGTCATCGAGTACGGCCTGTCCAACCCCGACGAGGTGTTGCAGGTGCCCGGCACCATCTCGATGGGCGGGGTCACCATCCACGACGCCTGGGAACACGGCGTGATGCCCTACACCACGACCGGCGTCTTCGGGAAGTCGTCCAACGTCGGCACGTTGATGCTGGCGCAGCGGGTCGGTCCGGAGCGCTTCTACGACATGGTGCGCAAGTTCGGCCTCGGTCAACGCACCGGCGTCGGGTTGCCCGGCGAGAGCGCGGGCCTGGTGCCCCCGATCGACCAGTGGTCGGGCAGCACCTTCTCCAATCTCCCGATCGGACAGGGTGTTTCAATGACCCTGCTGCAGATGGCCGGCATGTACCAGGCCATCGCCAACGACGGGGTGCGCATCCCGCCGCGCATCCTGAAGGCCACCGTCGCACCGGACGGCACGCGAACCGAGGAACCCCGCCCGGACGGCATCCGGGTGGTGTCGGCGCAGACCGCGCAGACGGTGCGCAACATGTTGCGCGCGGTGGTGCAGCAGGACCCGATGGGTTACCAGCAGGGCACCGGACCCGCAGCGTCGGTGCCCGGCTATCAGATGGCCGGCAAGACCGGCACCGCGCAGCAGATCAACCCGAGTTGCGGGTGCTATTTCGACGACGTCTACTGGATCACCTTTGCGGGCATGGCCACCGTCGACAACCCGCGCTACGTCATCGGCATCATGATGGACAACCCGCAGCGCAACGCCGACGGCACCCCGGGGCACTCCGCCGCGCCGCTGTTCCACAACATCGCCGGCTGGCTGATGCAACGCGAGAACGTGCCGCTGTCACCGGATCCGGGCCCACCGCTCACCTTGCAGGCGATGTAGCCGACTTCCGCACCCGCACCCGAGGGGTGTGGCTAGGTAGGGTGTCATGGCTGATCATCGCGATCACGCGACGTCGTACGGAGGTGGTGACTGTGGCGTTGGCCCCCACGGACCTGCGTCCCAGCACCGGCGCCGGGATCCCGCTGGATGTGTTGGCCGCCCAGGTCGGCGCGGTGCTGCCGTCGGGCCCCGATCGACCAGATTGCGTCCCAGACCTGCCGGTCACCGGGGTGACGTTGCGTGGTCAGGACGTGCGGCCCGGTGACCTGTTCGCGGCCCTGCCCGGTTCGGTCACCCACGGCGCCCGGCACGCCGGTCAGGCGATCGAACGCGGCGCGGTCGCGCTGCTCACCGACGCCGCCGGCCTGGCCGAGATGGGTGCTGTCGAGATCCCGGTGCTGGTGCATCCGGCGCCCCGCAGCGTGCTCGGCGGCCTGGCAGCCACCGTCTACGGGCGGCCGTCGGCGCGGATGGCGGTGGTCGGCATCACCGGTACGTCCGGCAAGACCACCACGACCTATCTGGTCGAGGCCGGGCTGCGGGCGGCCGGTCGGATCGCCGGGCTGATCGGCACCATCGGCATCCGGATCGACGGCACCGACATCCCCAGCGCGCTGACCACGCCGGAGGCACCCGCCCTGCAGGCCTTGTATGCGGCGATGGCCGAGCGCGGGGTGGACACCGTGGTGATGGAGGTGTCCAGTCACGCGCTGAGCCTCGGCCGGGTGGACGGCACCGAGTTCGCGATCGGGGCGTTCACCAACCTCTCGCGGGACCATCTGGATTTCCACCAGACCATGCAGGAGTACTTCGAAGCCAAGGCACTGCTCTTCGACCCGGCCTCGGCGCTGCACGCCCGCCGCGCCGTGGTGTGCATCGACGACGACGCCGGACGCGCGATGGCCGGGCGGGCAACCGATCCGATCACCGTCAGCGTCACCGGCCGGCCCGCGCACTGGCGCGCCGCCGACGTCACGCCAGTGGGACCGGCCGGGCAGGAGTTCACCGCCATCGACCCCGCCGGCGCGCAGCACCGCGTCGGGATCGACTTGCCGGGCCACTACAACATCGCGAATTGTCTTGTCGCACTGGCGATTCTGGATGTGATCGGGGTGCGGCCGGAACAGGCGGCGCCGGGGTTGCGCCGTACCCGGGTACCCGGGCGGCTCGAGTTGGTCGACCGCGGCCAGGATTTCGTCGCCCTGGTCGACTACGCCCACAAACCCGAAGCGCTGCGTGCGGTGCTGAGCACCCTGCGGCACCCGGATCGGCGATTGGCGGTGGTGTTCGGTGCCGGAGGCGACCGCGACCCCGGCAAGCGGGCGCCGATGGGTGAAATCGCCGCCGAACTGGCCGATCTGGTGATCGTCACCGACGACAACCCGCGCAGTGAGGATCCCGCCGCGATCCGCCGCGAGATCCTGGCCGGCGCCGCCGGCGGTAAGGCCCAGGTGCTGGAGCTCGGCGACCGGCGCGCGGCGATCCGGCGCGCGGTGGCCTGGGCAGCGCCCGGTGACGTGGTGCTGATCGCCGGCAAAGGACACGAAACCGGTCAGCGCGGTGCCAGCGAGGTGCGCCCGTTCGACGACCGCGTCGAACTGGCCGACGCGCTACAGGACCGCGTGTGATCGACCTGACCGTCGCCCGCATCGCCGAGATCGTCGGCGGCACCCTGGCCGACATCTCCGCCGAGCAGGCTGCGGCCACCCACGTCACCGGGACGGTGGAATTCGACTCGCGTGCCGTCGGTCCCGGCGGACTGTTCCTCGCCCTGCCCGGGGCGCGCGCCGACGGTCACGACCATGCCGGGGCGGCGGTGGCCGCCGGCGCGGCGGTGGTGCTGGCCGCCCGCCCGGTGGGCGTACCGGCCATCGTGGTGGCGCCGCGTCCGGCGCCGGACGGCCGGGCCGGCGTCCTCGAACACGACGTGGACGGTTCCGGCGCGGCGGTGCTGGCCGCGCTGGCCAACCTCGCCGCTGCAGTAGCTGCCGAGCTGGTGGCCGGCAAGCTGCGGATCATCGGCATCACCGGATCGTCGGGCAAGACCTCGACCAAGGATCTGGTGGCCGCCGTTCTGCAGCCACTCGGCGAAGTCGTCGCTCCGCCGGGATCGTTCAACAACGAACTGGGCCATCCCTGGACGGTGCTGCGGGCCACCCGCGACACCGACTTCCTGGTGCTGGAGATGTCCGCGCGCCACCCCGGCAATATCGCCGCCCTGGCCGAGATCGCCCCGCCGTCGATCGGCGTGGTCCTCAACGTCGGCACCGCGCACCTAGGCGAGTTCGGCTCACGCGAGATCATCGCGCAGACCAAATCGGAACTGCCGCAAGCAGTTTCGCCTGACGGGGTGGTCATCCTCAACGCGGACGACCCGATGGTCGCCGCGATGGCGCACGTGACCGCGGCCCGCGTGGTCCGGGTGAGCCGGCACCGCGACGCCGACGTGTGGGCCGGCCCGGTCGCCCTCGACGAACTGGCGCGTCCCCGCTTCACCCTGCACGCCGGCGGCGCGCACGCCGAGATCCAGCTCGGCGTCTCGGGCGATCATCAGGTGGGCAACGCCCTGTGCGCGGCTGCCGTCGCCCTCGAATGCGGCGCCGACGTCGCACAGGTGGCCGCGGTGCTCGCCGGTGCCGGGCCGGTGTCGCGGCACCGCATGCAGGTCAGCACCCGCTCTGACGGGGTGACCGTGATCGACGACGCGTACAACGCCAACCCCGACTCGATGCGGGCCGGACTGCAGGCGTTGGCGTGGATGGCGCACGGCGCGGCCGATCAGACCGGTGATCGGCGGCGCAGCTGGGCGGTGCTGGGGGAGATGGCCGAACTCGGCGACGACGCGATAACCGAGCACGATCGCATCGGCCGGCTCGCGGTGCGATTAGATGTGTCTCGACTTGTAGTCGTGGGAACCGGGAGGTCGATGAGCGCCATGCACCAGGGTGCGGTGATGGAGGGCTCGTGGGGATCGGAGGCCGTCCAGGTACCCGACCGGGACGCCGCCCTGGCGCTGCTGCGCGCCGAGCTGCGAGCCGGCGACGTGGTGCTGGTCAAGGCGTCCAACTCGGCCGGTCTGGGCGCGATGGCCGACGCGCTCGTCGCCGAAGGTGACCCCGCGTGAGACAGATCCTGATCGCCGTCGCCATTGCGGTGACCGTGTCCATCCTGCTCACCCCGGCGTTGATCCGGCTGTTCACCCGGCAGGGTTTCGGTCACCAGATCCGCGAGGACGGCCCGCCCACCCACCAGAGCAAACGGGGCACGCCGTCGATGGGTGGGGTGGCGATCCTGGCCGGTATCTGGGCCGGCTACCTGAGCACGCACCTGTTCGGCCTGCTCTTCGACGGCGACGGCGTGACCGCCTCCGGCCTGCTGGTGCTGGGGCTGGCTACCGCGCTGGGCGGCGTCGGTTTTCTGGACGACCTGATCAAGATTCGCCGTTCGCGCAACCTGGGGCTGAACAAGACGGCCAAGACCATCGGGCAGATCACCGCCGCCGTGCTGTTCGCGGTGCTGGTGCTGCAGTTCCGCAACGCTGCCGGCCTGACGCCGGGCAGCACGGATCTGTCCTATGTCCGCGACATCGCCACCATCACCTTCACCCCGGCCATGTTCGTGCTGTTCTGCGTGGTGATGGTCAGCGCCTGGTCCAACGCGGTCAATTTCACCGACGGGCTGGACGGGCTGGCCGCGGGCTGCATGGCGATGGTCGCGGGCGCCTACGTGCTGATCACCTTCTGGCAGTTCCGCAACGCGTGCGCGTCGATGGCCTTGCTGGGGCCGCAGACCTGGCTGCAGGGCTGTTACAACGTGCGCGACCCGCTGGACCTGGCATTGGTGGCGGCGGCCACCGCCGGAGCCTGCATCGGTTTTCTGTGGTGGAACGCCGCCCCGGCCAAGATCTTCATGGGCGACACCGGGTCGCTGGCGCTGGGCGGCATCATCGCCGGGCTGTCGGTGACCAGCCGCACCGAAATCCTCGCTGTGGTGCTCGGTTCGTTGTTCGTCGCCGAAGTCACCTCGGTGGTCCTGCAGATTCTGGCCTTCCGCACGACCGGGCGCCGCGTCTTCCGGATGGCGCCGTTCCATCATCATTTCGAGTTGTCCGGCTGGGCGGAAACCACAGTGATCATCCGGTTCTGGTTGCTCACGGCGATCACCTGCGGGTTGGGCGTGGCCCTGTTCTACGGCGAGTACCTCTCCACGATCGGTGCGTGACGTGCTGGGCCCCTTGACGGCGGGCGCGCCCGTCCTGATCGCCGGTGCGCGGGTGACCGGCCGGGCGGTGTTGGCGGCGCTGCACGGGTTCGGCGCCGCCCCGACCCTCTGCGACGACGACCCCGCCATGCTGCGCCCGTACGCCGACCGGGGCGTGGCCACTGTGGCTCCGGCGGCCGCGATCCGGCAGATCGCCGACTACGTGCTGGTCGTCACCAGTCCCGGTTTCCAGCCGAGTACTCCGGTGCTGGCGGCTGCCGCGGCGGCCGGCGTGCCCATCTGGGGTGACGTGGAACTGGCCTGGCGGCTGGACGCATCAGGCCACTACGGGCCGCCGCGGCGCTGGCTGGTGGTGACCGGCACCAACGGCAAGACCACCACCACCTCGATGCTGCACGCCATGGTGACCGCCGGCGGGCTGCGCAGCGCCCTGTGCGGCAACATCGGCGACCCGGTGCTGGACGTGCTCGACAAGCCGTCGGACGTGTTGGCTGTCGAGTTGTCCAGCTTCCAGCTGTTCTGGGCGCCGTCGCTGCGGCCCGAGGCGGGCGCGGTGCTCAATGTCGCCGAGGACCATCTGGACTGGCACGGCACCATGGCCGACTACGCCGCGGCCAAGGCGCGGGTGCTCACCGGCCGGGTGGCGGTGGTCGGCCTCGACGACGCCCGCGCCGCGGCATTGGTCGACACCGCGTCGCAGCGGGTGGGTTTCCGCCTCGGCGAACCCGCTGCCGGGGAGTTGGGCGTGCGCGGCGGGTTCCTGGTGGACCGCGCTTTTGCCGACGACCTGCCGTTGCTGGCGGTCAGCGCGATACCGGTGCCCGGCCCGGTCGGCGTGCTCGACGCGCTGGCGGCGGCCGCGCTGGCCCGCGCGGTGGGCGTTGCTGCCCCGGCCATCGAGTCGGCGATCTCGGCGTTCCAGCCCGGCCGGCACCGCTCGGAGGTGGTCGCGGTGGTCGACGGCATCACCTACGTCGACGATTCCAAAGCCACCAACCCGCACGCCGCCGAGGCGTCGGTGCTGGCCTACCCCCGGGTGGTCTGGTTGGCCGGCGGACTGCTCAAGGGCGCGTCGGTGGACGCCGAGGTCGCCCGCATCGCATCCCGGCTGGTCGGGGCGGTCCTGATCGGCCGGGATCGCGGCGAGGTTGCCGACGCGTTATCGCGACACGCGCCCGATGTCCCCGTCGTACACGTCGTCACAGGCGAGGATGATGTGATGCATGAGACTGGTGGGGCATTTGTTACTAATGTGACGCAAGTTAATAACGACGTCGAGACCATCGGCACCCGGGTGATGACCGCGGCGGTGGCCGCGGCCCGCGAATTCGCCACACCCGGCGACACCGTGCTGCTCGCCCCGGCCGGCGCCTCGTTCGACCAGTTCAGCGGCTACGCCGCCCGCGGTGACGCCTTTGCCGCCGCCGTCCGCGCCGCGGTCCGGTAGGCGGCGTGGCTATCGCGCTGACCCGGCTGCTGCGCCGGGACAAGACCGTCGGCGACGAGAACTCCGATGCCGAAGGCGTGGCCGCGGCGGCCGAGCAGGATCCGGCCGGCGCTGACCAGCCCACCAAGAGCCCCGCGCCGCCGTCGGGCCCACGCACCCGGTTCGGCACCTGGCTGGGGCGGCCGATGACCTCGTTTCATCTGATCATCGCCGTCGCGGCATTGCTGACGAGCCTGGGCCTGATCATGGTGCTGTCCGCCTCCGGCGTCGAGTCCTACGGCAACGACGGGTCGGCGTGGATCATCTTCGGCAAACAGGTGATGTGGACGATCGTCGGCCTGGTCGCCTGCTACGCCGGACTGCGGATGTCGGTGCGCTTCATCCGCCGCATCGCCTTCACCAGCTACGCCGTCACCTGCATCCTGCTGGTCCTGGTGCTCGTTCCTGGCATCGGCAACCTCGTCAACGGGTCGCGGAAGTGGTTCGTGATCGCCGGCTTCTCGATGCAGCCGTCGGAGTTGGCCAAGATCGCGTTCGCAATCTGGGGGGCCCACCTGTTGGCGGCGCGCCGCGCCGAGCGGGCCGGGCTGCGCGACATCCTGGTGCCGCTGGTACCGGCCTCGCTGATCGCGCTGGGGCTGATCATGGCCCAGCCCGACCTCGGGCAGACCGTCTCGCTCGGCATCATCCTGCTGGGCCTGCTGTGGTACGCCGGCCTGGACCTGCGGGTGTTCATCAGCGGTCTGGTCATGGTGGTCATCGCCGGGGCGATCTTCTCGATGTCGGCGGGCTACCGCTCCGACCGGGTGCGGTCCTGGCTGGACCCGGAGAACGACCCGATGGACACCGGTTACCAGGCGCGCCAGGCCAAGTACGCGCTCGCCCACGGCGGCATCTTCGGCGACGGGCTGGGCCAGGGCGTGGCCAAATGGAACTATCTGCCCAATGCCCACAACGACTTCATCTTCGCCATCATCGGCGAGGAACTCGGACTGATCGGCGCGGTCGGCTTGCTGGGCCTGTTCGGACTGTTCGCCTACACCGGGATGCGGATCGCGCGCCGCTCGGCCGACCCGTTCCTGCGGTTGCTGACCGCGACCACCACGCTGTGGATCCTGGGCCAGGCGTTCATCAACATCGGCTATGTAATCGGTCTGCTGCCGGTCACCGGATTGCAGCTGCCGCTCATCTCAGCTGGTGGAACATCAACGGCGACAACACTTTTCATGATCGGCATCATGGCCAACGCAGCTCGCAACGAGCCCGAAGCGGTGGCCGCGCTGCGCGCCGGGCGCGACGACAAGGTCAACCGGCTGCTGCGGCTGCCGGTGCCCGAGCCGTACGCACCCACCCGTCTGGAAACATTCCGCGACCGCAAACGCGCCAAACCGCAGCCCAAGCCGCCGGTCCGCCGCGCCGCCACCCCGCCGCGGCAGGCGTCGGCGCGCACCGCGGAACGGTCGGGTCGCCGGTCTGCGGGCAACGCGCACTTGCAGAAGAGGCATCATGGATCTGGCCAGCAGTACGCCGGCCGGCGCCGCATGGGGCGCGCTCGCGCATTGGAAGGTCAGCGTTACGGGTGAACGACATGGTCAGCGAGTCCACCGGCGGGTTGGGGGCAGCGCCCCTGCCCGCCGGTAGCGCGTTGCCGTCCTTGTCGGTCGTGTTGGCCGGAGGCGGGACCGCCGGGCATGTGGAACCCGCGATGGCCGTCGCCGACGCGCTGACCTCGCTGGACCCCCAGATCCGGATCACCGCGTTGGGCACCGCGCGCGGGCTGGAGACCCGGCTGGTGCCCGCCCGCGGCTACCACCTCGAACTGATCACCCCGGTGCCGCTGCCCCGCAAACCCAGCGGTGACCTGGCCCGGCTACCACCGCGGGTGTGGCGCGCGGTCCGAGAGGCCAGGGCGGTGCTCGACGACGTGCGCGCCGACGTCGTCATCGGCTTCGGCGGCTACGTCGCGCTACCGGCCTACCTGGCCGCCCGCGGTAGCCGGGTCTCGGGACGCCGACGCCATCGCGTCCCAGTGGTGATCCACGAAGCCAACGCCCGGGCGGGACTGGCCAACCGGGTCGGTGCCCGCTCGGCCGACCGGGTGCTGGCCGCGGTGCCGGGGTCGGGTCTGCACGGTGCCGAGGTGGTCGGGGTGCCGGTGCGGGCGGCGATCACCGCACTGGACCGGGCCGCGCTGCGCAGCGAGGCGCGCGCCTACTTCGGTTTCCCCGAGGACGCGCGGGTGCTGCTGGTCTTCGGCGGTTCCCAGGGCGCGGTCTCGCTCAACCGGGCGGTGTCGGCGGCGGCCGCCGGGCTGGCCGGCGCGGGGGTCTCGGTGCTGCACGCGCACGGCCCCAAGAACACCCTGGACCTGCGCACCCCCGAACCGGGGGACCCGCCCTACGTCGCATTGCCCTACCTGGACCGGATGGATCTGGCGTACGCCGCGGCCGACATGGCGATCTGCCGGTCCGGGGCGATGACGGTGGCCGAGGTGTCGGCCGTCGGGCTGCCGGCCATCTACGTGCCGCTGCCGATCGGCAACGGCGAACAACGGCTCAACGCGCTGCCGGTGGTCAACGCCGGCGGCGGCATGGTGGTCGCCGACGCGGCCCTGACGCCGGAGCTGGTGGTACGGGAAGTCGCCGGGCTGCTCAACGACCCCACGAGGCTGGCGGCCATGACGGCGGCGGCTGCGCTCGTCGGGCATCGCGACGCCGCGCTGCGGGTGGCGCAGGCGGCGCTGGATCTCGCGCGCTCGGCCTCCTCCGGAGGACGGCGGTGAGCGCCGAACAGCTGCCCCCGGAGCTGCACCGGGTGCACATGGTCGGCATCGGCGGCGCCGGCATGTCGGGCATCGCCCGCATCCTGCTGGACCGCGGCGGGCTGGTCTCGGGGTCCGATGCCAAGGAGTCGCGAGGTCTGCATGCGCTGCTGGCCCGCGGCGCCAAGATCCGCATCGGGCACGACGCGTCCTCGCTGGATCTGCTGCCTGGCGGGCTCACCGCCGTCATCACCACCCACGCCGCCATCCCGAAAACCAACCCCGAGCTGGTCGAGGCCCGACGGCGTGGCATCCCGGTCGTGCTACGGCCGGTGGTGCTGGCCAAGCTGATGGCCGGGCGCACCACGCTGATGGTCACCGGCACGCACGGCAAAACCACCACCACGTCGATGTTGATCGTGGCGCTGCAGCACTGCGGGCGCGACCCGTCATTCGCGGTCGGTGGCGAACTGGGGGAGGCCGGCACCAACGCCCACCACGGCAGCGGTCACTACTTCGTCGCCGAAGCCGACGAAAGCGACGGCACGCTGCTGGAGTACACACCCAACGTCGCGGTGGTCACCAACATCGAGTCCGACCACCTGGACTTCTACGGCAGCACCGACGCCTATGTCGGGGTGTTCGACGCGTTCGTCGAGCGGCTGGCGCCGGGCGGCGCGCTGGTGGTGTGCACCGATGACCCGGGGGCGGCGGCGCTGGCCCAGCGCACCGCGGCGCTGGGTATCCGGGTGCTGCGGTACGGGTCCACCGGCGACGACCTGGCCGCGACCCTGTTGTCCTGGGAGCAGCACGGCACCGAGGCGGTGGCCCACCTGCAACTTCGCGGCGAGGCGCAGCAGCGGGTGATGCGGCTGTCGGTGCCGGGACGGCACATGGCGCTCAATGCGTTGGGGGCGCTGCTGGCGGCGACCGAGATCGGCGCGCCGGTCGAGGAGGTGCTCGACGGGCTGGCCGGTTTCGAGGGGGTGCGGCGCCGCTTCGAACTGGTCGGCACCGCCGACTCGGTGCAGGTGTTCGACGACTACGCCCACCACCCAACCGAGGTCGCGGCCACCCTGGCCGCGGTGCGGTCGGTGGTCGAGCAGCGCGGCGGCGGGCGCTCGTTGGTCGTGTTCCAGCCGCACTTGTATTCGCGGACAAAGGCTTTCGCCCACGAATTCGGTCGGGCCCTGGATGCCGCCGACGAAGTGTTCGTGCTCGACGTCTACGGTGCCCGCGAGCAACCGTTGGCCGGGGTGAGCGGAGCCAGCGTCGCCGAGCACGTGAGTGTGCCGGTGCGCTACCTGCCGGATTTCTCGATGGTGGCCGGCGAGGTGGCGGCCGCAGCCGGTCCGGGTGACCTCATCGTCACCATGGGCGCCGGTGACGTGACGCTGCTGGGGCCCGAGATCGTGGCGGCGTTGCGCTCCCGGTCGAACCGCAGCGCGCCGGGTCGCCCGGGAGTGTTGCAGTGAGCGAGCCCGACCCCGAGGAGTCCGCGTCCCGCGGAGCCGACCTGGTCGACGGTCCGGCCGAAGCGGTACCTGAGTCCGGCGCCACCGAACCTATTGCGACCGAACAACCCGCGCCGCCGGAGGAAACCTCCGAGCCGGACGATTTCGAAGGTCCACGCCGGCGCGAACGCCGGGAACGCGCCGAGCGGCGCGCCGCCCAGGCCCGGGCCGTCGCGATCGAACAGGCCCGCCGGGAGGCCAAGCGGCGCGCCCGCGGCAACGTCCTGCCCGAGCCCAAACCTGTTGCGCGCGGCGTGGTCCGCGGGCTCAAGATGCTGCTCGCGACGGTGATCATGGTGGTCGTTGGCGTCGGGCTGGGGCTGATCCTGTACTTCACGCCGGCGATGTCGGCCCGCAATATTGTGGTCACCGGGACCGGAGTGGTGACCCGCGAGGACGTCCTGAACGCGGCGCAGGTGCGGGTCGGGACGCCGTTGCTGCAGATCAACACCAGCCAGGTCGCCGAGCGGGTGGCCGCGATCCGGCGGGTGGCCAGCGCCCGGGTGCAGCGCGAGTACCCGTCGGCGCTGCGCGTCACCATCGTCGAGCGAATCCCGGTGGTGGTGAAGGATTTCCCGGACGGACCCCATCTGTTCGACCGCGATGGCGTCGATTTCGCGAACGACCCGCCGCCGCCGGCGCTGCCGTACATCGACGTCGAGAACCCCGGCCCGACGGATCCGCCTACGCTGGCGGCGCTCAAGGTGCTGATGGCCCTGCGACCCGAGGTCGCCGGGGAGGTGGGCCGGATCGCGGCCCCGTCGGTGTCCTCGATCACGCTGACACTCTCCGACGGCCGGGTGGTGATCTGGGGGACCACCGACCGTGCGGAGGAGAAGGCGGAGAAGCTCGCGGCGCTGCTGACCCAGCCCGGCCGCACCTATGACGTGTCCAGCCCTGACCTGCCGACCGTCAAGTAGCCGCCGGGTCCACCCCGGGATTGCCACGCCCGCGTGACGCTCGGCGCGCGGTCCCCGCGTTTGTCACGCCAGTGTGATGGTCGGCGTCGAACGTTGCGCTGGCGTGACGCTCGGTGGGGCGCCGGCTGGGGCGGGCGCCAAATCAATCGCGGATGTCACGCTGGTGTGACGCTGGGCGTCGAACCTTGCGCTGGCGTGACGCTCGGTGGGGCGCCGGCTGGGGCGGGCGCCTAATCAATCGCGGGTGTCGCGCTGGTGTGACGCTGGGCGTCGAACGTTGCGCTGGCGTGACGCTCGGTGGGGCGCTGGCCGGGGCGGGCGCCAAATCAATCGCGGGTGTCGCGCTGGTGTGACGCTGGGCGTCGAACGTTGCGCTGGCGTGACGCTCGGTGGGGCGCTGGCCGGGGCGGGCGCCAAATCAATCGCGGATGTCGCGCTGGTGTGACGCTGGGCGTCGAACGTTGCGCTGGTGTGACGCTCGGTGGGGCGCCGGCCGGGGCGGGCGCCAAATCAGTCGCGGGTGTCACGCTGGTGTGACGCTGGGCGTCGAACGTTGCGCTGGTGTGACGCTGGGTGGGGCGCCGGCTGGGGCGGGCGCCAAATCAGTCGCGGGTGTCGCGCTGGTGTGACGCTCGGCGACCACGCTCACGCTCGGCGAAGACACAGCACAAAAATCACCCGCGGCGCGTCGGCGCGCCTGCGGCGTTAGTGCCCGTCGTACCCATACGGTTCTGGTTACGCGGAACTACTTGACATAACTCTAACTCTATGGTTGAGGTTGAGACTTTTGCAAGTAGACACACCGCACCGAAGACATTCAGGGGAACGTGAGCCCTCAGGGAGGAAGACGAATGATGACCCCCCCACATAACTATCTGGCCGTCATCAAGGTCGTGGGCATTGGTGGTGGCGGCGTCAACGCCGTCAACCGGATGATCGAACAAGGCCTCAAAGGCGTGGAGTTCATCGCGATCAACACCGATGCGCAGGCCCTGTTGATGAGCGACGCCGACGTCAAGCTGGACGTCGGCCGCGACTCGACGCGTGGCCTGGGCGCCGGTGCCGACCCCGAGGTCGGCAAGAAGGCCGCCGAGGACGCCAAGGAGGAGATCGAGGAGCTGCTGCGCGGCGCCGACATGGTCTTCGTCACCGCGGGTGAGGGTGGTGGCACCGGCACCGGCGGCGCGCCCGTCGTCGCCAACATCGCGCGCAAACTCGGCGCGCTGACCGTCGGTGTGGTCACCCGGCCCTTCTCCTTCGAGGGCAAACGGCGCAGCAATCAGGCCGAAAACGGCATCTCAGCGCTGCGGGAGAGCTGCGACACGCTGATCGTGATCCCCAACGACCGGCTGCTGCAGATGGGTGACGCCGCCGTGTCGCTGATGGACGCCTTCCGCAGCGCCGACGAGGTGCTGCTCAACGGCGTGCAGGGCATCACCGATCTGATCACCACACCGGGCCTGATCAACGTCGACTTCGCCGACGTCAAGGGCATCATGTCCGGCGCGGGCACCGCGCTGATGGGCATCGGCTCGGCTCGCGGCGAGGGCCGCTCGCTCAAGGCCGCCGAGATCGCGATCAACTCGCCGCTGCTGGAAGCGTCGATGGAAGGTGCGCAGGGCGTGCTGATGTCGATCGCCGGCGGCAGCGACCTGGGGCTCTTCGAGATCAACGAGGCAGCCTCGTTGGTGCAGGACGCCGCGCATCAGGACGCGAACATCATCTTCGGTACCGTGATCGACGACTCGCTCGGCGACGAGGTGCGCGTCACCGTCATCGCGGCCGGCTTCGATGCCGGGCCGGGCCGCAAGCCGGTCACCAGCGCCACCGAGACCGGCGGCGCCCACCGGATTGAGACCGCCAAGGCCGGCAAGCTCACCTCCACGTTGTTCGAGCCGGTCGACGCCGTCAGCGTGCCGGTGCACACCAACGGTGCGACGCTGAGCATCGGCGGTGACGACGATGACGTCGACGTGCCGCCCTTCATGCGCCGCTGAGGTCTCGATTTGCTTGCCACTGCGCGACGAACCGGCCTCGAAACATAATGGCCTCACGTCGAAGCACTCTGGCGGGCAACCGATTCCAGATACTGGGCAGGTGAGCGTTCGCATCCGTCGGGTGACCACCACCCGGGCGGGCGGTGTGTCGAAGCCGCCGTTCGACAGCTTCAATCTCGGCGACCACGTCGGTGACGACCCGTCGGCCGTCGCTGCCAACCGTGCCCGGCTGGCTGCGGCCGTCGGCCTGCCCGACGAGCGGCTGGTGTGGATGAACCAGGTACACGGTGACCGCATCGCGGTGGTCGACGAGCCGCGACACGCGGCGATCGACGACACCGACGGGGTCGTGACCGGCACGCCGGGCCTGGCGCTGGTGGTACTGACCGCCGACTGCGTGCCGGTCCTGCTCGCCGACGCGCGCGCCGGTGTGGTCGGGGCGGTGCACGCCGGTCGGGTCGGGGCCCAACATGGCGTGGTGACCCGCGCGGTAGAGGCCATGGTGAGCCGGGGTGCGCGGCCCGGCGACATTTCCGCACTGCTCGGCCCGGCGGCCAGCGGCAGTCGCTATGAAGTGCCCGCCGCGATGGCCGACGAGGTCGAGACGACGCTGCCGGGCAGTCGAACCACGACCGCCGCCGGAACGCCCGGACTGGACCTGCGTGCCGGAATCGCTTGCCAGCTCCGCGATTTGGGAGTGACTTCGATCGAGGTCGATCCGCGCTGCACCATTTCCGACGCGACGCTGTTCAGCCACCGGCGCGGTGCGCCGACCGGACGGCTGGCGTCGTTGGTGTGGATGGAATGAGTGTGATGGCCACGGAGAACCCGGTGCGGGGAGGCGGCGGCGACCGCCAGACGGAATTGACCACGGCCCTGGGGGCGGTGCGATCCCGGCTGGCTGCGGCCGCCGCGGCCGCCGGCCGCAATGTCGCAGAAATTGAGCTGCTCCCAATTACCAAATTCTTCCCAGCAACCGACGTAGCGATTTTGTCCCGATTAGGTTGTCGGGCCGTTGGCGAATCGCGCGAACAGGAAGCTGCGGCGAAGGTGAGTGAAGTCACCCGGCTGTTGACGGCCGCTGCACAACACACCGGATTGCGGGATTTGCATTGGCACATGGTCGGTCAGATTCAGCGCAAAAAAGCCCGGTCCCTGGCGCGCTGGGCGCACACCGTCCACTCCGTCGACAGCATGCAGTTGGTGACCGCGCTCGACCGGGCGGTGACCGGTGCGCTGGCCGGGCACGAGCGGGAGAACCGGCTGCGGGTCTACGTCCAGGTCAGCCTCGACGGCGATGTGTCGCGCGGTGGCGTCGACATGGACGAACCCGGTGCGGTGGACCGGATCTGCGCCCAGGTGCAGGACTCGCGCAGCCTGGAACTGGTCGGTCTGATGGGCATCCCGCCCGTGGAATGGGACCCGGAACAGGCCTTTGACCGGCTGCAATCCGAGCACCAGCGGGTGCGCGCGGCGTTCCCGACGGCGGTCGGGCTGTCGGCCGGCATGTCGGGTGACTTCGAAATCGCCGTCAAACATGGTTCGACGTGTGTGCGTGTCGGTACCGCGCTATTGGGTCAACGGCGGTTACGGTCACCGTGAATAGTCACTGTAGTCACATCTTCATCACAGGCAACAGATATCCCAGGCTAGAAGGGGTCGTACGATGAGCACACTGCATAAGGTCAAGGCCTACTTCGGGATGGCTCCGATGGAGGATTACGACGACGAGTATTACGACGACCGCGCGCCATCGCGCGGTTATTCGCGGCCGCGATTCGACGATGAATACGGTCGTTATGAGGACCGTGACCGCGATTACGACGATCCGCGCAGAGATCCCCGCGCCGACCCGCGCGGCGACCTGCGCGGTGAGCCGGCCGACTACCCGCCGCCCAGCAGTTACCGCGGCGGCTATGCCGACGAGCCGCGCTTCCCGACGGGCGGGTTCGACCGTGCCGACCTGGCTCGGCCGCGGCTGGGTTCGTGGCTGGGACGCGGCGGCGCCACCCGCGGCGCGTTGGCGATGGACCCGCGCCGGATGGCGATGATGTTCGAGGAAGGCCACCCGCTGTCGAAGATCACCACGCTGCGTCCCAAGGACTACAGCGAGGCGCGCACCATCGGCGAGCGGTTCCGCGACGGCACTCCGGTGATCATGGACCTGGTGTCGATGGACAACGCCGACGCCAAGCGGCTGGTCGACTTCGCCGCGGGCCTGGCGTTCGCGCTGCGCGGCTCGTTCGACAAGGTCGCCACCAAGGTGTTCCTGCTCTCACCCGCGGACGTCGACGTGTCCCCGGAGGAACGTCGCCGGATCGCCGAAACCGGTTTCTACGCTTACCAATAAGCTCACCGGCAGGGGCTTGCGCCGAATAGTTTCCGCACCGCCCGGTAGGTCACCAACTGGCCGACCGGGCGGTGCGCTGTCGACAGCCCACCACGGGAACGGGGCGGGTCGGTAGGCTTGCTGTCGCCGCTACGCCGGCGGCGACGGACATTCTCATCAACGTCATCGTGAAGGTCGGGACTCTCGTTGGTTGTGTTGCTGTACATCGTCGGGTACACCCTGCTGGCCTTCTGGTTGCTGCTGGTCTTCCGGGTCGTCATCGAGTGGATCCGCTCGTTCAGCCGTGACTGGCGGCCCACCGGCATCACTGTGGTGATCCTGGAGATCATCATGTCGATCACCGATCCGCCGGTGAAGCTGCTGCGCCGACTCATCCCGCCGATCACCATCGGCGCCGTGCGCCTGGACCTGTCCATCCTGGTGCTGTTGTTGATCGCCTTCATCGGCATGCAACTCGCGCTCGGCGCAGCCGACGGCGCCACGTAGGCGACCCGAGTTGGTCTTTTAGAGACGGTTTGGCCACGATTTGGCGTCAACTCAGGCGCGTGTTTTTTGAAATCTAAGGAATGTGATTTATTGGCTGCAGAGCTCTAAAAAGAATGAAATCTGTCCTTATTTATTACTCCAATCGGCAACCGCCGAGTCTGGTGTGACAGGATGGGCGGCAGTTGCGCGACGGCTACCGCACCGTTCTACACTTTCAGATTGTTCGACCGTCCAGGAACTCGAGGGGACAAAGAATGCCGCTTACACCTGCCGACGTCCACAATGTGGCGTTCAGTAAGCCGCCTATCGGCAAGCGCGGGTACAACGAGGACGAGGTTGACGCCTTCCTTGACCTGGTGGAGAACGAACTGACCCGACTGATCGAGGAGAACTCCGATCTGCGGCAGCGGATCGCCGAGTTGGACCAGGAGCTGGCCGCGGGAGGCGGCGCCTCCGGTGCCGCGCCCACGGTGGCCCAGCCGATCCCGGCCTACGAGCCCGAGCCCGAGCCGGTCAAGCAGGCCGCGCCGACCCCGGCGCCGGCGCAACCGAGCTCCTCCAACGAGGAGCAGGCGCTCAAGGCGGCCCGCGTGCTCAGCCTGGCCCAGGACACCGCCGACCGTCTGACCAGCACCGCCAAGGCCGAGTCGGACAAGATGCTGGCCGATGCCCGCGCGAACGCCGATCAGATCCTCAGCGAGGCGCGGCACACCGCCGAGACCACGGTCTCCGAAGCGCGGCAGCGCGCGGACGCGATGCTGGCGGATGCCACGGCGCGCTCGGAGAGCCAGCTGCGCCAGGCGCAGGAGAAGGCGGACGCGCTGCAGGCCGATGCCGAACGCAAGCACTCCGAAATCATGGGGACCATCAACCAGCAGCGCACCGTGCTGGAAGGCCGTCTCGAGCAGTTGCGGACCTTCGAGCGCGAGTACCGGACCCGCCTGAAGACATATCTGGAGTCCCAGCTCGAAGAACTCGGCCAGCGCGGATCGGCGGCTCCGGTCGATTCCAGCGCGGACGCCGGCGGCTTCGAACAGTTCAACCGCGGCGCCAACTGACCGCTGGGCGGCAACCTGCCCGGAACGCGACGCCGGACACGCGCCAGCCGCGAGTTCAGCGTCATCGACCCTGGTAGGTTTGGCAGTCGCGCCTCGCGGCTGGAGGGATGACCGATGTTGATCATTGCGCTGGTATTGGCCCTGATCGGGCTTGTGGCGCTGGTGTTCGCGGTAGTGACCAGCAACGTGTTGGTTGCCTGGGTGTGCATCGGCGCCAGCGTGGTGGGCGTGATCCTGCTGATTGTGGACGCGGTCCGGGAACGTCAGCAGCGCGATGCGGCCGTCGATGAGGACGCCGATGCGGACGCCGAGTCCGAGGACACCGTCGACTATCCGGACGAAGACGTCGAGGCGCCCGAGGAACCGGCGCGTCGCGATGAGGACGCCAAGTAGCGGTCGGTCTACCGCGGTTCGGTCGCAGTGGACAGCAGGGCGCGCACCTCGTCGTCGCTGACCTGATGGAAGTCGGCATAGACCTGCCCGACGGCGTTGAAGTCCCGGGGCATGGTGGCGCACACCACGTCGTCGGCTTCGCGCGCCAGCATCCGGCACCCTGAGGCCGGCCCGACGGGAACCGCGACCACCACCGCCTGTGGCCCGGCGGCGCGCACCGCCCGCACCGCGGCCAACATGCTGGCGCCGGTAGCGATGCCGTCGTCGACCAGAACCGCAATCCTGGCGCGCGGGTCGGCGCCGGGACGCCCGCCGCGGTAGGCCAGTTCGCGCCGCCGCAGTTCGGCCGACTCGGCCTCGATTACCCTGTGCACCTGCTCGTCGGAGATGCGCAGGCTGGACAGCACGTCCTCGTTCATCACCACCCGGCCGCCGCTGGCCAACGCCCCCATCGCCAATTCCGGTTGCGTCGGGACACCCAGCTTGCGCACCAGAAACACGTCGAGGTCGGCGTCCAGCCCGGCGGCGACTTCCCATCCCACCGGGACGCCACCCCGGGCGAGCCCGAGGACCAGCAGATCCGGCTTGCCGCGGTAGGCGGCCAGGGAGTCGGCCAAGACGCGGCCGGCTTCGCGTCGGTCGCGAAACGTGCGGGTCGGCGTGCGCCGAAACAGGGCTCTCGATGGGGTCCGCGGTGGGTTCATGGGTCGCACTCCGCCCTGTGCTGGCAACCACCAAAGCCTACTGACTCACCGCGCCGCTGGGCAGTCAGCAGCAACTCGGTTGCTCGTTACAGCGGGATTACCGACGTATTTCCGAAACATTGCCGAAATTCCTGGTTCCCGTGCTGGCAGGCGCGCTTAATAAACGGGTCATCCACCGCCGGCCGACCTCCGAAACGGGCGGCGCTGCCGATAGGAGAACCCGATGTCCTTCGTGACCACGTACCCCCAAGCATTGACGGCCGCAGCGGGCGCACTGCAACACCTCGGGACGGCCATGGCCGCCGAGGATGCCGCCGCCGCGCCACCGACCACCAGCGTCGTCCCGGCCGCCGCCGACGAGGTGTCCGCACTGCAGGCTGCACAGTTCGCGGCCTACGGCACCTGGTATCAGCAGGTCAGCGCGCAAGCCAGAGCCGTGCATCAACAGCTGGTCACCACCCTCGGGTCCAATGCCGACGCCTACGGCGAGACCGAGGGGGCCAATCAGAGCGCGGCCGGCTCGGAATCGATGTCCGGCCTCACCAACGCGGCATCCGCGGCGGCCGCCAGCCCGGCGGAGGCGGCCGCGTCCGACGACGCGATCATCGGCACGCCGTTCAACTGGTTCCAGAATGTCGGCGCCGCGGCGTCGAACTTCATCGCGCTCGGCCAGGGGCAGTTCCTGCCCGGTTCGGTGACTTGGAATCCCGCGATGGCCGATTTCCCGCCGCTGGGCGTCGGTGCGGCGCCCGCGTTACCGACCTCGGCTATCGCTGGACCACCGGTGGCGGCAAGTGTCGGCGAGGCCGTGTCGATCGGGGCGATATCGGTGCCACCGAGTTGGGCGGCCGGCATGCCTGTTGCTGGCGGAACGCCGGCAACGCTGACGGGCGCGGGCTGGACCAGCGCCGCGGCGCATTCCGCGCCGATCACGACGGTGCCCGCCGGCCTGCCGGCGATCGCATCGGCCGACCGTTCGAGTGCCGGATTCGGGGCGCCGCGCTACGGCCTCAAACCGATCGTCATGCCCAAGCCGACCGTTGTCTGAACCCCCCACTTCAGTAAGGACCGAGAAATGCCTTTTGATTTTGGCGCGCTGTCCCCGGAGATCAATTCAACCCGTATGTACACCGGCCCGGGAGCGGCGCCGCTGATGGCCGCCGCCGCGGCCTACAGCAACTTGGCTGCCGAACTGAGCAGCACGGCGACGGCCGCCGAGTCGGTGATCTCGACGTTGACCGAGGACGAATGGCGGGGCCCGTCCTCAGCGACGATGGCCACCGCCGCCGCCCCCTATGTGCAATGGCTGCTCACCACCTCTGCGTCGCTGCAGCACGCGGCCGACCAGGCGATGGCGTCGGCGGCCGCCTACGAGGCCGCGTACGCAATGACGGTGCCGCCGGCGGTCGTCGCGGCCAATCGCGCCCAGCTGGCAACACTCGTCGCCACCAACATCGTGGGTCAGAACACGCCCGCGATCGCGGCCAACGAAGCGCTCTACGGCGAGATGTGGGCCCAGGACGCCGCCGCGATGTACGGCTACGCCGGATCGTCGGCGCTGGCCGGGCGACTGGACCCGCTGACCGCACCGACCCCGGCCGCCAACCCCGCGCCGAGCGCCACGGCGGATCAGGCCGCCGGCACCTCGACAGGGCTGTCCGCCTTGGTGTCCAGCACGCCGAGTGTCGTTCAGTCGCTGGCAAACCCAGCGGCGGCGGCGCCGGCATCGGCCGTCGGCGACTTCTTCAGCGACAGCCTGGTGCAGAACATCCCCAACGGCATTATCGACATGGCGGCCTGGAACGGTTTCAACGCAATTGTCACTGCAGTGCTGTACTCGCACACCTTCGACGCGGGCCTGATCGCGAGCCAGTTCCCGCCGGATTTGGGCGCCGTCGGGATCGGGCCGGCGCAAATGGCTGCGGGTCTGGGTTCCGGCGGCGCGAGTGCTGCGTCGGTATCCGCGGCGGCCGGCCAGGCGACGACGGTCGGCAAGCTCTCGGTGCCCGCCTCGTGGTCGGCCGCCACCCCGGCCACGATGGCAGCGTCCACCGCGCCGTTGGCCGGTTCGGGCTGGACGGTGCCGGCAGAGCAGGGTGCTGGGGTGATGAATGTGGCCACCGGGATGCCGGCCTACGCCTCGGCGGGCCGCGGCGGCTACGGTGTTGGCCCACGCTATGGGATTCAGCCGACCGTGATGCCCCGGCAGGTCCTCGTGTAGGTGTGTTCGCGGCTGCGCCGCTCAACACACTCCCTCGGCTCGGAAATGAACGCGAGCGTTCATTCGCTCGCCTCAGTCGGCTTGTCGGAGGTGTGTTCGCGGCTGCGCCGCTCAACACACTCCCTCGGCTCGGAAATGAACGCGAGCGTTCATTTCGCTCGCCTCAGTCGTGTGTCCGAGGGGGGACTTGTCCGTCTACGACACGGGTCGTGGTCTGGCGATTGGGGCGCTGACCGCTTCGGTCAAGCACCGGTCCACGTTTTTCGCTCAATCGCAACCCTGAGGAGCTCGCCCATCGGGCGGCCAGCCGTCGGTACCGGACTCAAGCGGAATATTCAGAGATCGAAGCAGGATCGAAAAGAGCCGCCAATTGGCGATTGCTCCGACAAGTTCGACCAAAACGGCGTGATCGCTATTGAATGCCTTCTGGCACCCAGCCCAGTTTTCCTCGGAGATGACCCCGTCGCGTACCACATCATCGGTCGCTGCGAGGACCGCACGCTCGACTGGCCCGAGGCTTTCGGAATTCTGCCAGTCGCGCACCGCCAGGAGATCATGCTCAGGCACGCCGAGCAGTGTGGCGATTCGCCAATGTTGAGTCCATTCGTATTCGGAGCCAGTAATCCAGCCGATGCGCATGATGACCAGCTCGCGTAGCCGCGCGTCAAGGGAACCGCGGAAGAGTAACGCGTCTAGCAGCCCATACAGCGCAACCGCCACACGCGGCTGATGAAGTGCCACGCGGAATACCGACAGGTCTGCCAACTCTTCGGGCAACCCACATTCGGCAGCTCGCAGCTGGGCCTGCTCACGGTCGAGCATCGGTACGCGTTCCGCCATGGTCACGGGTGGCCCTCTCTGTTGAACCTCTGCCCACGCCGTTAGGGCGTGGGCAAAAAGACGTTGTGCAGCGCCCCACTTGATCGGGCACTTTCATCTGCAAGCGAAGTGAGCAGCTGCGCGAGCCCAGCGAATCCGGTTGATTCTCTGGTGATCCGGTCGAACGGCCAGCGGCCCAGGGCGAGAATCTCGAGGGCTGCCCGGTGGGCGGGATACTCCACGCCGAGTGCGCCTACGACGTGTAATTCTTTATAGACCAACAAGTCTGGTTCAAACCGGGGCGTGCCGCCTCCTCCACGGGTGCCGGCCACCACAATTGTGCCGCCGGGCCTGGCAAGGCCGACGGCATCGGCGAACGCGGAGGGTGCTTTAGCGGTGACGTCGACGACCACGTCGGCAAGCCGTCCGCCTGTCTCACGCTGGAGCGCGGTCACTGCATCGTCCTGCGATACATCGATGGGCAGGTCGACACCGAATGATCTGGCTATGGCCAGTCGTTGTTCGTCGCGTGGGCCTACGCCGGTCATCGCGACGAACGCGGCTCCCGCCTCTTTGGCCGCCACCGCCGCACAGATTCCGCGGATGCCGGGCCCCAGGATCGCTACGACGTCCCCGGCCTTGGTGTCGGGAAGAGTCGCCCCCCACTGGATACCGGCCCCGAGAGGGTTGAACAACGTGGCGAGAACGGGGTCCATGTCTTCGGCAATCGGGAGCAGCATCGCGTCCCACGGAAGCTCCACATGGGTGGCGTATCCGCCCCATAAGCCCGCGCCGACCTCCACGTCGACAAACCCGAACATGGTGGCGATGCCGTTCACCGCGCACCGCCGGTATTCGCCGCGGCGGCACTCGGGGCAGTCTCGGCAGGACCGGAACACCTCAACGGCCACGCGCTGGCCGGCTTGTACACCCCAGCGTTGGCCAGCCGCAGCGCCAACATGTTCGACGATGCCGACGATTTCGTGCCCTGGAACGAATGAGAAGCCGGCAGGCAGGTGTCCGGTGAATTGTTCGTGATCTGTTCCGCACAGACCGCATGCTTCAACTCGCAGGATCGCACCCCGGTCGCCGACGTCGGGGATGGTCATCTGGCGCCGCTGCAGACTCCGCGGTCCGGTCAGCACCATCGCCTCGGCGATCATGGAAGCTCGAACCCGGTGAACGACCCTGTGTTTCGGAGGCACACCGTTTTACCTACGTACATTTCCGCGCCCATCGCCTCGGCGATCTGCGGATCGTCGCTGCGTGCGACGACTCTTTGCCCGTCGGACAGGTGCGCGATGATCGGAGTCCATCGAGGTTGGCCGTCTCGGTCGTAGACGACGGTGTATCCGTCGACTGTCGCGCAACCGGTCGCCTCGTCGGCGCCTGCGACGGCCAGCCGCGATGAATCGATTTGAGCTTGTTCGACCGCCGTGTCGAGCAGTCGCCACCCGGCTGGTGGCGGGGTGGCCGACCACACACCGACCGAATGCTTCGTCGAATACCACCCGAGGCCGGTGACGAGTCCGGCATCGGTTGGGTCGCGTCGGCACCGTCGGACCATCTCCACGATCGAGTGGCTGACGTAATTGTTTCCGGGACCGCCGTGATAAGGCAGGCCTCCGGTTACTGTGAGGCCTCTGTCGTCGAGGGGGTCCAAGTCGAGAGCCTCGGCAGCCATCTCAATTGCCGACGGGAAGCAGGAGTAGAGGTCGAACCACCGGATGTCGTCGGTGGTCAACCGGCCCGCATCGAGAGCCTTCCGTGCCGCTACCTCGATACCCGATGAGCGGCTGAGGTCCGGCCGTTCCACGGGGAAGTACACGTCGTTGCAAGTCGCTGCTGACCAGGGAAAGACCCAACGATCGCGCGCGACGCCTAATTCGTCCGCCACCTCGGCCGCCATGAGAATGAAGGCGGCAGCCATGTCGACGGACATGATGCTGTTGAGCAGCTTGGGATAGGGCAAGCAGACCATGCGGTTTTCCGCGGTGACTTCGCTGAGTTCGGTGGCACTTCGTGCGCGTGGGAACCAGGCCTGTTCCGGATGGCGTGCCGCCTCGGCTGTGAACGGGGCCATCAGCGTGCCCAGCCACTCCCGTTGAGCATCGAAGTCGCGGCCGTGGCGCGCGGCGATCGCGGACTCGAAGATGGGATACACCTCGTGCGGCCAACTCAGACCCACCGACAATTCGGCTTGACTCAGCCCGGGGCGGGCGTCGCCCAGGGATTCGTCGTCGGAGCGGGGTGGGGGCGGCGAGTCGAGAAGTGCCCCGCCCTGAAGCTTGCGTGCGGAATGCCCGCTCTCCGCCCCGACGACCAGGACGACATCTGCACGGCCTTCGCCTATTTCGCCACCCAACACTTCGACGAGATACTGCGGGGTGTTTCCGCCGACGGGACAGCTGATGCGGCGGGCGGGACTGATGTGCATCGCTTCGGCGATCCTGCTGGCGGGATTGTCGCGCGGTATGACCAGGATGCCCGGAGTCGCGACGGTGTCGATGCGCCGCTCGACCGGGCGACTTGCGTCTTTGACCGCGCGGCGTGCGGCTTCTACCGCCAAGTCGATCGGGTCCACGAAGTCGTTCCCGCGATGGGTAACTTCGCCCACGCCGACGACAACCGGGGTACGCGCTTCTACCAACATCGGCATCGGCATCCGCTCAGGGCCACGGGGCTGACTTGAGACATAACTGCGATGGTGTCATGTGCGTGGGCAAGTCACAATGGTGTGCGCTCGCGGCATACTGGCTGTGTGTCGACGAGGTTGTTGAGATGGGGCGCCGCCGCGCCGACAGATCGTGGGTCCGCTCGCGACCGGTTGCTCGATGCTGCCGAGCGGTGCCTCGAGAGTTGCGGTGTGGTGGGCACGACCATGGAGGACATCGGCAGAACAGCGGGTGTGTCCAGGGCAACGGTGTATCGCTACTTCCCCAGTCGGGAGGCGGTGATGTCGGGTGTCATCATTCGCGCCGCCGAGCGCTATCTCGACCGCATCAGCCCGCGGATCGCGGCGCACGCCGACCTGGGCTCCGCGCTCGTCGATTTCGTGGAATACACGGTTGAGGCCGCGCGCCGCGAAGAGATCATCGGATTGTTGTTCGGCAGCGACGAGGAACTCGCCGGCGTGGGTCTCGCGGCGGGGACCTCGACGTCCCTCTTCGAAATCGTCACCGAATTTCTGCGTCCCATCTTCACCAGACACTGGAGTTGCGTGGAACCGGGCGTCTCCGTCGACGACGCCGCCGAGTGGGTTGTCCGCACGATATTGAGCCTGCTGACTGTTCGAGGGCCGCGGGAGCGCAGTCGTGACGGACTCCGGGCGTTTCTGTCGAGGTTTCTCCTTCCGGCGATCCTGGCGGGTGACCACGCTCGACCGATGTGACATCTATGGCGTAATGTCTCGACGGCAGATGAGGTAGGAGGGCCTGTGCAATTCACCACGTTCAACGAACAGGTCGCTGAGCAACTAAAGAGCGCAGCAGAAACCACGGGCGGGTTGGCCGGTTACCTCGGCTTCCGTCACACCGAATTCACTGCGGGACGGCTCGTCGCGGAGATGGACGCACGCGACGACCTGAAGACGCCTTTCGGGAACCTGCATGGGGGCTGCTTATCGGCCATGGTCGACCACTGCCTCGGAGTGGTGTTTTATCCCGTGATTCCACTGGGATCTTGGGTCGCGACAACGGAGTTCAAACTGAATCTGCTTCGTCCGGTCTCTAGCGGCACCTGTGTAGCCACAGCCGAGATCATCTCGCTGGGCAGAACCAGCGGTGTGGCGCGTATCGACATCTGCAACGACGGCAGAGCGGTGTGTGCGGCCCAGGGAACCGTCACCGTCGTCGCACCGAAGACGAGCTCCTGATGTCGGCAAAGAGAACAGGCGATTCGTCGGCTCCTGTGGTCGAGCGCGTGCCCACGGCGGACGGGCTGACGCTGGCGGTCGACCTCTACCGCTGTGATGCGCCGCGGGCGGTCGTGTTGCTCCTTCACGGCGGAGGTCAAAGCCGACACGCCTGGGACGTCACCGCCCAACGCCTGCACCAGCGGGGCTACACGGTGGCCGCGTACGACACCAGGGGACACGGGGACAGCGACTGGGACCCCGACGGACGCTACGACGGGGACCGGCTTGGATCCGACCTATTGGCCGTGCGCTCATACGCCGATTCCGGCCGCCCCGTCGCCGCGATCGGCGCCTCTCTGGGCGGCTTGACCATTCTCGGAACACACTTGCTCGCCCCGCCGGACCTATGGCAGGCCGTCGTCCTGGTTGACGTCACTCCGCGAATGGAGATGGAAGGCGCCCGACGAGTCGTAGCGTTCATGTCGGCACACCCCGAAGGTTTCGACAGCCTAGAGTCGGCCGCTGACGTGATCGCCGCCTACAACCCGCACCGCCCTCGCCCCGAAAACCTCGACGGCCTCCGAAAAGTCCTCGCCCGTCGCGAAGACGGTCGCTGGGCCTGGCGATGGGATCCAGCTTTCGTGACGTCGAATTTCCAGTTCCTGCAGGGTGATCCAGACGAAGGCGCTAAAGACTTCGACATGATGAGCGCGTTCCTTCTTGATGGTGCGAGGCAGGTGTCCGCGCCAACGCTGCTGGTCCGGGGCCTACTATCTGACATGGTCTCCGAAGAGACAGTAAAGCATTTCCTGACCGTCGTTCCGCACGCGCAAACCGTTGACGTATCGGGCGCGGGACACATGATTGCCGGCGACAACAACGACGCATTCTCGACGGCGGTCGTCGAATTCCTCGACAGGACCACATGAACCCTGCTGTCGGTTGACTGCCCATGTAGGGCTGGCGCCTATCCTGCTCCTATGCCAACTGAACCAGCGCGGGTGTCTTTCCGCCGGCATGTGCGCGAAAAGGTTTTGAGGGCGACACGAGAACTCGCCATCGAGAAGGGCTGGGATCAGGTCCGGATGAGCGAGGTTGCCGAATCGGTCGGCGTCTCCCGCCCGACGTTGTACAAAGAGTTCGGCGACAAACAGGGGCTCGGCGACGCGCTTGTGGTGTCGGAGGGCCAGCGCTTTATGGAAGGCATTCTTGCCGTCCTTGCCGAACACGTGGGCGACGTGCGGGGCGGCATCACCGCAGCGGTGCAATTCACCCTCTGTGAAGCAGAAGACAGCCCGCTCCTCAAGGCAGTTCTGACGTCCAACCCTTCGGGGAATGATCGCGGTGGCTCGTCGTCTACTGGAGTCCTACCTCTTCTGCCGACGTCGGCTTCCCTGCTTCAGCTCTGCTCCGCGGCTCTGATCACGTGGTTTAACGACCACTTCGACGATCTCGATCCCGAAGACGTTGAGGAGGTCGCAGATGTTCTGGTGCGACTGACAGTGAGTCATGTTGTACTCCCAGCCGCGGACATCGCCACCACCGGTGAGCGGATCTCCCGCGTAGCACTCAGGTACCTGGGAGTTGTCCACAGTTTGTAACTAGCAAGCTCTCGTGTCAGATCGAGCCGGCGAGGAGCTCTGAGCGGTCAACTCGGAGCTGCTGGCTGATGGCCCGCTTACTGAACATGAAATCGCGAGGACGGTTGACGCAGTCGGCGGCGATGAGTTCACGATCGCGGAAGTAGAAGCAGCTGAAGTCACGGTCACGCGACGGGTCGCCGCTGAAGACCACTTCGTCGTATCCGGTGTTGAGACCGGCGATCTGGAGTTTGAGATCGTACTGGTCGGACCAGAACCACGGAAGCGCAGCGATTGCGCTGTGTTTTCCGCAGATTGTCGCCGCAGCGATCTTGGCCTGCTCGCCGGCGCTCGATACGGATTCCAAACGAATACGCGAGCCGTATCGAGCCATGGTGTGGCTGGTGCAGTCGCCGGCGGCCACGATGTCGGGGTCGCTGGTGCGGGCCTGGTCGTCGATCACGATGCCGTTGTCGACGGATAATCCTGCGGCCGAGGCGAGCTCGGTGTTCGGCACCACACCGACGCCGACGATGACCAAGTCGGCGGGGATCGGTTCGCCGCCTGCCAGCACGACCTCCTGCACTCTGCCGTTGCCGGAGAAGGCTTCGACGAGAGCGTGTGTTCGGATCTCCACTCCCTCGCCGTTGTGGATTCGGGTGTAAAACGCGGAAACCTCCGGCGCGGTGACCCGTTCGAGTACACGCTCGGTTGCCTCGAGGACGGTGACGTTCATGCCGAGCGAACACAGCGAGGCCGCCGTTTCCAACCCGATGTAACCGCCGCCCACGATCACAACCCTCCGACCCGGTGTAGCGGCGGCACGGATCAACTCGACGTCTGCAGCGGTACGCAGGTAGTGAATTCCGGGAAGATCCACCCCTGGTGTGGGGAGTCGTCTGGCCCTTGCGCCGGTGCACAACGCGAGCTTGGTGTACGTCAGCGTGTCGCCGGTGCTCAGAGACACACGCTTGGCACTCCGGTGGATCGCCTCCACGGTCGCATTCAAGAGTCGAATGTGCTGCTTTTCGTAGAAATCAGCGCCGCGAATCAGGAGGTCGTCGAGGCCGTTCTTGCCGGCCAGGTATCCCTTCGACAACGGAGGCCGGTGGTAGGGCAGTCCCCCCTCGTCGCCGATGAGCACGACCTCCCCAGACCACCCCTCCCTTCGAAGATTAGCTGCCAACTGCGCGCCGGCGTGGCTCGCGCCGACGATCACCGCTCGTTCGGGAGTCACGCACTTGGCCTGGGAGTGAGGCGAACCATCAGCTTGCTGATACCCCTGACGAAATTCGATTGCACATACTCGGGTTCGCCGACCACCTCGATGTTCTCAAAGCGAGGGAGCAATTCCTCCCACAGGATTCGAAGCTGCAACTCAGCAAGTCGGTTTCCCATGCACCTGTGCACGCCGAACCCGAACGAGATGTGATTGCGGGCGTTGCTCCTATCGATGATCAACTCATCGGCCCGCTCGAAGACACGCTCATCGCGGTTACCAGAGGCGTACCACATCACGACCTTGTCGCCCTTGCGGATGAATTGCCCGTTCAACATGATGTCTTTTTTCGCGACTCGGCGCATGTACGCCAACGGGGTCTGCCAGCGAATGATCTCGGATACCATGTTGGGAATCAGGTCAGGGTTCGCCTTCAACTTCTCGAACTGATCGGGGAACTGGTTCAAGGCGAGAACCCCTCCGCTCATCGAGTTGCGAGTCGTGTCGTTTCCCCCGACGATCAGCAGTACCAAATTGCCGAGGAATTCCATCGGGCGGTCGATGAGATCCTTAGTGTCCTCGTTGGCCTGCAGCATCGTGATCAGATCGAAGCCCGGTCGCTCCCCGTTGGCGGTACGGGCCGCCTTGTCATGCCAGAGAGCGCTGAGACCCTTCGCCATGTCGACCATGCCACGAAACACTCTGTCGTTGTCGGAAGGACCACCATTGGCTTGCTCCATGGAGGTGGCGAGGTCCGACCATTCCACGAGCTTGTGCCGCTGCTCGTACGGGAAGTCCAGCAGGGTCGCGAGCATGCGCGCTGTCAGTTCGATGGAGACGTGGTGCACCCAATTGAACGGCTGATCCACCGGTAGATCGTCCAGCACTTCCTGGACACGCGAGCGGATCAGCCCCTCCATCTCGCGCAGGTTCTTCGGCGCGACAACCCCTTGGACGGAAGCGCGCTGCAAGTCGTGTTGTGGCGGATCCATCGCGATGAACATGGCGATGTCCATGAAGCGGGGCGGTCTCCCGATGATGATGAACGGCTCTGCGGAGAAAGCCTCGTGGTTCTTGTCGACGGCGATGATGTCCGCGTGGCGGGTCACCGACCAGAACGGGCCGAACGCACTGTGAGCCTGGTAGTGCACCGGCGCCTCGTTGCGCACGCGTTCGAAGTAGGACTTCCAGCGGCCTTGGCGGTAGAGGAACGGGTTGCTGAGATCGATGTCGGCGATATCAACGTCCTCGACCGGAGGAATGGGCGTCTCGGTGAAGATCTTCTTACCATTGGTTCCGGTTACCCACCGGCGTGTCTTGTCGTAGAGGTGTGCGCCGCGGATTTGCAGCTCCAGAGGCACGGCAGACTGGGCTTTGGCGGCCACTGCCGCGGGAATACTCATTATTGTTTCCTCCAAATCCATGACGTTGTTTCAGAGCTGGAACTCAGGTAGCTCGACCGTCAAGCCATCCCATGCCTCGGAGGCGGACATCTGGCAAGACAGCCTCGACGTCCGCTGACGCTCGGGGTTCATCGCGAGCATCTCCTCTTCGTTGGCGCCGCAGAGTCCCACCGTGTCCGACCACTCGGGAGCGACGATCACGTGGCACGTTCCGCATGCGGCTTCCCCTCCACAATCGCCGTCGATGCCGGGCACCGCGTTGTTGACCGCAACCTGCATCAAGGACTGCCCTTCGGCCAAGGGGGCTTCGTACTTCTCGCCGTCGTGAGAGACGAAGGTGACGACTGCCATGATTAACTCTCCTCAATTTGGAACTCCTCTATTTAGCGTTGTCGCGCGTGACCAGCGTCGCTAGGCTCGCAGGAGTCAAAAAGTTGTGTTTTTAGCTCACGCGCAGGGAGGCACGTGAAACTCGACGACTCGGGTATGCCAGCGCTGGCTTTCCTGCAGATGCTGGACAGTGAGGCGCTGGGGCATGACGCCAGCATTGCGCTCCGCAGCATCATGGTTCGCGAGCACGTTACCGAGTCGATGTTGGTGGGTCGCGACGCGCAGGTCCCCTTACGGTGGTTCAGGGAGATATATTCCGATTTCGATTGTGATCAGGGAACCCGTCTGGGTTTCGCGTTCGCTGAACACGCCAAACTGACGTCCTTTGGGGCACTCAGTGTTCCCTTGGTCAGCGCGGGCTCGGTAGCCGAGGTTGTCGAGTTGCTTGCTTATCTGCCGGTGATCACCACAGCCCTCAGCCCGACGTTCCATTCGACGGAACGCGGCCTCACGATCGGGCTCACCGGTCGCACCGGTGACGCGGGCCTGAACTGCCTGGCCGTCACCTACGGTGGGCTGGCGCTGTTGCGTCTGCTCGACATGCTCGCGGGTGCCGTACCGAATATTGAACTGCATTTAAGTCATTCAGCGCCGGAGTCGTGGGTTCTTCATGACGAAGTGTTGGCGGGTCGGATCTTCTTCGACGCCCCCAGCTCGTTCGTCCACGTTCCCGCGGCTTCGCTCGAGGAGGTCTGTCGATTCTCCGATCCTGTGGCGTACCGGATTGCCGTCACCGATTTGCAGCGAACTCTCGATCAACGACGTGACACGTCGGTCTCCGAAAAAGTAAGGGACCTGCTCGAAAAAGATCCCGGAAAAACGAACATCAGCCGGACGGCGGGCGAGCTTTCGATATCCCCGAGCACGTTGAAGCGGCGCCTCCGCGAAGAGGGGACCACCTTTCGCGAATTGCGTCAGTCGTTCTTGCGGGAGCGAGCAATTCTGCGACTTCTCGACAGATCGTTGTCTGTAAGCGAGATCGCGGCAGAACTCGGGTACGCGGAGCTCACGAACTTCACACATGCCTTCAAACGGTGGACCGGTCGTTCACCGCGCCACTTCAGAAAAACGCGCGACTGAGGGCTATAGATCCGCCCCGGCGTGTGCCGGGCGACCATCGGAACCAGCGGGCTTCACGATCGGCCTCATCTGTCACCTGGACATCGTCGAGAAACGACACGATCGGCGCGGGTTTCGGTCATCGCAGCACCCTCTTGGGAAGAGGCGCAAGGACATTCCAGAGAATCCATACCGCGCTAGCGGCGGGTGCGGGCGGGGGTGACGCGGACCTCTAGGCACGCTATGCTAACCGTCGTTCACGTCGGGACCGGCGTTGGACGCGTGGTCGAGAGGAGTCCGGATGCCACACGACCAGCCGGCCATCATCGGTGCCGCCGAACTCGCTCCAGGGAGAAACGTTCCGTACACCTCCACTGAATTGCATGTGCGCGCCGCGGTCGCGGCTCTCGCCGACGCAGGGGTGGTCCCAGACGAGGTCGACGGTCTGGTGTGCGCCGGGCCGATGACGAACGAGGGTTCGATCTTCCTGTCCGAGGACCTCATGGACTATCTCGGGCTGCACAATCTGAAACTTCAGATGACCTGTCAGCTTGGCGGCGGGACCCATCTCGCCATGACGCGCATGGCGAGTAACGTCATCGCCCGGGGCGAGGCCGAGACGGTGCTGGTCGTGTCGGCGGGCAAGTTTCCACCGATCCGCGATGGCGGGCGCGAACTGATGGCGCTGGTGTGTGACCACGCGTTCGAGATGCCCTATGGACCGTCCGTGCCGGCGCTCTACGGTTTGATCGCGCAGGCCTGGATGCACGAGACGGGACAGGGCAAGGCGGACATCGCCGAGGTCACCGTGTCGCAGGACCGTTGGGCCGCACTGAACCCCGCGGCTATCGCGCACGGCGCTCAACGCCTGACTGTGGAGGACGTGCTGGCGTCCCGGCCGATCGCCGGGCCGTTCCACTTCTACCACTGCTCGATTCCCTGCGAGGGCGGTGGCGCGCTGGTGCTGGGCTCGGCCCGCCGGGCTCGCGCGGGCAAGCACCGGCCGGTGCATTTGCTGGGCTTTGGAGAGGGTCACACCCACGGTTTTCTGACCTCGCTGGCCCGGCCGGGTCGTACCGGGGCCGCCCGTTCGGGTCCGATGGCCTTTGAGCGCTCCGGACGGGCGCCGGCCGACGTCGACATCGCTTTGCTCTACGACGCCTTCGCCTCCAACCCGGCGATGATCCTTGAGGAGGCGGGTTTCGTGAAGCCCGGTGGGGCAGGCGATTTCTACCGTGACGGCTGCGCCGATCCGGGGGGCGACCTTCCGGTGAACACCGACGGCGGCCTAATCCGGTTCGGGCACACCGGGACCTCCTCTGGCATTTCGCAGATCCTTGAGGGTTACTGGCAGTTGTCCGGTCGCGCCGAGGGCCGTCAGGTGCCCGGGGCGGATACCGCGTTCGTGCACAGCTACGGCTCGATGCTGTGCAGTCACGTCAGCATGGTGATGGAGGGAGCGTCATGACCGCAGCTTCGAGTTCTCTCGACGGTCTGCACGATCCTGAGGCGCTGCCGCCGCTGACCGATGTCAACCGTCCCTACTTCGCAGCAGCGGCCCGCGGTGTACTCGTCTTCCAGCGGTGCGCGAACGACCACCCTTTCCTCTACCCGCGGCTGGTGTGTCCCGTCTGCCATGACGGTGAGTTGGCCTGGGAGACCGCGGCGGGTACTGGTGAGATCGTCAGTTTCGCGCCGGTGTACCGCCCCCCGTGGGACTCGTTCCCGCGCAGCGAGCCGTACGTCGTCGTGCTCGTTCGTCTGGACGAGGGGCCGCAGTTGTTGGCCAGTCTCGAGGGCGTGGCCCCAGATGAAGTTGCGATCGGGGCGAGAGTGCGCGCAGTGTTCGAGCGGGTGAACGAGGACCTTGGGCTGGTCCGATTCAGGCTGGCGGCGTCGTGACCACGTACGGGGTCTCGGTGCTCGGCGCGGACTTGGCCACCCTTGTCGAGACCGCCGAGGCTACCGACCTCGCCGGCTTCGACGCCGCCTGGGCCTCGGAGTTCTACTCGCGCTCCGGCTCGATCTCGATGGCCGCGATGGCCGCGCGCACAAAGCGCTGCCGCATCGGGTCGTCGATCCTGTATGGCGTCGGGCGCAGCCCGCTCGTGCTCGCCACCGAGGCGCGTGACCTCGACGAGCTTTCAGGCGGGCGCGTCGTACTCGGGCTCGGCAACGGTACACGCCGCATGATGAGCGACTGGCACGGCGTGGAGGACACCTCCGCTCCCGCTCTGCGCATGGAGGAGCTGGTCCCGCTCGTGCGTCGGATCTGGAACCTGCACGAGGGCCCCGTGCGCCATGAGGGGCGCTTCTACCGGATGAATCTCGTCCCAACCGGCGACGTCGCGCCGCCGAAGCGAGCGATCCCGATCATCACCGCGGGCGTGCGTCCGCGGATGTGCGAGGTGGCAGGGCGCGTAGCCGACGGGTTGGCTGGTCATCCGCTGTTCACCACGACTTACGTCGAGGAGGTCGCCCGCCCAGCCGTCGTGCGCGGTGCGGAGCGGGCCGGACGCGATCCCGCCGACATTGAGATCGTCTCGATGGTCATCTGCGCGGTGCACGACGACCCACAGATCGCACGTCGTGAGGCCGCGCAGCAGATCGCGTTCTACTCCTCGGTGAAGACCTACGAGCACGTGCTCGACGTCAGCGGTTTCGCCAGGCAGGCAGCGGCCATCCGCGACGCGTTCGCACGGCGTGACCTGCCGGCCATGTTCGCCGCGGTCACCGACGACATGATCGACGCGATGGCGGTGGCCGGCACCGCCGCCGAGGTCCGAGAAGGGCTGCGCCGCTACGAGGGCGTGCTGGACCACATCGTTCTCTACTCACCCTCGATTGGTCTCGCGCCCGAGCGCATCGCCGAGAACCTCGGCAGCCTCATTCGCGATTGTGCGCCGGCCTTCGCCGGCGGGAAAGGTGACCAGAGTGGCTGACGCATCGCTCATCGGGACGCAACTCGGGAGGACCACGTTTCCCGTCGACCGGTCCAAAGTGCGCGAGTTCGCACTTTCGCTCGGCGACCGCGACCCGATCTACCAGGACGTCGCGGCCGCCCGCGCCGCCGGCTTCGGCGCGATCCCCGCTCCTCCGACCTTCGTCGTCTCCTCGGCTCACTGGCGCGCCGACGACGACATGTTCGGCGCCCTCGGGCTCGACCTGCGACGCGTACTGCACGGTGAGTGCGGCTGGGAGTATTTCGCGCCGGTGTTCGTCGGCGACGAGCTCACCGAGACTCGTCGGGTGTCGAACGTGACCAGCCGCGAGGGGAAGCGCGGCGGCATCATGACAATCGTGACGATCGAGACCGACTTCACCAACCAGCGCGACGAACTCGTCGTGCGCCAGACCGACGTCTTGATCGAAACCGGAGGCTCCACCCAATGACGACATCCCCCGCGCCGGTGGCGTTGGCCATCGGCGACGAGATGCCGACCTCACAGTTCGGCCCGCTGACGCGCTCGCACATCGTTCGCTACGCCGGCTCCGGCGGCGACTTCAACCCGATCCACCACGACGAAGAGTTCGCCCGCGCGGCCGGCATGCCCGGTGTGTTCGGCATGGGACTGCTGCACGGCGGTGTGCTCGCGCAGCGGCTGACCGCCTGGGTGGGGCTGGCCAACATCCGCTCGTTCCGCATCCGGTTCACCGGTCAGGTATGGCCCGGTGACCTGCTCAGCTTCGGCGGCAGGGTCACCGGCGTGCGCGAGGCCGGAGGGCAGCAGGTGGCAGACCTCGAACTCGTGGTCACGCGCCAGACCGGCGAACCCGCGATAAAGGGGAGCGCCGTCGTGCAGGTGACCCGGTGAGCGCGCCAACGAGCGACGTCACCGGCCTCGGGATGACGTTCGGGACCTTCGACGAAGGCCGGGCGTGGGTCGGTCATCGCTCCGAACCGCGGCATGCGTGGTTCCCGATCGACCGCTCGATGGTGTTGTACTACTGCTCGCTCGTCGAGGACGCGAACCCCCGTTACTGGGAGGGTGAGGACTGCCCGCCCGGGCTGCTGATGAGCCTCGGCTTCGCGCCGCAGTGGGTGCCCGGGTACCTAGCGCGTGCCGACATGATGTTCGCGCTCAGCGTCCCGTTGCCGGGCCACCACATCATCAACGCCTCGACGACGACGGAGTTCGAACGCCGGCCCCGGGTAGGCGATCACGTGTCGATCGTGGAGGAGATCGCCTCGATCTCCGAGCCCAAGACGACGCGGGTGGGCACCGGTGTGTTCATCACCACGGTGAGCACCTTCTCCGACCAGCACGGTGAGGTCATCGGCCGCAACACCAACGTGCTCTTCCGATACGACACCGCCGATAGTGAAGGCGCATCATGAACGACTCCACCGAGCGCAGCATGGTCCGCGTCCCCGTGCGGTTCGAGGACATCGCCGTCGGCGACACCCTGACGCCCGTCTCGATCGAGATCAGCTACAAGCGCATCTGCATGAACGCGGCTTCGACATGGGACTGGTTCCCCGGTCACCACGACCCCGACTACGCGCGCAGCCAGGGCCAGCGCACGATCTACCTGTCAACCCTCTTCTTCCATGGCTTCATCGACCGCGGCCTCAACGAATGGGCCGGACCCGACGCGCTCATCCGGCGCCGCAGAATCTCAATGATCCGGTCGATCTATCCGGGCCAGACCGCAACCCTGAGCGGCAAGGTCGTGGCCAAACGCGACGATGGCGGACGGCGCCTCGTCGACCTCGAGTTGCTCGTCTCGAGCGAAGATGGTCCGTGCGTGCCGAGTGAAGCCACCGTTGAGCTGGCCGACCCGTTTGTCGAGGTGCCGGGGTGAGCTGCCACTCACATGCGAGGCGACGGTGAGGGACGGAGGCTCGGTGGCCGAGCAACCGGTTCGCTACGAGGTCGTCGACAGCGTGGCCTGGCTGACGATCAACCGGCCCGAGGCGCGCAACGCGCTGAACAACGCTGTGCGCACGGGGCTTTTCGACGCGGTACGCCGCTTCAATGACGACGACGCGGCGAAGGTGCTCGTCCTCACCGGCGTGGGCGATAAGGCGTTCTGCGCCGGCGGGGACTTGAAGGAGATGGCGCAGAACGCGCTCAAGGTGCCCCCGAAGGACTTCGCTCCGCAGTTCGGCCGCAACATCGATGTCGCGAAGCCGACGATCGCGGCCGTCAACGGTGTCGCGTTCGCCGGGGGCTTCCTGCTCGCGCAGCAGTGCGACCTGGTCGTGGCTGCCGAACACGCGACCTTCGCCGTCAGCGAGGTCAAAGTCGGCCGCGGGTCGCCGTGGGCGGCACCGCTATCGTGGCTGGTGCCCCCACGCGTTGCCATGCAGATCCTGCTGACCGGCGACCCGATCACCGCCGAGCGCGCCCACCAGGTCGGCTTAGTCAATGAGGTGGTGCCGGCCGATCAGTTGCGCGAGCGTACCCGGCAGTTGGCGCTCAGCATCGCCGCGAACGCACCGCTATCGGTGCTTGCGTCCAAGCGCACCGTGTACCTCTCGGCACAGCACCACCTCGCCGCCGCCTACGACCTGGCCGACGAGATATGGGAGCCGGTCTATCTGAGCGACGACGCGCAGGAAGGCCCGACGGCGTTCCGCGAGAAGCGCGCACCACAGTGGAAGGGACGCTGACATGGCGGTGACCATGCAGTCGGTAATCGCCGACATCGAAGCCGAAACGGCCGCGTTGCGCGAACTCATCGCACCGCTGCCCGAAGGTCCGCGCGGCTGGGACGCGCCGACTCCGGCCGTGGGCTGGGCGATCCGCGACCAGATCAGCCATCTGGCGTTCTTCGACGACGTGGCGGTGCGCTCGGCCACCGACCCCGACGGTTTCAGCAGCGACTACCTGCCGATGATGGCCGACGGAAGCATCTCACCCGACGTCATCGCTGAGCGCTACCGTCAAATGCCGGCTGCCGACCTGCTCGCGTGGTTCGACACGTCGCGTGCAGCCCTCGTTGCGGCGTTCGCGGACATTGCCCCGGCGACCCGCCTGCCGTGGTTCGGGCCGACGATGAGCGCGGTCTCGTCGCTGACAGCGCGACTCATGGAGACCTGGGCGCACGGCCAGGACATCGTCGACGCGCTCGGCGCGACCCGCGAGGCCACGGCACGGCTGCGGCACGTGGCCCACATCGGGGTGGGTGCGCGCGCTTTCAGCTACCTGGCCAACGGTCTGGACCTCCCCGCGGACCCGGTACGCGTCGAGCTGACCGCTCCGGACGGCAGCGTCTGGACGTGGGGGCCAGCCGACGCCGCCAACCGCGTGAGCGGGCCGGCGCTGGACTTTTGCCTGTTGGTGACCCAACGCCGCCACCGCGACGACACCGCTTTGGTCGCCGACGGACCGCTGGCCGACCAGTGGCTCGCGATCGCCCAGGCCTTCGCGGGGCCCCCTGGCGGCGGGCGCGTGGCGGGCCAGTTCGCAGGGGGTCAGCGGTGAGCGTCCCGGTCCGCATCGGCAACTGCTCCGGCTTTTACGGCGACCGCATCGCCGCAGCCCGCGAGATGGTCGAGGGCGGACCGATCGACGTCCTGTGCGGTGACTATCTGGCCGAGCTGACCATGCTCATCCTGGCCAAGGCCCAGGCCAAAGACCCGTCCGGCGGGTACGCGCGGACTTTCCTCACCCAAATGGAACAGGTGCTGGGCACCTGTCTCGATCGTGGCATCAAGGTCGTCGCGAACGCGGGCGGGCTGAATCCCGCCGGCTTGGCCGCCGCGTTGCGCGAGCTGTCCGCACGTCTCGGCCTCACCGCGCGCGTCGCGCACGTCGAGGGCGACGACCTACGTGGCGACCTCCACGCAATCACGCCGCCCGTCGGCGACATCAAACCGGTGTCGGCCAACGCCTACCTCGGCGCCTGGGGCATCACCGAGGCGCTGCATTCGGGCGCCGACGTCGTCGTGACCGGCCGGGTCACCGACGCATCCCTCGTGGTCGGTCCCGCGGCCTGGTGGCACGCCTGGGCACGCGCCGACTGGGATCGGCTCGCGGGTGCGGTCGTCGCCGGGCACGTGATCGAGTGCGGCCCTCAGGCGACGGGCGGCAACTACGCGTTCCTCGACGAGATCACCGACCGCCGCTACCCGGGGTTTCCGATCGCCGAGGTCGCCGAGGACGGCTCTTCGGTGATCACGAAGCATCCCGGCACCGGGGGACTGGTCTCAGTCGGCACGGTCACCGCCCAGCTGCTCTACGAGATCGCTGAACCTGCCTACCTCGGCCCCGACGTCGTCGCCCACTTCGACACCATTCGCCTGGCTCAACAGGGTGAGCACCGTGTCGCGATCAGCGGTACGAAAGGCAGTCCGCCGCCGGACACGTTGAAGGTGGCGCTGAACGAGGTGGGCGGCTTCCGCAACACGATGACCATGGTGCTCACCGGCCTCGACATCGAGGCCAAGGCGGCCTTCGCCGAACAGCAGCTCTTCGACGTTCTCGGCGGACGCGACGCCTTCGACGAAGTCGACGTGCGACTGTTGCGTTTCGACGTCTCCGATGCGCCGACGAACGAGCAAGCCTGCGCGCACCTGCGTGTGACGGTGAAGGACGCCGACCCGCGAAAGGTGGGCCGAGCCTTCTCCGGCGGGGTCATGGAGATCGCCCTGGCTGGTTTCGCCGGCTTCCACACCACCACGCCACCGTCCTCGGAGACCGCGTTCGGCGTCTACCGGCCGGCCTACGTTCCGCGCTCGGCCCTCACGCACGTGCTCGTCGACGCCGACGGCAATCGGCACGTGATCCCTGACCCGCCGACCGGTGCGGTCCCGCCGGCTGGGATCGCCCCGCCCGCGAAGCTGCCGGCGCCATCCGGGCCGACGCGGCTCGCGCCGCTCGGGTCGGTACTCGGTGCGCGGTCCGGAGATAAGGGCGGCAACGCCAACCTCGGACTGTGGGCACGCGACGACCCCGGTTACGCGTGGGCGCGCGAGTACCTGAGCGTCGAGCGGCTGCGCACACTGCTCGGGCCGGAGACGGCGCACCTGCGCATCGAGCGCTTCGAACTGCCGAACCTGCGCGCGCTCAACGTGGTGGTGCACGGCTTGCTCGGTGACGGGGTGGCCTCCTCGACCCGGCCGGACGCGCAGGCCAAGGGGCTCGGGGAGTACGTGCGATCCCGAGTGGTGGACGTTCCCGAATCGCTGCTCGACACACACTAAATCCGGTGCGGGGCGCCGTCTACCTGCTGTGTAACCGCGCGGCTGAACAGCGCCGCAACGGCCGCGGCGGCCAGCATCGCCTCAATCGTCGCGTCGTCCAGCGACGCCGGCATGTACGCGGACGCGTTGAGCAATGACAGCACGGCGGCGACCAGGCCCTGTGCGCGCTCACGGTCCAGATCGCCCCGTGCTCGTACGAGCGCGTCGACCCAGAAGGACTCGTACCTGTGCTGTCGGCGTCGCAGGGCACGGGTCGCCAGCGGCGACAGCGAGCGGTGCTCGCGGGCGTAGACGGCCAACAGGCCGCGTCGTCGCGCGCCGAAGGCCGCGTGTAGGTCGACAAGGGCGTGCAGGACCTCCGTCGGTGTGCCGGCGTTGGTGGCGCGCCGGGCGCCGGCCAGCAGCTCAGTCATGGCGGCGTCGCATAACTCGCGCAGGATCGCGTCCTTGTTCTGAAAGTGCCGGTAGACGGCCGGCCCGCTCACCCCTGCTGCGGCACCGATGTCGTCGATGCCCACGGCGTGAAAGCCTTGCCGCGCGAACAGGTCGGCGGCGGCCTCGAGGAGCAGTTTGCGGCGCAAACCGGCCACTTTCAGGCCTCCTGTCGATTTGTGGTTACGTTGTTCGCCGTCCGATCCGCTGGGCCGGGCTGGGATCCTACCGGCGCTGGGGTTGCCTGCGTCGGCACCCGCCGCACCAAATCAAGGGAGGTGAACGAAACCGCTAGCCCCCGCCGATGCTGTCGCATCCTCTTCTCAGTTCATGATTTAGGGGCCCTGCTTCGAACCCGCGATGTGCAGCGGCACGACTCAGCGCAAAACGACTCCGCCCTCGATGCCCGTGAACTGCGCGCGCAGCTCGGTCTTGAGCAGCTTGCCGGTGGCATTGCGCGGCAGTTCGGCGACGAAGTGCACGTCACGCGGACACTTGAAGTGTGCCAGCCGCTCCCGGCACCACGCTACGATCTCCTCGGCGCTCGGCGCCTGTGTCGCCGGGTCGGCGACCACGACCGCGACGACGCGTTCGCCCCACTTCGCGTCCTTACCGCCGATCACGGCGGCGTCGAACACCGCCGGGTGGCGGAAGAGAACCTGCTCGACCTCGATCGGGTAGACGTTCTCGCCGCCGGAGATGATCATGTCCTTCTTGCGGTCGACGAGGGTGATGAAGCCCTCGGCGTCCATGCGCCCGAGGTCGCCCGTGTGGAACCAGCCCCCGCGTAACGCCTCGGCGCTCGCCTCGGCCTTCATCCAGTAGCCGGTGAACACATTCGGGCCGCGCACGATCAGTTCGCCCACGGTGTCGGTCGCGACGTCGCGGTCGTCGTCGTCGACGATGCGGGCGTCGACATGCATTGCGACGCGGCCGATCGACCCGGCCCGCGTGCTGACGTTCTCGGCGTCGAGGACGGTCACCAAGGGAGCGGTCTCGGTCATGCCGAAGCCCTCGGTGAAGGGCACGCCTCGCTCGCGCATGAAGTCGATGACCGTGAGGGGGACGGGCGACCCGCCGCCCATGGCGAAACGCAGCGCAGACAGGTTGAAGGAGTCGAAGTCGGGCACCTGTGTGAGTGCGGTCCACATGGCCGGCACCATGAACTGGACCGTGACGTGGTGGTCGGCCATCGCCTGTAACGTCGCTCGCGGCTCGAAGGACGGCATGATCACGCTGGTGCCGCCGACGTACAACAGCGGCAGGGTGTGTACTCCCAGCCCGCCGATGTGGAACATCGGCGCCACCGCGACGGTGACGTCCTCGCCCCGCAGGCCGATGTCGGTGCCGAGGACGTTGATCGCGTTCCATAGCAGGTTGTCGTGGGTGAGGATCGCGCCCTTGGGTCGGCCCGTCGTCCCCGACGTGTACATGATGAACGCGGGGTCGCGGCCGTCGACGTCACCGTTGAGCGGTTCGGGCGCGGCGCCCGAGACGACGTCTTCGTAGCCGAGCTCGCCCGGCGCCGGCACCCCACCGGCGCGCACGACATGGCGCACGCGGACTCCGGACTCGGTGACGGCGCTCCTGGCCTGCGCGGCGAACGGCTCGTGGAAGACCAGAACATCGGCGCCTGAGTCGGCCAGGATGTAGCCGATCTCGGGTCCGGCAAGGCGCACGTTGAGCGGAACTGCAAGTGCGCCGATTTTGGCGCAGCCCAGCAGCACCTCGATGAACTCGGTCGAATTGACCAGCAGCATCGCGACCCGATCGCCCTTGCGCACGCCGAGGGCGATGAGTGCGGCGGCGACCTGGTTGGTGCGCCGATCGAGGTCGGCGTAGGTGATGTGCGCGCCGTTGCTGATCAACGCGGTGCGCCCGCCGTTGAGGAAGGCGCGCCGGCTCACCCACTGACCGATGCCGAGTTGCATTCGATTCCCTTTCATTCCGCGGCGACTCAGTAGGACGCGGGCAGTTTCAGGCTGTGCTGCGCCACGAAGTTGAGGATCATTTCGCGGCTGATCGGCGCGGTGCGCATGAGCCGGGCCGGACCCCACAACGTGGCGAGGCCGTACTCGGTGGCCATGCCGTTGCCGCCGTGGGTTTGAATCGCCTGGTCGAGCGCCAGGATGCCCGCCTCGGCTGCGGCATATTTCGCCATGTTCGACGCCTCACCCGACCCCGGATCGCCGGCGTCGTGCAGGGAGGCGGCACGCTGAGTCATCAACCGGGCCAGCTCAACCTGGATCTTGGCGTGGGCGAGCGGGTGCGATACGCCTTGGTGCGAGCCGATCGGCGTTCCCCACACGTGGCGGTTGCGGGCGTAATCGGCGGCTTTATCCAGCGCGTAGCGACCGATGCCGTTGCCGAGCGCCGCCCCCATGATTCGCTCCGGGTTCAGGCCCATGAAGACCTGGCGCAGGCCCTCGTTCTCCGCGCCGATAAGGTTGGCGGCCGGCACGCGGACGTCATCGAAGAATAGAGTGAACTGCTTCTCTGGAGTGACCGCCTGCACCGGGATGAGTGACTTGGTGAGCCCGGGGACATCGGTGGGCACGACGAGCAAGCTGAGTAGTCCGCGACCACTGTCGTTGGTAGACGTTCGGGTGACGACCAGGATCGCTTCGGCTTCGTCGACACCAGAAATGTAGTACTTGGTGCCGTTGATGACCCAGTCGTCGCCGTCGCGTTTCGCGGTCGTGGAGATGTTGTGCGAGTTCGAGCCCGCGTCCGGCTCGGTGATCGCGAATGCCATGATCGTCTCGCCGCTGGCGATGCCCGGCAGCCACTGCTGCTTGAGTTCCTCACTGCCGAATGCCTGGATGATCGTGCCGCAGATGGTCGGCGAGACGACGGTCATCAGCAGCGGGCAGCCCGCCGCGGCGAGCTCCTCACCGACGATCTGCATGTCGTAGATGCCGCCGCCGCCGCCGCCGTACTGCTCGGAAAGGTTCACCCCGAGGAAGCCCTGTTTGCCCACGGCCTGCCACAGCTCGGTGCTCTTCCCGCCGGCCAGCGACTTTTCCAGGTAGTACTCGTGTCCGAAGTCCTTGGCGATCTCGGCGACCGCCTTGCGCAGGTCCTGACGTTCCTCTGTCTCGTGCAATTCCATGACACTCCTCACATCGGTATCGACGCGCCACCGATCGGGAGCGCGCCGGCTTCATTAGAGCTCCGTGGCGTCCGACGCCACTTCACCGCCGTCCACCGCCTCGACCACGGCGAGGACGTCACCGCTCGAGACCTGATGGCCGACCTGGACCGGCAGGGCGCTCAGCACCCCGTCGATCGGGCTCGCGACGGTGTGCTCCATCTTCATCGCCTCCAGGACGACGAGCGTTTGACCGGCTGACACCGTCTCGCCCTCGGCGACCGGTAGTCGGATCACCGAGCCCGGCATCGGCGCGGTGAGCGACCCGGGCGGGTTCAGAGTGCTCGGGTCGACGAAGCGTGGCGCCAGCCGCAGGGCGGAGTAGCCGGCGACCGAGTCGAGGTGGGCAACATCGCCGTCGAGGACGACATCATAAGTGCGGCGCACCCCGTCGACGCGCAGCACCACCCGCTCGCTACTGCCCTCGACAACCTCGACGTCGGCCAACGGCTCGTCGTCGACCTGCAGGCAGGTCCCTGTCGAACCTAACGTGTACCCGACGCGCACTTCGCGCCCGCCCTGGGTCTGCCAGGTTGTGGTCTGCGGCTGCGAAGGGTTGTTGCGCCAGCCGGCGGGCAACGTGGCCTGCAGAGTTGCGACGGCACGCCGCGCGGCCACCCCGGCCACGGTCGCCGCGACGGCGTGCAGGCGCTCGGACTGCGTGTCTGGGAGGGCAGCGCCGAGTTGGGCGACGTCGTGTCGGTCAAGGAACCCAGTGTCGGTGCCCCGCCCGGCGAACTCGTCATGGCGCAGGACGCGAACAAGCAGGTTGCGATTGGTGGTCACGCCGTGAATACGGGCGCCGGCCAGCGCCGCCGAGAGGCTGGCAAGTGCCTCGTCGCGCGTTGGTGCCCACGCGATGACCTTGGCCAGCAGCGAATCGTAGTAATGACTGATGACCGAACCGGCACGAAAACCCGAGTCAACCCGCACGCCGGCAAGCGCCGGGACATCCAAGGTGCGCAGGGTGCCGGTACAGGGCCGGTAGTCATCGGCCGGATCCTCGGCGCACAGCCGGGCCTCGACCGCGTGACCGCGAATTCGCGGGTTGTGCATCTCCTCAGGCAGCGGGCGGCCCATGGCTACGAGCAGCTGGGCACGCACCAGGTCGAGGCCGGTGATCAGCTCGGTAACCGGGTGCTCGACCTGCAGCCGGGTGTTCATCTCTAGGAAGGCGAAGGAGTCGGCTTTGCCATCCTGAGCGGCGTCGTAGACGAACTCGACCGTCCCGGCGCCTACGTAGCCGACGGCGCGCGCGGCGGCGATGGCGGCCTCGCTCATCCGAGCGCGCAACGCGTCGTCGACGACCGGTGACGGCGCCTCCTCGATCACCTTCTGGTGTCGACGCTGCACGGAGCACTCGCGCTCGAACAGAGAGACGACGTTTCCGTGCGTGTCGGCCATGATCTGGATCTCGACGTGGCGTGGGCGCTGGACGTAACGCTCGAGGAAGACGGTGCCGTCGGCGAACGCGGCGGCGGCCTCACGCGAAGCGGAGGTGACCGCTTCGTCGAGCTCGTCCGGCGACGCGACAATGCGCATGCCTCGGCCACCGCCGCCGGCGCTGGCCTTGACCAGCACGGGGTAGCCGACGTCGGCGGCCAGCTTCGCCAGCTGCTCGGCCGATAGCCCCGTCGTGTCGCCACCGGGCAGCACAGGCACCCCCGCGTCGGACATCGTCTTCTTGGCCTGCAGCTTCGAGCCCATCGCGTCGATCGCCCCGGGCGGCGGACCGATGAAGACGAGGTCGGCGGCGGCACAGGCGCGCGCGAACCCGGCGTTTTCCGAAAGGAAGCCGTAGCCGGGGTGTACTGCGTCCGCGCCGGTGAGCGAGGCAGCGGCGATGATCCGGTGGATGTCGAGGTAGGTCTCGGCGGCAGACGAGCCGGGAAGGTGCACGGCCTCGTCGGCGTCGGCGACGTGCCACGCGTCGGCGTCGGCGTCGGAATAGACCGCGACGGTGGCGATCCCGAGATCGCGGCAAGTGCGGAACACCCGCCGCGCGATCTCGCCACGGTTGGCGACCAGGACCTTGCGGATCTTGGGCATCGCCATCACATCCGGAACACGCCGTAGCCACGCTGGCCACGGACCTCGCCGTTGTGGATCACCGACAGGCAGAACCCGAGAACGGTCCGCGTATCGCGGGGATCGATGATCCCGTCGTCGTAAAGTCGGCCGCTGTTGGCCAGTGCGACGGATTCGCGCTCGATCTGTTCCTCGACGGCGGCGCGCATCTGGGCGTCGGCCTGCTCGTCGAAGGGCAGCCCGCGGTCGGCGGCGGACTCGCGCGCCACGATGGACAGCACTCCGGCCAGTTGCGCCGGACCCATCACGGCCGACTTCGAGTTAGGCCAAGCGAATAGGAAACGCGGTGAGTACGATCGCCCGCACATGCCGTAGTTCCCGGCACCGTAGGACGCACCCATGGTGATGGTCACGTGGGGGACCGTGCTGTTTGATACGGCGTTGATCATCTTGGCGCCGTCCTTGATGATGCCGCCCTGTTCGTACTCGGCACCGACCATGAAACCGGTGGTGTTCTGCAGGAAGATGAGGGGGGTGTCGATCTGATTTGCCAGTTGGATGAACTGCGAACCTTTCTCGGCCTCCTCACTGAACAGGATGCCCCGTGCGTTTGCGAGGATGCCGACCGGGAAGCCGTGGATCGAGGCCCAGCCGGTGACGAGTGACGTGCCGTAGAGAGGTTTGAACTCGTCGAAGGCCGAGCCGTCGACCACTCGGGCGATGACGTCGCGGGGGTCGAAGGGCACCTTCGGATCGACCGACGCGATGCCGAGCAGCTGATCGGGGTCGTGCACCGGTGGGTGCGGCGGCGTGGTGGGTCCGGGGCCGTTCTTCCGCCAGTTGAGCCGCGCCATGATGCGACGGCCGATGCGGATCGCATCCTGCTCGTCCTCGGCCATGTAATCGGCCAGCCCCGAGGTGCGGGCGTGCATGTCGGCGCCGCCGAGCGACTCGTCATCGGAGACCTCGCCCGTGGCCATCTTGACCAGCGGCGGACCGCCGAGGAACACCTTGGAACGGTTGCGCACCATCACGACGTAGTCGCACATGCCCGGGACGTACGCACCTCCCGCGGTCGAGTTGCCGAAGACCAGGGCCAGTGTCGGCAGCCCCGCTGCGCTGTGCTGGGTCAAGTCGTGGAACAGCTGTCCGCCGGGCACGAAGATCTCTGCCTGTGTGGGCAGGTCGGCGCCGCCAGATTCGACGATGTTGATGATGGGCAGTCGGTTCTCCCGCGCGATGGCCATGCCGCGGAACACCTTGCGGAAGGTATAAGGGTTCGATGCGCCGCCGCGGACGGTGGGGTCGTGGGCGATGATCATCGACTCGATGCCCTCGACCACGCCGATGCCTACCACCACGCTACCGCCGACGGGGAACTTACTGCCCCAGGCGGCGAAGGGGCATAGTTCGAGGAACGCCGTGTCGGGGTCGAGCATCAGCTCGATGCGCTCGCGGACAAGCAGCTTGCCCCGCTTACGGTGGCGCGCAACGTATTTCGCGCCGCCGCCGCCGTTGACCAGCGCCAGTTGCTCCGCGATGGTGTCGAGTTGCGCGCTCAGTCCTTCGCGGTTCTTGAGATAGCCGGGCGCGGTGTCGTCGACCCGATCGGGCAGGACCTGTACCAAAGTTTTCCTTCCGGGCGAGCATCGACGTCGATCTACTAGGCGCTGATGTTAGCCGCAATTAACATCAGGTGACAACGGCGCAGGCGGGCGTCGGATTTGTTCCGCGCCGTGGTTCCGTCGAATGGCGAGGATCGAAGCGGTGCGTTCGCTGCAGATCGAGCGATCGAAGGAATTGACTGGGGAGGGACGGCACACAGGGCCCGTGCGAGGTCGTATCGAGTTCCTCGTCCGGCGCGCGTGGAGTCTACGGTTCGCGATCTCGGGTGAACACCCGCAGCGATTGTCAGTGTCGCGCCATGCCCTTCAGCCAACCGAGTAGTGCATAACGCCGGTCGGCCAGAATCTATCGGGTCTCCTCGGCTTTGGCCAGCGGCGGAGCGGCCTGATCAGGCGCCTGTCCGAGGGTATACAGGCCGAGAATGCCGAGAAAACCCGCACAGTGCTCGATGAGCATTTCAGTCGAGAGGTTCAGTTGTCCATCTATCCAGCGACGGAGTATCTCGAACAGGCCCCCGACACCGTAGGTAGCGGCGAGATCTGCGACTTGGAGCACATCGCTGGGTATATCGAGGTGCAAGCGGGCCTCTCTGAGCACCAGCTCCGCAAAATCGGTCATCAGATCGCTTCGCAGCTGCCGAAGGAGGGGTTCTGCGCCCGACTCGACAAACAGTATGCGGGCCATGCGGGGATCGTTCTCGATCACCTGAACCAGGGCCTTGATCGGAGCGTAAGCCAGTTCTTGAGGAGCAACCGTGTCGTCCGGAATGGCGCTGGTTATCACCGCTTGGAAGGTAGTGGAGATCTTGGCAAATACCGCACGCAAGAGCGCGTCTCGATCGCGAAACTGTTGGTAGAAGTACCGGCTCGTCACTCCTGATTTCGCACACACGGCGGTCACGGTGCACGCGGTAGCTCCGTGGGTGCCCATGATTGAGACCGCGGCATCAATCAACATCACGCGACGCTGTGCATCGCGTTGAGTTGCGGACAGCCCGCCATAGACACGTGCTGGACTCATGTCCTACAGTCTGGCAGTCTTATCTGACAAGGCATAAAGTCAGATCCAAACTTCGAGGAAGGACCTCAAATGTCGGACGATCAAGCCCCGACCCCGACCCGGGTGCTGCCAAAACCCAGGCGCGTTCGGTTTCCGATGCCGACCTCCACGAAGCGGCAACATTTTGTCGATGGCGACCTGGTGATGAGCCATTTCATCTCGGTGCTTTCTGCGACGTTCCCGGAAGGCGAGGATTTCTTCATCCGCTCGGTCAGGAACTTCCAGAGTTCCATCGACGATCCCCAACTAGAGACAGCGGTCAAGGGTTTCATCGGACAAGAGGCCACACATCGACACCAGCATCGTCTCCTAAACGAGCGACTCCAGGTCATGGGTTATCCGACCGCGCGAATCGACCGTCATGTCGGACGCTTGATCAAGCGATTGGAACGGCGCTTTTCGCCGGAAATGCGGCTGTCCATGACCTCCGCGTTGGAGCACTACACCGCTACGCTGGCAGAAATCATTCTTACCAGCGAAGACGCCCAGAAGCTCATCGGCCAGACAGAGGTTCGACCGATTCTGCTGTGGCATGCCTTCGAGGAGTCGGAGCACAAAGCGGTTGCCTTTGATGTCTATCGGCTGGTGGGAGCAACCGAGCGCACCCGTGTACGGGGCATGCGGATCGCTTCAGTAATTCTGTTCGGCGAGCTCATTCTGCAGACTGCCTTGTCTATGGCCGCTGATAGAGCCTCATATAACCCGGTCACCCTGGTGCGCAGTCTGTACCGCTTTAGTCGCACCCCGATGTTCACCGCCGATGCGCTGCGGCGTTTCCGTTCCTACAATCGCCCGGGTTTCCATCCTGATGATTGGGACAGCGCCGCGGTCCTGGAGCATTGGAGCAAAGAACTGTTCGACCAAGACGGTTCACAGCGAGTTATCGCTTCGTCGGGATAGCAAAGATGCGGAAGTGCGGCGACGCAGGAGCACCGTTCCTGCGTCGCTCCTTCCGAACAGGGTGCGACGCGTCGGTGACTCACGGATTCGGTGCTCGGTGGCCGGTGAAGGTGGCGGTCGGACCCGCAAATGCGGTTCGCAGCGATCGCCACGGGGCTGGCTGGCCTGTTGTGAGCCTCGATCAGTCGCTGATGACATAGCGTTGAGCCAGGGTTTCAGCAAGTCTGCTGGTGTGCGCGACCACTTCTTTCTCGGTCACCGCAAGCAAACCGGAGTGCCAGGCGGTGATGACTTCGACGAATCCCCCGACAGCGATCAGGGTGTCCATGCGAAGGGCTATCTCGTCGGCATCTTGTCGGAGGTGTGGCCGGCTTGCCTCAACGACCAACTGCGTTGCTTCCTGTAGCGCCACGGCGCGGCGGTCTTGTAGCGGTGAGCTACCGACATGCTGAGCGAGGAGGATGCGTGCCCGGCCGGGATCGCGTGCGATCCGGTCGACCACGATGGTGATCGCCGCGGTGATGGTTTCGATCGGCGGCCGATTCGCACGCTCGTTGAAGAGCGCGGCGACCTCGCCGAGCATGTCATTGCGGACGCCATCCCACGCAGCAACGAGCAGCTCATCGCGCGTCTTGAAGCCCTCGTAGAAGTATCGATCGTTCAGCCCTGTGCGGGCGCATACGCCGCGCATAGTGACCGCGGCCCAACCGCTCTCACTCCAAATCTCGGTTGCGGCCTCGATCAATTGCTGCCGTCGCTCGGCACGACGCTCGGCCCCGGTCCGACCACCCCAGCGCTTGTTTCTCGACCGCACCTCTCCATCTTGACAAGGTGCTCGTTCCACCACCAAACTGGTGGCATGCGACACCAATGGTGGCTGGTGCCCCCAGATGAGAGTTTCCCCACAGCAGACGTCCATGTCGCGACCCGAAAGGCAGACGGATGAGATTGCTGCCCTTCGGCGGCGCACCAGGCAGAACGCACCGCGCCGATGCAGTCGTCACGGGCGCAGGAAGCGGTATCGGCCGCGCATTCGCCGTGGAGCTTGCGCGCCGAGGTGGACGCGTGGTGTGCGCCGACAAAGATCCCGTCACTGCAAAAGAGTCGGCAGAGTTGGTGAGGCAGGCTGGCGGCGAGGGCTTCGACATCGAATGCGATGTCACCGATCTTGAGCAGGTCCGCAACCTCGCTGATGTGAGCGAAGACTGGTTCGAGAAGGCTGCGAGCCTCGTCATCAACAACGCCGGAATCGGTGCGGGCGGCAACCGCATCGGCGCGACGTCGATCGAGGACTGGAACGCGGCGATTTCTGTCAACCTCTGGGGCGTTATCTACGGCTGCGAGACTTTTGTGCCTCGGCTCCGCAGCAATGGGCATGGCGGAGTCATCAATGTGGCGTCGGCAGCGAGCTTTGGCTCGGCCCCTCGGATGGCGGCTTACAACGTGAGCAAGGCCGGGGTGCTCGCTCTGTCGGAGACATTGGCGGCCGAACTGAGCGGTACTGACATCAACGTCACAGTGCTTTGCCCCACCTTCGTGAAGACGAACATCGTCAACAATCCTCAAATCGACGAGGCGGCTGCAAGACTCGCGGCCAACCTGATGAAATGGACCGGCATTTCGCCACAGCACGTTGCTCGAACGACGTTGAACGCGCACGATCGCGGACAAATTTATGTAGTACCCCAACTCGATGCCAAAGTCTTGTGGCAACTCAAGAGAGCCCTACCCGGCCCCTTTACTCGCACGCTGGGCCTCGTGGAGCGCATGGCCTCATGGAACGATTCAGCCGAGTAGAGGAGCAGGGAAAATGGCTTTCGCATACAGTGACATGCTCGAGACAATCAAAAACAAGCAATGGGCTCTTGCCGATATCGATTGGAACGCCCCTGGCGCGGAACTGATCACCGATGAACAGCGTCCCAAACTCAAGCAATTCATGTCCGACGTGGTGTGGATTGAGCATGTTGGAGCACGTGCCTTCGCCGCGATGGCTCCAAAGGCGCCATTCGAAGCGCTCGGAGACATTTACCGTTACTTTCACGCCGAGGAGCAGCGTCACGCCAATGCCGAACTTGCCTTGATGCGTCGCTGGGGCATGCTCGAGGAAGGCGAGAAACCGGTCCCGAACAAGAATATTCGGCTGGTCATCGAATGGCTGGACCGTTATGCGGAAGCCCTGCCCCTGACCGTCATCGGGGCCGCGATTCCGGCACTGGAGACTGCGCTCGATGGAGCGCTGCTGAAGTTTCTCCTCGATGAGGTTGACGACCCTGTGTGCGGGGAGGTGTTCAACAAGGTCAACAGCGACGAATCAAGGCATCTCGCGGTTGGCTTCCAGGTCTTGAATGACCTGGGCGCCAGCCCGATGCGAATCCACGCCATTCAAACTGCGGGTGCTCTTGTCGACCCGCGCATTCTCACCGGCGCGTTGCTGTATATCCCGCTCCTGACGCGCATGTTGATGAATCTCAACGCTATGGGTCTGTCCGAGGAGAAGTTATACAACGCAGTGACGCGGTATGCCAATGTCGGCGATCGCAGTGAGCATACGCGGAGGGTGCCCGGCTATCACATCTTGAAGGCGCACATGTCGTCGTCCATCAAGCGGTCCCAGCCTCTGCACTTCGTGTCTCAGCGCCTTGGCAATGCGATCGATGTTTTCCCTGTTCAGATTTTCGGTCGGCCGCCATCCTGGACGGACGAACTGACCTACGAACCGGTTGCCAAATGACAGGCACCACGACGACGTTGATCGTCGGCGCCGGGTTCGCAGGTATCGGTGCGGCGATCAGACTGCTTCAAGAGGGCACGGATGACTTCGTCATCCTGGAACGGTCAGATCGCGTCGGAGGCACCTGGCGAGACAATACTTATCCCGGTGCGGCCTGCGATATTCCCTCGCTTCTCTACTCCTACTCGTTCGAGCCGAATCCGGGCTGGACTCGTACCTACTCGGGGAGCGCTGAGATCCTCGAATATATCGACGATATGGTCGACAAGTACGATCTTGCCCGGTTCATCCAGTTTGATACCGACGTGACTGCCTTGGAATTCGATGAGAGTGCCGGCATCTGGATGGCCGACACGGCAGATGGAAAGCGGTATCACACCCGGTCAGTTGTGATGGCCAGTGGACCACTTGCCAACGCCAGCTTTCCCGATATTCGGGGTATTGACTCGTACGGTGGAAAAAAGATCCACAGCGCTCGATGGGACCATGGCTACGATCTCGGCGGTAAGAGGGTTGCAGTCATCGGGACAGGCGCGAGCGCGGTTCAGATCATTCCCGAGCTCGTAAAGTCGGCTGCCTCGGTCAAAGTCTTCCAGAGAACGCCCGGCTGGGTGTTGCCCAGGGTGAACTTCAGGCATCCGGCCTGGGCGCGTTCGACCTTCACACACCTGCCGGTGAGCGAACAAGCGCTCCGCGACGCGTGGTTTTGGGCCCACGAAGTGATGGCAGTGGGTATGGTCTGGAACACCGCCGCGACGTCCGCGATACAGCTGGCGGCCAAGGCTCATCTCCGTCGGCAGGTGAAAGACTCCTGGTTGAGACGTCAGTTGACGCCCCATTTCAGGCCTGGATGCAAGCGCATGCTCATGACCAGTGATTATTACCCTGCGCTACAGGCGGATAACTGCAAGCTGATCAGCTGGCCGATCGCCACATTGTCACCCAACGGTGTTCGGACCGCCGACGGTGTCGAGCACGAAGTGGACTGTATCGTATTTGCCACTGGCTTCGATGTGGCCAAACGTGGCACCCCGTTCCCGATTAGCGGCCTCGGCGGTCGGAAGCTCGGCGATGAATGGTCTCAGGGGACATTTGCCTTCAAGAGCGTGAGCGTGGCCGGGTATCCGAACTTATTCTTCACTTTCGGACCGAATTCCGGGCCAGGCCACAACTCGGCGCTCGTATATATGGAGGCTGCAATTGACTATATAGTCAAGGCGATCAAGCTCCTTCAGCAAAATGACATCGGCACTTTGGATGTGAGGGAGGATCGTCAGGACCGCTATCACTCCGAAATTCAGCGCCGCCTTCGACGAACGACTTGGAATTCGGGGTGCAGCAGTTGGTATTTGACCGAGGACGGCTACAACGGCACGATGTACCCAGGTTTCGCGACCCAGTTTATGAGAGAACTATCCCGCTTGGATCCTCATGATTACGTGATAACCCGGCGCGACGATACACACGTCGAGCTGACGCAATCACTCTGAATACAAGTTTGCAGGGCTGACCGTCAGAACGGTGAAATACAGGAATGGATCGCAAGTCCGACCGTAATTACGAGATAATTATCATAGGAGCTGGATTTTCCGGCATCGGGTCTGGCATTAGCTTGATGAAGGCGGGATTTACCGACTTCTTGATGGTTGATGACGCCGATGGCGTAGGTGGTACGTGGCACTGGAACACCTACCCGGGTATCGCTGTCGATATACCGTCGTTCAGTTATCAATTCTCATACGAAATGCGGCCCTCTTGGTCGCGCACGTACGCCCACGGCAATGAGCTCAAAGCCTATGCCGAGCGATGTGTTGAAAAGTATCGGCTCTGGGACCATATTCGTTTCAACACAACCATTACCGAGGCTTGTTTCGACGAGAACGCAACACGGTGGCATTTGACCAGTGCCAATGGTGAGGAGTTCACGGCACGCTTCGTGATAAATTGCTCCGGCGTTCTCAGTCGGCCAAAGTGGCCTGAAATCAAGGGGGTGCGAGATTTCGCCGGCGTTACGCTCCACACGGCTAGATGGGACAATGCCAAAGATCTCAGCGGGAAGAGGGTTGCAGTAATCGGTACCGGTGCATCGGCGGTGCAACTGATACCCGAAGTCGCAAAGAAAGCAGAGAGTCTGACGGTATTTCAGCGAACTCCAATTTATTGTCTGCCGAAGCCAGACTTCCCCATACCGACGTGGGGTGGAAGGCTTCTACATTTCCTGCCGGGGGCACAATTGGCGACCCGGACCGCCAGCCAGGCGTTCGTGGAAATCACTTTCCCAATCGCCGCTCACTTTCATACGGTGATACCGTTCGCCGATGTCATGGAGAGCGCCGCAAAGCGGTACATGCGGCGTGAGGTCCATGACCCGACGACGAGAGAACAACTCATTCCGCGCTACTCGTTGGGCTGTAAACGACCCAGCTTCCACAATTCCTATCTCGCAACGTACAACCGGTCCAACGTTTCGCTCGAGACGAGCGGCATAACCCATATCGACCATGCATCCGTCCATACTCGAGACGGCAAAGCTCATCCCATTGACGTCTTGATCCTGGCCACCGGCTTCAAAGTGATGGAGTCGGGCAACATGCCAACTTACGTATTGAAGGGACGCGGCGGGCTGGAGCAGGCTACATGGTGGGACGAGCATCGACTGCAGGCCTTCGAAGGGGTGAGCGTCCCGGGATTTCCGAATCATTTCAACATCTTCGGCCCGTACGGCTACAACGGTTCCTCGTACTTCACGCTCATCGAGGCGCAGAGTCGGCACATCGTCCGGTGTCTTCGTCGCGCGCGGGCGCTGGGTGCTAACTGCGTGGAGGTCAAGAAGGAGGCGAACGACCGTTATTTCGCCGAAGTGCTAAGGCGGCGTCACAGACAGGTTTTCTGGCAGCCGAGCTGTTCCAATGCCAACAGCTACTACTTCGACAGGCACGGTGACGTTCCACTCCGTCCATCAACGACTCTGGAGACCTATTGGCGGAGCCGCACCTTTCGCCTCTCGGACTACCGATTCGAGAATCGGCCCGAAGAGGTGTGTCCCCGGTGACCAGAATGGATGCCCCTGACTGGCAGCCCAGTCTTGCCAGTCATCTCGTCGCGATGTCCTCGCGAACCACGCTGCGGCCACTGGCGCAGCTGATGCCATCAAACGCCTACGGACTTGCGGTGATGGATCGCGTGCTTCGAACAGCGCTCGTAGCCTCACGGCCTCGGCGCGGCGTCACAGTGCGCAAGGTTGACACTGTATTCGCCGGAGGCCCGGTTCGTGGGGACTGGATCACCACGCCTGCCATTAATCCGCATGCCAACCCTTTGCTGTACATCCACGGCGGCGCCTATTCTATGTGCTCGCCGGAGACGCACCGCGGTCTTCTTGGTGAACTCGCCTCGGCGAGCGGGCGCCCCATCTTCGCAGTGAAGTATCGTCTTGCCCCGCGGTATCCCTATCCCGCAGCCGCGGACGATGCGCTGAATGCGTATCGCTGGCTTACCAGCGGAGGGTCCCCGGGTTCTTGTCAGCGCACCGTCGCGGTTGCCGGCGATTCAGCGGGCGGTCAGCTCACGATGGCCACGGCCTTGGGCGCACGTGCAGTTGGATTGCCGCTCCCTGATGCGATGCTGCTGATGTCTCCCGTCCTGGATCTCAGGTGCGAACTTGCCAGAGCGCGTGAAATTCGCCGCCGGGATCCTTTTGCCTCCGCTCAATCAGCGGCGCGCGCTCTTGACCTCTACGTAGGTGGCGCAGATCGCGGAGATCCGCGCCTCAGCGTGCTTGACGCGGACCTCACCTCGATGCCGCCGATCCTCATTCAGGTGGGCGGGAGAGAAATGTTGATCGATGACTCGCGCCGTCTCGCCGAGCGACTTCAATCAGCTGGATCCCACGTCGAGATCCAGGTATACCGGGGACAGATCCATGTATTCCAGGCTATGTTCCGGATTCTTCCCGAAGCCCGAGACGCGATTCATCGAGCGGGACGCTTCCTTGAAGCCTCGGAAGTCAGGTGAAAGTGTCCGAACAGGCAATGCTCCTACACCTACACCACCTCGACCGCCGCAGCGTGAAGTCAGTCGTCTCTGCCTCATGAGCAGCAACTTCGCGACGGCCTGTCGCGCATACGATCCGTCGATCGTGATCATCGGGGCCGGCTTCGCCGGGGTTGCGATGGCCCACCGGCTGAAGAAGGACGGGTTCACGAACTTCACGATCCTGGAAAAGGCTGCAGACATCGGGGGTGTTTGGCGTGACAACACCTATCCGGGAGCGGCCTGCGACGTGCCGTCAGCGTTGTACTCACTCTCGTACAAGCCCAATCCTCGTTGGTCACGGCGATATGCCGAGCAACCCGAGATACTCAAGTACCTCCAACAACTCGTGGAGAGTGGCGGACTGGCCGCGCATCTGCGTACCCAGACCGAAGTTGTCGCAATGACCTTCGATGACCAGCTAGGGCGTTGGACCCTGGTTACGAACTCGAACGAGACAATAACCTGCGATGTCGTCGTCTCGGCCGTGGGTCAGCTCTCCTTGCCCCACGTACCCGTTATTGCCGACGCAGACACCTTCCAGGGGCCGCGCTTTCATTCGGCGCGTTGGGACCGATCGGTTTCGCTTCGCGGCAAGCAAGTAGCCGTCATCGGCACAGGAGCTAGTGCCATCCAATTCGTGCCACACATCGCCCAGGAGGCGGAGCATGTCACGCTATATCAGCGCACGGCTCCGTGGATCTTGCCGAAGTGGGACAGCAGGTATGGAGTCCTTCACGACAGGGTGAGCGAGTTATTGCCGATGGCGCTGCGCCTCGAGCGTTTCGCGGTATGGCTAATTTTCGAGTTGCTCGCTGTGACGCTAGTCGACGCGAAGCCCCTCTCACGCGTCCTCGGTGCGATCGCGCGCCGCCACCTACATCGGCAGGTTGCTAGCCCATCTTTGCGCGAGCAATTGATGCCTTCGGACGCGCCAGGGTGCAAGCGAGTGCTGTTCTCGAATGATTACTATCCAGCAATCGCGAGTGATCGCGTGTCGTTGGTGCCGAAGGCTATCGCAGAGCTCTGCGACAACGGTGTCAAGACCGTGGATGGAGAGTTTCGTCCTGCAGATGTCGTGATCTACGGAACCGGGTTTCGCGCCACCGATTTTCTCGCCCCGATGTCCGTGCGCGGCTCTCGCGGAGTCTCCTTGGCCGAGGTGTGGAAGACCCAGGCGTACGCATATCTGGGCATCACTGTCCCCATGTTCCCGAACCTGTTCCTGCTTTATGGTCCCAACACGAATGTGGGCTCGGGGTCGATCCTCTACATGATCGAGTCACAAGTCCGTCACATCGCAACGCTCATCAAAGCCGTGGCTGCTCATCCGGGTCATGCGATCGATGTCAGGACGGAGAGCGCGCAACGCTACAACACGCGCTTGAGAAGGCGACTACGGAGGTCGGTGTGGGCGCTGTGTGCGAGCTGGTATCGAACCTCGAGCGGGGAAATCCCGACGAACTGGCCGGGGCCTACCTTGGTTTATCGACTCCTTACCCGGAAGCCGCACAGCGGCGATTACGTCTTGAGAAACGTCGGGCGTCTAAAGGTCTGAGACCCTGCAGAACCGAGCCTGGCCGACTAAGGGCACGAGACGCGCACTTAACCGCTAGGCCAATAATGTCTAGATATTGACATCAATGGCATCTTTGTAAAGACTGGTGGACGCCGTCAAAGCGGCCCAGCGTCCAGGAGGAACCATGACGAATCACCTTCTCGCACCTGCGCACCACGTGAAGGAGCGGTTGTCCTCTGTGATCATGGTCCCCGCGCCTCACGCCGTCGACGACAGATGGCGTCGATGGAGCCGGGACTGGCCGGTTCGTGAACTGGCACCGGCACCCGCGGGCAGTGGATTGAAAGCCGTCCGGGGGGATGCCGGACTGCCCTTCGTAGGTCACACGCTCGACTACATCCGATTCGGCTCGGATTTCAGTCGAGAGCGCTACGACCGTCTGGGTTCGGTGTCGTGGATGGGCGCGTTCGGCACCAAGATGGTGGTCATCGCCGGCCCTGACGCCACTCGAGAGGCGTTCACGAGCGAAGCGAAAGCATTCTCTCAGGATGGCTGGTCCTTCCTGATCGACGCCTTCTTCCATCGCGGTTTGATGCTCATGAGCTTCGACGAGCACTTGATGCACCGGCGCATCATGCAGGAGGCGTTTACGCGTCCGCGCCTGACCGGATACGTCGAACAGGTAACGCCATGCGTTCGCTCGGCAGTGCCTGCGTGGCCGGTGGGCCCGTCGGTTCGAATCTACCCACTGTTGAAGGAACTCACCCTCGACATCGCTACCGACGTCTTCATGGGCGGCCGCGGCAAGGACGAGAGCGATGCTGTCAACAAGGCGTTCGTCGCTACGGTCCGGGCGGCGAGTTCCCTTGTGCGTGCTCCGCTTCCGGGAACCAGATTCCGCGCTGGTGTGCAAGGGCGGCGCGTTTTGGAGGACTACTTCTTCCGGCATCTGCCGGCCGCGCGAGCCGGTGAAACGGAGGATCTGTTCGCTGCTCTCTGTCAAGCCACGACCGAAGACGGGGAGCGGTTTTCCGACGAGGATGTGGTGAATCACATGATCTTCTTGATGATGGCGGCCCACGACACCTCGACGATCACCACCACAGCGGTCACCTATTTCCTTGCCAAGTATCCGCAGTGGCAGGAGGCTGCGGCTGCGGAAGCCGCGGCCATCGGTGACGGGTTGCCGGACATCGAGGCCCTGGAGAAGATGACGGTCATCGACCTCGTGATCAAGGAAGCGCTCAGACTGCTTGCACCTGTTCCGCTGGTGATGCGCAAGACGGTTCGAGATGTCGCCATCGATGGATATCACATCCCCTCGAACACGTTATGCGCTATAACGCCTGCCGTGAATCACTTCGATCGAACGATCTGGAGTGATCCGGAGCGGTTCGATCCCTCACGTTTCGACGAGCCTCGGCGCGAAGACCAACACCACCGATTCGCCTGGGTTCCGTTCGGAGGTGGAGCGCACAAGTGCATCGGCATGCAATTCGGGACGCTCGAAGTCAAAGCAATCCTGCACAGGATGCTGCGTTCGTTCACTTGGAAGGTTCCGGAGAACTATCACGTCCGATGGGACAACACCTCGCTGCCCATTCCGGTGGACGGACTTCCGTTGGAGATGAAGCGCCGATGACCGTCGACCACAGCCCCTACCTCGAACCCACGGAGTTTCTTGACTGGCAACAAGATTCGGTACGTGACTTCGTGTCATCGGCGATCCGTGGTGCCTGCGGCGACACCGAGAAGGCCATCGCCATCTTCACCGCGGTCCGTGACTCCATTTGGTACGACCCCTACACGGTGACCGACAACCCGCACGCGTATCGCGCCAGCACCGTCGCGACCGCAGAACGGGCCTACTGCGTCCCGAAGGCCGTGCTCTTGACTGCAGCGTGCCGAGCGGCGGGAATCCCGGCGCGGCTGGGGTTCGCCGACGTCCGAAACCACCTCCAGACCAAGGCATTGCGCGAGCGGATGGGTGGTAGCGACGTTTTCGTCTACCACGGCTACAGTCTCATGTTCCTCAACGGTGCGTGGGTAAAGGCCACCCCGGCGTTCAATCGCGAGCTGTGCGCACGCTTCGGTGTCTCGCCGATCGAATTCGACGGCCGTAGCGACGCGCTACTCCATGGTTTCACCGCTGACGGCACCCAGCACATGGAGTATCTGCGCGACCGGGGAGCCTACGACGATCTACCCCTAGCAGACATCCTGCAAGCACTGAGAACGCATTACGGCACATTCATCGATCAGCCGAACAGCCGTCCCGACCTCTTCGCCTGAAAGGGCACTACACGATGCAAAGCACAATGCAAAATGTTCCGCTCACGGTGTCGGCGATCGTCCAGCATGCGGCAGCCATACACGGTGACAGCGAGGTCGTCACTCCGACCGGAAATGGATATCGGAGAACGCCTTACCGCATTGTGCTGGCGCGAGTGGCTCGCCTTGCCAATGCGCTGCGCAGTCTTGGCGTCACGGCAGACCAACGCGTGGCCACCTTCCAGTGGAGCAACCAGGAACATCTGGAGGCCTACTGTGCGATTCCCTCCATGGGCGCGGTCCTGCACACGCTCAACATTCGTTTGGCCCCAGAGCAACTGGCGTACATCGCCAATCACGCGAGCGATCAGATCGTCCTAGTCGACGCTTCGGTTGCCCCGTTGTTGGCGCGCGCGCTCCCAGCGATGGCGTCGGTGCACACCGTCATCGTCACCGGAGAGGGCGACCTTGCCCCGCTCCAGGGATGCGGGAAGACCGTTCTGCGTTACGAGGAAGTGCTTGCCGGCCAAGAAGAATCATTTGACTGGCCTGAGCTCGACGAGCTGTCCGCCGCGGCCATGTGTTATACGAGCGGTACCACCGGAGATCCCAAAGGCGTCGTCTACAGCCACCGTTCGACGTACCTTCACTCCCTGACCGCCTGCACAGCTAACGCTTTGTCAGTCAGCGAGGCCGACCGTGTGCTGGCCATCGTCCCAATGTTTCACGCCAATGCGTGGGGGCTTATTTACGCAGCGTTGATGTCCGGTGCGGATCTGGTACTGCCTGACCGGTATCTCCAAGCCGAACCGTTGGTGTCGATCATCGAAGACACCAGACCGACCTTGGCCGGTGCAGTGCCGACGATCTGGAACGATGTCGACCGATATCTGGATTCGCACCCTGAGCGGGACATTTCTTCGTTACGGCTGGTCGCGTGCGGGGGGTCTGCTGTTCCGCTTTCGTTGATGCGGGCATTCGAAGAGAAGTACGACGTGCCCATTGTGCAGGCCTGGGGTATGACCGAAACCTCTCCGTTGGCGACCGTTGCACGTCCGGCTCACAGAGCCGACGCGACGCGGCGCTGGGAGCTGCGCGCATCCCAGGGCCGACCGATCTGCGGTGTCGAAATCCGGTTGCGGGACGACGACGGGAAAGACGTGCCGTGGGACGGGCAATCAGTTGGGGAGATCCAGGCGCGCGGTCCCTGGATCACCGGGTCCTATTTCGGAAACAACGATACGGAGAAGTTCGACGAAGGATGGCTGCGTACCGGTGATGTGGGCAAGATCGACGCCGAGGGCTATCTGACACTGACCGACCGCTCGAAAGACGTCATCAAGTCAGGTGGCGAATGGATCTCCTCGGTGGAGCTGGAAAACACGCTGATCGGCCACCCTGCCGTGTACGAAGCGGCGGTAGTCGGCGTCGCGGACGATAAATGGCAGGAAAGGCCGTTGGCGCTTGTCGTCGTCCACCCCGGAACCGACGTTGACATTGACCAACTCCGATCGTTCCTTGCGGACAAAGTCGCCAAATGGTGGATTCCCGAGCGATGGAGCTTCGTGTCCGATATTCCGAGGACGAGCGTCGGAAAGTACGACAAAAAGGTCATCCGTGCGCGCCACTCTGCCGGCGAATACCTCATCGAAATCGAAACGTCATAACGTCAAATCCCTGGAATTCCAACAGTCGGAAGGTAATCATGTCCTCACCAATCTCTCCCTGGATGAATGCCGAATTACTCGAGCTTCGTGACCTCGCTGCGAAGTTCTTCTCGGCCGAATTGGCGCCGCATGCGAACCGCTTTGCAGACCAGCACCACGTCGACCGAGAACTGTGGAACCGAGCAGGCGAGCTGGGCCTGCTCTGCATGTCTATACCTGAGGAATACGGCGGAGGCGGTGGCACTTTCGCGCACGAAGCGGTCGTGCTTGAAGAGCAGGCCCGCATAGGTGACAGCTCATGGGGCGCGGGACTGCACAGCGGAATCGTCGCCCACTACATCCTGCAGTACGCGACTGAAGAGCTGCGCGCGCAGTGGCTTCCCAAGATGGCGTCCGGTGAAATGATCGGGGCGATCGCCATGACAGAACCGGGGACCGGGTCCGATCTGCAGAGCGTCAAGACAAAAGCCCTCCTGGACGGTGACGAGTACGTGATCACCGGCTCCAAGACTTTCATCACCAACGGCCAACAGGCCGACCTCATCATCGTTGTTGCCAAGACAGATCCGAGCCAGGGCGCTGCGGGCATCTCTTTGATCGTTGTCGAGGCTGACCGGGCGGGATTCCGGCGCGGCAAGGTTCTCGACAAAATCGGCCAGCGCGGCCAGGACACCTCCGAGTTGTTCTTCGATGAAGTGAGAGTTCCGCGCTCGCATCTACTGGGCCAGTCTGAGGGACAGGGCTTCATTCAGCTGATGACGCAGCTGCCACAAGAGCGACTCATCGTCGCGGTGGGGGCTGTCGCAGCGATGGAACTTGCCCTGGAGCAGACGCTCAAGTACACGCGTGAGCGGGAGGCGTTCGGTCGGCCTGTCTTTGGCTTTCAGAACACCAAGTTCACGCTGGCTGAAGCCGCGACAGAAACGCGCATCGCACGAGTGTTCCTCGACTACTGCATCGACCTGCACCTTGCGGGTCAACTCGACGTGCAGACCGTCGCCATGGCGAAGTGGTGGACCACTGAGCGAGCGATGAAGGTACTCGATGACTGTATGCAGCTTCACGGCGGATATGGCTACATGACCGAGTACCCCATCTCGAGGTTGTGGGTGGATCAGCGCGTGCAAAAAATCTATGCCGGCACGAACGAGGTGATGAAGGAAATCATCTCGCGTTCCCTATGACTCAGAGGAGTTGCCGCCCGCACGTTAGTCATCTAGAGGAGGAGGACTGATGGCATCGATGGTGGTGCCGTATCGCCACGACATGGGCGGCCACTGCGGATCGGGGGCTCTTCGGGATTTGACCGAATGGGCCGGGATCCGTTGGGGTGATGACACCCCGGACGAAGGCATCGTGTTTGCTCTCGGCGGGGCCCTCGACTTCTCGTATGTTCGCTCGGCCCACCTACGTCCACCGATCTACCTCGTTGGACGCAGCGCGGACCTCGAAGACGAATACTTGACCCGGTTGGGCGCGCGCTTCGAGTGTCGTTCGACAGACGACCCCGATCTCGGGTGGAAATGGGTGACCGAACAGATCGATGCCGGTACGCCGGTCATGGTGTGGACTGACATCGCCGAATTGCCCTATCTGAGAACGCGTCTGAGTATGAGCCGGCACGATGTCGTGATCGTAGGGTACGACGACGACGAGGAACTCGCCTTCGTGGTCGATAACGATCGCGATACACCTCAAGCCGTGCCTTACGAGAATCTACGGAAGGCGCGGGCATCGACGGGATTTCCCGTCCCCACGCGGCACACCACCTACGTAGTCGAGTGGCCCGGCGCGGCACCAGATCTCGGCAATGCTGCCCGGTCGGCCTTCCGTAGGTCCGCGGACGCGATGCAGGGTTCGTGTGTGAGCGCGCCGATCACCGAGGACTCCGATTGTGAAATTCAGGTGCGTGGGCTACCAGGGGTATCGACTTTTGTGGAGGATCTCAAGCGGTGGCCGAAGATCTTTGACGACGACACCCTCGACGGAGCCTTGTTTGCGCTGAGCGCCTTCATCGAAAAAGCCGGAACCGGAGGCGGTCTGTTCCGAGATCTGCAAGCACGTGGATGTCGGCGCGTCGCTGAAGAGTTGAGTTTCGAACCTGCGTTTAAAGCAGCGGAGGCTGCAAAGACCGCATCTGAGTTGTGGACCGCGGTTGCGCACGCCGCTTATGACCGCGGTGCAGATCCGCACCGAAGAGCGAGCGGCGCCGCGTCCGTGGCTGCGCAATTGCCGACAGCCGAACGTCGACTCGCGGAGGCGCTGAGGGAGGCAGGAGATCTACTCCTATGAGTTCTGATTGCTTCGGAGCAAGCCGAACTGGTTGCGACCCAGCAGATTTATTTGAGCGCTTTGAATTGTGTCATAGGAAGGGAGAATCACGATGGCTGTCTTCGCTGATGCGGAAGAGGTTTACCGCTACCTCGCCGGCATCTTTCGACGAGGTTTGGAGAACGAAGACCTTGCGAACAGACTTGCCGGGTCCGGGGTGGTGTTACGGATCCACTACACCGATCCGGATGCGGTAGTAACCGTGGATATGCCGGAGAAGGTCGTAGAGACCGGCGCGGACAGTGGCGTTACACCGAATGTCGAATTGTTCATGTCCGCGGATACCGGCAACAGGTTCTGGTTGGGGAAGGTGAACTTGACCATGGCGATGGCGAAAGGAACTGTACGAGCGAAAGGTCCTGTCACCAAACTGATCAAGCTCATACCGCAGGCAAAGAACCTCTTTCCGGAATACCGGGCAATCCTTGAGGCCGACAAGCGTCACGACCTGCTCAATGTGTGATGTCGGTGCGGTACCGCGCCCGGGCCCGGGTGAGCGGCGCGGGCCTCTGGGCGATGTGCCCGGAGATCATCCAGGACAGTTCGCGCGACCACCGTGCGCGGTCGGGATAACTACTCGAGAAGCGTAATTCGATAGAAGGGACTTCAACATGAAGACACGTGCGGCTGTTTTGTGGGGCTTGGAGCAGAAGTGGGAGGTCGAAGAAGTCGATTTGGATCCGCCAGGTCCCGGGGAGGTCCTCGTGCGGCTGGCGGCCACCGGCTTGTGCCATTCCGACGAACATCTGGTGACCGGCGACCTCCCGATCCCATTGCCGGTAGTGGGGGGTCATGAGGGTGCTGGCACAGTCGTGGAGTGCGGCGAAGGGGTTGAGGAACTGTCCGAAGGTGATTCTGTCATCTTGACCTTCCTTCCCTCGTGTGGGCGCTGCTCGTACTGCGCGCGCGGCATGGGCAATCTCTGTGAGTTGGGAGCGGCGCTCATGATGGGACCGCAGATCGACGGCACCTATCGCTTTCACGCACGAGGCGAGGACGTCGGGCAGATGTGTTTGCTCGGGACGTTTTCCGAGTACACAGTGGTGCCGCAGGCGTCCGTGGTCAAGATTGACGGCGGAATCCCCCTGGATCGGGCAGCCTTGATCGGTTGCGGCGTCACGACCGGTTACGGATCTGCGGTGCGGACTGGGGAGGTGCGCGCCGGGGACACCGTCGTGGTAGTGGGAGCGGGCGGAATCGGAATGAATGCGATTCAGGGCGCGCGAATCGCGGGAGCGCTGGCGATTGTGGCGGTCGATCCGGTGAAGTTCAAGCGAGAGCAAGCGAGCGGGTTCGGTGCGACGCACACCGCGGCCTCGATGGATGAAGCTTGGTCGCTGGTCAGCGATATGACGCTGGGCAAGCTGGCTGATGTCTGCATCCTCACCACCGATGTGGCTGAGGCCTCCTACACCGCGGAAGCGCTGGCCTTGGTCGGAAAGCGCGGGCGCGTCGTGGTCACGGCCATCGGGCACCCCGACGACTCATCGATCTCAGGATCACTGCTTGAAATGACGCTTTACGAGAAGCAGATTCGTGGCGCTTTGTATGGCTCATCCAATGCGCCGCACGATATTCCGCGACTGGTCGAGCTGTACTCCGCTGGGTTGTTGAAGCTCGATGAGTTGGTCACCCGCGAATACTCCCTCGACCAAATTAATGAGGGCTACCAGGATATGCGTTCAGGAAAAAATATCCGAGGGCTGGTCCGGTTCTGAAGAGCATCATGCCCACTGCTGGTCTCCATGTCCTTGCGTTGCTGCAGATCATGCGGCCGGGCCCCTTGGGTGGTTGGCGTCGGGTCCTTCTTTCCCGTCGTGAGGACGGCAAGCATCAGACACCTCATCGATCATCTATCACATTCTCTGGGAGGCTGAGATGACGGACGCTGGCACGACCACGGCAAGCAGGGATGGGGCTGCTCGTTTCGCTATCGCCCCGGAGGTGTGGACCACGCCGGAGCGACGAGCGCTGAGCCAAATGGCGCGGTCTTTCTCGGAACGTGAAATCGCGCCGAAGCTAGCGGAATGGGAGCACGTGGGTGAGATTCCGCGCGACCTGCATCTCAATGCTGCCGAGGTGGGGCTTCTCAGAATCGGGTTCCCGGAAGAAGTCGGCGGCAGCGGCGGCAATGCGATTGACTCTGCACTGGTCACTGAGGCCATCCTGGCCGCAGGCGGGTCCACTGGCGTCTGCGCCGCCTTGTTCACCCATGGCATTGCCCTTCCCCACATTGCCGCCAATGGCTCCGACGCCCTGATTCAACGATATGTCCGTCCTACGCTCGCAGGAAAGATGATCGGCTCGCTGGGCGTTACCGAGCCTGGGGCAGGCTCAGATGTCGCGAATCTGCGCACACGCGCGGTGCGCGAGGGGGACACCTACGTGGTCAACGGAGCAAAGACGTTCATCACCAGCGGAGTTCGAGCGGACTTCGTTACTACGGCGGTACGCACCGGCGGACCGGGTTACGGTGGAGTTTCATTGCTTGTGATCGACAAGAATTCGCCTGGATTCGAAGTGTCCCGCCGGTTAGACAAGATGGGGTGGCGATGTAGCGACACCGCCGAGTTGTCTTTCGTCGACGTTCGCGTACCGGCTGACAACCTGGTGGGGGCAGAGAACAGTGGGTTTTTGCAGATCATGCAGCAATTTCAGGCTGAACGGCTCGGCATCGCCGTCCAGGCGTACGCGACGGCGGGTCGGGCTCTCGACCTTGCCAAGAGTTGGGCGCGGGAACGTGAAACGTTCGGTAGACCCTTGACGGGGCGCCAGATCATTCGCCATAAGCTTGCGGAGATGGCTCGACAGGTCGACGTGGCGTGCACCTACACCCGTGCGGTCATGCAGAGGTGGCTAGCGGGGGAGGATGTCGTTGCCGAGGTGTCGATGGCCAAGAACACCGCTGTGTATGCGTGCGACTACGTGGTCAATGAGGCGGTTCAGATCTTCGGTGGGATGGGCTACATGCGTGAGTCTGAGATCGAGAGACACTATCGAGATTGCCGAATTCTCGGAATAGGCGGCGGCACCAACGAAATCATGAACGAGGTCATCGCCAAACGTATCGGACTCTAGCTACTTGATTGAATCGCCCTGACTTTCCCGGAGGCTCGGGTTATTGGATTCCGGCCAGGGGTTGGTCGGTCCCATGTGCATCGTGGAACGCGGCTTCGAACTCGGTGGGTGGGATGTCATTAAGGTAGCTGTGTAAGCGGCTGGTGTTGTGCCAGTACACCCAGCTCAGGGTCGCGAGTTCGACGTCCTCGACGGTCTTCCACGGCCTGGTGCGGACTGGCCCGTAGATCAGCTCCGCCTTGTAGTAGCCGTTCACCGTCTCCAGGGCATTATCGTAGCTGTCTCCGATCGTGCCGATCGAGCGGACCGCTCCGATCTCGGCGAGCCGTTCGCCATAGCGGATAGAGGTGAATTGCGATCCGGCATCGGAGTGACATGTCAAGCCCGGCAATGTGTTTCCGCGTGACCAACGAGCCATCTCCAACGCATCCAGCACCATGGTGGTACGCATGTGCGACGCTACCCGCCAGCCCACGATCATCGGGTCTGCTGCACCAATAGGTGACATCTGAGTTGGCTTGCCCAAAGCGGGCGGGCTGGAAGGATGTCAGTGTGCCTAGGCCCTACCCCCGTGAATTTCGCGACGACGTCGTCCGCGTTGCCCGTAACCGCGACGACGGGGTGACGATCGAGCAGATCGCCACCGATTTCGGCGTGCACCCGATGACGTTGACCAAGTGGATGCGCCAAGCCGACGTCGACGAGGGCGCCAAGCCAGGTAAGAGCACCAATGACTCCGCTGATCTGCGCGAGCTACGACGCCGAAATCGGTTGTTGGAACAAGAGAATGAAGTCTTACGGCGGGCAGCGGCGTACTTGTCGCAGGCCAATCTGCCGGGAAAAGGGTCTACCCGCTCGTAAGTGAGCTCGCCGCCGACGGGATTCCCGTCGCGGTGACGCGCCGGGTACTCAAGCTCGCCCGCCAGCCCTACTACCGCTGGCGGGCAAATCCCATCACCAATGCCGAACTCGTCGAGGCATACCGCGCCAACGCCCTGTTCGACGCGCACGGCGAGGACCCCGAGTTCGGCTACCGCTACCTCGTCGAGGAGGCCCGTGAGGCCGGCGAGCCGATGGCCGAGCGCACCGCCTGGCGCATCTGCTCACAGCAGCAGTTGTGGAGCGTGTTCGGCAAGAAGCGCGGCAAGAACGGCAAACCAGGACCGCCGGTGCACGACGATCTGGTCCAGCGCGACTTCACCGCTGAAACGCCAAACATGTTGTGGCTCAGCGACATAACTGAGCATTATACCGGCGAGGGCAAGCTCTACCTCTGCGCGATCAAGGATGCATTCTCCAACCGCATCGTGGGTTATTCGATCGACTCCCGAATGAAGTCACGCCTGGCGACCGCCGCGCTGCGCAACGCGGTCGGCCGCCGTGGGGTGGTCGCCGGCTGCGTGGTTCACACGGACAGAGGGTCGCAGTTTCGAAGTCGAAAGTTCGTCCAGGCCCTGCACCATCACGGCATGGTCGGCTCAATGGGACGTGTCGGCGCGGCCGGCGACAACGCGGCGATGGAGAGCTTCTTCAGCCTGCTGCAGAAGAACGTCCTCGACCGCCGCCGCTGGGCCACCCGAGAGGAGCTGCGGATCGCCATCGTCACTTGGATCGAACGCACCTACCACCGACGTCGCCGCCAAGGCGCCCTCGGCCGGTTGACCCCCGTCGAATACGAAGCCATCATGACCACGACGGCCAGTCAGGCCGCGTGACCGAAATTGTCACCTGATCGTGCAGCAGACCCACTTCCTGATAGAGCTTGGCACAGGCCTCTTTGGTAGGTGCACCGTCCTCGCGTGAGTCAGATGCATCGGGGTCGGGAGGCATATTAGACACGGCACGACCTTAGGACGGCGGTCTCACATGTCACGCCGACGCGCCGTTTGCTGTGGTGGGTCTGCTTCCGCAGCGCGGGGACAATATGGAGACCTTTCGGTCACATCGGTCACATCTGTCACAGGCAGCAAACACTCCGAAACGACAACAACCCTGCCTGAGCATTGCGTTTGCATGGTGCGCCGTCAGGGTTTCGAACCCCAGACCCGCTGATTAAGAGTCAGCGGCTGTCAGCGATGCCTGGGCTACCGGCGTCGCCGCGAAAACGTCAGAGTAGCTCTATCTGCTCAGGTTCCTCGACGCTAGGCCCGTTAAACTCCACCAGCGTATGACGGATCAATGGACGGTTTGTACGCCACTGGTTGGTCGAAGTCAAACAACCAGAACGCTATTTATCGACAATAGGTTGTTTGACAAGTAGTCACTGAGTAGAGTAACAGACGTGCTCTCTGCTTCGATTCCTGCCCGCTTGGTCGACGCAGGCGTGCGGATGGTGACTGGTGATGCACACAGCATCACATACCGAATCGATGGCCGCGCCGTAGTAGCGGACCTGGTTCTGGCAGAACGTGTGCCATCTCCGGCCGCAGTCCTTAGTCGTGTGCGCCGCCATCCAGGCCGCCGCGTATTCGTGGTGTGCGAGACCATCTCAGATGAGGCACGTTCAGCGCTCCTGGCTCAGGCTGACGTGGATCTCAGCGTCGGCAGCACCGGCGAACTGGTGCTCTCCGGGCGAACCTACCGAACGCCAACACCAGGACGGCCGCCCCGCGCCGCCAGCGAGCGCAGCTGGCGGCGGCGGGCGGCTGAACGGGTCTGTGTGCTTACGCGCGGTCACCTCCGCCAACGCGACATTGCCGCGGCCATCGGAGTTAGCCAGCAGGCGGTGTCCAAAATGACCGAGAAGGATCCGCTGCCGGACACGCCGATGACCGAGGCTGCGCGCCGGGAGCTCCTGGTGAAACTGGCATTGGTACCTGCGGACAGCGGACTTGTCGAAACGTACTGGTATGGAATGGATCCGGTAGTGGAGCAGGTGCGCAGTGCGACCCGACTCGGCGCCGAGCTCACCGTGCCGATCCTTGCTGGCGGCGAGGTCGCCGCCGACGTCCTGCGACCGTGGCAGGTACCAACCAGAGGTCTGGTCTATGCCAAAGAACTGGTCGACCTCTCCGAGTTCGGTTTGGTGGAGGCCACCGCCGAGGAAGCGACCTTGACTGTGCGGGTTCCCGCCGACCCGACCGTCTGGACGACCGCGGCCTGGTGGCGGCGGGTTCGTGATACGCAGCGTTCCGACATCATCACTGTGGATCCAGTGATTGCGCTTCAGGACCTCAGCGGCGGTGCCGATCTTGGCGACGGTGCACCGCAGCATCTCAGCGACTGGATCGTGCACCGGTGACCGGAACAGCATCGGTGCAAATCGCCTGCACTGCGGTGGCCGACGACAACGGAATGCGTGCACTGCGTGACGTGGCCGCAGTCACTGCCGACATCGAGTACCGCGTCATCGGCGGTCACATGGTGCGACTGCTGCGGCACGTCTACAACGTGTCGGGCATACCGCGACTGACCTCCGACGCAGACACCGGGATCGACGTCAACGTGGCGTCCACCGGGAACCTCCACGATCGACTCACCGCACTGGGGTACACCGCTGAGTGCGGCAACCGCTACGAGCGGGGTGAGCAAGCGGTCGACCTCTTAGTTCCCACCGCAGCCAAACCAGGCAAGCGGATCATCGGCGAACGAGCCTTCGACGGAGCGCCAGGGCTGCGGTTGGCGCTCGCCCTACCGCCGATCGAAGTCGCCGTCACAGCCCGACTCACCGACGGCGACACGGTTGAGTTCGAAATTCCGGTTCCCGACGTCGAGGCAGCATTCGTGTTGAAGATGCTGGCACGTACCGTTCGCGACTCCGAACGTGACCTCCAGGATATCGAGACACTACTGGAGATCGTCGCGTCACAACCCGATTACCACGCTTCGCCGTGGCGCCTGGGCGACCCCAAGATCACAAAGGCCGGCGAGCGCGGCGACGCTGCGCGTGTGGCAGCGCAGATGATCTCCAGTCCGCCGACGAGGGTGCCGGCCAGAGTGCGGGCGCTGCTCCGGCGCCATGTCGCCATCGTGTCGCGATGACGCACCAGCAGACAGTCGTTCGTTTCCGTGCGGCTACGCCGAGCGAAACGGTTTCGGTCTCGACGGAGCCGGCAAATGCTGAGCCGGAGCATTGACATGGCTGCTGGCTGCGCGGGTCCCCACGCCGGTGGCAATAACGGCTAGGTCGTTGTCGGCGGAGCGGCGTAGTCTAGTTACATGGATGTAGTTCCCGCGACGCCTGCCAACCTTGATAATGGTACGTCCTCGCCGGGACCTGGCGAATTCGCCGCGCAGGTCTATCCAGCAGCCGAGCGCGAGGCGGCTGGCCCGCGCCCCGAGCGCTTCCAGGTCCTCGCTCTCGATGGAGGGGGCGCCAAGGCGTTGTTCACTGCGCATGTGCTTGCACGTCTGGAGCAGGATCTGGGCGTTAGGATCACCGATTCCTTCGACCTCATTGCTGGCACGTCGGCGGGCGGCATCGTCGCACTGGGTCTCGGTGCGGGCCTCACGCCGAAGGAGATTGTCTCCCACTACGAAGAACTGGTCGAGAAAGTCTTTCCGGCGTCGAGGCGGCGAGGATGGCGCCGACCACGGCAGCTGAGATCGCCCATCTATGACGCAGAGGCGCTGCGGCAAGCGTTGACCGGCGTCCTCGGAGCCCGACTCCTTGGCGACAGCACGAAGCGACTCGTCATTCCCGCGTGGGATGTACAACGCGGGGCCGTGCACATCTTCAAGACTCCGCACCACACACGGCTGACCCGCGACTGGCGCATACCGATGGTGGACGTTGCACTGGCGACCTCGGCGGCGCCGCTGTACTTCCCCGCGGCGTACGTCGACGGACACAGGCTCATTGACGGCGGAGTATGGGCCAACAACCCGGCTGTCGTCGCGATCGCCGAGGCCGTCAGCATGCTCGGTGTTCCTCTCGACGCGATTACCGTCCTCAACGTCGGCACCATTGATCAGCTGACCGATCACCCCAAGCGCTTGGACCGCGGCGGACTCTTACACTGGGCAAGACCGATTGCCCCGCTGATCCTTAACGCCAGCAGCCGTGGCGGACAGGGCCTCGCCGAACACTTGATCGGCAAATCCAACTACACGCGCTTCGACGCTCTAGTGCCCGGCGGCCTCTACGCACTGGACTCGGCGGACCCAAAGGACGTGGCCGGCCTCGCTGCCTCAGTCAGCCGAGAACTCAGCCCTAGCTACACCGCGAAATTCGCTGACCACCAGGCGCCCGCATACACACCGGTGAACGGACGCCGACACCGCGACGATCCGGGCAGCATTTCACACACGGAGGCCCCCAATGCAACTCGCTGACCACTTCAACGTCTTGCTGAAAGACACGGTCAATCTCAGCCAGTTCAAACTGGACCTACTCAACCAGCGCGTCGAAGCCATCTACAAGGCACTCAAAGCCGACGTCGAAATCGGTGCGCTGATCACCGGCAAGACGCCGCAAGGCTCCTGGGCACACCGCACGATCATCAACCCCGTCGGTGACAACGAGTTCGACGCCGACTTCATGCTCGACATGAGCCAGAACCCGGACTGGGCCGACAACCCCAAGACCTACATCGATGAGGTCTACGCAGCCCTGCATCGGCACAGCACCTACGGCACCATGCCGCACTCACGTAAGTGCCGCTGCGCGCGGCTCGTCTACGCCAACTCCATGCACGTCGACATCGTCCCTCACCTCAACCTGGCCGACGGTCGAGAGGTCATCGTCAACCGCGACGACAACGAGTGGGAGCTGACGAACCCGCAGGGTTTCACCGATTGGATGAAGAAACAGGACTCTATCGCCAGCGGGAACTTACGCAAAGTGATCAGACTCATGAAATACCTTCGTGATCACAAGAATTCGTTCACCGGCACACGTTCAGTCCTGCTGACCACCATGCTGGGGGAGCAGGTAACAGACTTGCGCAAGCTCCTGGACCCGAGTTACTACAGCAACGTCCCCACAACTCTTCTTCATGTCGTGCAAGACCTCGACACCTGGTTGCAAGCGAACCCGATCAAGCCCTCCATCGCCGACCCGTCCGGTTCCGGCGTGACGTTCGACCACCGGTGGGGACCAGACCCCGAGAGCGCTCAGGCGACCTACAGCTACTTCCGTGACCGAATCCACGTGCATGCCGCCGACATCGAAGCGGCCTACGAGGAGAAAGACAAAGACCGCAGTGTCCAGCTGTGGCAGAACATCTTCGGCGACGGATTCAAGGCGCCGGCCACAACAACCGCTAGCGCGAAGTTTCCAGCAGCCACCTCTGCCGCGGACTCAACAGTGGGGCGCTCTGGTCGGGCAGGGTGACCAGACGCCACCAGCCCACGCTGACGGGCTGGCAGAAGCATCTCCTCGCCGAACTCAAAGCGCTAGCGCAACAACGTCCCAACGAAATCCAGGTCCGAGGAAGACCCACGCTCGACGCTAGCGGCGAGGCGTCGCTCCGCATCTCGCTACGCACGGCCGCCATCCCGCATCATCCGGGTGGCCTGCAACTTCAAGAGACCGAGGAGTTCATCCTTCAGCTTCGCCCCTCTTCGTACTCGCTACCGGCTATCGACGTTGATCACACTCGGTTTCTCGGCTACCCCCATGTGCTCGCGGGTCAACGACTATGCATCTATTTGGATCCTTCACGGGAATGGCAGCCGACGCTTGGTGTGGCCGGCCTACTCACCCGCCTTTGGGACTGGCTCGTCGACGCGGCCGCCGGAAACTTCGACGCCGCCACCGCCATGTACCACGCTGTTGGCGGAGTGCCGCATCAGGCACATGACACACCGACGATCGTTACCCGAGAACCCGGACCGGCGAAGCGCCACCAAACGGCTCACCTGATCGCCCGGTCAACGCACCGATACGACCTGACGTACTCGCCTGGAGCTGCCGGGCATCGCGTACCGGTAATTACCCTGGCCACCGCGCTGCCGTTCGGTGCCGCATCCACATTCGCGCTACTGCTTGCTCTCCTGGACGACCCCTACCTTGACCGCCTCGAAGGACGGGCTCCCCGGATCGCACCGCAATCGCCGGCGTTCCTCACCGCCCTCCTGGCGAGTGCGTTACGAAATCACCACGACGCCGAGCAATACTTCGTCCTCGCCGTGCCGCACCCCGCTGGAGGCCCACCCCACCTCTTGGGCGGACGGCTCCCCACCCCAACGGCGAATGCGCTCCGCGAGGTCGCGCAGCAACGGGGTGTGGGGGTTGTTCTCGACCCCGCGAAGATCAACACTGAAATCCCGATTGAGTGGTGCAGGATGTCCGACGAACGACCCGAAGTGACAACCCGCCGCGACGACGGCCGCCCCGTGAACGGATTTCAACGAAAGACTGTCCACATCTGGGGCTGCGGCGGGCTCGGATCATGGATCGCCGAATTCATCGCTCGCGCAGGAGCATCGGAGATCACCGTGTGCGACCCTGGCATCGTCACCGGCGGCTTGCTCGTCCGACAAAACTACGTCGAAGACGACATTGGCCGTTCCAAAGCCGAGGCACTCGCTGGACGGCTCCGCGCGATCCGTGATGACCTGACGGTCACCGTCGCAGAAGGGCACCTCCCAGAAGACCACACGTCATGCCTGGCAGCGGATCTCATCATCGACGCCACAGTGAACAACGGCATCACGAGCTGTCTCGATGCGTTGGCAACTGCGCCGACGCGAAAGGCATTGATCGCTCAGGTCGCCACAGACGCTCGCTCTGGCACGCTCGGCCTAGCCGTGCTGTGCGCCGCAAGCGCAACAGCGACAGTTTCCAGCATCGATCAAGACGCTGGCCGAACAATCCAGGGCGACAGCGGACTTGAGCTCTACCACACGCTGTGGCAAGAACCCAGCGATGACGAACTTATACCAACCAGGGGCTGCTCGGTCCCCACATTCCACGGCTCGGCAGCCGACCTCGTAGCGGTCGCAGCCACACTCGTCAACCTGATCGGAAGCCACCTCCAACAACCGGACTCCGCGGTTTCGGGCACACACCTCATCGCTCTGCCGCACGCGGCCAGCGGCCCCCGACACCACTTCCTCCCCGGTGTAACGCACCCCATGGATCACACAGCAGGGACAGAATGAGGGCAACGGAACGTCAACGCAATGCCCCATCAGAGGGCGTCATTGTCGAGCGTCTTCGCACCGAGGCAACCAACTGGATCAACGCCGTGGCGCTCCAATCAGGACGCATCGACCGACGCTTCAACAAGCGGCACGCCGACCACGTGGAACTCCAAACTCTTGAACGTGACCTGCACTTCTTCCTGTTAGCGGCGGTACGCCTTCGCCGCTGTATCGAGCAGGTGTCTCGATACCAGTAAAGAAAGTTCTCACATCGCAGGTCAGCGACGGTCAGGCTATTGGTCCGGCCTGCCGCTCGCGGCGTCTCGATGCGGCGAGCAGCGAGGGCAGCTGCGCCTCGTCGTGATGCCAGCGCTGTGGCCTGCGACTTAGTTCCGGCGCCGGTCGTGGGTGCATGCATGCGTGGCGGCGGACGGAGGGCGGAGCGCAGGGAGCGGCGCGGACGGGAGCGCCAGCGGACGGGAGCAGAGCGAGCGTAGCGAAGCCTGCTGGTGGCCGCCGGTTCCTGCGGGTCGCGGGTGTCCAGGATCTGCGCCATCAGCCGCGACGGGGCTGCGGCATGGTGCTGGGGCTCGTAGGCTGGCGGTTGTGAGCGTAGTTTTGGCGCAGCGTGCACGGCGCGAGGCCGAGGCGCGGCTGGCTGAGCAGCCGCGGCGGTTGGCGCATGTCCGGGGGGTCGCGACGACTGCCGAGCGGTTGAGCCGGCGTTTCGATGCTCAAACGGCGGACTGTCTGGTCGCGGCGGGGTGGTTGCACGATATCGGTTACGCACCGTCGGTGCGCCGGACCGGTTTTCATCCCCTTGATGGAGCGGAGTTCGTGCGATCGGCGGGTTTCGGGGAGCTGGTCGCTTCCTTGGTGGCCTTTCATACCGGAGCGCACGCGGAGGCTGCCGAGCGGGGCTTGTCGGGTTTGTCCGCGTTCAGCGATCCGCCCAGCAATGTCCTTGATGCGTTGACTTTTTGCGATCTGACGACTGGACCTGACGGGGCGCCGATATCACCGCGAGATCGACTACGCGACGTGTTGGCGCGTTATGGATCCGAGGACCCGGTGCACCGGGCGGTCGACGCGGGCCGCGACGAATTGTTGGCGGCGGTCCGGCGAGTACGCGACTGGCTGTAGCCCAGCGGTCAGCCGAGGTAGGGGCTGTCGCGGCGTTGCAGGTAGTGCTCGACGCGCAGTCGCATCGACGGATGCATATCCAGGCCAGCGATGTCGTCGGGGGCAGTCCAGGCGATGTCGGTGCTTTCGTGGTCGATGGCGAGGGTCCCGCCGAGCACCGTGGTGGCGAACAGTAGCGAGAATTGTTGGCGCACTTCGCCATCGGTGAACGCGACCACGTGGTGGGGGTTGGTGTAGACACCGACCAGACCCGTGACTTCGACGTCGAGCCCGGTTTCTTCTTTGACTTCCCGCACGGCGGTGTCGGCGATGGTTTCGCCGATGTCGTGTCCGCCGCCGGGTAACGCCCACAGGGTGTTGTCGCGGCGTTTGATCAGCAGAATACGACCTTGTTCGTCGGTGACGATGGCCGAGGCGGACGGAACGACACTGTTGGGCGCCGGGGCGTTGGGGTCATTGTAGTAGTCGGTGCGCATCGGGGGTCAGCCTTTCGCGGTCAGCGGTCTGGCGCGGTTCCAGACCTGGGTGAAAGCGTCTTCGAGGGTGGTCCAGAGCCTTGGCTCATGGTGACGTGACAGAACCAGCACAGGGTTGTTGCGCCCGGGTGAGCCGTAGATGTGGAAGTTGACAATCATGGCGTCATCGACCCGAAAGATCGACGTGTAGAGCGCGGTGTCGTGGGTGCGAATGTCCAGCCCCGGGGTACAAGCGTGAGGGGCGAGCAACTCCACCGACGTGCGGCAGCGGGCGATGACAGCCTCGCCGATCCCTTCCTCCTCACCGCGCAAGATCGTGGTCGCAGTGTCGGGATCCCCGACGAGAAACCGCACCGACACACCGCGGGCGGCGGCGGCGAGCAGGGTGTCGAGGAATCCGTCGAGGGTGTCGAACAGGAACGTGGCCGCGAGCACGAGGATGTCGATGCCGGTGGTGGCGTCGGCGAAATGCTGCTGCCACGTCGTGATCGGCAGCTGAGTACGGCTGGCATACAGGGTCGCGGTGAATGGCCCACCCGCAGACGCTGTTGTCACTGCACGGGGGGTAGCGGCCGGGTACTGCTTGGGCCACAGGTCATGCGGAGTGCAGTCGAGCACCTCGCTGGCGCTGCGGGCGTTGTGTTCGCGAATTCTGTAGTCGCTATCGGCCAGCCAGCGTCGCACCGACTTGATATCGACACCCACCGCGGTGGCGAACCGCTGCGAGGACAGACCTTTGGCCTGTAGCCGCTGCGCGAGGCGATCGTTGGGAGTGATGGCGGCCTCGGTGCCGTCCTGCTCGTCCATCGTGTCAGCGCACATCTTCCCGTGTCGTCCGTATCCATCCTTCAGCGCGTGGTGTCTAGTTTGCCATGCGATTGCCGCCACCCTGCGGCGATAGTGTCGGTGTGATGTCCGTGGGTATGTCCGGCCGTGTCCGAAATGCCCGTGGATGTGTCGGAAATGTCGGCACATGTCTCTCGCAACGTCCGTGATGTCCACGTGAACTGAATCCAGCGCCGGACCGGCGTCAACATCTCACGAAAGGACTAGTAGGACAATGCGTTTGAGAATCGATACGTCTGGAACTCGTTTTATCGTCACCCGCGCTCCGGAGCCACGGCTGAACTTCGAAACCGGCGCCCCGAAAGTCGACACCGCCACCGGGATGCCGATGTACGCCACCCAGGTCCTCGCGCTGGATGACTCCGGCGGCGAAGTACTCAATGTCACCGTGGCAGGAGACCCCAAAGTTACAGTCACGCAGTCTATTTCGGTGGTTGGTCTGGTGGCCATCCCGTGGGCCCAAGGTGATCGCAGCGGGGTGGCGTTCCGCGCTGATGCCCTCACCCCCGCCACCGCCAGTGGTGCTGCGCCGAGTGAGCAGACACGCCCGCAGAAGTAACCCCAAGCGGGTGTGGGGTGCGGTGAACCGATCACCGCACCCCGCCACCCCGGGCATTGCTGTTGACCACACGCTCACGGAGGGCATCTCTCATGACATCGAACAATAAGAACACCACCAACAGTGGATCAGGCGATGACGACTGGTTCGGAGAACTGGTCATGTCGCTGTTCACCGCAGCCGGGTATGTGCTCTGGTGGGCGGTGCTGTTCCCGGCGATCAACGTGCCCATCATCGCCAGCCTCGTGCTTGCCATCAGCCACGGCCCACGCGTGGGCCTGATCTGCGCGATCGTGTGCAGTGCCGGGTATGCGGGCTGGGCCTGGCTCCAACCGGGGTCATTTCGCGCCTGGGTGACCGAACCGGTACGGCGGCGCTGGCTCACGTGGTCGCGCTACACCCGCACCTGGGAATCGACCTGCACCTTGCACGGCCTGACGGCCACACTCGGCGGCCGCACCCTCACTCCCACCCTGCGCACGGTGACAATCGGTAAAACCACCGATGTGCTGGCGGTGCGCATCGTCACCGGCCAGTCCGTGGCAGATTGGCATAAACAGTCCGACGCGCTGGCCGCCGCGTGGCGCGCCGACCGCATCAGCATCACCGCCACCTCGCCTGGCGAACTGCGCATCACTTTAATGCGGGCAGACGTGCTCGCTGAACCGATCGTCCTGCCCATGCCCGCCCCGGCAACCCCGGTGGACCTGGCGCTGGTGCGGGTCGGGATCACCGAAACGCGGCATTGGTGGCAAGTGCCGCTGCTCGGTCACCATGTGCTGATCGCCGGGGCAACCGGCGCAGGTAAAGGCTCAGTGCTGTGGTCGTTGATCGCCGGCATCGCCCCCGCGGTGAAGACCGGACTGGTGCGGTTATGTGTCATCGACCCCAAAGGTGGCATGGAACTCGGTGCCGGAGCACCCCTGTTCACCGTGTTCACCCACGACGCCACCGACACCACCCTGGAGCTGCTACGCCAGCTCGTCACGGTGATGCACGCCCGGGCGAATCGTCTGCGCGGCCACACCCGACTACACACTCCCACGACGTCGGAGCCGTTGTTCGTGGTAGTGATCGATGAAATCGCAGCACTGAGTGCGTATGTGACCGACCGCAAGGTCCGCACCGAAATCGAACAACTCCTGGGCCTCCTGCTCTCGCAAGGCCGCGCAGTCGGCATCAGCGTCGTCGCCGCGGTGCAAGACCCCGCCAAAGACACCCTGCCGTTAAGGCAGCTGTTCACGGTGCGGATCGGGTTGCGCCTGACTGAAGCCACCCAAACCACTATGGTCCTGGGACAGGGAGCACGCGATGCCGGCGCCGAATGTGACCGCATCCCCGACGCGACACCGGGTGTTGGCTACATGATGGTTGACGGCACCGCCTACGCCCAGCGGGTGCGGGCCTTCCACGTCACCGACCACGACATCACCGCGCTGGCCACTCGGTTCCGCCGACCCCCGAGCCGACCGAACAAGACCCACCAGCCACACAACACCGATACCGGGCACACCGTGGGTGAGGGCAGCGGTGAATAGCTCCATGACATCGGCGCAGCTTGCCCTGCCGGGTGTTCCGGATACAGTTGATACCACCCGAGTGGTCGAGCAGATGGTGCGCCGGGCCGCGTCGATGGGATACCAATCCTGGTGGCGACGAGCAGAATCCGTCGGATTCTGCGCTCACCCCATCCAGCTGATCGGTACCGATGAGTACGGGCGTCAGCGGGTGGTGTGGACGCGGTGCAACAACCGTCGCGCCCACATTTGCCCGTCGTGTTCAGATCTCTACGCCCGCGACACCTGGCAACTCGTGCACGCCGGCGCTGCGGGAGGCCACCACGGCATGCCCACCGCGGTGGGCGATCATCCGCAAGTTTTCCTCACCCTGACTGCCCCCAGCTTCGGGGCCGTCCACACCGCCACGACGTCGGGGGACAAGAAAGCGCAGGTATGCCGAGACCAGCACCGGATCGGCGGCTACCGCCGCTGCCCGCATGGAAAACAATTGTGGTGCAGCATGTCCCATGATCATGGCGACGAGCGGGTCGGTCAGCCGCTCTGTCCGGAGTGCTACGACTATGCCGGGCATGTCCTGTTCGCCTGGCATCTTCCCGAACTGTGGCGACGCTTCACCATCACCATGCGGCGCACCCTCCGCAAAGAACTGAAAGCCACCGGTGTGGATCCGGATGCGGTGCGGGTGAGCTTCATCAAAATCGTCGAACTGCAAGCCCGCGCCATCCCACACATCCACGCCCTGATCCGCCTGGACCCCCAAGACGACCCCGATCAGACCGATTGGGAATCACCCATCGGTGCAGTCGAACTCGCCACCATCATCCAACACGCCGCCCGCACCGTCACGCTCACCATCGACGATCCGACCGCTGATACCGATGCGCGGACGATGCGTTTCGGCACACAGATCGACACCCAACCCCTCGCCGCATCCGCAAAACCAGTGAAAAGTGCTCCACCAGAACCAGAACCAGAACCAGGGTCAGGCTCAGGACGGTCCATGTCTGGCCGGCTGGTGGCACGCTATCTCGCCAAGTATGTCACCAAATCCTTGGTAGACCTCGGAATCAGCGCGCGCCGCCTATCTACGGAAGCCATACCCGACCTGGACGTGTCAGAGCATGTGCGGACCATCCTGACCACCATCAGCGATCTCGCGGACAAAGGACTGTCCGGCATCGGGCGGTGGTTGCACACCCTCGGATTCCGCGGCCACATCACCAGCAAATCCCGCCGTTATTCCACTACCATGACCGTGCTGCGCGAACAGCGCGCCATTTGGACGCGTGAAGAACGCTTGAAAAGCACTGCATACCAATACGATCCCAACTGTGACTTCGCCGGTCGCGATGATCTGGTGGCGTGGGAGTTCGAACGTGCCGGCCTCGGCAGCCTCGGCGATCGCAGTCTCGTCTATTCCGCGGCCCTCCAACGCATCCACTCCCGCCTCATCGGACTGGTAGAAGCACGTCGCCAAGCCCACAACGAACAATGGGATCCGCTAGGGGCAAGCGATGGCTGAAAGATGCCCGACTACGACACATGCTCGCTCCGAGTGTGACGTTCGAGTCGATGCTCCGAACATGTCAGAGGGAGGTGTTGAAATTGACCTGCCGAACCGGTATCGGCTCCCGCGCGAGGCCAACCGCGCGCTGGTAAACGTCATACTGGCTATGCGGGACCGGACGCCTAGATCAGGGAGGGGAGTGGCATGAGCCTCAGGTTCGCCTTCTATGGCCGAGTGAGTACCGAGGACGCCCAAGATCCGGAGGCGAGCCGCAGCTGGCAGAAACGTCGTGCCATCGATCTGATCAGTCCGCATGGCGGCGTCCTCGCCGCCGACTACTTCGATATAGGCCAGAGCCGGTCGCTTCCCTGGAAACGCAGGCCGGAGGCTTCACGTCTGCTCGCAGATGTCACTTCTCGTGGCCGTGGCTTCGATGCCGTCGTGATCGGGGAACCTGCTCGCGCGTTCTACGGACCGCAATTTGCGCTCACCTTCCCGGTGCTCACGCACTACGGGGTCGGCCTATGGGTGCCTGAAGTTGGCGGAGCGGTTGATCCCGGATCCGAGGCACACGACCTCGTGATGACGCTCTTTGGCGGAATGAGCAAGGGAGAACGTGCGCGAATCCAGATGCGCGTGCGTACCGCGATGTCGGCACTCGCGCAGGACACAACCAGATACCTCGGCGGTCGCCCACCGTACGGTTATCAACTCGTCGATGCCGGCCCGCACCCAAACCCCGCCAAGGCAAGTCTTGGGCAGCGTCTTCACCGCCTGGAGCCTGACCCCGAGACCGCCCCGACCGTCGAGCGGATCTATCGCATGTATGCCGATGGTGCTGGCTTGCGCTTCATCGCACAGCAGCTCACCGACGATGGAGTGCCATCACCGAGCCAATACGACCCGGCACGGAACCGGCATCGTGACCCACGTGGATGGTCCCATTCGGCGATCCGCGCCATTCTCGACAACCCTGCGTACCGCGGTATCCGTGTCTGGGGCAAGCAGGAGAAGTATGAGGTCCTTTTGAACCCCGATGATGTCGCCGCGGGATATGAGACTCGCATGCGGTGGCGCGATCGGGCCGACTGGATCGCACCCGATCGACGCACGCACGAAGAGCTGATCCCTGATGAGCTGGCGCAGGCTGTTCGTCTCCGGATGCAGGCGCGGCGTGGTCCCGGTCGCGTGTGCAGCAGAGAATCGACAGTGCCGTATGCGCTGCGTGGGCTGCTGTTCTGCGCCGCATGTGGACGGCGAATGCAGGGCGCCGCCCGGCCGGGGAAGCAAACAACGCGGATCCTCTACCGTTGTGAGTTCGGCAAGTCACGTTCTGTACCTGTGGACCTGAGTGATCATCCGCGCACCGTCTATCTCCGCGAAGACGCAGTGACAGCGCGACTCGACGAATGGATCGCCACTCTGGCCGATCCAGAAGACCTCGCACGCGGGCAAGACGTGGACCCGGCGGCCGGACCTGGCTACGCCGCCTTGCAGCGCCAGCTGAGCGAGGCGAATGCCAAAGTGGCTGCCTTGATCACCGCCGTGGAGTCTGGCGTGGCCGTTGAGGATCTAACTGCTGCGTTGCGTCAACGTACCGCCGAGCGCGACGAGCTGAGGGCACGCGTTGAGCGAGTGGAGCGGCCCCGCGCCATGTGTGCCGCCGAGATCAGTGAGTTAGTTAAGGAGTTAGGCGGACTGTCGGTCATCCTCGGCGCGGCAACCGGAGCTGAGCGCGCCGAGGTGTACGCAAGCTTGGGCCTGCGTCTCGACTACGACCCGCATCTTCGGCGAGTCACGGCGACTGCCGACCTGAGTCGTGTCGCCGGATGTGTCCGAGGGGGGACTTGAACCCCCACGCCCATTAGTAGGGCACTAGCACCTCAAGCTAGCGCGTCTGCCATTCCGCCACTCGGACATAACCAACCGCAAGAGTTGGCAGCTAAGGCTATCGGATCGGTCCGCCACGACCCAATCGGCCCAGCACGGGCGGCGGGAGCGCGCTGCGGAGTGGTAGGAAAGGAGACTGTGACCCTTCCCGCTGACCAGGTTTTCGTCGACGACGTGGCTGAGGTGGTCAGCACGCTGATCCGGTTCGACACCACCAACACCGGCGATCTGGCGACCACCAAGGGCGAGGCGCAGTGTGCCCAGTGGATAGCCGGGCAACTGGCCGAGGTCGGCTACCGGACCGAATACGTCGAGTCCGGAGCGCCGGGTCGCGCCAACGTGTTCGCCCGGCTGCCGGGGGCCGATCCGTCCCGGGGGGCGCTGATGATCCACGGGCACCTCGACGTGGTGCCCGCCGAACCCGCCGAGTGGAGTGTGCATCCGTTCTCCGGCGCCATCGAGGGCGGCTACGTTTGGGGCCGCGGCGCGGTCGACATGAAAGACATGGTGGGCATGACGTTGGTGCTGGCCCGCCACCTGCGCCGGACCGGCACCGTCCCGCCGCGCGACCTGGTGTTCGCATTCCTCGCGGACGAGGAGAACGGCGGCAAGTACGGGGGACAGTGGCTGGTGGACAACCGCCCCGACCTGTTCGCCGGGGTGACCGAGGCGATCGGCGAGGTCGGCGGCTTCTCGCTGACCGTGCCGCGCCGCGACGGCGGGGAGCGCCGCCTGTACCTGATCGAGACCGCCGAGAAGGGCATCTCCTGGATGCGGCTGACCGCGCAGGGCCGCCCCGGGCACGGGTCGATGGTGCACGACCACAATGCGGTCACCGTGTTGGCCGAGGCGGTCGCCCGATTGGGTCGCCACCAGTTCCCGCTGGTCATCACCCCCACGGTCGCGGAGTTCCTCGCCGCGGTCGGCGAGGAGACCGGACTGGTCCTCGACGTCACCTCGCCCGATCTCGACGGGGTCATCGACAAGCTGGGCCCGATGGCCCGCATGCTCAAAGCGGTGCTGCACGACACCGCCAACCCGACCATGCTCAAGGCCGGGTACAAGGCCAATGTGGTGCCTGCGACCGCGGAGGCGGTGGTGGACTGCCGCGTGCTGCCGGGACGGCAGGCGGCCTTCGAAGCAGAGGTGGACGCGCTGATCGGGCCCGACGTGACCCGAGAATGGATCCGCAGCCTGGACTCTTACGAGACCACATTCGACGGCGACCTGGTCGACGCGATGAACGCCGCGGTGCTTGCCGTCGACCCGGACGGGCGGACGGTGCCCTACATGCTCTCCGGCGGTACCGATGCAAAAGCGTTCGCGCGCTTGGGAATTCGTTGCTTCGGGTTCAGTCCGCTGCGGCTGCCGCCGGAGTTGGACTTCTCGTCGCTGTTCCACGGCATCGACGAGCGGGTACCCATCGAAGCGCTGCGGTTCGGCACCCAGGTGCTGGCGCACTTCCTCACGCACTGCTGATCACACGAAAGGACTGTTCATGACTGTGCCCAATCCCTATGACGCGTTGCCCGACCTGCCGTCGTTCACCCTGACCTCGGAGTCGATCACCGACGGAGAATCGCTGGCCAACGCTCAGGTCAGCGGAATCATGGGCGCCGGCGGTGAGGACGTGAGCCCGCAACTGAGCTGGTCGGACTTCCCGGCGGAGACGCGCAGCTTCGCGGTCACCGTCTACGACCCGGATGCGCCCACCGCCTCCGGATTCTGGCACTGGGCGGTGGCCAACCTGCCGGTCGACGTCACCGAACTTCCGGCCGGCGCCGGCGACGGCAACAACCTGCCGGGCGGCGCGCTGACGCTGCTCAACGATGCCGGGCAGCGACGCTACATCGGCGCGGCCCCACCGCCCGGGCACGGGCCGCACCGCTACTACGTCGCCGTACACGCGGTGGATGTCGACAAACTCGAACTCGACGAAGACGCTAGCCCCGCCTACCTCGGTTTCAACCTCTTCCAGCACGCGATCGCCCGGGCCGTGATCCACGCGACCTACGAGCAGAAGTAGGCGCCGGGCACGCTCGATGCGCGGCTGCGTGCTGGTGCTGCCGGGTGGGCAGGTCCGCAGCGAGCAAACGTTTCGGTGGTGGCAGCCGGCCGGGTTGCGGATGGCTTTCCTCGTCTACGCCCTGCGGCGTCGGCTCGGACGCGGTGTCAAAGTGGTTCTGGTGCGCTACCGGCTGCGGGGGTGGAACAGCCCACGCCAGGATCCGGTAGGTGACGCCCGGACCGTGCTCCGTCTGCTCCGCGCCCGCTGCGAGCCGGAAAAGGTTGTGCTGGTTGGACATTCGATGGGCGGGCGGGTCGCGGCGCACCTGGCCGCTGAGGGTGGCATCGATGCGGTGGTGGCCTTGGCGCCGTGGTGGCATGGCGACAAGGGCGATCTGATCCCGGTCGGTACGCGGCTGCTGGTGGTGCACGGCAGCGCGGATACTCGCACCGACCCGCAGATCTCCCGTGCGCAGACGCAGCGCGCCCGGCAGCGCGGGGTGGACGCCCAGTGGGTGGGCATCGAGGGGGTCGGCCACCACATGATCCGGCATTGGCGCGAATGGCACTCGCGCACCGCCGATTTCATCGCCGACCAGTTGAGCTAACCCGGCGGTGTCTCTCTGCCGACCGCGGATCCGACGGCGTCACCCAGCCCGCGGAAGCCGCCGTCGCGCAACCGCTGGGCGAGGCCGTCGTGAATGTCCTTGGCCCACAGGCCTCCTCCGTAGACGAAGCCGGTGTAACCCTGCAGCAGCGAGGCTCCGGACACGATGCGCTCCCAGGCGTCGTCAGCGGTCTCAATGCCGCCCACGCTGATCAGCGCCAACCGATCCCCGACACGCGCATACAGTCGGCGCAGCACCGCCACAGCGCGTCGCGCCACCGGCGGCCCGGAGATGCCGCCGGGGCCCAACTCGTCGACGCCGGGCGTGCGCAGGCCGTCCCGCGACACAGTGGTGTTGGTGGCCACGATGCCCGCCAGACCCAACTCCACGGCCAGATCGGCGATGTCGTCGATTTCGGCATCGGCGAGGTCGGGAGCGATCTTGACCAGCACCGGCGTCGTGGGGGCTTCGGCCAGCACGGCCGAGAGCACCGGCCGCAGGGACTCCACCGCCTGCAGATCACGCAGGCCCGGTGTGTTTGGCGAACTGACGTTGACCACCAGATACGACGCCAGCGGCGCCAACAGCCGGGCGCTGGCCCGGTAGTCTTCCACCGCGTCGGCGGCGGTCTTGGTCTTGCCGATGTTCACCCCGAGCGGCACCTCGGGCACCCACTGGGCCAGCCGCGCGGCCAGCGCGCCGGCGCCGTGGTTGTTGAAGCCCATCCGGTTGAGCAGGGCGCGATCCTCGGGCAGCCGGAACAACCGCGGAGTCGGATTGCCGGGCTGCGCGTGGGCGGTGACGGTGCCGATCTCGGCGTACCCGAAACCCATTGCGCCCCAGACTGACAGGCCGGTCCCGTCCTTGTCGAAGCCGGCCGCCAACCCCAGGGGCGCCGGAAAACGCACCCCGAACACGGTGCTGGCCAGGATCGGATCCGTCGGGGCCAGTCTCCGGCTCAGCGCGCGGCGGGCCGGCCCGCCGGCGGTGGCACCGCGCAGCGCAGCAAAGACCAGGGTGTGCACGCGTTCGGCCGGCACCTGGAACAGCACGCCACGCAGCAGACCGTACACGCTCACGGTTCCGACGGTTCGGTTACACGAATCTTCTTGCGCCGCAACAATACCCGCCTGCTGCCATCGGTGTAGAGCCGCACCCGGGTCAGCTCCCAGCCGCGGTACTCCGCCTCGATCGACAGCCGGGTGGACGCGCTGAGCCGGGTGACATCCGGCGGCAGCCGCAGCGGGGCCCACTCGTACTCGTCGGACATGTCCGCTTCCCACCCGGCGGGCAGTCGGCTCCACCGCGGCGCCGTCACTGCCGGCCCGCCGCGTGCTCGATGACCTGAACTCCCGCACCGGACGCGGACACCACATACAAGGTGTCCGACGCCTCGTCGAAGGCCAGCGAGTTCGGTTGCTGCACGGTTGGGTAACGCACCTTTTCCACGGGGATTCCGGTGCTCAGATCGTAACCAACGACCTCGTTGGACGCCGTCTGGGACACCCACGCCAAGGTGTTGGACCCGACCAGACCGTAGGGCGCCCGGCGCACCGGGAACGCCTGACGCAGGATCAGCGGGTTCACGCCGTACACCAGCAGCAGGCCGCCGCGGGTGTCGGCGACCAGCACCCGGCCCGCCGGGTCGACGGTGAGCGTCGTCGCCCCCTCCCCGGCCCGCAGCGCCTGCTCGGCGCGGCCGTCGGCGCCGATCGACGTCACCGAGGTCTGCCCGCAGTCCAGCACAACGGTCGTATCGCCTTGTGTCGCAAGCGCATCGACGCGCGCGAAGATCTTGGTGCGGTTGGCGATGTTTTTTGGGAGTACGTCGCCGTCGAGCGTGTATACCGCGCCGTCGGCGCTGCCCAACACCAGCCTGCCGTCGGCACGCCGCGCGATCGCGGTGAAATCCACCCGCTCGGCGACGCGCACCGCGGTGCTGGTGCCGCGCGCCAGATCGACGGTCAGGTAACCGCCCGAGGTCGCCAGGTAGGCCGTCCCGCGCCCGTCGCCGGCCAACGCGGTCGCGGGTCCGGGCAGTGGGATCTCGCGCGGTGCGGCCTGCGCGCCGATCAGGGCGATGCTGGCGGGTGCGGCCGGGTCGGGGCCGGAGGACAGGACCACCAACTGGCGGGTGCCGGCGTCGAATACGGCGCGTTGCGGGTGCCCCCCGAGTGGTCGCACCGTGCCGGCCGGATTCGCAGCGGGCGGCGCCACCGCGGGACCGGCGGGTTGGATGGTGGGTGGCGCGGCCGTCAGCCCATCCGACGAACACCCAGCCACCAGCATCAGCAGCGTCAGCAGCGCCACCGCGCACCGATTCGGTGACCTCAACCGACCACTCCCGCGACGTCGGCGGCAACCCTGGCTTGTCGAAGGAACGGCACCGCGCTCAATTCCGTCATTTTGGCGGTGTGAAACGGTACGGCGGGGGTATTCTGCCCGTATGACCGTCATCGTTGACCGGCATATTGCAAACCATGAGTTTGTTTTCGAGGACATCAGCGCTGGAATCTTCGCCAGCGGGTATGGACAGGTCGGGGATGGCCGCAGCTTCTCCTTCCACATCGAGCACCATGCGCTCGTCGTTGAAATCTACCGGCCCCGCCTCTCGGGACCCGTTCCGCAGGATGAAGACGTGGTGGCGCGCGCTGTGCGCAGCGTCCGCGACATCGACCTCACCGATGAACGCAGCCTAGCCGCCGCGGTACGCGACTCCGTCGCCCACGCGGTACCCGTCGCGCGCTGAACCGGTCTCCGCAAGCTCCACCCTCAACCAGGTACGGTCGTCGTCGTGTCCGCCGTCGTGCCCATGTCCTGGGGACAAGTCGTCGTCCTTTCCGTGGTGCAGGGACTCACGGAGTTTCTGCCGGTCTCGTCCTCGGGGCATCTGGCGATAGTGTCGCGGGTGTTCTTCAGCGGGGACGCCGGTGCGTCGTTCACCGCGGTCAGCCAACTGGGGACCGAGGCCGCGGTTCTGCTCTACTTCGGGCGCGACATCGTGCGCATCCTGCGTTCGTGGTTCAACGGGCTGATCGTGAAGTCTCAGCGCGACGCCGACTACCGGCTGGGCTGGTACGTCATCATCGGCACCATCCCGATCTGCGTGCTGGGCCTGCTGTTCAAAGATCTGATCCGGTCCGGCGTGCGCAATCTGTGGGTGGTGGCCGCGGCGCTGGTGGTGTTCTCGGCGGTGATCGCGCTGGCCGAATATCTGGGCCGGCAACGACGCGACATGGAACGTCTGAACTGGCGTGACGCCGTCATCGTGGGCGGCGCGCAGTGCCTGGCGCTGGTACCGGGTGTGTCGCGCTCCGGGGCGACCATCAGCGCCGGGTTGTTCCTGGGGCTGGAACGCGAACTGGCCGCCCGCTTCGGTTTCCTGCTGGCCATCCCGGCGGTGCTCGCCTCCGGCCTGTTCTCGCTGCCCGACGCTTTCCACCCGGTCACCGAAGGGATGAGCGCCACCGGCCCACAGCTGCTGGCATCGACCCTGATCGCGTTCGGGATCGGCCTGGCCGCGGTGTCGTGGTTCCTGCGTTTTCTGGTGCGGCACAACATGTACTGGTTCGTCGGGTATCGGGTGCTGGTCGGTGGCGCAGTGCTGATCCTGCTGGCGACCGGGACGGTCGCGGCGACATGACCGTGCTGCTGGTGCGTCACGGCCGGTCCACGTCGAACACAGCGGGGACCCTGGCCGGCCGCTCCGAGGGCGTCGACCTCGACGACAAGGGACGCCAGCAGGCCGCCGGGCTGGTCGATCGGATCGGTGATCTGTCGATCCAAGCGGTGGTGACTTCGCCGCTGCTGCGGTGCCGTCGTACCGTGGAGCCGCTGGCTGAGGCGCTGTGTCTGGAGCCGCTGGTCGAGGACCGGATCGCCGAAGTCGACTACGGCGAATGGACCGGCCGCAAGATCGGCGAGCTGGTCAGCGAGCCGCTGTGGCGGGTGGTGCAGGCCCATCCCAGCGCGGCGGTGTTTCCGGGCGGGGAAGGCCTGGCACAGGTCCAGGCTCGCGCGGTGGCTGCCATCCGGGAGCACGACCGCCGCCTCGGCGAGCAGCACGGCGGTGACGCGCTGTGGGTGGCCTGCACCCATGGCGACGTCATCAAAGCGGTGATCGCCGACGCCTACGGGATGCACCTGGACAGCTTCCAGCGCGTCAACGCTGATCCGGCGTCGGTGAGCGTGGTGCGCTACTCGCCGCTGCGCCCGTTTGTGTTGCACGTCAATCACACCGGGGCGCGGCTGTCGGCCGGCCTGCACGCGGCGCCTCCAGCTCAGCCGGAGGAAAAACCCGCGGAGGCGTCGGACGGCGAAGTGGCTTCCAGCGACGCCGTGGTGGGTGGCTCCACCGGTTAGCGGGGCGCGCCCTGGGAATACGAGTCGCACAGCGACCAGACCTGCACGGTATTTTGGAAGAGCCATGGCCCGCGCAATTCACGTATTCCGTACACCCGACCGCTTCGTGGCCGGGACCGTCGGGCAGCCCGGAAACCGCACCTTCTACATCCAGGCGGAGCACGACTCCCGAGTGGTGTCGGTGGTGCTGGAAAAACAGCAGGTCGCGGTGCTGGCCGAACGGATCGGCGCGCTGCTGCTCGAGGTCAATCGGCGCTTCGGCACGCCGGTGCCCCCCGAACCCACCGAGGTCGACGACCTGAGCCCATTGACCATGCCGGTGGACGCCGAATTCCGGGTCGGGACGATGGGGCTGGGCTGGGATTCCGAGGCGCAGACCGTGGTGGTCGAGCTGCTGGCTGTCACTGATGCAGAGTTCGACGCTTCAGTGGTGCTCGACGACACCGACGAAGGTCCCGATGCGGTGCGGGTGTTTCTGACCCCGGAGTCGGCCCGCCAGTTCGCGACCCGGTCCAACCGCGTCATCTCGGCCGGCCGTCCGCCGTGCCCGTTGTGCGATGAACCGCTGGATCCCGAGGGACACATCTGCGCACGCACCAACGGCTACCGGCGCGACGCGCTCTTCGGGTCCACCGATGAACCCGAGGTCTGACGAACGCGAGGCGCTGCGGGACGGCGAACTGACAGTCCTCGGCCGGATACGCTCGGCGAGCAACGCCACCTTCCTCTGCGAGGCAGCGCTGGGTTCGGTGGCCGTGCACTGCGTCTACAAGCCGGTCGCCGGGGAGCAACCCCTGTGGGACTTTCCCGACGGCACGTTGGCCGGCCGCGAACTCGGGGCCTATCTGGTATCGCAGGCGCTGGGGTGGAACATTGTGCCGCACACCATCATTCGCGACGGGCCCGCCGGTCCCGGCATGCTGCAGCTGTGGGTGCAGCAGCCCGGCGATGCCGCCGACTCCGATCCGCGGCCCGGCCCCGACCTGGTGGATCTGTTTCCCACCGGCAAACCGGAGCCCGGTTACCTGCCGGTGCTGCGGGCCTACGACTATGCCGGTGACGAGGTGGTGCTGATGCACGCAGACGACGCGCGACTGCGGCGCATGGCGGTCTTCGACATCCTGGTCAACAACGCCGACCGCAAGGGCGGCCACGTCCTGCACGGACTGGACGACAACGTCTACGGGGTCGACCACGGCGTGAGCCTGCACGTGCAGGACAAGCTGCGCACCGTGCTGTGGGGGTGGGCCGGCAAGCCGATCGACGAACCGACGCTGGAAGCGGTCGCCGGGCTGGTCGACGCGCTGCGCGGCCCGCTGGCCGCCGAGCTGCGGGGCCGGATCACCACCGCAGAGATCGCGGCGCTGACCCGCCGCGCGCACGCGTTGCTGGACGATCCGGTGATGCCCAGCCCGAACCGGCACCGCCCGATTCCGTGGCCGGCGTTCTGACCGGCGATACTGGGGCGGTGAACCCGGCCGCGAGCGACCTGACGGACGCCGCGCTGGCCGCGGAGCTGGCCGTCGACGCGGGAAAGCTGCTGCTCAAGGTGCGCGACGAGGTCGGTTTCGACTACCCCTGGGAGCTGGGCGATGCCGGCGACCGCCGGGCGAACTCCCTGATCTTGCGTCGCCTTGCGGTTGCGCGGCCCGAGGACGCAGTGCTCAGTGAGGAAGCTCACGACGACCTGGTCCGGCTGAAATCCGACCGGGTGTGGATCATCGACCCGCTGGACGGCACCCGCGAGTTCTCCATGCGGGGCCGCGACGACTGGGCGGTGCACATCGCGCTGTGGCAACGCCCGTCCAATGGCAGGCATCAAATCACCGACGCCGCGGTGTCGCTGCCGGCGCGCGGCAACATCGTGTACCGCACGGACACCGTCACCGCGGATGCCGCGCCCGTCGGCGTTCCCGACGTCATCCGCATCGCTGCGAGCGCCACCCGCCCGCCGGCCATCCTCTACCGCATGCGTCAGCTCATCGACATCGAGCTGGTGCGGATCGGGTCGGCGGGCGCCAAGGCAATGGCGGTCATCGACGGGGTGGCCGACGCCTACGTGCACGCCGGCGGGCAGTGGGAGTGGGATTCGGCCGCGCCGGCCGGTGTGGTGCTGGCCGCCGGGATGCACGCCTCGCGCCTGGACGGCTCGCCGTTGCTGTACAACCAGCTGGACCCCTACCTGCCGGATCTGCTGATGTGCCGCAGCGAGGTGGCGCCGATCCTGCTGGACGCGATCCGCCAGTCGTGGTGGTGACCCCGGTTCGGTCACCGGGCGAGCCGACGGCGTTGAGTGTGAGCCGACGGCGTTGAGTGTGAGCCGACGGCGTTGAGTGTGAGCGCAGTGCGGCAGAATCGCGAAAGTAGCGCCCTCAGCTCACTCTGAAATCCGTGTCTTCACACTCAATTGCCGGCCCGCGCTGCTCATGAACGGCTGCATCGTCCGGCGGGTCTGATTTCGCGCCTTCTTCTCAGCCCGCTGCGTGGGCTGCATCGTCGCCACGCGGGGTCTGATTGCGCGCCTTCTTCTCAGCCCGCTGCGCGGGCTGCATCGTCGCCACGCGGGGTCTGATTGCGCGCCTCCTTCTCAGCCCGCTGCGTGGGCTGCATCGTCGCCACGCCTAAAGTACGAGCCATGCGGTCGTGGTCTTCTCCGCCGGTCCCGGCCCTGCCGGGACGCGGCCCCGAGCTGCGGCTCTATGACACCGCCGACCGTCAGGTCCGACCGGTAACCCCCGGCCCGAAAGCGTCCATGTACGTGTGCGGCATCACGCCCTATGACGCCACGCATCTGGGCCACGCCGCCACCTACCTCGCCTTCGACCTGATCCACCGGCTGTGGCTCGACCTGGGCCACGATGTGCACTACGTCCAGAACATCACCGACGTCGACGACCCGCTGTTCGAGCGCGCCGACCGCGACGGCGTCAACTGGCGCGATCTCGGCGACCGGGAGACCGAGCTGTTCCGGCAGGACATGACCGCGCTGCGGGTCCTGCCGCCGCACGACTATGTCGCAGCCACCGAAGCGGTCGCCGAGGTCGTGGAACTCGTCGAGAAGATGGTGGCCGCCGGCGCGGCCTACGTCGTGGAGGGCGAGTACCCCGACGTCTACTACCGCGCCGACGCCACCCTGCAGTTCGGCTACGAGTCCGGCTACGACCGCGACACCATGCTGGAGCTGTTCGAACAGCGTGGTGGCGACCCGCACCGCCCCGGCAAGACCGACGAACTCGACGCGCTGCTGTGGCGCGCGGTGAGGCCCGGCGAGCCGTCCTGGCCCTCGCCGTTCGGGCCGGGCCGCCCGGGCTGGCACGTCGAGTGCGCGGCGATCGCCCTGAGCCGCATCGGCAGCGAACTCGACATCCAGGGTGGCGGCAGCGATCTGATCTTCCCGCACCACGAGTTCACCGCCGCGCACGCCGAATGCGTGACCGGTGAACGCAGATTCGCGCGCCACTACGTGCACGCCGGGATGATCGGCTGGGACGGGCACAAGATGTCCAAGAGCCGCGGCAACCTGGTGCTGGTCTCGAAGTTGCGAACCCAGGGGGTCAACCCCTCTGCGGTGCGGTTGGGCCTGCTGGCCGGCCATTACCGTGCCGACCGATATTGGAGCCAGGCGGTGCTCGACGAAGCAGAGAGTCGCCTGAACCGTTGGCGCTCGGCGACCGTGCTGCCCGCCGGGCCCGACGCCGCCGACGTGCTGGCCCGGGTGCGCCGCTACCTGGCCGACGACCTCGACACCCCCAAAGCGGTTGCTGCACTTGATGGTTGGACCACCGACGCGCTCGACTACGGCGGTCACGACGAGGCGGCGCCAGGATTGGTGGCGACCGCGGTGGACGCCCTGCTGGGAGTGGACCTGTAAGTCCGCGATGGTACGTTTTCGGCCATGACTCGGGTGCAGGGCACAGTGCAGGACAAAGTCGTTCTCATCACGGGCGCCGGGCGGGGGATCGGCGCGGAAGTCGCCCGTCGCCTGCACCGCAAAGGCGCCAAGCTCGTGCTCACCGATCTGGGTGAAGAAGAGCTGACGACGATCGCGAGCGAACTCGGCGGGGACGAGCGGGTGCTGACCGTGGTCGCCGACGTGCGGGACCTGCCGGCGATGCAGGCGGCCGTCGCTCAGGGAGTCGAGAAGTTCGGCGGCATCGACGTGGTCATGGCCAACGCCGGCATCGCCAGTTACGGGTCGGTGCTCAACATCGACCCGGAGGCCTTCAAGCGGGTGATCGACGTCAACCTGCTCGGCGTCTTCTACACCGTGCGCGCCGCCCTGCCGGCCATCATCGACCGCCGCGGGTACGTGCTGGTCGTCTCGTCGCTGGCGGCGTTCGCCGCCGCGCCGGGGATGGCCGCCTATGACATGTCCAAGGCCGGCAACGAACATCTGGCCAACGCGTTGCGCCTGGAGGTCGCGCCGCTCGGCGTCGCCGTCGGTTCGGCGCACATGTCGTGGATCGACACCGCGCTGGTCCGCGACACCAAGGGCGATCTGCCCGCGTTCGGCGAACTGCTCGCCAAATTGCCGTTCCCGCTGAACAAGACGACCTCGGTCGACAAGTGCGCCACGGCGTTCGTCAAAGGCATCGAAGGCCGCAAGGACCACATCTACTGCCCGGAGTGGGTCGCGGGATTCCGGTGGCTCAAGCCGGTGTTGACCACCCGGCTCGGCACCCTGCCGACCAGCCGGGCCGCGGTCGAGGTGGTGCCCAAGATGGACGAGCAGGTCGCCGCGCTCGGGCGTTACACCAGCGCCTACACGCAGGGTCTGGAGAAACCGCCGAATCCATGACGCCGTGAAGGTCATCATTTGCGGTGCCGGCATCGCCGGGCTGGCCGCGGCAGAGCGCATGTCGAGCCTGGGCGCCGACGTCGTCTTGCTGGAACGAACGCCCGAGCCTGACGAGCGGGGCTACCTGATCGACTTCTATGGCGCCGGATACGAGGCCGCCGAGGCGATCGGCGTGCTGCCCGCCGTCAAAGACGTCTCCTACCGCATCGACGAGGCCACGCTGGTCGATGAGCAGGGTCGCCGGCGGGCCGACCTGCCGTACAACCAGATCGCCAAGGCGCTCGGCGGCCGGGTGTCCAGCATGTTGCGGGCCGACTTGACCAGCGTGTTGCGCGGCAATCTGCCCGAGGCCGTCGACGTGCGTTTGGGCACCTCGCTGTCCGCGGTGACCGACAACGACGACGGCATCTCGGTGACGCTGGACAGCGGGGAGCAGCTGGTGGCAGATCTGCTGATCGGCGCCGACGGCATTCACTCGACGGTGCGGGCGATGGTGTTCGGGGCCGAGTCGGATTACCTGCGCTATCTCGGATTTCACTGCGCCGCTTTCGTGTGCGACGCCACCGACATCGGCCGTCAGGCCGACGTCGAGCAGATCGTCCTGACCGACACCCTCGAACGTCAGCTGGACACCTTCTTCCTTCCGGACGGTCGCGCCGCAGTGTGCGGGACATTCGCCGCTGCCGACCCGACGCTGGCCGACGACCCGCGCGGCGTCGTCCGGGAGAAGTTTGCCGGGATGGGGTGGTTGGTGCCGGCGATTCTGGACCGTTGCCCACCGTCGGAGCAGATCTACTACCAGGCGGCCGCTCAGGTCATCATGCCCCGCTGGAGCAAGAGCCGCGTGGTGCTGATCGGTGATGCTGCCGCCGCGGTCTCACCGCTTGCCCCGCACGGCCCGTCGCTGGCGGTGGCCGGGGCCTACGTGCTGGCCGAGCAGCTGCGCACCACCTCCACGGTTGAGCGGGCGCTGGACTTCTACGAGAAGCTGTGGCGGTGGGTGGTTGAGGATAAACAGAAGGTCACCCGCGATACCGGCTGCTGGACGCTGCCGACCTCGCGTCGCGTTGCGTTGCGGTTCACCGCACGCCCACTGATCAACCGGTTCATCTCCACAGCGCTGGCCGGCGAACCGACGACCGTCGTCGCGATGCTGCGCCGGGGCACGACTGAGCCCGACTGAGGCTAGCGCCCGAACCCCGGCCGGCGCCGCTTCAAATACCGCTCGAATTCGGCGGCCAGCGCGTCGCCGTCGATCTGGCCGAGCGCCTCGTTGACGTCCACGGCGGCGTCGCCGTGCTGTTCGAGCGACTGCACGTATTCGGCCAGTTCCTGGTCGTCGGAGGCCATCTCGGTGATCTCCTGCTCCCACGCTTCGGCCTGCGCGGGCAGGTCGGCCAGTGGCACCTCGACGTCGAGCACCTCCTCGACGCGGTGCAGCAGCGCCACCGTCGCTTTCGGATTGGGCGGGTGGGACACGTAGTGCGGCACCGCCGCCCAGAACGTGACGGCCGGGATACCGGCCGCGACGCAGGCGTACTGGAAGACGCCGGCGATGCCGGTGGGCCCCTCGTAGCGGGTTTCCTCCAAGCCGAACAGCCTCGCCGACTCCGACGAATATGCCGCCCCCGAGACCGGCACCGGCCGGGTGTGCGGCGTGTCGGCCAGTAGGGCGCCGAGGATCACCACGGTGTCGACGTTGAGCTTGTCGATCACCGCCAGCAGTTCGTCGCAGAAGGTGCGCCACCGCATGTTCGGCTCGACCCCGGACATCAGCACGACGTCGCGGTCGCTGTCAGGGGGGCGGCAGTGCGAAATCCGCATCGCCGGCCATTCCAGCTCCCGGGTGACGCCGTCGACCTGGCGGATCACCGGCCGGTTGACCTGGTAGTCGTAGTAGGCCTCGTCGTCGATCTCGACGATGGGAGCGGCGTCCCAGATGTCGAACAGGTGAGCCACCGCGTCGCTGGCCGCGTCACCGGCGTCGTTCCAGCCTTCGAACGCCGCCACCACGACGGTGTTCTGCAGGCGCGGCAGCGTGTCGCCGCCGTCCTGGTCACCGTCGGGAAGTGTCATCCAGTCAGCCTAACGGCGTTGCGGGTGCCATACCGATCCGGACGTGCGGTGCGCCGGGACCGATCGCCTGAAGCGAGGATGTCCTGCTGCGCTGAGCGCCTCCACATGTGCGGCAAATCAGCCCTCAGACCGGCTTTGTGAGGACGCTCGTGGCGGAAATAGCTGCGACGGTGAGCTGGTTGACCCTGGTGACAACGACATTGCCGATAAGATCCGGGTCGGGTCTAGCTGGGCGTCCAGATGTCGGAAGACCGACGTAGACTTGCCGGGTCGAGAGGCGTTGCAACGGAGTCCGGGGTCAGCACCGGCCATCCGCCACGCTCGGCAGATCTCAAGGACGCCTTCCGCTGTGGAAGGAACGTACGTGAACGCCGCTCAGTCGAACAACGCCGCGTCGAACATTTTCGAGCCGAACATCCGCCCGGACTGCACCGACGAGCTGGCGGCCGCCCTGCGCCAGCGGATCCTGGTGATCGACGGCGCGATGGGCACGGCGATTCAGCGCGACCGCCCGGACGAGGCCGGATATCGCGGCGACCGGTTCACCGAGTGGCCGACCGCTCTGCAGGGCAATAACGACCTGCTCACGCTGACCCAACCGCAGATCATCGAGGGCATCCACCGCGAGTACCTCGAGGCGGGCGCCGACATCCTGGAGACCAACACCTTCAACGCGAACGCGATCTCGCTCGCCGACTATGACATGGCGGACCTGAGTTATGAGCTGAACTACGCCGGTGCGGCGCTGGCCCGCAAAGCCGCTGACGAGTTCAGCACGCCGGACAAGCCCCGCTACGTGGCTGGTGCCATCGGCCCGACGACGCGCACCGCGTCGATCTCGCCGGACGTCAACGACCCCGGCGCCCGCAACGTCTCCTACGACCAGCTGGTGGCCGCCTACCTCGAATCGGCCAACGGCCTGGTCGACGGCGGTGCCGACCTGCTCATGATCGAGACGATCTTCGACTCGCTGAACGCCAAGGCGGCGGTGTTCGCGGTCGAGACACTGTTCGAGGAACGTGGTCGCCGCTGGCCGCTGATCATCTCGGGCACCATCACCGATGCCTCTGGGCGGACCTTATCCGGGCAGGTCACCGAGGCGTTCTGGAACGCGATCAGGCACGCCAGGCCCATCGCGGTCGGCCTCAACTGCGCCCTGGGTGCGCCGGAGATGCGGCCCTACATCGCCGAGGTGTCGCGGATCGCGGACACGTTCGTCTCCTGTTACCCGAACGCCGGCCTGCCCAACGCCTTCGGCGAATACGACGAGTCCCCGGAGCGCCAGGCCTCCTACATCGCCGAGTTCGCCGAGGCCGGGCTGGTCAACCTGGTCGGTGGCTGCTGTGGGACGGCGCCGCCGCACATCGCCGAGATCGCCAAGGTGGTCGAGGGGAAATCCCCGCGTGAGGTGCCGCAGCTCCCGGTGGCCACGAGGCTGTCCGGGTTGGAGCCGCTCAACATCACCGACGATTCCCTGTTCGTCAACATCGGTGAGCGCACCAACATCACCGGCTCGGCCCGGTTCCGCAACCTGATCAAGGCCGAGGACTACGACACCGCCCTGTCGGTCGCCCTGCAGCAGGTCGAGGTCGGTGCGCAGGTCATCGACATCAACATGGACGAGGGCATGATCGACGGCGTCGCCGCGATGGACCGGTTCACCAAGCTGATCGCCGCCGAACCGGACATCAGCCGCGTGCCGGTGATGATCGACTCCTCCAAGTGGGAGGTCATCGAGGCCGGCCTGAAAAACGTGCAGGGCAAGCCGATCGTCAACTCGATCTCCATGAAGGAGGGCGAGGAGAAGTTCATCCGCGAGGCACGGTTGTGCCGCAAGTACGGCGCGGCCGTCGTCGTGATGGCCTTCGACGAACAGGGGCAGGCCGACAACCTCGAGCGTCGCAAGGAAATCTGCGGGCGCGCCTACCGGATCCTGACCGAAGAGGTCGGCTTCCCGGCCGAAGACATCATCTTCGACCCGAACTGCTTCGCGCTGGCCACCGGCATCGAGGAGCACGCGACCTACGGCATCGACTTCATCGAGGCATGCGCCTGGATCAAAGAGAACCTGCCCGGGGTGCACATCTCTGGCGGCATCTCGAACGTGTCGTTCTCGTTCCGCGGCAACAATCCCGTGCGCGAGGCGATCCACGCGGTGTTCCTGTTCCACGCCATCAAGGCCGGCCTGGACATGGGCATCGTCAACGCCGGCGCCCTGGTGCCGTATGACTCGATTGATCCCGAGCTGCGGGACCGGATCGAAGACGTCGTGCTGAACCGTCGCGAGGACGCCGCCGAGCGGCTGCTGGAGATCGCCGAGCGGTTCAACAAGACGGAGAAGTCCGAAGACCCGAAGGCCGCTGAATGGCGCAGCCTGCCGGTGCGCGAGCGGATCACGCACGCCCTGGTCAAAGGTATCGACGCCAACGTCGACGACGACACCGAAGAGCTGCGTGCCGAGATCGCCGCGGCAGGTGGTCGCCCGATCGAGGTGATCGAGGGCCCGCTGATGGACGGCATGAACGTCGTCGGCGACCTGTTCGGCGCAGGCAAGATGTTTCTGCCCCAGGTGGTGAAGTCGGCCCGGGTGATGAAGAAGGCCGTGGCCTACCTGCTGCCGTTCATCGAGCAGGAGAAAGCGGACTCCGGGGCCGCCCAGGATGGAAAAGCCGGCAAGGACACCAACGGCACCATCGTGATGGCGACCGTCAAGGGTGACGTGCACGACATCGGTAAGAACATCGTCGGAGTCGTGTTGCAGTGCAACAACTTCGAAGTGATCGACCTCGGGGTGATGGTGCCCGCCGAGAAGATCCTGGCCGCGGCGAAGGAGCACGACGCCGACATCATCGGGCTGTCCGGATTGATCACCCCGTCGCTGGACGAGATGGTCAACTTCGCCGTCGAGATGGAACGCGAGGGGCTGGAGATCCCGCTGCTGATCGGTGGTGCGACCACCTCGCGCGCGCACACGGCGGTCAAGGTCTCACCGCGTCGCAGTGGACCGGTGGTCTGGGTCAAGGACGCCTCCCGGTCGGTGCCGGTCGCCGCCGCGCTGCTCGACGACAAGCAGCGACCGGCCCTGTTGGAAGCCACCGAAAAGGACTACGCATCGCTGCGCGAACGGCACGCCCAGAAGAACGAGCGCCCGACGCTGACCCTGGAGAAGGCCCGCGCCAACCGGACGCCGATCGACTGGGACGGTTACACGCCGCCGGTACCCGCCGCGGGCCTCGGGGTCCGCGAGTTTCTCGATTACGACCTCGCCGAGCTGCGCGAATACATCGACTGGCAGCCGTTCTTCAACGCCTGGGAGATGAAGGGCCGGTTCCCCGACATCCTCAACAACCCGGCCTCGGGTGAGGCGGCCCGCAAGCTCTACGACGATGCGCAACAGATGCTTGACACCCTGATCAAGGAGAAGTGGCTGACCGCCAACGGGGTGATCGGCTTTTTCCCGGCGAATGCAGTCGGGGACGACGTCGAGGTCTACACCGACGACACCCGTACCGAGGTGTTGACCACTTTGCACAATCTGCGTCAGCAGGGTGAGCACCGCGACGGCATCCCCAACCGGTCGCTGGGCGACTTCATCGCCCCGAAGGAAACGGGCCTGCGCGACTATGTCGGTGCCTTCGCCGTCACCTCCGGGCTGGGCGGCCAGGAAAAGATCATGGAGTTCAAAGAGGCTCTCGACGACTACAGCGCGATCCTGCTGGAGTCGATCGCCGACCGCCTCGCCGAGGCGTTCGCCGAACGGATGCACCAGCGGGTCCGCGAGGAATTCTGGGGATACCAGCCGGATGAGCACCTGGACAACGAGGCGCTCATCAGCGAGAAGTACCAGGGCATTCGGCCCGCCCCCGGTTACCCGGCCTGCCCGGAGCACACCGAGAAGGTGACGCTGTGGAAGCTGATGGACGTCAAAGAACGCACCGGCATCGAACTCACCGAGTCGATGGCGATGTGGCCCGGTGCCGCGGTCAGCGGCTGGTATTTCTCCCACCCGCAGTCGCAGTATTTCGTGGTCGGCCGGATGGCCCAGGACCAGGTCGCCGACTACGCCAAGCGCAAGGGTTGGACCCTGCGGGAAGCCGAGCGCTGGCTGGCCCCCAATCTCGGCTACAACCCGGAGGACTGAACTTGGGCGAGCAGACGCAAAAGCGCCCTTAAACCCGGCGTATCGGGTGCTTTTGCGTCTGTTCGGCACGGACGTGGAACAATCGCTGGCCGTGAAGACCTTCGAAGATCTGTTCGCCGAACTCGGCGAACGCGCCCGCACCCGGCCGGCGGGCAGCGCCACCGTGGCAGCGCTGGACGCCGGCGTGCACGCGCTGGGCAAAAAGATCTTGGAGGAGGCCGGCGAGGTGTGGCTGGCTGCCGAGCACGAACCCGATGCGGCGCTGGCCGAAGAGATCAGCCAGTTGCTGTACTGGACGCAGGTATTGATGATCGCGCGCGGCCTGTCCCTCGATGACGTCTACCGGAAGCTGTGAGCATGCTGCGCGTGGCGGTACCCAACAAAGGCGCTTTGAGCGAACCGGCCGCCGAGATCCTGTCTGAGGCCGGCTACCGCCGACGCACCGATCCCAAAGACCTGACCGTCATCGATCCCGCCAACAACGTCGAATTCTTCTTCCTGCGGCCCAAGGACATCGCCATCTACGTCGGTTCCGGGGAACTCGACTTCGGCATCACCGGACGCGATTTGGCGCTGGACTCCGACGCGCCGGTGCGGGAACGGCTGGCGCTGGGCTTCGGGTCGTCGAGGTTCCGCTATGCCGGCCCGGCCGGCTTGGATTGGACGACGGCGGATCTGGCGGGTAAGCGCATCGCCACCGCCTACCCCAATTTGGTGCGAAAAGATCTAGCCGACAAAGGCATTGATGCCACTGTCATCAGACTCGATGGCGCCGTGGAGATTTCCGTGCAACTGGGGGTTGCCGACGCCATCGCCGATGTGGTGGGCTCCGGACGCACCCTGAGCCTGCATGATCTGGTGGCTTTCGGTGAGCCGCTGTGCGATTCGGAAGCGGTGCTGATCGAACGCGCAGACAGCCAATCCGGCGCTGCCAGTGACCAATTGATCGCCCGGGTGCAGGGCGTGGTGTTCGGTCAGCAGTACCTGATGCTCGACTACGACTGCCCGCGCTCGGTGCTGGACAAGGCGACCGCGATCACCCCGGGTCTGGAGTCGCCGACCATCGCCCCGCTGGCCGACCCGCAGTGGGTCGCGGTCCGCGCGCTGGTGCCGCGCCGCGACGTCAACGGAATCATGGACCAGCTGGCCGTGATCGGGGCCAAGGCGATCCTGGCCTCAGACATCAGGTTCTGCAGATTCTGACCCGCTGCCCGGACATTAGCTGTGCTAGCGTCCCGCTGGAACCCGTGCATCCACGGAAGTCCGGCCGCCGTGTCCAGGCGCTACGTCTGTCCCAGGAGGGATTGCTGTGACGCAAGTTACTGTCCTGCTGCTGGCCATGCTCATCGGTGTCGTGGCGGGTCTGCGATCCCTGACGGCGCCTGCTGCGGTCGCCTGGGCGGTGGCGCTGAGCTGGCTCAACCTGACCGGAACCTGGGCTGCCTGGGTCGGCAACCTGGTGACCGTGGTGATCCTGAGCCTGCTGGCAGTCGCCGAGCTGGTCAACGACAAACTGCCCAAGACGCCGCCACGCACCGCGACACCGGTGTTCGCGGTCCGGCTGATCACCGGCGGGTTCGCCGGCGCGGTCCTCGGCACCGCGTGGGGGCACAAGTGGGCGGCTCTGGGGGCCGGCATCGTCGGGGCCGTGCTCGGCACCATCGGCGGCTACCAGGCCCGGCGCGCGCTGGTGGCCAAGAACGGCGGCCACGACCTGCCGATCGCCCTGCTCGAAGACGCGGTTGCCGTGCTGGGCGCGTTCGCCATCGTCGCTGTCGCGGCGGCTTTGTGACGCAGACGTTCGACGCGATCGTCATCGGCGCCGGCCAGGCCGGACCGCCGTTGGCCGGGCGGCTGACCGCCGCCGGACAGCGGGTCGCAGTCATCGAGCGCCAGCACGTCGGCGGCACCTGCGTCAACTACGGCTGCATCCCCACCAAGACCCTGGTGGCCAGCGCCCATGCCGCGCACCTGGCGCGGCGTGGCGCGGATTACGGGGTCGGGACCGGACCGGTCACCATCGACATGGGCAAGGTCAAGGCCCGCAAAGACGACATCATGCTCAAGGACCGCCACGGCGTCGAATCCTGGTTGGACGGCATGAAGGGCTGCACCGTCTTCCGCGGACACGCACGATTCGAGGATCCGCACACCGTGCGGGTCGGGAACGAACTGCTGCGCGCCGACCGGATCTACCTCAACGTCGGCGGCCGCGCGGTGGTGCCGGCCATCCCCGGCCTGGCGGAAGTCGACTATCTGACCAATGTTTCGGTGCTCGACCTCGACACGGTGCCCGAGCATCTCGTGATCGTCGGCGGTAGTTACATCGCGCTGGAGTTCGCGCAGATGTACCGCCGCTTCGGTGCCCGGGTGACCGTCGTCGAGCGGGGGCCGCGGTTGGCCGCCCGTGAGGACGAAGACGTGTCGGCGACCATCCGCGAGATCCTGGAAGCTGAAGGCATCATCGTCGTCACCGGCGCCGACGGTGTACGAGTCAGTAAGCGCGACAACGGATTTGAACTCACGCCGAGTGCCGGTGCCGATGCGATCGCGGGGACTCACCTACTGATTGCGGTGGGCCGCCAGCCCAACACCGACGAACTCGGCCTAGACGCGGCCGGTGTGCAGACCGACGCGCGCGGCTACATCGAAGTCGACGACCAACTCAAGACCAACATCGACCACATCTGGGCGCTGGGGGACTGCAACGGCAAGGGTGCTTTCACCCACACCTCCTACAACGACTTCGAGATCGTAGCCGCCAACCTGCTCGATGACGACTCCCGCAAGGTCAGCGATCGCATCACCACCTACGCCCTCTACATCGACCCGCCGCTGGGGCGCGCCGGTATGACCGTCCGGCAGGCCCGCGACTCGGGCCGCACGGTGCTGGTCGGCAAGCGGCCGATGACGCGGGTCGGCCGGGCCGTGGAAAAGGGTGAGACACAGGGGTTCATGAAGATCGTGGTCGACGCCGACACCGACGAGATCTTGGGCGCGGCGATCTTCGGTGTCGGCGGCGACGAGGCCGTGCACTGCGTCTTGGACGTCATGTCAGCCAAAGCGCCGTACACCACGCTGTCGCGCACCATGCACATCCATCCGACGGTCAGCGAACTGATTCCCACGGTGCTGCAGGAGTTGACGGCGCTGGACTAGGGGCCCTGCAGGTCAGATCCCGGCACCGCACGGCCCGCGCCGCCGGTGGCTGAGAGAGGCCAGCGCCTGCGCCGCTGCGCTATCGCCGTTGGATCAACAGCGTCTGCGCGGAGGTGCCGATGAATCCCGCGGTATCGAAGATCTCGCCCGTGGTCACCCCGGCGCCGTCCGGGCCGACGGACGCGCGGGCACGTAGCGCGAAGTCGTTGCCGACGGGCAGTCGATGCAGATGCACCACTGTGTCGGTGTTCATGAACGCGAATTCGCCCGGATCCAGAATTTTGCCGACCCCGTTCGCGCAGTCCACCACGGCGGCGAGGCGCTGCAGGGCCGTCGTCTCCTCGGCGTCGACGATGTGCACGATCGGACTGAACCAGGACAGCGCCTCGGCGCCGTCGTCCACGCGCTGCGGGCGCCAGGTGATCGCATCGAAATAGCCCCCGGCATCGGCGAATACGTCCGGGACGGGCTGGGCGGGACCTTCTGGTACCGGCGGATAGCGGTCCGAGGCGGCGTCGGCGGTGTCGGATACCGCGATCAACCACGCGGACAGGCGCGCGACGGCGCGGGTGGAGCCATCCGTCCGGTCGACGTGCATCTCAGCCGACATCATCGCCACCCGCGATCCCGGCCGCTGCATCCAGGCGCGGGCACGCACCGGGGCGACCGGGATTGCGCCCAGAATGTCTAGGCTGAGTCGGCCGATTCGCAAGCCCGATCCCGCCGAGAGTTCTTCCACCAGCTTGGTCAGCAGCGCCATCGGCGGAGACCCGTGCTGCAGGTCCGGCCCCCAGTTGCTGCGCGTGAATTCCGTCGATTCAAACCGTTCATCGCCGTCGCCGAGTCGGGGTAGACGGCGGTAAAAGCTGCCGCTCATGCCGCCGGTTCGGTCGGCCAGCCCGGGTAGGGCGGCGGGGTGCCACCGAAGGCTGGGCAGTGCACCTGGTGGGCACACCAGTTGCACAACCGCGATGGGCTGGGCCGGAAATCGCCTGTCTGGCCGGCAGCTTGGATCGCGCGCCACATCGCCATCAGTGTCTTCTCGAATCGCAGCAGTTCGTCACGGTCCGGCGTGTAGTCCAGCAGTTGACCGTCGGCGAGGTAGATCAGCCGCAGCCGGGTAGGCAGCACGCCACGCGAGCGAAACAACGCCACCGCATAGAACTTCATCTGGAACATGGCCTTGAATTCGGCCAGGGCGCGCGCTTCCGGCGGCGCCTTGCCGGTTTTGTAGTCGACCACGCGCAGCTCACCGGTGGCAGCGACGTCGATCCGGTCGATGTAGCCGCGCAGCAAGGTGCCGTCGGCCAGTTCGACCTCGACCCGCTGCTCGCAGCACTGCGGGTCGAAACGGGTCGGATCCTCGAGCCGGTAGTAGCCCGCCAGCAGCGCCCGCGCCTCGTCGAGCAGCTGGGTCCGCTGATCGGGTTCCAGTCCGGCGAGCAGGTCCGGCTCGCGGGCCAGCACCTGCTCCCACGCCGGCTCGACCAAAGCGCTGGCGGTCTGCGGATCGCGCTGCCCGGCGGGTAAGCCGTACAGCCGCTCCAAGGCGGCGTGCACCAAGGACCCGCGCAGCTGGGGTGTGGACGGCGCCTCCGGTAGCCGGTCGATCGCCCGGAACCGGTACAGCAGCGGGCACTGCTTGAAGTCCGCAGCCCGCGACGGGGACAACGCCGGCCGCGAGCTGTGCGCAACCGGCGGGGCAGCCGCCAGCTGATTGGTCATATTCGCAGCTTATGACCGGCCTACGACAAATCGTGGTCAACCCCGATAAACGTGGTCGGCGAGTCGACTGGCACGCTGGACGGCGTGTCAGCCACCAGTCCGTTCACTGTCGGCGAGCGCGTCCAGCTCACCGACGCCAAGGGCCGCCACTACACCATCACGCTCACGCCGGGCAGCGAATTCCACACTCATCGCGGCCGCATCGCCCACGACACGATCATCGGACTGGAGCAGGGCAGCGTGGTCAAGTCCAGCAACGGCGCGCTGTTCCTGGTGCTCCGCCCGCTGCTGGTCGACTACGTCATGTCCATGCCGCGCGGACCGCAGGTGATCTACCCCAAAGACGCCGCCCAGATCGTGCACGAGGGCGACATCTTTCCCGGCGCGCGGGTGCTGGAAGCCGGCGCCGGTTCCGGTGCCCTCACCCTGTCGCTGTTGCGGGCGGTCGGCCCCCGAGGGCAGGTCGTGTCCTACGAGCAGCGCGCCGACCACGCCGAACACGCCCGGCGCAATGTCGGCAGCTACTACGGCGAGCTGCCGGACAACTGGCAATTGATCCTCGGTGACCTCGCCGATTCCGACTTGCCCGACGGATCCTTCGACCGCGCGGTGCTGGACATGCTGGCGCCGTGGGACGTGCTCGATGCGGTGTCGCGACTGGTGGTCGCCGGCGGCGTGCTGGTGATCTACGTCGCCACCGTCACCCAGCTCTCCAAGACGGTGGAGGCGGTGCGCGCCCAACAGTGCTGGACCGAACCGCGGTCCTGGGAGACGTTGCAGCGCGGCTGGAATGTGGTCGGGTTGGCGGTGCGGCCACAACACACGATGCGCGGGCACACCGCCTTCCTGATCGCGATGCGCCGCTTGGCGCCCGGCACGGTTGCGCCGATGCCGCTGGGTCGCAAGCGCGAGGGTCGCGACGGCTGATCGGCAACAGACCGAGCTGGCCTAGTCGTCGTCGCTGCGGTGCAATCCTCTGCGCGCCGAGAGCAGCTCGAATTCCGGGTGTGCCGCGACCAGCCGTTCGGCCCGGTCGAGAACGTCGAGCGCATGCGCCCGATCGGCCGACACCACCGCCAACCCGATCCCCGCGCGACGATGCAGATCCTGTGACCCGGTCTCGGCGGCGGACACGCTGAACTTGCGGTGCAGTTCGGCGACGACCGGGCGGATCACCGAGCGTTTCTGCTTGAGGGAGTGCACATCACCCAACAGCAGATCGAATTCCAGCCAGCCGATCCACACGGTGCGCTACGGCGTCGGCGACGGGCTGGCGGGCGGCGCGGGTGCCGGGCTGGGGTCTGAGCCGGGTACCGGGGGAGGCCCGGGCGGCGGCGGCGACGTCGGGGGCAGCGTTCCCGCATTCTGCATGGCCAACAGCATCTCCGCGGTCTTGCGTGACAGCTGCCATCCGCCCTGGAACGGGGTGAACTCCATCGGGAAGGTGAACTCGCGGTGCTGCGGGTTGGCGGTGGTGACCACGACGGTGGCCATCGCGTTCGACGGGTTCTGACTTGACCAGGCGATGTTGTTGGCGACGAACGTCATCGGCAGGTAGCCGCCGTCACGTGCGGCGGTGGTGAAACGGTCCAAGGCGCCGACGGTATCCGGACCGGAGCCCTGAACAAGATTCAACTTCTCGGCACCAGGCACGGCTGGATCGGCAAGCCGAACCAGGATGTCGCTGAGAGCTTCGGGCGCGGGCAGGGGAGCGGTTGGCGGGGCGGCCGGTGCGCTCGACGAGGCAGCAGGCAGCGACGAATCGTTGGCGCCCATATTCTTTGCGGTGTCATGCGAACAGCCGGCTATCGCGACCGCCGCTGTGACGAGGGCGGCGCTCAGTGTTACGCGGACGTTGCGGGACATTCGTTTGCGGGCGCGGTTATCGCCGATAAGTGGGTAACCAGCGGAATGAAACGTAAGTCACATCCGGGCTTGCGCAGCCTGTCGTCGCATCGATAAGAATGCCTGTGGCTAGGGATTTCGTCGTCACAGAAGTCCTTTCGCGCGGCCCGAGTAGAACCCGAGATTACCAGCGTGACCCAACTTGTAACTTTTCAAGGGCATTTGACTGCGCACATCATTCGCGGTTGGCCGGTAGCTTAGATGTATCCGCCACGCCATTCCTGGTGCGGGAAAGGAGCGCAACATGGGTGACTCAGAGCGTTCTGAAGCATTCAAGAACCCCCGCGATATCCCCCTGTCCAGCGAAGATGCTGCCGAGTTGGAACAGTTGCGTCGTGAAGCAGCAGTGCTGCGCGAGCAACTGGACAACGTAGCGGCCCATCAGAGCTCCACGCGCACGGCCCGCGACGTCCATCAACTCGAAGCCCGTATCGACTCACTCGCCGCGCGCAATTCCAAATTAATGGAAACTCTTAAAGAGGCTCGCCAACAACTGCTGGCGCTGCGCGAAGAAGTGGACCGGTTGGGGCAGCCGCCCAGCGGTTACGGCGTGCTACTCGGCACGCACGAGGACGAGACCGTCGACGTGTTCACCTCGGGTCGCAAGATGCGTCTGACGTGCTCGCCGAACATCGACACCTCGTCGATGCGGAAGGGCCAGACCGTCCGGCTCAACGAGGCACTGACCGTGGTCGAGGTCGGGACGTTCGAATCGGTCGGTGAGATCTCCACGCTGCGTGAGGTGCTCAACGACGGGCACCGGGCGTTGGTGGTCGGCCACGCTGACGAGGAACGCATCGTCTGGCTGGCCGAACCGCTGGTCGCTGAGGACCTGCCCGAAGGGCATCCCGACGCCCTCAACGACGACAGCCGGCCCCGCAAACTGCGGCCGGGTGACTCGCTGCTGGTCGACACCAAAGCCGGCTACGCGTTCGAGCGCATCCCGAAGGCCGAGGTCGAGGACCTGGTGCTCGAAGAGGTGCCGGATGTCAGCTACTCCGACATCGGTGGTCTGACCCGTCAGATCGAGCAGATCCGTGACGCCGTCGAGTTGCCGTTCCTGCACAAGGATCTGTACCGCGAGTACGCGTTGCGTCCGCCCAAGGGTGTGCTGCTCTATGGCCCGCCCGGTTGCGGTAAGACCCTGATCGCCAAGGCGGTGGCAAACTCGCTGGCGAAGAAGATGGCGGACCTGCGTGGGGACGACGCCCGCGAGGCCAAGTCCTACTTCCTCAACATCAAGGGCCCCGAACTGCTCAACAAGTTCGTCGGCGAGACCGAGCGGCACATCCGGCTGATCTTCCAGCGGGCCCGGGAAAAGGCCTCCGAGGGCACCCCGGTGATCGTGTTCTTCGACGAGATGGACTCGATCTTCCGCACCCGCGGCACCGGCGTCTCCTCGGACGTCGAGACCACCGTGGTGCCGCAGTTGCTGTCCGAGATCGACGGTGTCGAGGGACTCGAGAACGTCATCGTGATCGGCGCCTCCAACCGTGAGGACATGATCGACCCGGCCATCCTGCGGCCCGGCCGTCTGGACGTGAAGATCAAGATCGAGCGCCCGGATGCCGAAGCGGCACAGGACATCTTCTCCAAGTACCTGGTGGACACGCTGCCGGTGCACGCCGACGACCTCGCCGAGTTCGAGGGTGACCGCGGTGCCTGCATCCGGGCGATGATCGAGAAGGTCGTCGAGCGGATGTACGCCGAGATCGATGACAACCGGTTCCTGGAGGTCACCTACGCCAACGGTGACAAGGAAGTCATGTACTTCAAGGACTTCAACTCCGGGGCAATGATCCAGAACGTCGTCGACCGGGCGAAGAAGAACGCGATCAAGTCGGTGTTGGAGACAGGCCAGCCGGGTCTGCGCATCCAGCACCTGCTCGACTCGATCGTCGACGAGTTCGCCGAGAACGAGGACTTGCCCAACACCACCAATCCCGATGACTGGGCGCGGATTTCGGGCAAGAAGGGTGAACGGATCGTCTACATCCGCACCCTGGTCACCGGCAAGTCGTCGAGCGCGTCGCGGGCCATCGATACCGAGTCGAACCTGGGTCAGTACCTGTAGCCCAGGCGCGTTCAGACTCAGGTCACCAGCGAATAGCTGTTGGTCAGGTCATCCTGCAGTACCTGAGCGGCTTGGGTGGTGGTGTCGACGCGCAACTCGTCGGAGAGCACACGCGAGTGATACGCCCAGCCCGTCGGCAGGTTGAGTCGCTCGCCGAGCTTGGGCAGATCCGCCCGCGACAGGTTGGGGTCGGCCACCTGGCTCCAGGTTTGCATCACCCACTGCCGGCCGTGCGGGTCCTGAAGTTCATAGATCTCCTGGCCGGCGTCGAAGACGAACACCGTGTTGCGGCTCACCTGGTTGACGGTGTACGGCGACGGGTTCATCGACGAGAGCAGCACAGTGGCCTGCAGCAACATGTCGATGCCCCCGAAGGTCTTGATGATCTGCATTCCCGCAGAGGGCTTCTCGATGCTGTTCATCAACCAGTAGCGCGGACCGTTGAGTAGCGCTGTGGCCGCACCGTTTTCGGTTGCGATGGCGTGAGCGTCCAGAGCCGACCAGAGCTCGGCCGGACAGTCGTTGAGCGGGAAGCTGTTGTAGACGGTGGCTTGCGGACCCGCCTCGCCGGGGGTTACGAGAAGTACTTCGCCGTAACGCTTCCCGGACAGGTCACCCGCGGCATGGCGGGATGTGGAACTCGATTGTGGGGCTGACACAGGGTGAACCTAATCACCCAGCTCACCAGCGTCAATCATCGGCGTAGTCGCTACCGGACCGCGATACCGGCCACGCGCCACCAGGGCGGCACGCAGGTCGGCGATCAGCGGGTCGACGAACGTCGCGCGGTAGTCGTCGTCGCCGGCCGCGCGGGCGCTGACGTACATGAAGGTCAACGCCCCCAGGAATAAGCACAAATGAGTCAGCGAATCAGGCACGGGAACCGTCAGGTTCAGAATCGTCGAGTTGGCCTCGGTGGTGCGGGCCCACTCTTTGAGCAGGGCCGGAGTCAGCACGATTAAACCGAGGACCACATAGATCCCGCTAGTGAGCGCCGCGACCACCGTGATCTGGGTCAGTTGCGAGGCGACCAGCACGAAAACTACGTTGACGCGCTCAATCCTGCTCAACGCGGGTGCGTTCGGCGGGTCCGGCATCGCCGCAAAGGGCGTGTCGGCTAGGCGTTCTGCCTCGTCGGTGACCCCGGTTGGCGAGCGCAGCATTGGCCGGATACGTTCTGCGGTCGCAGAGACCACGAACGCGGCGGCGATGCCGACCAAGAACACCACTGCGAGCGCCAATCGGCCGCCGGTGATGGTCGCCGACATCAGCCAGACATTGCCATTGAAGAAGACCAGGGTGGTCAGCAGAACTACCGGCAGCGCCCGAACTGCGAGGCCGCCGATCGTGGTGAGGTGCGACAGCGTCATGCGGGCCGACCAACCGGCGACGGACCCGACCCCGAGTCCGGTCAACAGCATCAACACCGCGGCGGTGCCCGCAGCGTTGCCGAGATGCTGCGGTCCGTTCTGGAGAGCAATCACGATCCCCGCCAGCGCTGTAGACACCGTCGAGGCCGTCGCGCGTCTACGACGGTCCGCCATCCGCGACACCAGCCAACCGACGACCGCCATCGCCACCGGGGCCAGTCCGAGGAGCACCAATAGGAAAAAGTCCCGAGGGGTGAGCTGTCCTTCGATCACGATGTGCTCCGGGTCCGCGACGAACAGGATCGGCAGAGTCCAACAGTGCAGCGTGGCGTAGGCCGCCAACATCGGCGCCGACCGCGACCAGAGTCGTCGCCACCGCCCGCGTGTCGTCAGCACCGACGGCAGACCGCGCTGCAAGAACCAGCTTTCCGCCTGGTCCGTGGCCGATGATGGGCCCATGGCGGGTCACAGTAGCCGTTCACTCTGCGCGCAGGGTGCGGCTTACTCGCACTTTGTCGCCCTAGACGCAGAGCCAAGGGCGGGGGAGCAGCCCGCGCAGGGGCTGCATCGTCGGCGGGCCTAGGCTTCAAGGCATGCAACGGATTATCGGGACGGAGGTCGAGTACGGCATCTCCTCGCCGTCGGACCCGACCGCCAACCCGATCCTCACCTCGACCCAAGCCGTTTTGGCCTATGCCGCGGCCGCCGGCATCCAGCGCGCCAAACGTACCCGCTGGGATTACGAGGTCGAATCGCCGCTGCGCGACGCGCGTGGGTTTGATCTGAGCCGCTCGGCCGGACCGCCACCCGTCGTCGATGCCGACGAGGTCGGCGCGGCCAACATGATCCTGACCAATGGGGCCCGGCTCTACGTCGACCACGCCCACCCGGAGTATTCGGCGCCGGAATGCACCGACCCGATGGACGCGGTGATCTGGGACAAGGCCGGCGAACGGGTGATGGAGGCGGCCGCACGGCATGTCGCCAGCGTGCCCGGTGCCGCGAAACTGCAGCTCTACAAGAACAACGTGGACGGCAAGGGTGCGTCCTACGGGTCGCACGAGAATTACCTGATGTCGCGGCAGACGCCGTTCTCGGCCATCATCGCCGGCCTGACGCCGTTCCTGGTGTCGCGGCAGGTGGTGACCGGATCCGGGCGCGTCGGCATCGGCGCCTCCGGTGATGAGGCCGGCTTCCAGTTATCGCAACGGTCGGACTACATCGAGGTCGAAGTCGGCCTGGAGACCACGCTCAAGCGCGGCATCATCAACACCCGCGACGAACCGCACGCCGACGCCGACCGGTACCGACGGCTGCACGTCATCATCGGTGACGCCAACCTCGCCGAGACCTCGACCTACCTGAAGCTGGGCACCACCGCCCTAGCGCTGGACCTGATCGAGGAAGGGGTCGACCTCAGTGACCTGGCCCTGGCGCGCCCGGTGCACGCCGTGCACGCGGTCAGCCGCGACCCGTCGCTGCGTCAGACCGTCGCGCTGGTCGACGGTCGCGAGTTGACGGCCCTTGCGCTGCAACGGATCTACCTCGATAGGGTCGCCAAGCTGGTCGACAGCCGCGACCCGGATCCCCGTGCCTCGCACGTCGTGGAAACCTGGGCACACGCACTCGATCTGCTCGAACGGGACCCGATGGAGTGTGCCGAGCTGCTGGACTGGCCGGCCAAGCTGCGGCTGCTGGAAGGGTTTCGCCAGCGCGAGAACCTGAGCTGGTCGGCGCCGCGGCTGCACCTGGTGGATCTGCAGTACTCCGACGTGCGATTGGACAAAGGCCTGTACAACCGCCTGGTGGCGCGCGGATCGATGAAGCGCCTGGTTAGCGAGCATCAGGTGCTCGAGGCGGTGGACAACCCCCCGACGGACACCCGCGCATACTTCCGCGGCGAGTGCCTACGCCGGTTCGGGGCCGACATCGCCGCGGCCAGTTGGGACTCGGTGATTTTCGACCTCGGCGGTGACTCGCTGGTGCGGATCCCGACGCTGGAGCCGCTGCGTGGCAGCAAAGCACATGTGGGGGAGTTGCTGGATTCGGTGGACAGCGCCGTGGAGCTGGTGGAACAGCTGACGCGGTGACCGGTTGACGGCGTGGTCAGACCGACGAAATGTCGGGGCCGACCGGTAGGGTAGAGAAAAGTCAACGGGCGAATGGACACCCGCCCGAAGGGCGTATGACGAGCAGGAGGCGGCGATGGCGCAGGAGCAGACCAAACGCGGCGGTGGCGGCGGCGATGACGACGACGTCACCGGTGCGGCGGCCGCTGGCCAGGAACGCCGCGAGAAGCTGACCGAGGACACCGACGATCTGCTCGACGAGATCGACGACGTCCTGGAGGAGAACGCCGAGGACTTCGTGCGGGCATACGTCCAAAAGGGCGGCCAGTGACCTGGCAGTCGCCCGATCGCCTACCCATCAACTCAGCACTTCCCGGATCCTCAGGCATAGACCTGTCGTCGTTTGCTGACTTCCTGCGCCGTCAGGCACCGGAGTTGCTGCCCGTCGGGGTCACTGGTGCCTCGCTCGGCGACCAGCTGCCGCACGGCACCACCATCGTCGCGCTGAAGTATCCGGGCGGAGTCCTGATCGCCGGAGACCGGCGATCCACGCAGGGCAACATGATCGCCGGGCGCGACGTGCGCAAGGTCTACATCACCGACGACTACACCGCCACCGGCATCGCAGGCACCGCGGCGATCGCGGTCGAATTCGCCCGCCTCTACGCGGTCGAACTCGAGCACTACGAGAAGCTCGAAGGCGTGCCGCTGACGTTCGCCGGCAAGGTCAACCGGCTGGCGATCATGGTGCGCGGCAACCTGCCCGCCGCCATGCAGGGCCTGGTGGCGCTGCCGCTGCTGGTCGGTTACGACATCCATGCCGCCGACCCGGAGTCGGCGGGTCGCATCGTGTCCTTCGACGCCGCCGGCGGCTGGAACATCGAAGAGGAGGGCTACCAGTCGGTGGGCTCGGGCTCGATCTTCGCCAAGTCGTCCATCAAGAAGCTGTATTCCCAAGTCGCCGACGCGGATTCGGCCCTGCGGGTCGCGGTCGAAGCGCTCTACGACGCGGCCGACGACGACTCCGCGACGGGCGGTCCGGACCTGGTCCGCGGCATCTATCCCACCGCGGTCACCATCGACGCCGACGGGGCGATGGAGATCCCGGAGCGCCGGATCGCTGAACTCGCGCGCGGTGTCATCGAAAGTCGTTCGCGCGCTGATACTTTCGGCCCCGATGGCGGTGAGAAGTGAGCTTCCCGTATTTCATCTCGCCCGAACAGGCGATGCGCGAGCGCAGCGAGCTCGCCCGCAAGGGCATTGCCCGCGGACGCAGCGTGGTGGCTCTGGCCTACGCCGGTGGCGTGCTGTTCGTCGCGGAGAATCCCTCGCGATCGCTGCAGAAGATCAGCGAGCTGTACGACCGGGTCGGTTTCGCCGCGGCCGGCAAGTTCAACGAGTTCGACAACCTGCGCCGCGGCGGCATCCAATTTGCCGACACCCGCGGCTACGCGTACGACCGTCGCGATGTCACCGGCAGGCAGCTCGCCAACGTCTACGCCCAGACGCTGGGCAGCATCTTCACCGAGCAGGCCAAGCCCTACGAAGTGGAACTGTGCGTGGCTGAAGTCGCCCACTACGGCGAGACGAAGGCCCCGGAGCTCTACCGGATCACCTACGACGGGTCGATCGCCGACGAGCCGCATTTCGTGGTGATGGGCGGCACCACCGAACCGATCATCAACGCACTCAAGGAGTCGTTCGCCGAGGAAGCCGAGCTGCCCGACGCCCTGCGGATGGCGGTGGAAGCGCTGCGCGCCGGCAGTGCCGACTCCAGTAGCAACGGCCAGGCCAGCGTAGGTGTGGCCAGCCTGGAAGTCGCGATCCTCGACGCCAACCGGCCGCGGCGGGCGTTCAAACGCCTCACCCGGTCGACGGTGGAAAGCCTGCTGCAGGACGGCGAGCCGGAATCGGACAGCGCTGCAGAGTCCGAAGGCGAGTCCCCCGAGTAGGCGCGGCACCGGAGTGCGCCGCGGGTCTGCCGGAAACAGGTCCGACGCGTCCGGTCACAGTTGCGGCACAGGCGCGGCTTGCTGACTGCAGCGGTAGGACAGCAAGTACCCTCGATAACGTGCAGCGACGAATCATGGGCATCGAGACCGAGTTCGGTGTCACCTGCACCTTCCACGGGCATCGTCGACTCAGCCCGGACGAGGTGGCCCGCTATCTGTTCCGCCGCGTGGTGTCGTGGGGACGCAGCTCCAACGTGTTCCTGCGCAACGGCGCCCGGCTCTACCTCGACGTGGGCAGTCACCCCGAGTACGCCACCGCCGAATGCGACAGCCTGGTGCAACTAGTCACCCACGACCGCGCCGGCGAATGGGTGCTGGAAGACCTGCTGGTCGACGCCGAACAGCGGCTCGCCGACGAGGGCATCGGCGGCGACATCTACCTGTTCAAGAACAACACCGACTCCGCGGGCAACTCCTACGGCTGCCACGAGAACTACCTGATCGTGCGCGCCGGCGAATTCTCCCGCATCTCCGACGTGCTGCTGCCGTTCCTGGTCACCCGCCAGCTGATCTGCGGGGCCGGCAAGGTGCTGCAGACCCCCAAAGCCGCGACGTTCTGCCTGTCCCAGCGCGCCGAACACATCTGGGAAGGTGTGTCCAGCGCGACCACCCGCAGCCGCCCCATCATCAACACCCGCGACGAACCGCACGCCGACGCCGAGAAGTACCGCCGTCTGCACGTCATCGTGGGTGACTCCAACATGTCCGAGACCACCACCATGCTCAAGGTCGGCACCGCCGCGCTGGTGCTGGAGATGATCGAGGCGGGGGTGGCGTTCCGGGACTTCTCCTTGGACAACCCGATTCGCGCCATCCGCGAAGTCAGCCACGACGTCACCGGTCGCCGCCCGGTCCGGCTGGCCGGCGGCCGTCAGGCCAGCGCGCTGGACATCCAGCGGGAGTACTACAGTCGCGCGGTCGAGCACCTGCAGAACCGTGAACCCAACGCGCAGATCGAGCAGGTCGTCGACCTGTGGGGCCGCCAGCTCGACGCCGTGGAGAGCCAGGACTTCGCCAAGGTGGACACCGAGATCGACTGGGTCATCAAGCGCAAGCTCTTCCAGCGCTACCAGGACCGCTACAACATGGAGTTGTCCGACCCCAAGATCGCGCAGCTCGACCTGGCCTACCACGACATCAAGCGCGGCCGCGGTGTCTTCGACCTGCTGCAACGCAAGGGTCTGGCCACCCGGGTCACCACCGACGAGGAGATCGCCGACGCGGTGGACCACCCGCCGCAAACCACCCGCGCCCGGCTGCGCGGGGAGTTCATCAGCGCAGCCCAGGCTGCCGGTCGTGACTTCACCGTCGACTGGGTGCACCTGAAGCTCAATGACCAGGCGCAGCGCACGGTGCTGTGCAAAGACCCGTTCCGGGCGGTCGACGAGCGGGTGAAACGACTCATCGCGAGTATGTGACCGAACCCGGCGCTACTCGAACCTGCGCATAAGCTCGCGCCCGCGCATGAAAAGGAGTCGAGGCATCTAACCTAGGACGGATGCCCACTTCGAAAGTCGAACGGCTGGTCAACCTCGTGATCGCCCTGCTGTCCACGCGCGGCTACATCACCGCCGAGAAGATCAGGTCCAACGTCGCCGGCTACTCCGAAAGCCCCACCGCCGAAGCGTTCTCGCGGATGTTCGAGCGGGACAAGAACGAGTTGCGCGACTTGGGCATCCCGCTCGAGGTCGGCAGAGTGTCCAACCTGGACCCCACCGAGGGCTACCGCATCAACCGCGAGGCCTACGCGCTGCCGGAGGTCGAGTTGACTGCCGCCGAGGCGGCGGCGGTCGCGGTCGCCACCCAATTGTGGGAATCGCCGGAGCTGATCACCGCCACTCAGGGCGCCCTGCTCAAACTGCGCGCGGCCGGTGTGGAGGTCGATTCCGGTGCCCCGGTGGCCATCGCCTCACCGCCCGGTGTTCCCGGCCTGCGGGGCTCGGAAGACATCCTGGGAATCCTGTTGGCGGCCATCCAATCTCGGCAGGCCGTCCAGTTTCCGCACCGCCCGTCGCGCGCCGAACCGTTCACCACCCGCACTGTCGAACCGTGGGGCGTCGTCACCGAGAAAGGCCGCTGGTATCTCGTCGGGCATGACCGGGACCGCAACGCCACCCGCACGTTCCGACTCTCGCGGATCGGTCCCGGCGTCACGCCCATCGGGCAGCCCGGCGCGGTCACCGTGCCCGAGGATGTTGATCTTCCCGGGATCGTGGCCGCCGCCGTCGCCGAAGCACCGACCGGCGCGCAGGCCAACGTCTGGGTGGCCGACGGACGCGGCACCGCATTGCGCCGCACCGGCAGGCCGGTCGGCCCGCAGCGACTGGCCGGCCGCGACGGCGACGTGATCGAGATCGACATCGGATTCAGCGATCGCCTGGCCCGTGAGATCGCCGGTTATGGCGCCGACGCGATCGTGTTGCAGCCGCAATCGCTGCGCGAGGATGTCCTGGCGCGGCTCCGGGCGGCGGCCGCTGCGGCGGAGGCGCCGGCGTGACCCAACTGTCCAACCGGCTGGTGCGGCTGCTGAACATGGTGCCCTACCTGATGTCGAATCCGGAGATCACCAAAGCCGAGGCGGCCGCCGAACTCGGCGTGTCCGACAAGCAGTTCGAAGCCGACCTCAACCAGCTCTGGATGTGCGGTCTGCCGGGCTATTACCCCGGCGACCTGATCGACTTCGAGTTCTCCGGCGACACCGTCAAGGTGACGTTCTCGGCGGGAATCGACCGGCCGCTCAAACTGACGTCGCCGGAGGCAACCGGGCTATTGGTGGCATTGCGCGCGCTGGCCGACATTCCCGGCGTCGTCGATCCGCAGGCAGCGCGCAGCGCGATCGCCAAGATCGCCGCGGCGGCCGGCGCCGTCGGACATGAGGACACCGTGTCCGCGGTGGAGGAACCGGCGCCGGTGGAGAGCCGCGCCGCAGCGGTCGTACGTGCGGCCATCCGCGACGGACATGCGCTGACCCTCGACTATTACGCCGCCTCGCACGACTCGCTGACCCAGCGGACCGTCGACCCGATCCGGGTGCTGCTGATCGGCGGCCACAGCTACCTGGAAGCGTGGTCGCGCGAGGCCGAGGGGGTCCGACTGTTCCGGTTCGACCGCATCGTCGACGCCACCGACCTGGGTGAACCCGCCTCGCCGCCGGAACCGGCCCGGCAATCGCCGCCGGACACCTCGCTGTTCGACGGCGACCCGTCCTTGCCGTCGGCGACGCTGCTGGTGGCGCCGTCCGCGTCGTGGATGTTCGAGTACTACCCGTTGCGGGAGGTACGCGAACTCTCCGACGGCTCCTGCGAGGCGACGATGACCTATGCCTCCGACGACTGGATGGCGCGGCTGGTGCTGGGCTTCGGATCCGAGGTCAAGGTGCTGGCGCCAGAGTCGCTCGCGTCCCGGGTCCGATCCGCCGCGGAGGCGGCCATCGCGGCCTACCAGGCCGCTGAACTCGGCTGATGCCGGTCGCGCCGACGGCGCGCAGCGCGCGTGTCCCGGTGCGGCAGCCGTACTGCGGTAACATCAGGGCCAACGTCTGGAGGTAATCAAAGTGGGCAGTCTTCAACCGTGGCACTGGCTGATCCTGGCCGTTGTGGTGATCGTGCTGTTCGGTGCCAAGCGGCTCCCCGATGCAGCGCGCTCGCTGGGCAAGTCGCTGCGGATCTTCAAGTCCGAGGTCCGCGAGATGCAGAGCGAGAACAAGACCGACGCCGCCATCGAAAACCCCACGCCGGTGCAGTCGCAGCGCGTCGAACACCCCGCGCCCGCGGAGCAGGGTCACACCGAGGCGCGGCCGGCCTAGCCCGGCGGCATTCTGACCGAATGTGGTGAAAGGTGCCAGGGCCTCAGCGCGCGCTCTCGGTCCGCTGAGACGGCTGAACCCGCGTAACCGGCGCAGCCGGGTCAATCCCGACGCGACCATGTCGCTGGTCGACCACCTCACCGAACTGCGGGCCCGGCTGCTGGTTTCGCTGGGCGCGATCGTGGTTACCACGGCGTTCGGATTCATCTGGTACTCCCACCCGATTTTCGGGGTGGAGAGCCTGGGCGAATGGCTGCGCCAGCCGTACTGCGCACTGCCGCAATCGGCGCGCGCCAGTATCAGCCCCGACGGGCAGTGCCGGCTGCTGGCCACCGCGCCGTTCGATCAGTTCATGCTGCGGCTCAAGGTCGGGATGACGGCCGGGATCGTGGCCGCCTGCCCGGTGTGGTTCTACGAGCTCTGGGCGTTCATCACGCCCGGCCTGTACAAGAAGGAACGCCGGTTCGCGGTGGCGTTCGTGATCCCGGCAGCGTTTCTGTTCGTCGCCGGCGCGTTTCTGGCCTATCTGGTGTTGTCCAAAGCGCTCAGCTTCCTGCTGACGGTCGGCAGCGACGTGCAGGTGACCGCGCTGTCGGGCGACCGGTACTTCGGCTTCCTGATCAATCTGTTGGTCGTATTCGGGGTCAGCTTCGAATTTCCGCTGCTGATCGTGATGCTCAACTTCGCCGGTGTGCTCACCTATGAGCGGCTCAAATCCTGGCGGCGCGGCCTGATCTTCACCATGTTTCTGTTCGCCGCGGTGTTCACCCCGGGCTCCGACCCGTTCTCGATGACCGCGCTCGGGCTGGCGCTGACCGTGCTGCTGGAGTTCGCCATCCAGATCGCCAGACTGCACGACCGGCGCAAAGCCAAACGCGAAGCCGCCGCCATTCCCGACGACGAGGCATCGCCAATCGACAAGCCCGAGCCGATACCCGCGCCGTCGGTGATCGGCGGAAGTCATGACGACGTCACTTAAGCACCCACGCGCCACCGTTGCGGCGCCCAGCGCCCCTAAATGTGCGACAAAAGGGCATGTTGACCGCCAATTTGGGGACGCTCGCGCAAGCCCGGGCAAGGTGGTGGGGTGACTGATCTGCCCGAGTTGGCCCGATTCAGCGCCGAACTGCCCTTTGCCCTCGACGATTTTCAGCGACGGGCCTGTGGCGCGCTGGAGGGCGGCCACGGCGTGCTGGTCTGCGCGCCGACCGGCGCCGGAAAAACGGTGGTCGGGGAGTTCGCCGTGCACCTGGCGCTGGCCGCCGGCGGCAAATGCTTCTACACCACCCCGCTCAAGGCGCTGAGCAACCAAAAACACTCGGACCTGACGGCCCGCTACGGCAAGGATCGGATCGGGTTGTTGACCGGCGACGTGTCGGTCAACGCCGATGCCCCGGTCGTCATCATGACCACCGAGGTGCTGCGCAACATGCTCTACGCCGATTCGGCTGCGCTGCAGGGGCTTTCCCACGTGGTGATGGACGAGGTGCACTTCCTGGCCGACCGGATGCGCGGGCCGGTGTGGGAGGAAGTCATCCTGCATCTGCCCGACGAGGTGCGGGTGGTGAGCCTCTCCGCGACGGTCAGCAACGCCGAGGAGTTCGGCGGCTGGATTCAGACGGTGCGCGGTGACACCACCGTGGTCGTCGACGAGCACCGGCCGGTCCCGCTGTGGCAGCACGTCCTGGTGGGCAAACGGCTGTTCGACCTGTTCGATTACCGGTCGCAGGGCCCCAAGGACAAGCCGCACGTCAACCCCGAGCTGTTGCAACACATCGCGCATCGCCGCGAGGCCGACCGGATGTCGGACTGGCAGCCGCGCCGGGGCCCACGCGGTGGCCCGGCGCGCGGTGGGGGACGACCCAGGTTCTACCGCCCTCCCGCGCGGCCGGATGTGATCGCGTCCCTGGACTCCGCCGGGCTGCTGCCCGCCATCACTTTTGTCTTCTCCCGGGTCGGCTGCGACGCCGCCGTCCAGCAGTGCCTGCGATCACCGCTCAAGCTGACCACCGAAGCCGAACGGGCCCGCATCGCCGAGGTCATCGACCACCGCTGTGGCGACCTGGCCGACGCCGACCTGGCCGTCCTGGGCTATTACGAGTGGCGCGAAGGTCTGCTGCGCGGCCTGGCCGCCCATCATGCGGGGATGTTGCCCGCCTTCCGCCACACGGTGGAGGAGCTGTTCACCGCCGGCCTGGTCCGGGCCGTCTTCGCGACCGAGACCTTGGCGCTGGGCATCAACATGCCGGCCCGCACGGTCGTGCTGGAGAAACTGGTCAAGTTCAACGGTGAGCAGCACGTACCGCTGACGCCGGGGGAGTACACGCAGCTGACCGGCCGGGCTGGCCGCCGCGGCATCGACGTGGAAGGCCACGCGGTGGTGCTGTGGCATCCGGATGTGGAACCGTCGGAGGTCGCGGGGTTGGCCTCGACCCGTACCTTCCCGCTGCGCAGCTCGTTCGTGCCGTCGTACAACATGACGATCAACCTGGTGCGTCAGCTCGGGCCCGACGAGGCGCATCGGCTGCTGGAGCAGTCGTTCGCCCAGTATCAGGCCGACCGATCGGTGGTCAGCGTGGTGCGCGGCATCGAACGCGGCAAGAGCATGCTCGACGAGATCGCCGCCGAGATCGGCGGTCACGATTCAGCAGTCCTGGATTACGCCCGGTTGCGCGCCCAGATCAGCGAGCTGGAACGTACGGCGGCGCGGGCTTCTCGGCTGCACCGCAGGCAGGCGGCCAGTGATGCGCTGGCCGCGCTGCGTCGCGGCGACATCATCACCATCAACCACGGCCGCCGGGGCGGGCTGGCCGTGGTGCTGGAGTCCGCTCGTGACACCTCCGACCCGCGGCCGCTGGTCCTGACCGAACACCGTTGGGCGGGGCGGATCTCGTCGGCCGACTACACCGGGGCCACGCCCCCGGTCGGTTCCATGACGTTGCCCAAGCGGGTCGAGCACCGCCAGCCGCGGGTACGACGGGATCTTGCGTCCGCGCTGCGGTCCGCCGCCGAGGGGCTGACGGCTCCTTCGGGGCGCCGCGCGAAGGAGAACGCGCATTACGATCCGGAGCTGACGGCGCTGCGCGAGCAGTTGCGCCGCCACCCGCTGCACAGTTCTGCAGGTCTCGAGGAGCAGGTCCGCCAGGCCGAGCGCTACCTCCGGATCGAACGCGACAATGCGCAGTTGCAGCGCAAGGTGGCCGCCGCCACCAATTCGCTGGCCCGCACGTTCGACCGGATTGTCGGACTGCTCACCGAGCGGGAGTTCATCCGCGGCCCGGCAACCGATCCCCAGGTGACCGACGACGGCCGGCTGCTGGCCCGGATCTACAGCGAGAGCGACCTGCTGGTGGCCGAGTGCCTGCGCACGGGTGCCTGGGCCGGCCTGAAGCCGCCCGAGCTCGCTGCGGTGGTGTCGGCAGTGCTGTTTGAAACCCGCGGCGGGGACGGTCCTGGCGCGCCGTTCGGCACGGATGTACCGACCCCGGCGTTGCGCCAGGCGTTGATGCAGACTGCTCGGTTGTCGACGGCGTTGCGGGCCGATGAGCAGGCCCACCGGATCGCCCCGAGCCGCGAACCCGACGACGGTTTTGTGCGGGTGATCTACCGCTGGGCGCGCACCGGCGACCTGGCCGCGGCACTGGCCGCCGCCGACGCCGCGGATGCTGGAACACCGTTGTCAGCAGGGGATTTCGTGCGCTGGTGCCGTCAGGTGCTCGACCTGCTGGACCAGGTTCGCAATGCGGCCCCGGACCCCGATGTGCGTGCCGCCGCCAAGCGCGCTATCAATGACGTTCGGCGCGGCGTCGTCGCAGTTGACGCCGGGTAGGCTAGGCCGAGCTACGGTTACATCCGGACGTGATCGACACAGGACTGGACGGCCCAACGCGTGGCCAGGACAAACCGGACTGAGGAGTAACGATGAGTGGACCAGACCCGAGGTGGCAGCAGCCCGGCCAGGGCTCCTCGGACCCGACGGTGGCCGGGTCGCCCTGGCAGCAGCAGCAGCCGGGTCAGGACGCGACCTGGCACGCGCAGTCCTACCCTGCCGCCGAATATCCCGCCGGATACCAGCAGCCGGCCGAGCAGGCCTACCCCCAGCAGCAGTACGCCCAACCCGGGTACGATCCCAACTCGCAGGCCACCCAGTTCGGCGGGACTCCGCAGTACGACCAATCCCAGTACGGGCAGCCCCAGTACGGGCAGGCTGCTCCGTACGGTCAGCCCCAGTACGGCCAGCCGGGTCAGCCCGGCCAATACGGACAACCCGGCCAGTACCCGGGCCAGCCCTCGCCCTACGGCCAGCCCGGCCCCAAGCGTTCCAAAGGCCTCATTTTCGGTGTGGTCGGCGGCATCTTGGCGCTGCTGATCGTGGTCGTCGGCATTCTCGGGTTCGTCGCGCCCGGTTTCTTCGTCACCACCACACTGGACGTCAACAAAGCCAACACTGGCGTGCAGACGATTTTGACCGACGAAACCAATGGTTATGGCGCCAAGAACGTCAAAGACGTCAAGTGCAACGGCGGATCCAACCCGACCGTGAAGAAGGGCGGTACCTTCGACTGCACGGTCAGCATCGACGGCGCATCCAAGCGCGTCACGGTGACCTTCCAGGACGACAAGGGCACCTACGAGGTTGGCCGGCCGCAGTAGCGGCTACGACGGCAGCCCGTCGAGCGCTTTCTGCAACCGGCCCACCGAGGAACCGACGCGGTATTCGGTCGCCAGCTCAGCAGTGCGTTTGGGATCGGCTGCGTGCAGGGGCAGCTTGTCGTTGCGCGTCGACAGTGTGATCGGGGCGTCGGTAGCGACCCGAACCACCTTTTCTGCTGCCGCGATGTAGTCGGCGGCGTCGCGCAGTTTGGTGCGCACTCCCTTGGCCATCTTGGACTTGGGGTCCGCCGCGGCAGCCATGAGTCGCTCAAGTGACCCGTACTGGGCCAGCAGGGTGGCGGCAGTTTTCTCGCCCACCCCGGGCACACCCGGCAGGCCGTCGGATGGGTCCCCGCGCAGCAGCGCGAACTCGGCGTAAGCGGGCCCGGCCCGGTCCACCGGAACGCCGTACTGGTCTGCGACCTGTTCGGGCCCGAACAGGGTGGCGTTCTTCAGGCCGCGACCGAGGTAGAGCACCCGCACCGGCACCGGCTCCTCGGACACCACCTGAAGCAGGTCCCGGTCCCCGCTGACCACCACCACTGGATCATTGCGTTCCTTGGCGGCCAAGGTGCCCAGCACGTCGTCGGCCTCGAACCCGGGCGCGCCCGCCGTCGCGATCCCGAACGCGTCCAGCAACTCCATGATCATGTCGACCTGCGGAGTCAGTTCGTCGGGCACTTCCTCGACGTCGGGTTCACCCGCCGGCTCCTCCTGAGCCACCCGATGAGATTTGTACGACGGGATCAAATCCACCCGGAACTGGGGGCGCCAGTCCAGATCGAGGCACACCGCGAGCCGACTCGGCTTCTGTTGGGCGATCACCGCAGCCATCGAATCGATGAAGCCGCGAACGGCGTTGACTGGGCGGCCGTCCGGGGCCTTGATCGACGACGGCAACCCGTAGAAGGAACGAAACCACATGCTGGCGCCGTCCAGCAGCGCTAGGGGGGCGGGCATGCGGATCATCCTGCCAGGTTGCCCGGTTAGCCTGACTGACCATGGACTCTCACCGATTCGACGCCGGGGTGTATGCCCGTCGGCTGGAGGCCGCCGCCGGGTTGGCCGCCCGGGCAGGTCTGGCCGGCCTGGTGATCACTCCGGGTTACGACCTGAGGTATCTGCTGGGCTCGCGCGCAGAGACATTCGAGCGGCTCACCGCCTTGGTGCTGCCCGCGCTCGGTAACCCGACGGTGGTGTTGCCGCGGTTGGAGCTTGCAACGCTGAAGGATTCCGCAGTGCTGGAAATGGGCTTGCGGGTCCAGGACTGGGTCGACGGCGACGACCCGTATCGGTTGGTGAGCGAGGTATTCAACGTCGCTCCCGCCGCGGTGGCGGTCACCGATTCGATGCCCGCATTGCATCTGCTGCCGCTGGCCGGTGCGCTGGGCGTGATGCCGGTGCTGGCCACCGATGTGTTGCGCGAGCTCCGAATGGTCAAGGAAGAGGCCGAGATTGACGCGTTGCGCAAGGCCGGCGCGGCGATCGACCGGGTGCATGCCCGGGTGCCCGACTTCCTGATACCCGGCCGGACCGAAGCCGACGTCGCCGCCGATATTTCCAAAGCGATTGTCGCCGAGGGGCATTCAGATGTGGCGTTTGTCATCGTCGGGTCCGGGCCGCACGGCGCCGATCCCCATCACCGGTATTCGGATCGCGAGTTGGCGGTCGGAGACATCGTGGTCGTCGATATCGGTGGCACCTACGAGCCGGGATACCACTCCGATTCGACGCGAACCTACAGCATCGGAGAGCCCACTTCGGAAGTGGCGGAGCAATATTCGTTGCTCCAGCGAGCTCAGCGTGCGGCTTTCGACGTTGTCCGGCCAGGGGTGACCGCAGCGCAGGTCGATGCGGCAGCGCGTGATGTGCTGGCTGAGGCCGGACTCGCGGAGTATTTCGTGCACCGCACCGGGCACGGTATCGGGCTGTGCGTGCACGAGGAGCCCTACATCGTCGCCGGCAACGATCTGCCGTTGGCCGCGGGGATGGCGTTCTCCATCGAGCCGGGCATCTACTTTCCGGGTCGGTGGGGTGCGCGGGTGGAGGACATCGTGGTGGTCACCGACGACGGTGCGATGTCGGTCAACAACCGTCCGCATGAGTTGATCGTGGTGCCGGTGGACTGACTCGGCGCCCCGGTGGGGCGGTCAACGTCCCTGCGTCGGTGCAGGATTGGCACGGCGTCGCTGATTTTCGCCTTAGCCAGGTAGCGCAGCAGGGCGAACTTGCGATAGCCGGGACGGAACTCGTCACGGGTCCGACCGGTCCGTGGTTTGGCTGCTACTGTCGGCGGTCGGTCTGCCGGCCAGGAACCAGGCGAGGTGGTAGTTCGCGATGGCCTTGTTGTCGCTGATGAGCGCTTCGATTGCCGCCAGCAGTTGCCAGTTGCCGACGGCGTGGGCATCGATCTTGTCGGGGTAGCCGTCGAGCACTTGGGAGCTGATGGTGTTCAGGTGCTGGTGTAGCAGGTCAACCTCGGAATCAAGCACACCTGTGCCCGCCGAAGCCGCCTTGGCCAGTGTGTGAGCAAGTCGCGGCAGCCCGTCGCGCCATTGCGTGGCCTGGCACAACTCCCAGCCGAGATCGGTGATGTCGGGCGCAGATCGGGGCCGCGTCGACGTTGCTGGGGGATCGCCGTCGTCGCATGCAACATGATGGATCGGTGTGTAGCTGGCGACGACGGTGACGTCACCGAGCAGGGCTTCCAGGTTGCGGCGGCGCCGGGCCGGAGTCAGCAGCGTCACCGCGGAAGGCAGGTCGATACTCGGCGGGACCCATCCGCTGGCCAAATCCGTTGTCAGCACAGTGGTTTGGTCGGCGCGGTCGCCGGCAGCCCAGGCCAGGCGAGGTTGTTGACGCGCGACCGAGTTGACCAGGCGCTGCAGTCTGGCTCGGGCGGCGGCGTCGGCTGACGCCGCGCCGACGGCAGCTCCGGTGGCGGTGGCAGCGACAGCGTGGGCCGCGACCCTGATTCCCGGCGACGGCGGGGGAGTCGCTGGGCTGGTGCTTTGGCGTACGACCGCAGGCTGGCCCGCGCCAGACTGGCCCGCCGATGGGTTCACCGGCGCCGAGCTCGGCGTCGCCGGCAACGGTGGCGGCACGCTCGAAGGCGCGGGCGGGGCGAGGTTAGTCGTGACCGGGGGCCGTAGGTCAGCACCGTAGGAGGGAAGTGGCCCGACGGGCTGCGGCGTGACGGCGGGTGCCACCGCAGGTGCGGCGGCGACTATCTGCGGGGCCGGCGAGGGTCCTTCGGAGACGGTCGGGTGGTGAACCGGTGGGGGCGAATCCGTCACTGGAACATGTACCGGCGCGTTGGAGACTGCTGCGGGAGTCGTCGACACGGGATGGGTGAAATGCGACTCCGCTGGCGTGGTTGGAGTCGACGGCATCGCGTGTACCGGTGGGGAAATCGGTGCGCCAGTTTCGAGACCCCTATTGAAGCTTTGGGCGAGTTCGGAGGGGGAGAGAGCTGACAGATGGGGAGCAGGCATGGCCGTAGCGGAAGGGGGCAAGGCTGCCCGGCTCGACGTCGACATGCTTGGGGCTGCCGGTGGAGCGCTTGTGACGTGAGGAGCGGTTGGCGGTGCCAGGATCGAGGGTTGAGTCGGGGTCGGCTGGTGCCTAGGTGGTTGGGGGTTGGTGCCAGAAGCCGCAGTGCTGGCCAACGAGGGATGTGCTACTCCGGGCGTCGACACGTCTGCGGGCCTGGGCTGTTGAGGCAGCCTCCCGGTCGCAGCGACTGTCGCTAGTGGGTCGGGCACACCGCGCGGCAGCGTTTCGGTCGGCAAAGAAGGGTTCCTATATACCGGTGTTGAAGGGATGGTTTGGGACGGGTGGTTGTGAAGTGCATCGTATACACTATCCTTCAACTCATTTTCGTTATCAGATTGTCGAAACATCTGGCTAATATCCGAGCCGCATTGCCTTACGAACGCGTGTGCTGACAGCGGGCTTCCGTTTGCGCGAAGCACTCTTTGTATCCCATCCAAGACATTTGCGCCATATTTGGCTGCTGCAATGTTCGCAGTGGCGCGGCATGCCTGTATTACCGTAATGATCTGTGCTACCTTTGCTGCTTCAGGCTCTTTCGAATTCTTGATCTCTTGGATTTTGTCGTTGCCTTCGCTGGCCAACTGCGTCAGCTCTTGGCGCAAACTGATGACACTGTCTAGAGCAGTGGAATAAGCAGCTTCTTTAGTGCGGTTCTTTTCGGCAATTCGGTGAGCTTGATCTTGACCGTGCCGGAAAGCGATACGAAGATCATCAATGGTAAGACCCTGCTGGGATCCTAGTAAATCGTTTTGAGCTTTGTGCAGCGCGTCTTCGAATTCTACGAACCTGCCTGTCAAAGTAGCGCGATTAGCTTTGCTTTGTTGTAAAGCCAGCATGTCGCTACTGTCGGGCCACTGGTCGCCAACAAGAATGGAAGACCAATCTCCCGGAGGTAAGTCAGTCATAATTGTTTACCACAGAAGCTATGACCGGCACCGAGCTTGGAGTGCCGATGCTGCTTCGTCACCGGACCTTACTGATGCAGTAATTTCAGCGTCAGACTCATCTGCGAGTAGCTTTATTGTGAGTAACTGGTAGGAATGCGCAAGAGTACGAATATCTAGTGCGAGATCCGTAGGAGTTGCTGGTTCGTCGCTAAGAGTCGAAAGCAAGTAATTGCTCCCTGCCACGAGCGCTTGACGTGCATTCACAGCCGACGCAAGTTGCGTTGCGTAGTCAGCACCTCTATCGCGAGAACTCGTTGCGGTCACGGCGCTGCTTACTCTCGCATACGCAGCGCATACCTTCCCCTTCGCATCCGCTACCTGTTGACTCGAATACGTCGGCGCCGGAGACGGCTTATACGGAGCAGGAATAGGACGCAACCAGGCTGCAATAGCGACCCCGATCGCAACCAGTGCGATCACGAGTGACACCAACGCGGGCCACCGCGACGGCGGACGAAGTGGAGAGGCGACCATGGGCCACGGCGGTGGCACTGGCTGCGGAGGAGGCACATTCGACACGCGTGGATCGTATCGTCCATCAGAAATTCCGCCAGTCAGACTTTGCCCGCCCAGACAAATCCGCCTGTGAACACCGAATCAAGGACCCCGCAGCATTTGCTGAAGAATCTCAGCGGCCGGAATCGGCGCCGTCGTTGCGCTTGTCGTCGGGCAGCAGGATGCGTCGAGTCGGCACCGGCTTGCCTTCGACATGCTTGACCACCGCCGGTCTCGGTGGCGGCGCGGTGATGCGTCCCTGCACGGGCGCCCCGTTTTTCACCGTCGGCCCTACGATGCGTTTGGTATCGGGCTTGGCGTCACTGCCGCTGTTGGCGGCGCCCTGCATGGCGCCCGGCGGCATCATCGGCATCGCGCCCATCCCCCCACGCGGACTTGCCGCAGGTTCGGCCGGGGGCGTCGCCACCGGCGACGCGGCGTGGGAGGACGCCGGCACGGTACCGGCCGACGGTGTTGGCGGTGGGCCGAGCATCGCCGTCGGCGTGGTTCCCTCAAGACCTGCGCCGCCACCTCCGCTGGCGCCACCACCGGCCCCGGCGGATCCACCACTGCCACCGCCGAATTCACCTTCGGCGTCCAGCATGTCGGCGGGCTCGGTCTCGCCCAGATGCGAACCTTGCTGCTGCATCATCCCCATTCCGGCTTGCATGGCCTGCTGGCCAGCCTGGGCGAGCTGGGAGGGAATCTGGCTGAACGGTTGCAGCAACCCTCCCAGCGCGCCTGCTATACCGCCGGCGATACCGGATGCCATCTGCGGCATCTGCTGCAACATCTGCGACATCTCGCCCTGACCGCCGACGCCGGCCAGCTGCGCAGCCGCCTGTTCTTCATTGGCTGGGAACTTGGCCAGTGCTTCAGATGTCTTTGCCTCGCGCTCGGCGTGCCCGGCCAGAGCTGCACCATTGTCTTCGGCATCACCGGCGTTGGCCGCTGCACCCAATGCGCGTAGCAACTGGCTGATTTTCGAGCTCCCACTCGCCAACTGGTCAGGCGTGATCATGGGCGGAGCCGGTATCCCCAGCAGCTGGGAAAGCTGCTCGAGGATGATCCGCAGCTGGTCGTCCCCGCTCATCACGTCCTCCCATTCATGACGCGTCCCTGCGCGACCGGTCCAGCGAGCCGGCCAGGCGACCGGCTCCCGGAGATCCGGTGATGGTATCGCCTGACAGCACGTCGAGTTAGTCAGCTCAGCGTGGAGCTAGCGGGGTCGGTTCGGCGACGACGGCGTTGTAGCGGTTCATCATGTGCTGGTCAGGTACGACGGGCGCGGGCGCCGCCGGGTCGTGACCGAAGCTCTGGCCGAACAAGTTCACCAATGCCTGATTGAGCACGTGGTCGTACTCGTCGGCGCTCAAACCGCCCATCACGCCGGCTAATTCGTCCGGTGTGCCGATATGTCCGTTCACCAGGTATGCGTCTGGAACGGGGACGTGTTGTCCAGAAGCGATGAGAGCATTGAGAATTTCTCGGTCAGCCCTCCCAATGGACATCAACGGCACCGACGGATTATATGAACTCGATGGCTGGGGTGCCTCACCCAACACATCACCTTCGACTATCCCGCCCAGGATGTTTACCGCAGCACCACCAACCGTTCCGGCGGGCGTCAAACCCACTGCGGTACTCGCAACTTTGAGTCCGGCTTCGTACGCGGTCTTTCTAAAGTTATACTCGGTCCGCTGGGCGGCGTCCTCCGCGATTTGATGATTGACTACTTGGGCCTGAACCGCGTTGTGAATGCCGGTATCCACCAGTCCGCGCAACGCCATCGCCGAGCCCAATTGAGTGTTGTAGCTGTTCATATTCGGTGCATGGCTGACGAGATCTCTGGCGTAGGCAGCTTCGGCCAGCAGTGCGTGCTGTTCGGCGGCGCCGTTGAAATAGTTGGAAGCTGTTTGGTCGGTGCTCAACACGGAGAAGATTCCTTTTGCGATCGGCATCCGTCCGTTCTCGATGTCACCGATCGCATCGACAGAATTGCCGAATTCGACCAAACTGCCCGGAATTCCGGCGATATTGTTCACGTAGGGTGCCAGCCCGTGCGCCATGCTCTGCACCAAGTCCGGATTGATCTCGCCGACAGTGTGCCCACCGGCAAGGTGGAGCAAGTCCGTTGAGTGGGTCCCGATATACACGCCGTACGCCCGCGCCGTCTCGCCCGCAAGTCGGGCTTCTGGTCCCTGTGCGGCGCCTTGCACCCATTCGAACAGAGATGCAGCACTTTTGCCGCGGTCCAGCCAGGGGTGGCTGGTGAGGTTGTCGAGAAACACGTTGCCCTCAGGGCTGACCACCATGTTGTGCACTATTTGATGATCCGGCGCGACCAAGGCAAGGATTTTGGTGACGACGACGTCTTCATATTTGTCTAAGCCGTCTCTCATCACCGACGCGGCCTGCTGCAGCATGATTGCGTCAAAGCCCGTGTTCGCCCGTAACTTGGGGTCTCCCGCGCTGGCTATCTTGGTTATCCGCTCCAGCACGAAAGGGTTCCATCGGCCGCGAAGCAGAACGTCAGACGGTAACAGAGCGGTCGGCAGGAGGTGCGTATTGCCTTCGACTATTTCGGTACCCTGCACCGCGCCAGGTTTTAGTTCGGTTCGCGGAAACTTCAACCCAGGCGTGCTCATGAGTTGCCAGGAGTTGGCAATCAGTTTCCCCTGGTCACCGAGGTGGCAGAAGGCAGCGTGAAATGCCTCGATCGTCATCCCATTCTGCTGAGCCTGCAATTGACTGAGCACAGACGCCTGCTCGGGCGTGAGCGGCGCCTTGCCGGCCCGTTGTTCTTCTGTGATCGAGTCCAGGATGTCGTTAATCCGCGTCGCGGCCTGGAGGTCACCGGCCAGGGCGGCGTGAACGTCGCGCTCAGCCTGTTCGGGCGTCTCGATGTCGTGCCCATCCCATGCCGCTACGGGTGCCGCATCGTAGCCATCTTCGGACCGCATCTTGTGGGTCAAGTGTCGCAACACATCTGAGTACCGATCCCGGATGAAGTTAATTTCACGCAGCGCGTTGTTGATGCCGCAGACGGCTTGCCCTATGAGGTCGTTGATGGCGTCAGTAGGCAGCCGCAAATCCCACGGGGGCCAGCGGCCGGTCAACGCATGATTGAGTGTTTCACCAAACTTGGGGTCAATTCTTTCCAACTGCTGCTCCAGTGCGGCGATCCGCGCGGCGGATGCACGCTGCGCTTGAGCTAGAACGGCCGCCAGCTGCTCGAGGTCGACGGCAATCTTGGGTAGTTGCGACGCCTGCAACTTGAGTGACTTGGTGACACGCCGGACCTCGTCCGCGTCGTTGATCGGGTGCTCACCGTTCTTGCGGTTCCAGGCCTCTTCAAAACGTCGCCGCGCTTCTTCGAATGCGGCGTCCGCCTCTTTAGTCGATTGGCCCGCCTCGTGAAATGCCTTAGCCAGATCCGAAATCTGTGCCGGACTACCGCGCTGCAGGGTTTGATCGACCGCCCAGGGATCACCATCGGCTCTGGCAATCAATCCCTGAACGTCTAGGTATCGTAAGTGCACCGCACTGCCCTGATCCGGCTGGCATTGTCGCTATCCATCTCGGCGAACCGGGTCGCGGCGACTCGTGCATTCGTGCCGACTGATGCCAGAGTCTCCCGATGGTTCAACAGCATTCGGCCATGACGATCCTGCGCCGAGGACGCGACGTGATGAAATGCATCCGCAGCGGCAAAATCACCGAACATCAGTGCCGTCAGCGATCCCTGCGCCAGGTGGTTTCCGGCGCGGTGTGCATGCTGACCGGCATGCTGAGAGTGGTCGCCCCCGGAGTGCAGTAACCCGTTGTCGACGAACACAATTTCTCCTCTCGGTCCGGTCAGTAGTTCGATATCGCCACGGCAACAACAGATCCGCCTCAGATGCTCGCGACGTTAATGTCGGGCCGACCGGCTCGCAATTCACCTCGGGTCGCTGCCTCGTCACGAGGCGGTTGCAACACTCACACGACTCGACAACATTTCTCGTCCCCTCCAACGCCACCGTGCAAAGGTTGCGCGCATGCCCAGCGCCCCGTGGCTGAAATGTGCGGTCGTGTTGAGTGCGTTGGTGTTGACGTGGGCAAGCACTCCCGCGGTGACAGCTGACGTCAACGACGTCCCTAATCCGCCGTCACCGACTGCACCGTGCAACGCTATCAGCCCGGTTGCGTTTCCGTGCGTGGGAACCGGAAAGTTCGCTGACGCCGTTGCCGCCGAATGCCGTCGCATCGGGGTGTCCGACAATTTGTGCCGAGTTCCGCTCGCCCACAAGGTGACTCAAGCCGCAACACTCGCCTACCTGCAGTCCTGGGTCCATCGCACCGCGCAGTTTCAGTATGCGTTGGGTGACTCGGTCCCGTTCGGTAGCGCACAGTGGATCGGCACCCACAATTCCTTCAACAGCCTCGCAGATCAGTTCACCCCGTCGCACGCCGACTCCAATCAGCAGCTGTCGATGCCCCAACAGCTCGACATCGACGTCCGGGCAATCGAATTGGACCTGCACTACATCCCCCAGATCAATCAACTCGGCGGTCGTGGCGTGGCCGTCTGCCACGGTCGTCCGGCAAGTCAAGCAAACCTGGGTTGCACCACCGAACCGTTGCTGACCCAGGTGTTGCCAGGCATCACGGCCTGGCTCAATGCCCACCCGAACGAGGTCGTCCTGATCATCGTCGAGGACCAGTTGCAGGACCCGACGGCGTACGCGTCGGCCTTCGACACCCTGGACCGAGAGTTGCGCCGTCCCAACGGAACAAGCCTCATCTATCCGCCGAACCCCGCCGACATCGGTCCCACCGGCTGCGCGCTGCTTCCCCGCTCGATCTCGCGCAACGATGTGCGCGCCGCGGGTGCGCAGGTAGTGCTGGTCAGCGGCGGGGTCTGCGCGCCGGCGCTGGGCACCGTTGTCTTCAACTGGCAAGGCGAAGAGGTCGAGAGCGGCAAGACCTCTCTCTACCAGCCCTACCCGGCGTGCGATGGCACCTATGGGCCGTCGGTCTATGCGAGCAACATCGTGCGCTACTACGAGGACTCGACCTTCATCTCGGCGCTGGTCAACCCGACCACACCGCCTAATAATCCGGAGACGATCACCCCGCTGAAGGCGCAGTCGATGACCAATTGCGGTGTCAACCTATTCGGTTTCGACCAGCTGTTGCCTGAGGACGGACGCATCCAGGCGACGCTGTGGAGCTGGGCCCACGAAGAGCCGCGTGTCGGTGCCGGCCAGTGCACGCTGCAAAGAGCTGACGGGCGCTGGGTTGCAGCACCCTGTACGGACCCGCATCCCGCGGCATGTCGATCCGCAGCGGGCAGTTGGTCGGTGACGGCGGCAGTGCCGTTCACCGGTGCCGCGGCAGCCTGCTCCGGGATGAGTTCGACGTTTGCGCTCCCGCGAACCGGAGTGCAGAACTCCCGGCTGCATGCCCTAGCCGGACCCGGCGGTGGAGCGTGGGTGAACTACAGCTTCTGAGACTCGCGAGGGCTATTCGCTTCGGTCCAGCAATTCTGAGGAGCCGAGCACTCGCTCCACCTGAACCTCGATGACGACCCGTCGCGGATTGGCCCGCGGGGTGCGATAACGCTGCGCGTAGCGCAACTCGGCGTCGCGAATGGCGTCGATGTCCTTGTTCACGACGGACCGGCCCTCCAAGGACAGCCACCGGGCCCCGTCGACCTGGCTGAGCACGGCTACGCCGCCGCGCTCAGCGTTGACGGCCTTCTGCGAGCCGCCGGTGGTGATGACCCGCGCGATGTGGGTCTTGGGGTCGAACGTGAAGCCCACCGCGACCACATGCGGGGAGTTGTCCGCTCGCAGGGTGGTCAGCATGGCCAGATGACGTTCGGTGAGAAACGCCAGCGCATCATCGGTGAGGCGGGTCGTGGTCTTGGCCATCGCCCTTCACGCTAGCGCAGGCCATAATCACAGCCGTGGACGACACGGGCGTTGGGCCGATAGTAATTTTCGGCGGTCGCAGCGAGATCGGCGCTGAACTCGCGCGGCTGTTGGCCTCCGGCAAGCCCGTAGTGCTGGCCGCTCGCCACGCTGACCAGCTCGCTGAGCAGGTCGCCGCGCTGCGCGACGCCGGCGCCACCGCCGTGCACACCACAGAGTTCGACGCCGACGACCTGACCGCACATGGCCCGCTCGTCGACTCGATCGTCACCGAACACGGCCCCATGGGCACCGCGGTGCTGGCCTTCGGCATCCTCGGCGACCAGTCCCGCGCCGAAATCGACGCGGCGCATGCGGTCGCGATCGCGCACACCGATTACGTCGCCCAGCTCAGTCTGCTCACCCATCTGGCGGTGGCGATGCGTCGCGCCCAGCGCGGGGAGCTGGTGGTGTTCTCCTCGGTGGCCGGGGTGCGGGTGCGGCGCGCCAATTACGTGTACGGGTCGGCCAAGGCCGGCCTGGACGGCTTCGCCAACGGCTTGGCCGACGCCCTGCACGGCACCGGGGTGCGGTTGTTGATCGCGCGGCCGGGCTTCGTCATCGGGCGGATGACGCGGGGGATGACGCCGGCGCCGCTGTCCAGCACCCCCGAACAGGTTGCCGCCGCCACGGCGAAGGCCCTGGCCAAAGGTCGCCGCAGCGTCTGGATCCCGTGGGCGTTGCGTCCGATGTTCTTTGTGATGAAGCTGCTTCCGCAGTCCGTGTGGCGACGGATGCCCCGATGATCACGGTGGTCGGCATCGGCGCCGACGGCATGTCCGGCCTCTCGGCAGCTGCTAAAGCTGAATTGACAAGGGCCACAGTTATTTACGGATCGAAGCGGCAGCTCGATCTGCTCGACGACACCATTGCCGCGGCGCGCCGCGAGTGGCCGTCCCCGATGCTGCCCGCGCTGCGGAGTCTGCCCGTGACCGAACCAGACATTCACGTTGTGGCCAGCGGCGATCCGCTGCTGCACGGCATCGGCGGCACCCTGGTCCGCGTGTTCGGCACCGGCGCAGTCCGCGTGCTGCCGCATGTGTCGTCGGTGACCCTGGCGTGTGCGCGGATGGGTTGGAACGTGCACGAGACGGAAGTGATCAGTCTGGTCACCGCGAAGGCCCACACCGCGGTGCGGCGCGGGGGACAGGCGATCGTGCTGTCCAGCAACCGCGACACTCCCCACGCGCTGGGGGTGCTGCTCGACGTGCACGGGCGCGGCGACTCGCAATTCACTGTGCTGCAACAACTCGGCGCACCGCACGAACACCGCCACGACGGCACCGCCCGGGACTGGGCCCGCAACGCACCCCCCGACGTCGACGATCTCAACGTGATAGCCATCCGCTACCTGCCCGACGAACGGACCGCACTGCTGGCCGATGACGCCTTCACCCATGACGGCCAGATCACCAAGCACGGAATCCGGGCGGTGACCCTGGCTGCGCTGGGCCCGGGCCCGGGACAGCGCCTGTGGGACGTCGGGGCGGGATCGGGGAGCATCGCCGTCGAGTGGTGCCGCAGTGGGCCGGGATGCACCGCGGTAGCCTTCGAACTCGACCAGCAGCGCTGCCGCAACATCGAAGCCAACGTCGCGGCCCACGGCGTGCAGGTCGAGGTACGAGGTGAAGCGCCGGCCGCTTTCGGCGGTGCCCCCGAACCGTCGGCGATCTTCGTCGGCGGCGGGGTGACCCGGCCCGGGCTGCTGAACAGTTGCCTGGACCACCTGCCGGTAGGTGGACGTCTGGTCGCCAACGCCGTCACGGTCGAGTCCGAATCCGCGCTGGCGCAGGCACATTCGCAGCGCGGCGGGGAACTGCGCCGCTTCCAGCACTACCACGGCGAACCGCTGGGTGGTTTCACCGGCTGGCGCCCGCAGTATCCGGTCACCCAGTGGTCGGTGGTCAAACGATGACGGTGTATTTCATCGGCGCCGGCCCGGGCGCCGCCGACCTGATCACGGTCCGTGGCCAACGGCTCCTGCAGCGCTGCCCGGTGTGCCTCTATGCCGGATCGATCATGCCCAAAGACCTACTGGCACACTGTCCTGCGGGTGCCAACGTCATCGATACCGGCCCGCTGACGCTCGATCAGATCATCGGCGAACTCGCCGGGGCCGATGCCGCGGGTCACGATGTGGCCCGGCTGCACTCCGGCGACCCGTCGCTGTACAGCGCGCTGGCCGAGCAGTGCCGCCGTCTCGACGCGCTGGGCATCGATTACGAAATCGTGCCAGGAGTACCAGCTTTCGCCGCTGCCGCCGCCGTGCTCAAACGCGAGTTCACCGTCCCCGGCGTCGCCCAGACCGTGATACTGACCCGGGTGTCCACCCTTTCCACCGCCATGCCACCCGGGGAAGACCTGGCCGGCCTGGCCCGATCCGGTGCCACCCTGGTGCTGCACCTGGCCGCCGCGCAGATCGACGTCATCGTTCCCCAGCTGCTCGACGGCGGATATCGACCTCAAACACCGGTAGCGGTGGTGGCTTTCGCCAGCTGGCCGAAGCAGACCGTGTTGCGCGGCACCCTCGCCGGCATCGCCGGGCAGATGCATCAGGTCGGCATCACCAAGACGGCTGTCATCGTCGTCGGCGACGTCCTGGCGGCCGAAGGGTTCACCGACAGCTACCTGTACTCCCTAGCCCGGCGCGAGACCCATTGATGCGGGTGTTGTTACTCGGCGGCACCGCCGAGGGGCGGGCATTGGCGAAAACGCTGCACCCGCAGGTCGACACCATCAGCTCACTGGCCGGACGGGTGCCCGATCCCGCCCTGCCCGTGGGCCCGGTGCGCATCGGTGGATTCGGCGGCACGGACGGGCTGCGCGCGTGGTTGCGCGAGCAGCGCATCGACGCCGTCGTGGATGCGACTCATCCGTTCGCAGCCACCATGACCGCGCACGCCGCCGCCGTGTGCGACGATCTGGGCGTCCCCCTGCTGGTGCTGGCCCGCCCGCCGTGGGACACCGGTGCAGCCACCGTCGTCAATTCCGATGCCGAAGCAGCTGAAGAGGTTGCTCGACAACGGTATTCGCGGGTCTTCCTGACCAGCGGTCGGTCGGCCATCAACGCCTTCGTCAACAGCGACGCGTGGTTCCTGATCCGCGTGGTCACCGCGCCGGACGCGCTGCCGCGTCACCATCAGCTGCTGCTGTCCCGCGGCCCGTATCATCGCGACGACGAACTCGAGTTGATGACCCGCCACCGCATCGATGCGCTGGTGACCAAGAACAGTGGCGGCGAGATGACCCGCGGCAAAGTCGATGCCGCCGCCGCACTTGATATTCCGGTGGTGATGGTGGCCCGGCCGCCGTTGCCCGACGGGGTGACGACGGTCGCGACCGTCGATGCGGCCGCACGCTGGGTGACCGACCTGGCCTCGGCTCTCGGCGCCGGCTAACCCGGGTACCGTCGCAGCGTGAAAACTCGGTCACCGTAATCGGTTGATTGCCAACGTGTTTGCGACGACCCGATGATCAGCAGGCAGCGCATGTCGACATCGGCGGGGTCGAGGTCGGCCAGCCGCACCACGCGCACCTGCTCATCGGCCCCAGCCACGTTGCGGCCGATCACCACTGGCGTGCACGGTTGCCGATGTTCGAGCAACAGGTCCCGCATCGCACCGACCTGCCAGGTCCGCGATTTCGAGGCTGGATTGTAGATCGCCAGCACCAGGTCGGCGGCGGCCGCCGCGCGCAACCGCGCGGCGATCACCTCCCACGGTTTGAGCCGGTCTGACAACGAGATCACCGCATAGTCGTGACCCAGCGGAGCACCCACCCGGCTCGCGACCGCCTGCGCGGCCGTCATCGCCGGAATCACCCGGACGTGCACCCCCGGCCAGTTCTCGGCCTCTTCCAGCACCGCGGTGGCCATCGCGAACACACCCGGATCGCCGGAGGACACCACCGCCACCGCGTGACCCTGCTCCGCCAGCGAGCAGGCCAGCCGGGCGCGCGCGGGTTCGTCGGTGTTGTCGCTGGAGTGGTGGCGCTGCCCGTCGCGGACCGGCACCCGATCCAGATAGGTGCGGTAGCCGATCACGTCGCTCGCTGCGGCCAATTCGCGGCGGCTCTGCGGCGTCATCCAGTCGGTGTCACCGGGTCCCAGGCCCACCACCGCTACGGAGCCGACGGGGCTGCTACGCCGTCGGCCGCCCGGCAGCATGGCCAGCGAGAAGTACGGCACGCTGGTCTCGTCGACCTCAGCGGCGGGCAGCACGCGTTGCCCCGCGGTGCTGGCCCGCTCCACATAGAACGTGTCGCCGAGCTGACCGGAGGCCGAAAGGGCTTCGCGCACATTATGATACGAACGCCCGAGCTTCAGAATCACCGCAGCGTCGGCATCGGCGAGACGGCGGGTCAGCTCGCCGACCGGCAACGTGCCCGGCAGGATCGAGAGCACTTCGTCCCCGGCCACCAGCGGCGTCGCGACCGCCGCGGAGGCGGCGCTCACCGACGTCACCCCCGGCACGATCACTGCGTCGAACCGTTGGGTCAGCCGGGTGTGCAGATGCATGTAGGAGCTGTAGAACAGCGGGTCGCCCTCGGCCAGCAGCGCGACGTTGCGGCCGGCGGTCAGGTGCGCGGCGATCCGCTCGGTGGCCGCGACGTAGAAGTCCTCCAGCGCGCCCGCATAACCGCCCGGGTGATCGGTGGTCTCGACGGTCACCGGGTAGACCAGGTGTTCCTCGATCTGGCCCGGCCGCAGATAGGGCTCGGCGATGCCGCGCGCGATGCTGCGACCGTGCCGGGCGCTGTGATAGGCGACCACGTCGGCCGCGCCGATCACCCGGGCCGCTTTGACCGTCACCAGTTCCGGATCGCCCGGACCCAGCCCGACACCCCACAGCGTGCCCCGGCCGGTCATTCGCGTTCGGTCGCGATCGCATTGACCGCAGCAGCGGCCATGGCGCTGCCGCCGCGGCGCCCCCGCACCACCAGATACGACATGCCGCGCGGGTTGTCGATCAGCTCTTGTTTGGACTGTGCGGAGCCGACGAAGCCAACCGGCCCGCCGAGCACCGCGGCGGGAGCGGCGACACCGTCGTCGATCAGCTCGAGCAGCCGGAACAGCGCCGTAGGGGCGTTGCCGATCGCGACGACCGCGCCGGGCAACCGATCGGCCCACAGCTGCACCCCGGCCGCCGATCGCGTGGTCTGTGCCGACGCGGCCAGCCCGCTCGCGCGCGGGTCGGCGACCAGCGAAACCACCTCGTTGCCCGCCGGCAGCCGCGCCCCGGTGATGCCGGCGGCCACCATCGAGGAATCGCACAGCACCGGAGCACCGGCGCGCAGCGCGGCGCCGGCCCGCACCACGACATCGTCGGTGAACGCCACGTGCTCAGCGACGTCGACCTGCCCGCAGGTGTGGATCAGCCGCACCACCACCCGCTCGACGTCGGCGGGAAAACGGGTCAGGTCGGCTTCGGCGCGGATGGTCGCGAACGACTGCCGGTAGATCTCCGCGCCGTCGCGGATGTAGTCGAGCACCCGCTCACCTTAAGACCTCAGGACGCGGTAGCCCGTGCCGGTGGCGACCAGCACCTCACCAGCCGGCGGACTGCCGCAGGCTCGTTCGCATCCGACGAAGTGCCGGTGCACGGTGCACGCCTCGTTCAGCGATCCCGCGGCGTCGGCCCGAACATCAACAGAGGAGTGCGCGCAGCCCGGGCTGCCGGTGCACGCGCTGACATTCAGCCACGGGGAGTGCTCATCGAACACCAGGCCCAGCGGAGCCAGCACGCGAACGGCTACCTCTGCCATATCTTCGCTGAGGTCACACACCAGCACCGACCGCCACGGCGTGATCACCAGGGGCGCCTCGATCGCTCCGAGAAACTCCGCCACCCGGGCGGGCAGCGTCCCGAGCGGCACCCCGGCGCCGAGAGTGACCCGGCCGTCGTCCTGGGGTAGCCAACCCACCGGTGGTCTGGTGACCGGCGCGTGTCCCGCCCCCAGCACGACGCCCGGAACCAGATCGGTGAGGTCATCGAGTTCCGTTACACGCCAAGCTTTTTGGCGGATCTTCACAAATCTCAAAGCCACCTCGATCAGCGCCGCGGTGACATCGTCGACGTACATCCCGGTGTCGCGCCCGGCGACCAGCAGCACCGGTCCGTCCTGGGTGACATGCACGCCGACGTCCGCACGCAGCCCGGACACGTCACCGCGGCCATCGTCGAGGCTGAACAGGAAACGCCCACCCAGCCCGGAGAGCCGCGGCTCAGCGCAGATCGCCGCGTCCAGTTCGGCCACCCACGGGCGCACGTCCGCAGCACCACCGAGCCGTCCCGACAACGGCGACGCCACGATATTGCGGACCCGCTCGTGGGATTCCGACGGCAACAGCCCCGCATCGGCCACGGCGCGGGCAACCGCATCAACGTCGGCGATCGCACGCAACTGCACATTGCCGCGCGCGGTCAACTCCAGCATTCCGGAACCGTGTGCACTCGACAGGGCCGCCAGCGTCGTCAATTGATCGGCGGTGATCATGCCGCCGGGCAACCGCACCCGCACCAGCGCGCCGTCGGCTGCCTGGTGCACCTGCAGCGCACCGGGACAGGCGTCGAAGTCGCGCGACCTGGCCACCCGTCTACGGTACGACTCCGGCCGGACTGCGCTGTGGTTTGGAGTCGATCTTTGCGGGCACCCCGCTTCCTGTGCGAACGGTCGAATACGCCCCCGGACGGCTGGCCGACGTGTTCGGTGATCCAGACCAACCCCTCGTCCTGCTGTGGCACGGCATGCAGACCGACGCCAGGGTGGCGGTCCGGCCGCTGGCGGAACTGATCGCCGGCCATGACGCCGCGGTGGTGGCGCCCGACTGGAACTCACACGCCGCGGACGGCGGCCGCACCGATCTGCTGGGATCACTGGATTTCGCGCGCAATCACGGCAACGACGCCAACGGCATCGTGCTCGTCGGGTGGTCGCTGGGCGGCGCTGCCGCGGCCGGTCTGACGATCGACGCGGAGCGCCACGAAGTCGTTATCGCACATACGGTTTGCCTCGCAGGCGCTTTCATCGCCCGGGATCCGATCACCGGCCGGCGGGCCACCGAGGACTTGCCGACCAACCACGTCGGTGCGCCATTCACGTTGCTGCACGGGCGGTCGGACGACGCGGTGCCGGTGACCGCGAGCCGCGAGTTCGCCGCAGCGCTGCAGCAGATCGGCTGGCCAGTGGAACTGGTGGAGATGGACGCCGATCACGGCTCGATCGCCGGGGCCGAATACGACAGCGCCGCCGACCGTTACGTGCCCGGACACGGCGCAGCGACCCGAGACACGGCCGCGGAGGTCGCGGCTCGCATCGCGGCGACGTTGCGAATATAGGTAGTCGGCTACTCTACGGCCCGCGTCGGGCGCGGCGAACACTTCGAACAGTCCAGCAACGTTCGAGGGTCAGGGGAAGGCGATGGCACATCGGAGTGGTCATGCGGTGGTGTTGGGCGCCAGCATGGGTGGATTGTTGGCGGCGCGGGTACTGGCCGACTGCTACGACCGGGTGACGATTGTCGAGCGCGACGTGTTGCCGACGGGTCCGCAGAACCGGCGAGGTGTCCCGCAGGGCAAACAGATTCACGCCTGCCTGGCCCGGCTCACGCAGATCCTCGACGAGCTGTTCCCCGGATTCACCGACGAGTTGGTGGCCGCCGGTGTCAGCTACTGGGACGACGGCGACTTCTCCCGCCTCGACACATCGTTCGGCGGACATCGAATGGTCCGATCGGGCATCGTACCGGATGCACCCCGCATTCTGTCCCCGAGCCGGCCGGTGCTGGAACATCATGTGCGACAACGGGTCCGGGCCATCGGCAACATCGTCTTCCAAGAGGCCCACGACGTCATCGGACTGATCGCCACGCCGGACCGGCGCCGGATCACCGGGGTGCGCGTCGTGGACCGCGCCAGCGATCGCGCGACGACGCTGAGCGCTGACCTCGTCGTCGATGCCACCGGCCGCGGCTCGCGAACGCCGGTCTTCCTCGAGCAACTCGGTTACGGACGTCCCATCGAGGACGAGGTGAAAGTGCACCTGGCCTACGCGGGTCAGCGGCTGCGCATCCCGCCCGGATTGCTGACCGCGAACATGATCATGAGGTTCCCCGAGCCGGGGCAACCGCGGATGTTCGGTCTGGTCAAGTACGAGGACGACACCTGGATGATCGGCGCCGGCACCATGACGGGAGTCGAACCTCCGCGCGATCGCGCCGAGATACTGCGTCTCGTAGCGGAATTGGCGCCGACAACAGTGGTCCAGGCGCTGCACGCCGCGGAGCCGCTCGACGGTGTGGTGCACCACCGGGTCCCGTCCAACCGCTGGCGGCGCTACGACAAGATGCGCCGGCTGCCCGAGGCCCTGCTGGTCGTCGGCGATGCGGTATGCAGTTTCAACCCCATCTACGGTCAGGGCATGACGGTGGCAGCGATCGAGGCGACGGTACTGCGGGATTGCCTGCGCCGCAACAACCGTGGGCTCACGCGGCGCTTCACCCGGCTGTCGGCCAAGACGGTCCGGGTGGCCTGGCAGACTGCCGTCGCCTCCGACTTGGCGCTGCCCGAAGTGCCCGGGCCGCGCCCGCTGTCGATGCGGATCAGCAACGCGTGCTTCGAGCGGGTGATGATTGCGATGGAGACCGATGCTGTGGTCGCCGCGCAGTTCATGCGGATCACCGGGATGCTGGACTCACCGCTTCAGCTGCTGCGGCCGGCCATGATGCGCCGTATCGTGCGGGCCCAGCGCCGCCGGCCGACGAAACAGACGCTGCTGCCCGAACCTGTCGACGCGGCGATTCAACCGGCCTGACGCGCCACCTGATGTCTGCGGGCTGGTCGGGGGTCAGGACGTCCCGGTCCGCTGCGCGTAGCCGGCACGTTTGTCCGGTTGCAGGTCGGTGGTGAAGACCCGTCCGGTACCCAGCAGACGCCCCAACGCTTCGGCCCACTGACGCGGCATGAAGCGCTGCTGCAGCGAGACCGTGGTGCCCAGCGAGGACGGCACGATCACCCGAGACCGCGGCTTGCCCAGCACGTCAACCACTGCCGCCGCGACGTCCTCCGGCTCGGCGTTGTTGAATCCCTTCGCGTGACCGACGCCCAGGACCATGTCGGTGTTCGTCAGGGTCGGCATGATGGCGGTGAAGTGGACACCATTGCCGCGGTTCTCCAGTCGCACCGAATCGGTGTAGCCCAGAACGGCGTGCTTGGTGGCGCAATAGGTGGCTATTCCCTCGGTGGGCAGGATGGAACCGAGGGAGGCGATGTTGATCACGTGACCGCGGCGGCGGCCCCGCATCCGCTGCGTGGCCAGCTTGGTGCCCAGCATCACGCCGAAGACATTGACGTCCAGCAGTCGTCGGGTGACGGCGTCGTCCTCGTCGGCGGCGTCGCCCACCGCGATCACCCCGGCGTTGTTGACCAGGACGTCCACCGGTCCCAGCTCGTTCTCCACCGCATCGAGAAACTCGATGAACGACGCACGGTCGGTGACGTCCAGCGCGCGCGCAATCGCCAACCCCAGACGCTCACCCGATGCCTTGACGGCGGTTTCGTCGATGTCCCCGATGGCCACCTTGGCGCCCAGCCCGTGCAGGGCCGTGGCGATGGCCAGCCCGATTCCGCGGGCACCGCCGGTGACGGCTACGACTTTTCCGGCCACATTCTGAGCAGTCATTGCTACACGGTACGACCTCGCGACGATTCTTCGGTGAAAGACCTGATGCGACATTGGAACTGGTGATGTGCTGTGGGTAAGCAGTTGTGCCGGATTGGTGATCCGGTGGTGGCTGGTGTTCGGGTGCGCACCCGTCTGCACCTGACCGAGGACGAGGCGGGGGGTGCTGGGTGAGGTCGGCCAGTTCCTGGGTTCGGTGTATCGCCGCGAGCTCGCCTATCGGATCATCTTGGGCCGCATAGACCAGAAGCGCATGCAATGTGGCGCGGTTGCGGATCGAAGTGCCTGCCGCCGACTCACTCCTGCTCCCTAACCAGGAACGGTCGGCGCGATGAGGTCGCGCACCAGGGGGGATACCAGTTTCAGGATGTCGTCGATTTCGGCGGCACTCAGGTCGGGCATGTGCAGGATGTAGAGCTGACTGGCAATGCCCATCAGCATTGCTCCCGCTACTGCGGCGCGCAGTCGGGCGTCGGGGGCGTCGATGCGGCTGGCGATGGTGTCGATGGCCTGGGTGGTGACGTTCGTTCGGAGCACCTGGGCGGCGAGTTCGCTGGTCATGCTCGCGCGCAGGAGAACGACCATCGGGCTGTTGGATTCTGCGGCCCAGGCGGCGAGCATCCCCCTGACCATATTGTCGGCAGTCTGGGCCGGGTCGTCGGTGGCGATGCGGTCGGTGGGGATGGTCCAGGCGACGGCTTCCCGGAACAGCTGTTCTTTGGAACCGAAATACTGGATCACCGAGGATTTGTCGACCTCGGCGGCCGCGGCGATGGCCCGAATGGTGGCCTGCTCGTAGCCTTTGGCCGCGAACACCCCGCGCGCTGCTGTCATAATCCGCCGACGGGTGCGCTGCCCCTTGCGTTCGACGCCGCCAGCCTCGTCGTCACCGGATGGCTCCGTCGTGGCTTCTTGCACGCATCCTCCTGATTGACGGCATCGATAGTTCTCGTCATCCTGCCAGATCTAGACATGCGGTGAGAAACGTGCCATCCTGGGTTGCAGGAGAACTCAACGGCTGTACACATTTGTAGTGCGTTGCGTCGGCGCCTGACAGGAAGGTCACGCGACCCATGGTCGAAAGATCCTCCAACGTTCGCGAAGCCGGCACTGCGTCGCACCCCGCCGTTGTGTTGGCCGTCATCGCTACTGCTCAGCTGATGGTGGTCTTGGACGGCACCATCACCAATATCGCCCTGCCGAGCTGGCGGTCAACACCGCGAATCCTGACCGCGGCCATGTGCACGCCGGTCCGCCGGGCAGACGAAAGGATGTAAGTCGTTCCGATGACCGATTACGGACACGAGCCGCTTTTCGGGGCCTTCATCACCCCGGTCAACGCACCCGCCGCGCGCGCCGTCAACCTCGCCGTCGTCGCGGATGAGGCCGGGCTGGACGTGGTCACCTTTCAAGATCACCCCTATCAGGCGGGCTTCCACGACACCTGGACCCTGATGTCCTACGTCGCGGCGAGAACTCGGCGAATTCGGATCGCCGGCAATGTCCTCAATCTGCCGCTTCGACCGCCTGCGGTGTTGGCCAGAAGCACGGCAAGCCTGGACCTGCTCTCCGGTGGACGCATCGAGATGGCCCTGGGGGCAGGGGGATTCTGGGATCCCATCGTCGCGATGGGCGGCCCCCGTCGCACCCCGGGGCAGGCTCTGCACGCGCTCTATGAAGCGATCGACGTAATGCGACAGATGTGGGACACCACTTCCTCCGGCCCCATTCGCGTGGACGGTGAACACTATCGGGTGAGCGGCGTCAAACGTGGACCCCAACCCGCGCATCGCATCGAAATCTGGGTGGGCGGCTACGGACCACGCATGCTGAGACTCATCGGGCGGCGCGCGGACGGCTGGCTGCCCTCGGTGTCGTATCTGGCGGGCGGCTTCGACGACATCGCCACGCTGGGCGCGGTGATCGACGCCGCCGCCGACGCAGCCGGCAGACAGCCACAAGACATCCGGCGGCTGATCAACGTCGACGGGCGATTCAGCACACGTCGCGAAGGGTTTCTGCACGGACCGCCCGATTCCTGGGCAGAGGATCTCGCCGGCCTCATCGTCCACGGCGGTGCCAGTGGCTTCATCTTTCCCGCCGACGATGAGGCCACCATCGGGCGAATCGCCCACGAAGTCGCGCCTGCGACCAGGGAGCTGGTCGCGGCTGCGCGCACTGCGCCGTGAGCATCGGCACCCACGTATCCGGATAACACCCCGAACAACACGAAGGAGCTTCCCCAATGTCAGTGTCCGAGAATGACCGTGCCGATATCTGGTTCGACCCGGTGTGCCCCTGGTGCTGGATCACCTCCCGGTGGATCCTCGAAGCCCAGCAGGTCCGCGATATCAACGTGGAATTCCACCTGATGAGTTTGGCAGTCCTCAACGACGGCAAACCCGTACCAGACGAGTTCGCCTCAAAGCTCACCCAAGCGTGGAAACCGGTGCGGGTCATCGCAGCAGCTGCTGAACTCGAGGGCAACGGAATCCTCGAACCGCTCTACACCGCGATGGGCACCCGAATTCACCAGCAGGGCAACCAGGATTTCGACACTGTCGTCGGCGAGGCCCTCGAGGAACTCGGTTTGACGGCGGACCTCGCTCGCATGGCGGAGAGCGCCGAACTCGATGACACGATCCGGACCAGTCATCACGAGGGGTATGACAAGGTCAATGCCGAAGTCGGCACGCCGATCGTCCATATCAACGGGGTCGCCTACTTCGGACCGGTGCTCTCCCGAATACCCCGCGGTGAAGATGCCGCTGCGTTGTGGGATGCGGTGGTCGGGCTTAGCCGCAACCCGCACTTCTTCGACATCCGGCGGGGTCGCGACGAAGATCCCGAATTCGGCTGAACGGCAAGACATGTCACGCCTAGCCGGGAAATCCGCCCTGGTCACCGGCGGTGGCCGCGGGATAGGCAAACAGATCGCCCTGCGGTTGGCCGCCGACGGAGCCGCGGTCGTGGTCAACTTCCGCACCGACGCCGCCGCAGCGGCAGCGGTGGTCGCGCAGATCGAGGACCAGGGTGGGCGTGCCGCCCTGGTTCAGGCCGACGTCAGCGATCCGATGCGGATCGCCGAACTGTTCGACGCTGCAGCCAAGATCGCCCCACTCGATATCGTCTGCAGTAACGCCGGAATCGAGCACTTCGGCGCACTAGAGGACATCACCCCCGAGGATTTCGACCGGGTCTTTCACACCAACACCCTCGGCCAGCTCCTGGTCGCCCAACAGGCCGCACAGGCGTTGGGACCCGGCGGCGCGATCGTGCTGACATCATCGACCAGCGCGTCGACCCCGGTATTCCAGCACACGCTCTACGGAGCGAGCAAAGCGGCGGTCGAGGCGATCGTGGCGCATCTGGCGATCGAACTGGGGCAACGCGGCATCCGGATCAACGCCATCGCCCCGGGCGGCACCGGTACCGACATGGCCGCCGCCGTCGCGGAACAGTACGTGCACCCGGCCTACCGCGATCACCTCACCTTCGATCAGTTCGTCTCCGGATTCACCGCGTTACAACGACTCGCCGACCCCGCTGAGATCGCCGCCGCTGTCGCATTCCTGGTGTCCGACGACGCGTCCTACGTCAACGGCAGAACACTGCATGTCGACGGCGGCCAACTCTGACGCATTCTCACCAACCAAGAAAGGGCTCGCAACCATGAGCGACTACCAGAACTTCACCCGCGAACAAGAACAGGAACTCAACCGCCGCAACATCGACGAGTTCCGTGCCAACCACGGGAAAGTCGGTGGCCCGTTCGACGGATTCGATCTGCTCCTGTTGCACACGGTGGGCGCCAAAAGCGGTGCCGATCGACTGAACCCGGTGGGCTACTTCGACATCGAGAACAAGCGCTACATCGTCGGCTCGGCGGCCGGACGTAACGCCAACCCGGCGTGGGTGGCCAACGTGCGGGCCAACCCCGACATCCAGGTCGAACTCGACGGCGGGGCTCCGACCGCCGCCAGAGCCGTGGAGTTGGAAGGCGCTGAACGCGACCGCATCTTCGCCGTCGTCAAGGAGCGCGCCCCCGGATTCGCCGGCTACGAAGCCGCCACCGACCGTCTCATTCCGGTCTTCGAGGTTCAGATCACCGGGTGAGCGAGGGAAAGGCAGACGTGGAAGGCGACAACCCGAGCCGTCGGCCCGGATTCACCCGGCGATAGATGATCGTCGGCGGCGCCGCGGCAACAGTCGCGGCCACCTGGTGGGCGAGCAGCCCGGTAGCGCGCGCGGACGACCTCGGCGGGCTGCGATCAGCTGTGCGGGGACGGGTGTGGCTACCGTCGGACCCCGAATTCGAACGCGCGAAGACACCGTGGCTGCCCACCGCGGACCAATCGGTGCGCGGTGGTCCACGTCGCAGACGACCAGGACGCGGCGGCGCTCGTCGGCTTCGCGGCCGACCACGGGTTCGCGCTGTCCTGCTTTTGCATCGAAAGCTGGGGCGCGGCTTGCGTGCCGACGTCGACGATCAGCGGGGCATAGGGTCGAGCAGGTCGCGCAGGCGCGGCGTGTCGATATAGACCCGGCGCGGACCGACCCGGCGAACCGGCAACTCATCGCGAGCGAGCCCAACAACGGTGCCGCGTCGGCAACAGGCAGCAGCGGCAGCGCCTCCCATCGGCGTTCCGCACCGCCGGCAGCCCAGGCTGGCCGGGCGGCTCTCACCCGAACACCCTCGAAACGATGTCCGGTTGTGCGCCAACGCTTTACGGTGAGACCCTCCGGCCCCGACCGCCGGCTCAGTCGTCGATGTGCGACGGTGGGTCTGCCAAGGCGGGATCTCCCGGACGCTGGTCCGGACCCAACACGTCACAGCGTTTGTCCGGCACCAGGTGGGAGCTGGCGCCGTTGGGCACGTAGGACATGAAACCCACGCAACGTTGCCAGGTGCCGTCCGGCTGAATGGGACCGTCGCACCTGCTGATGATCCCCGGACCGCCGTACTGGCAGCCCGCGTTGGCCGGAGGCGACGCAACGATGAGGCCTCCGGCAAGCAGCACCGCGGCGAATCCTGCTCCGACGAGGGAATGCTTCATGGTGATCTCTCCTCGATGGCCGCCGTCTAGCTGGGGGCTACTGGAATACCCAAGTTCGCTGCTCGTCACCCGCGATTCGGCGGCACTGCGACCCTGCGGTACGAATGGGGAGTGGCCGAACCGACCGTCCTGCTGTTGTCGACGTCCGACACCGACCTGATCAGCGCCCGCTCCACCGGAAAGAACTACCGGTGGGCCAACCCCGCGCGGCTGGCGGACGTGGAGCTGCCCGACCTGCTCGCCGGCGCCTCGATTGTGGTGGTGCGGATCCTCGGCGGCTACCGCGCTTGGGAGGACGGCATCGACGCGGTGCTGGCCAGCGGCGTGCCGGTGGTGCTGGTCAGCGGTGAGCAGGCCGCCGATGCCGAGTTGACCGGACTGTCTACGGTCGCCGCGGGGATTGCGGTGCAGACCCACATCTATCTGGCCCACGGCGGCGTCGAGAACCTGCGCCAACTGCACGCCTTCCTGTCCGACACCGTGTTGATGACAGGCTTCGGGTTCACGCCACCGGAGCAGACCCCGACCTGGGGAGTGCTCCAGCGTCGAGACGCCGGCACCGCAACCGGCCCGACGATCGCGGTGCTCTATTACCGTGCCCAGCAACTGGCCGGCAACACCGCATACGTCGAGGCGTTGTGCGCGGCGATCGAAGAAGCCGGTGGGCGGGCACTGCCGGTGTACTGCGCCTCGTTGCGCACCGCCGAGGCGGAGTTGCTCGACACGCTCGGCACCGCCGACGCCATGGTGGTCACCGTGCTGGCCGCGGGTGGGGCCAAGCCCGCCGCGGCGTCCGCTGGCGGCGACGACGACAGCTGGAATGTGGAACACCTTGCCGCCCTTGATATTCCGATACTGCAGGGGCTGTGTCTGACCAGTCCGCGCGCGCAGTGGTGCGCCAACGACGACGGGCTGTCCCCGCTGGACGTGGCCACCCAGGTCGCGGTGCCCGAGTTCGACGGCCGCATCATCACGGTCCCGTTCTCGTTCAAGGAAATTGACGACGACGGGTTGATCTCCTATGTCGCCGACCGCGAACGGTGCGCACGGGTCGCAGGTCTGGCGATCCGGCACGCGCACCTGCGCCGGGTCGCGCCGGCCGACAAGCGGGTGGCGCTGGTGTTCTCGGCCTATCCCACCAAGCACGCCCGCATCGGCAACGCGGTCGGTCTGGACACTCCGGCCAGCGCGGTGGCCCTGGTGCGGGCCATGGACGAGGCCGGTTATCAGGTGGGCGAACTGCCCGGAGTCGCAGCCGGCGACGGCGACGCGCTGATTCACGCGCTGATCGAACGTGGCGGCCAGGACCCGGACTGGCTCACCCGGGGCCAGCTGGAAGGCAACCCGATTCGGGTGTCCGCCAAGGACTATCGCGCCTGGTTCGCCACCCTGCCCGCCGATCTGACCGACGCCGTCGTCCAGCACTGGGGTCCGCCACCCGGCGACCTGTTCGTCGACCGCAGCAACAATCGTGACGGTGAAATCGTCATCGCCGCAATCCAATCCGGCAACCTGGTGTTGATGGTCCAGCCGCCGCGCGGGTTCGGCGAGAAACCGGTGGCGATCTACCACGATCCCGACCTGCCGCCCAGCCACCACTACCTGGCCGCCTACCACTGGCTGGACTCCGGCTTCGGGGCGCACGCCGTCGTACACCTGGGCAAGCACGGCAACCTGGAATGGCTGCCCGGCAAGACACTCGGCATGTCGGCTGCCTGCGGACCCGATGCCGCGCTGGGCAATCTGCCGCTGATCTACCCGTTCCTGGTCAATGACCCCGGCGAGGGCACCCAGGCCAAGCGACGCGCGCACGCAGTGCTCGTCGACCATCTCATCCCGCCGATGGCTCGCGCCGAAACCTACGGCGACATCGCCCGGCTGGAGCAGTTGCTCGACGAACACGCCAACGTCGCCGCCCTGGACCCCGGCAAGCTGCCGGCTATCCGCCAGCAGATCTGGACCCTGATCCGGGCCGCCAAGATGGACCATGATCTGGGTCTGACCGAACGGCCCGAAGAGGACACCTTCGACGACATGCTGCTGCACGTCGACGGCTGGCTGTGTGAGATCAAGGATGTGCAGATCCGCGACGGCCTGCACATTCTCGGCCAGAAACCAACGGGTGCAGGCGAACTCGACTTGGTGCTGGCCATTCTGCGGGCCCGTCAACTCTTCGCCGGACAACAGGCGCTCCCGGGGCTGCGGCAGGCGCTCGGCCTGTCCGAAGACGGCACCGACGAACGCACCTCGGTGGATGCGGCCGAGGCGGCGGCCCGCGAACTGGTCGCCGCGCTGCAGCAGGCCGACTGGGACCCCGCCGTCGTCGAGCGCATCACCGACAACGCCGACGTTGCCGCGGTGTTGCGGTTCGCCGCCACCGAGGTGGTGCCGCGGTTGGCCGGCACCGCCACCGAGATCGAGCAGGTGCTGCGGGCGCTGGACGGCCGGTTCATCGCTGCCGGGCCATCGGGGTCGCCGCTGCGCGGCCTGGTCAACGTGTTGCCCACCGGACGCAACTTCTACTCCGTCGATCCCAAAGCGGTGCCGTCGCGGCTGGCCTGGGAAGCCGGTGTGGCACTGGCGGATTCGTTGCTGGCCCGGTATCGCGCCGACCATGGGGTGTGGCCGCAGTCGGTGGGGCTGTCGGTGTGGGGCACCTCGGCGATGCGCACCGCCGGCGACGACATCGCCGAAGTGCTTGCGCTGCTGGGTGTGCGGCCGGTCTGGGACGACGCGTCGCGCCGCGTCGTGGACCTGACCGCCATCGAGGTGTCCGAACTCGGCCGGCCCCGCATCGACGTGACAGTGCGGATCAGCGGATTCTTCCGCGACGCCTTCCCGCATGTCGTGACGATGCTCGACGACGCGGTCCGCCTGGTCGCCGACCTCGACGAATCCGACGATGACAACTATGTGCGCGCACACGCCAACGCCGACTTCGCCCAGCACGGCGACCAGCGACGCGCCACCACAAGGATTTTCGGGTCCAAGCCGGGGACCTACGGCGCCGGACTGCTGCAGCTGATCGACAGCCGCAACTGGCGGGACGACGCCGACCTGGCTCAGGTGTACACCGCATGGGGCGGATTCGCCTACGGGCGCAACTTGGATGGCTGCGAAGCCGTGGACGACATGAACCGTCAGTACCGGCGGATCGCGGTGGCGGCCAAGAACACCGATACCCGGGAACACGACATCGCAGACTCCGACGACTATTTCCAGTATCACGGCGGCATGGTGGCCACTGTGCGCGCGCTCACGGGACAGGAGCCGGCCGCCTACATCGGCGACAACACCCGGCCCGACGCCATCCGTACCCGCACCCTGTCCGAGGAGACCACCCGGGTGTTCCGAGCCCGGGTGGTCAACCCGCGGTGGATGGCCGCGATGCGTCGTCACGGCTACAAGGGCGCCTTCGAAATGGCCGCGACCGTCGATTATCTGTTCGGCTACGACGCCACCGCCGGTGTGATGGCGGACTGGATGTACGAGCAACTCACCGAGCACTACGTGATGGACCCGGAGAACCGCAAGTTCATGACCGAGTCCAATCCCTGGGCGCTGCACGGCATGGCCGAGCGGTTGTTGGAGGCCGCCGGCCGGGGGATGTGGGCCGAGCCGCAGCCCGACACCCTCGACGGGTTGCGCCAGACGCTGCTGGAAACCGAGGGCGACCTGGAGGGCTAGGCCCTTTCGCGGCGGTCCTCAGACGAAGTCGCTGCCGCCGTCCACATTCACCGTCGCGCCGGTGACATAACCATTGCGCTTGGACGCCAGGTAGGCGGTGATCGACGCGACCTCTTCGGGCAGCCCGGCGCGACCCAGATCGCAGGGTTGGTGAAAGTTGTTGTCAATCCAGGTCATGACATCGCGCGGATCGGTGGCGTCCAATCCGTCGGCGGCCAGGATGTCCCTGAGGTTTTCGGTGAAACTGGCGGTCACGATGGTGCCCGGGCAGATGCAGTTGACCAGGATATCGTCCTTGGCAAGGCTTTTGGCCAGATTCTTGGTGAGGCTGGCCAGCGCCGCCTTCGAGGCCGTGTAGGCCACGATGCGCGGGTTCTGCCGCTGGATCGAGTGCGCCGCGAACGTCACAACCCGAGCCCATTCCGCTGACCGCAGCATCGGCAGCGCAGCCCGGATCGACCGCACCGCCGCCATGGTGCCCAGCGCGAAAGCGTTGTCCCAGTCGGCATCTGACATCTGCTCGAAGTAACCGTCGCCCGGGCCGATGGTGTGCACCAGGCTGTTGAGGGCTCCCCACCGTTCCTGCACCGCGGCGAATCCGGCAGCGATCGACTCGGCGTCGGTCATATCCACGCTGACCCCGAGGGCGTCCGGTGCGCCCGCCGACCGTAATGAGCGCACAGCGGCGTCCAGCGCCTCCTGTCCTCTGGCCATCACGGCCACCTTCGCGCCCTCAGCGGCAAGCGTTTCAGCGACGGCCAGTCCCATCCCTTTACTGCCGCCGGTGACCACCGCTGTAGCGCCGGCATATCCCAGATCCATCGACCATCTCCCTCGTTAGACGTCCACACCCAATGCGCGCAAACAGAACCGCAGAATGTTCTCGCGAAGCTCTGCGCGGTCACAGTCACCGATTGTCCAGTGCCGCTCGATGCCCGCCCACACCACGCCGTGGATGAACTGTGCGTCGGTCGACGGGTCAATGCCTCGGAATGCACCGCGTTGCAGCCCACGCGTCAGGGTCTCGTGCAGCGGCAACAGCATTTCGGCGTACGCGGGCTGAATCAGGCTGGGGGAGGCCGAAGTCTGGGACTGTGCCTCCAGCGACAGCCGCCGCAGGTCCGAGCGCACGCCGTCGTCGAACGCCAAATCGAGTCGCCCGTCGATCCAGGCCACCACTGCGTCCATTTCCGTTGCAGCACTCAGCATTCGGCGACGCAGACGGCGTGTCTCGGATCGGGCTGATTCCAGGAACACTTCGGCCACCAGTTCGTCCTTGGACGCGAAATGCCGGTAGAACGCACGGGTGCCCAGGCCGGCGCGGTCCAGCACCGCGGCGATGCTCAGCCCCCCGACGCCCTGGTCCTGCAGTACCGCCGTTGCCGCCGCCAGGATTTCGCGCCGGACGTCGGGGTCTGGCGCGAGCTTCGCGCGTCGGCGGGTGCGCGGACCGATCGTCTGGTCAGGCTGTTGCGTCATAGGTGGCGAGATAGTCCGCGAACCGTTCCCGAACTCCGTCGGGAGTCAGGCCGTAGTCGGACAGGTCATAGTCGTGCGCGCCGCGAGAGCCCGGCTTGTGCTCCTGCGCCCAGGCTTGCACCGAACCCAGCGTGGCATCGGTGAACGTCAAACCCAGCGTGTCGTAACTCTTCGTCAGCGTGCCCACCGGGTCGGACTGCAGATCGGCGAACGACACGTCCGCGAAGCGGTCGCTGCCGACCCGGCTGCGGAAATCCATGGCCCGACGCACGCCTTCGGCCCAGCTGTCGACCTGCTCGGCGCCGAGTTCATGGGCGTCGTCGCGGTCGCTGCTCCAGCTGCGCACGTACCGGATCAGACTGCACACCGATCCCATCACCTTGGCCGGATCACGGTGACTCCACAGGAATTTGGCGTTCGGATACGCCTCGACCAGAGCATCCAGAGCGAAGATGTGCACGGGTGTCTTGAGGTGCCACAGGGTGGGCGGGCAGTGCCATTGCAGCAGCTTGAGCACCCGCCGGTGGTAGGTGTAGGTCTCGCGCATGTCGCAGTCCATCAACCAGGCCAGATACTCCGGCGCGCGTACCGCGCCGTCGAAGTGGAACGTCCGGAAGCTCATGCCCATCAAGTCCTGGCACTCGGTGGGCGCCGTCGCCTCGGAGTTATAGAGCGTCTTCATCAACGGAAACATGTCGTCGAGCATCTTCAGACCCGCTTCGGCCTGGGCGATGCGCGGATCGTTGTGCTGCGTGGCGGCTTCGGGCGGCGGCACCGGCGCCTGGGACTCCCACATCCGCAACGAACGGAACTGCGGATCGGCCGCCACCAACTGGCTCAATGCGGTGGTACCGGTGCGGGGCAAACCGATCACGAACACCGGGCCGCCCACCACCTCGTCATCGATCTCGGGATGGCGGGCGTAGGTGTCCTCGACTTTGAGGCGCTGGATCAATGCATTGCTGATGGTGGCGTGCTGGATCACGCTGCCCAGTTCGTTCAGATCGGCGGCCGTGTTCAGCGCGTCGACGATCCGTTCCAGGCCCTCCCGGTAATACGTCGAACCGAAGTCCTCGAGACCTGTTGCGGCGCAGGCGCCTTGCTCCAATTCATCGGCGTTGAACGTCATCGTCCGAACCTTTCGCGTACGGCGCTGCGGCGCGCAGCCAATATCGATGCCCGCTGCTGCGGGGTAACCCAGATGGTGTCGGCCGGCAGTGCCGACTCGATTTCGCCGAAGGACACCACCCGTGTCGTCGGCGTCGGGGCGGTCTCGGTGCGCACGCAGCGCAGAATGATCGGACCGTTGCTGTGGCCTGCGGTGTCCAGCCAGTTCGCTACCCCGGGGTCATCGGCGCTGAGCACCACCCGCACCAGTCCGTCCGAATCCACCACTGCCTGATGGGCGTTCAGGCTGGACTGATGACGGCCATAGTGGATGGTCTCCCACCACGGGTTGCCGATCGAGTAGCTCCAGTAAACTCCTTCGGGCGGCTGGACTTCCACGATCAATGCCTCATCGGGTGCCAGCTCCCAGCGCCCTATCACCGGACGATTCTCTGCGGCGGCTCCCATATCGCTGCGATCGATGGGGGGCAGGAACCCGTTCACCGGCGCCGCGGCCCCGAACTGCATGAAGAACTTGAGGTTTTCTTCGACGAAGTCCCCGAGCGCGACCAGCTGCCGTGCCAACGCGCCGCCCGCATCGGATGGTCCGTCGCCGGCGGCCACCGGGTCGCCGATCCGTTCGATGCGCAGCGAGGACGCCACCTCGGTATCCCAGTCGTAGAAGAAGTGTCGCACCGTCAGCGTCGGATGCTCGCCTTCGATTCGCATCCAGTTTCCGGGCCGCTCGTCACCGGACAGCACCACTTCGAAATTCCCGTCGGCGTCCACCTCCAACTCGTCGACGAGCGCATTGGCTGTGGCCGCAACGCCATTCATCGTCTGCAGCCCGACGTAGCGTGCCGTACCACGGTTTCCGAACAGCCGGTAGCTTTCACCACCCCGCAAGACCGCGCGGGTGTAAATGCAGTCCGGGCATTCCATGCCCCAGGTGATCACGTCGTCGGTGCTGGTGGGCTGTACCCGCAGCGGCGGCTCCGGATCGAATCGCAGCACCTCGTCAATGCCCGTGGTCAACAGCACGAGCAGATGGCGCATGCCGGCCGTCAGGTCGGCGCGATTCCGATTGGCCGGGTCGGCTTCCACGGCTTGGGCGGCGGAGCCTAGCCGCTCCAGGAGGTGGGTCCAGGCCTGTCCGAGACCGGGCGTCTGGCTGCTTTCCGACGATGCGGCTTCGGCGATGGAGAACGGCAACCAGGACAACAGCCAACCCCTTAAATGAAAATAGTGTTTTCATTTAACTCCGCTCTGCGAGCAGACGCAAACTCGCACCACAACGGGCCTGCGCGTGCGAGTCTGCGTCTGCTCGGCGAGTAGGTTGGCACCGTGACGCCCTCGTTCGCCGACCTGGCCAAAGCGCAATACCTCCTGCTCACCACGTTCACCAAGGACGGCCGACCCAAGCCCACTCCGATCTGGGCGGCGGCCCAGGGCGACCGGTTGCTGGTCATCACCCAGGAAAAGTCGTGGAAGGTCAAGCGGATTCGCAACACGCCGCGGGTCACGCTGGCCATCTGCGACATGCGCGGCAATCCGAAGAGCGACGCGGTCGAGGGCACGGCAGCGCTGCTCGACAAATCGCAGACCGGGGCCGTCTACGACGCGATCGGCAAGCGGTACGGCATCGTCGGCAAGGTCTTCAACGTGTTCAGCAAGCTGCGCGGTGGCATGGCGAACAACATTGGCCTCGAACTCAGGGTCGCCGCAGACAGCTGAGCCGCGCCCGCGCCATCAGCTCAGGTGTTCACCGAAGAACGCGAAGACCCGCTCCCAGGCGTCTTCGGCCACCGCTTCGTCGTACCCGAATCCGGTGATGCGCAGCAGCGGTTGCCCGGGTAGCTGGTTGGCGAAGCTGTGCCCGGCACCGGGGTAGGACTTGATGTCGGCGGTGATCTGTTTGGCATCGGTCACCTTGCGCAGCCGCTTAGGTGCGCCGATGCCCAGCGGGTCCCGGCTGCCGAAGCTGGCCACGATGGGGCAGGCACCGTCCAGGGTCTCGCTGAGGTTGCGTGGCAACGGGGTGCCGTAGAACGGTGCCGAAGCACCAAAACCTCTGGGCGACAGCACAAGTGCGAACTGCCCACCCATGCAGAAACCGGCGATGCCGACCTGTCCGGAGCACTCGGGCATGGCCAGCAGATGTTCGCGGGCGGCAAGCACGTCGTCGATGGAACGGCCCCGCTTGGTCAGCACTTCGCGCATCACTCTGGTGATGCAGCGCGCGCGGCCACCGCGCGCGTACAGGTTGGGTGTGATCGCCAGATAGCCCGCGCGGGCGATTCGCTGCGACACCGCCTCGTTGTCGGGTGCGTAACCGATCGCGTCGTGCACCACGACCACACCCGGCCACGGCCCGTCACCGGCGGGGACATTCAGTAGTGCATCGATCGGTCCGGCCGGGGTGTCGAGTTCAATCGTCGTCATAACGTCATCTAACTGCAGCCCCGGCGCGACCGTGCGCGGAACTCACACCACACCCGCAGACGTTGAGCTTCACGTGATTGGACGGCTGCTTCTCGGATATGCCGTCGTCGAGCTCGTGGTGACTGTCGGGCTGGCGGCAGCAATCGGTGTCGGTTGGACAGCGGTGGCGTTGACAGCCACGTTCGTCCTGGGTTTGGTGCTGTGGGCGCCGATGGGTGGGGTGCAGCTCAGCCGCCAGTTCAGGCATCTGCGGACCGGGACCCAAGAGCCGCGTCGCGCGCTGACCGATGGCGCGCTGACCACTCTGGCCACCGCCCTGGTCGTCGTTCCCGGCCTGGCCAGCACCGCGCTGGGCCTGCTGCTGCTCACCCCGCCCATCCGGGCGGCCGCCCGCCCCGCGCTGGCGTCAATCGCCGGGCGGCTGTTCGACCGGCGGATTCCGCTGATCACCACTGTTACCCGGAGTCGCGATTACATCGACGGCGAGGTGATCGACGTCATCGACGCCGCGCCGCCCGCTCTGCCTGTCGCCTACCGGCGGACCGCCCGGCACCCGTAGCTTTGCCGTGTGAGGCAGATCCCGACCCGGTTGCTGCTCAATGGCCGGGTGCACAGCCCGACCCATCCGGATGCCACCGCCCTGGCGGTGCGCGACGGCGTCATCGCCTGGCTGGGCAGCGACGACGTCGGTCGCAACCAATTCCCGGACGCCGAGGTGCAGGATCTTGACGGCGCGTTCGTGGCTCCCGGATTCGTCGACAGCCACATCCATCTCAGCGCGACCGGGCTGTCCCTGAGCGGGCTGGACCTGCGCGCGGCCGGATCGAAGGCGCAATGTCTACAGCTGGTGGCCGACTACGCGGCCGCCCACCCCGGGCGCCCGGTGTGGGGACACGGGTGGGATGAGTCGGCGTGGCCGGAGAACACCCCGCCCAGCACCGCCGACCTGGATGCGGTGCTTGGTGATCGACCTGCCTACCTGGCCCGGGTCGACGTGCACTCGGCGCTGGCGTCCGCTGGTCTGCGACGGCTGCTGCCGGACCTGGCCGCGGCCCCCGGTTTCTCCGCCCAGCAGCCCCTGACCGGCGATGCGCATCACCTGGCCCGAGCCACGGCCCGTGACCTGCTCACCGACGGTCAACTGGCCGAAGCGCGTGAGGCCGCGTTGGCGGCACTGGCCGCGGCGGGCATCGTCGCGGTGCACGAATGCGCCGGTCCACAGATCGGCGGGCTCGACGACTGGTTGCAGCTGGCGGCGCTGCGCCCGGGTGTCGAGGTGGTCGGCTACTGGGGCCAGGCAGTGACCAGCGCACAGCAGGCCCGCGTGCTGCTGGCCGAGACCGGGGCTCGCGGCCTGGCCGGAGATCTGTTCGTCGACGGTGCGCTGGGGTCGCGCACCGCGTGGCTGCACGAGCCATACGCTGATGCGCCCGGTTGCACCGGCACCCGCCACCTCGAGCCCGCCGCCCTGGAAGCGCATCTGCGGGCCTGCAGCGAGGCCGAGATCACCGCCGGGTTCCACGTGATCGGCGATGCCGCGGTGTCGGCGGTGGTCGACGCCCTGGAACGGGTCGTCGACGACATGGGAGTGGCTGCCGTCGCCCGCTGCGGGCACCGGCTCGAGCACCTTGAAATGGTCACCGCCGAGCAGGCCGGCAAGCTCGGATCGTGGGGAGTCATAGCCAGCGTCCAGCCCAATTTCGACGCGCTGTGGGGCGGTAGCGACGGCATGTACGCGCGGCGACTCGGTGCGAATCGAGGTGGCCGGCTCAACCCGCTGGCGCTGTTAGCATCCCAAGGCGTGCCCCTCGCCCTCGGTTCTGACGCGCCTGTCACCGCCTTCGAGCCGTGGGCCGGCGTGCGCGCCGCGATGCATCACCGGACACCGGGCAGCGGGTTGTCGGCGCGCGCGGCATTCGCTGCCGCGACCCGCGGCGGCTGGCGGGCGGCTGGTGTGCGCGACGGGGTGAGCGGCACCCTGGTGCCGGGTGCGCCGGCGTCGTACGCGGTGTGGGAGGCCGGGATTCTGGACGTCAGCGCACCCCGCGACAGCGTCCAGCGCTGGTCCACCGACCCCCGCTCGCGGGTCCCGGCGCTGCCGCGGCTCGATGTGACGGACGCGCTGCCGCGGTGTCGCCAAACCGTGCATCGAGGTGCGGTTATCTATGGCTGAGCAGCCACCCGACGAGGCCCCGGCGGCGGCCCCAGAGCACACGTCCGCTGATTTGCCGGCAGACGCTGCCGATAGTTTGCCAGCTGATTCCGCGCCGGGTCGGACCCCGGTGCTGTCCCGGCTGCGCAGCGCACTGCGGCCCCGGTTGGCCCGGTTGGTCGCTGCATTGATTGCCGGCAGCCTGATGTACGCCAGTTTCCCGCCGCTGGGCTGGTGGTGGGCCGCGGTCGCCGCCGTCGCGCTGCTGGTGTGGGTGCTGACCCGGCCCGGTACCACTCCCGCCGGCGGTTTCGGCTACGGCTTCCTGTTCGGGCTGGCGTTCTACGTGCCGTTGCTGCCCTGGATCAGCACGCTTGTCGGGCCGATGCCCTGGTTGGTGCTGGCGGCGGTATGCGCGCTGTATCCCGGCCTGTTCGGACTGTGCGCGGTCGTGGTGCGACGGCTCCCGGGTTGGCCGGTGTGGTTCGCGGTGGTGTGGGGCGCGGTGGAGTGGCTGAAATGCAGCTTTCCGTTCGGCGGGTTTCCGTGGGGCGCGGTGGCGTTCGGTCAGACCGGCGGTCCGCTGTTGCCGCTGGTCCAGTGGGGCGGCGTCGCGTTGTTGTCGACCTCGGTGGTGCTCTTAGGTGCCAGCCTGACCGCGATGGTGCTCGAGATCGTGCGCTGGTTGCGAGCCGGGGTGCGGGCCACTGACGGGACCACGCCGCCGGCAGTGCTGTTGCCCGGCGTCGCCATCTGCGTGGTGTTGTTGGCCGCCATCCTCGTCTGGCCGCAGGTGCGCAAAGCGGGCGTCGGGTCGGGCGGGGAGCCCAGCGTCACGGTCGCCGTCGTGCAGGGCAACGTGCCCCGGCTGGGTCTGGGTTTCAACGCGCAACGCCGGGCGGTGCTGGACAACCACGTCAGCGAAACGCTGCAACTGGCCGAGGACGTGCGTCTGGGAACCGCGCCGCAACCTCAGTTCGTCATCTGGCCCGAAGACTCCTCAGACATCGACCCGCTGGTCAACCCGGATGCCGCCCAAGGTATCTCCCGGGCCGCCGACGCTATCGGGGCGCCGATCCTGATCGGCACGGTGATGGAGGTGCCCGGCCGGATGCGGGATACCCCGGCCTACACCAACACGATGATCGTGTGGAATCCAGGCACCGGACCGGCCGAGCGCCACGACAAGGCGATCGTGCAGCCGTTCGGCGAGTACCTGCCGATGGCGTGGCTGTTCCGGCACCTGTCCGGATATGCCGACCAAGCCGGGCATTTCGTCCCGGTCTCCGGCACCGGCGTGGTCCGCCTGGCCGGAGTTCCGGTCGGCGTCGCCACCTGCTGGGAGGTGGTCTTCGATCGGGCACCGCGCAACGCCGTGCGCAACGGTGCACAGCTGCTGACGGTGCCCAGCAACAACGCCACCTTCACCAAGACCATGAGTGAACAACAGCTGGCCTTCGCCAAGGTCCGCGCCGTCGAACACGACCGCTACGTGCTGGTCGCGGGCACCACCGGAATCAGCGCGGTGATCGCACCCGACGGCGGGGAGTTGCTGCGCACCGACTTCTTCGTGCCCGCCTACCTGGATACTGCGGTACGTCTCAAGACGAGGCTGACCCCGGCGACCCGCTGGGCACCGATCGTGCAGTGGACGCTGGTCGGAGCGGCCGTAGTGCTCATTCTCGCCGCGATACGGCAGAATGGTCGGTTCGCGAGCCGTCTCCCGGGTTCGTTTCCGCGGCCGACGCGTCGGCGCTCCGGATCAGTCGATGACGTTGTGGATCCCGCTACGCCCTCGGCTGAACGGGACGACTCGGAAGCTGAGAACGAATCACCTTCGGCACACGTTGAGATTGCGAACGACGCCGCGTCCTCCGACGATGAAGACAGCGGGCGCACCCCTATCGGGCGAAATGAAGGAGCTACATGACCACCGGCCAACCTGTCCCTGCGGTACCGGGCGACAGTCCCAGCCAGCGTGTCCTGGTGATCATCCCCACCTACAACGAACTGGAGAACCTGCCGCTGATCCATCGGCGGGTCAAGGACGCGTGCCCTGACGTACACATCCTGGTCGTCGACGACAACAGTCCGGACGGCACCGGCCGGCTTGCCGACGAGCTGTCCGCCGCAGACGCCGGCCGCACCCACGTCCTGCATCGCACCGCCAAGAACGGCTTGGGCGCCGCATACCTGGAAGGCTTCGGCTGGGGACTGAGCCGGGACTACGCGGTCCTGGTCGAGATGGACGCCGACGGCAGTCACGCGCCCGAGCAATTGCACCGCCTGCTGGAGGCGGTCGACGCCGGCGCGGACCTCGCGATCGGTTCGCGCTACGTGCATGGCGGCACTGTGCGGAACTGGCCGTGGCGCCGTCTGGCGCTGTCCAAGACGGCGAATACCTATTCGCGGCTGGCCCTGGGCGTCGGTGTGCACGACATCACCGCCGGGTACCGCGCCTATCGTCGCGAGGTTCTCGAGACGATCGATCTGGACACCGTCGACTCCAAGGGCTATTGCTTTCAGATCGAGATGACCTGGCGCACCGTCAACGCGGGTTTCGATGTGGCCGAGGTGCCGATCACGTTCACCGAACGCGAGATCGGCGTGTCGAAAATGAGCGGATCCAACATTCGCGAGGCGCTGTTCAAGGTCACGCGGTGGGGCGTGCAGGGTCGCCGAGAGGGCCGCAAGACCAGCCGCGCCCGCAGCCGCGCCTGACGGGTCAGCCGCGCCGGCGCGAGCGGATCAGCTCGAGGCGTTCTTTGAGCAGTTCTTCGAGCTCTTCGACCGAACGCCGCTCCAAGAGCATGTCCCAGTGCGTACGAGGCGGCTTGACCTTCTTCGGCTCCGGCAGGTCGCCCTCGATGAGGGTGCCCTCCATGCCGTTGCGGCACAGCCAGGTGCCGGGGATCTCGGCATCGTCGGCGAACGGCACTTCGAACTCTTCGCCGTTGTCGGTGCGGTACCGCGCAATCTGTCGGGGGGCGAGGTCATGGTTGCGGTCCGTCTCGTAGCTCACGGCGCCGAGGCGACTGCCTCGCAGGACACGATCAGCCATTGCTGCTCCTTTGGGTCCGGTGCGCTTGTGACGCTCCCGTAATGAGATTCTCTCTAAGCAAACGTTAAGACCGTTCACGAAGTTCCCGGCTGTCAGCCGCGGCATATCGCGCGACTCGGCATCCCATGATACCGGGATCGACGGGCGGACCGGACTAAAGTCGGCAGGCGTGAGTCGCCGCACCCGACCCCAGCCCTGTCGGTGGTGTGGTCGTGACGTGACAGAGGTCGGAATGGGACGCCGTCGCCAGTACTGCCGGCAGTCGTGCCGGCAGCGCGCCTACGAGCAGCGGACCATGATCACTCGTGGCGACGCCGCGGCTCTTCCTGCCGATGCGGTGGTGTTGTCGGCCGAGGAGGCCATGGACCTTTCGGATCGCGTCTATCAGGTGCGGTGCGCGGCCGAGGACGTCGCGACTGCCCTGGATGAAGGCGCCGCCGGCGCTGAGTTGCGCGTACTCTGCGACCAGCTGTTGCAGGCTGCCAGAGCGGCCGACGGATGGCGGCGCGTCGGCGTCTAGCTTCGCTTCACCGACGGTCTTGCGGTGGTGCTGAGCGGGGCCGCGGGACGGCGGTGCCCTGACAACGACGCCCGCACAACTATTGGCGGTACAGTTCGCGCCATGGGCCGCGGGCCGGGTGCACAAGGGAGTGCAAGCCTGTCGGTCGATGTGCGGCACGGGCGCCCGAGTGCTTATCGGTGAAGTCGGGAGTGCCCGACGTTTTTGAGATACTGCTGGAGTTGGCGATACTCACCAGCGACATTCTTGGTCGGAGGTCAGCCCGAAGTCGCCGCTTCGTGCAGCCACCTCGATGACTCGGCAGCAGCCGCAACCGACGGTCAACGACGACCAAATTAGGCGAGGGGTTCAGGTAATGGTTGATCAACTCCAGCATGCAACCGAAGCGTTGCGAAAGGCGCTGGTGCAGGTTGAACGCCTGAAGCGCACCAACCGCACGCTGCTGGAGCGGTCGAGCGAGCCGATCGCCATCATCGGAATGTCCTGCCGATTCCCCGGCGGCGTGGATTCCCCGGAGAAGCTGTGGCAGATGGTGGCCGATGGCCGCGACGTGATCTCCGAATTCCCCACCGACCGCGGGTGGGACGTCGGCGCGCTGTTCGACCCTGACCCCGACGCGGCCCACAAGACCTACGCGAACACCGGCGGCTTCGTCGAAGGCGTCGCCGACTTCGATCCCGCCTTCTTCGGAATCGCACCCAGCGAGGCGCTCGCGATGGATCCCCAGCACCGGATGCTGCTAGAGCTGTCCTGGGAGGCTCTCGAACGAGCCGGCATGGATCCGAGCGGACTACGCGGAACCGCGACCGGAGTGTTTGCCGGGATCATCGCACAGGGTTACGGCATGTTTGCCGAGGAGATCGAGGGCTACCGACTGACCGGCATGACATCCAGTGTCGCCTCGGGGCGGGTGTCGTATGTGCTGGGTCTGGAAGGTCCGGCGGTGTCGGTGGATACGGCGTGTTCGTCGTCGTTGGTGGCGTTGCACATGGCGGTGCAGTCGTTGCGGTCGGGGGAGTGCGATCTGGCCCTGGCCGGCGGCGCGACCGTCAACGCCACCCCGACCGTGTTCGTGGAGTTCAGCCGACACCGCGGCCTGGCTCCGGACGGACGCTGCAAGGCCTACGCGGGCGCGGCTGACGGGGTCGGATGGTCCGAGGGCGGCGCCATGCTCGTGGTGGAGCGGCTTTCGGATGCGCGGCGGTTGGGGCATCCGGTGTTGGCGGTGGTGCGGGGTTCGGCGGTCAATCAGGATGGTGCGTCGAATGGTTTGACGGCGCCGAATGGTCCGTCGCAGCAGCGGGTGGTGCGTGCGGCGTTGGCCAATGCGGGGTTGTCGGCTGCTGATGTGGATGTGGTGGAGGGTCACGGCACCGGTACCACGTTGGGTGATCCGATCGAGGCGCAGGCGTTGCTGGCGACTTACGGTCAGGGTCGGTCCGGTCAGCCGCTGTGGCTGGGCTCGGTCAAGTCGAATATGGGTCATACGCAGGCTGCTGCCGGGGTGGCCGGTGTGATCAAGATGGTGCAGGCGTTGCGTCATGAGGTGCTGCCGGCGACGTTGCATGTCGATGAGCCGAGCCCGCACGTGGACTGGACGGCGGGATCGGTCGCGCTGCTCAGCGAGCCGCAGCCGTGGCCCGAGCGTGAGCAGGCCCGCCGTGCGGCGGTCTCGTCGTTCGGGATCAGTGGCACCAACGCGCACGTCATCGTCGAATCGGTACCGCCGGCCCCACCCCGGGAGCCCGGTCCGGTGCGATCCGCGGTGCCGTGGGCACTGTCGGCCAAATCGGCGGCGGCCCTGCGGGCGCAGGCCGCCCGGCTGGCCGAGCACGCAACCGCCCACTCCGAACTGGATGTCGCCGACATCGGCTGGACGCTGGCGGGACGGACGTCCTTCGAGCACCGGGCGGTGGTGGTCGCCGATGACCGCGCTGGGCTGCTGAGCGGGCTGGCGGAAGTGGCGCAGGGGGACCTGGCCGGCACTGTCACCCACGGTGTGGCCCGACCCGCCGGCAAGACCGTTTTCGTCTTCCCCGGCCAAGGCTCCCAGTGGGTGGGGATGGGTGTCGACTTACTCGATACGGCACCGGCTTTCGCCCGCCAGATCGAAGCGTGCGCCGAGGTTTTCGCCGAATTCGTGGACTGGTCGTTGATCGACGTCCTGCGGGGCGCACCCGGTGCGCCCGGACTGGACCGGGTCGACGTCGTGCAGCCGGTGCTGTTCGCGGTGATGGTGTCATTGGCCGAGCTGTGGAAATCGCTCGGCGTCCGACCCGACGCCGTGATCGGTCACTCGCAGGGCGAGATCGCCGCGGCCTGCGTTGCGGGCGCATTGTCATTACGGGACGCCGCCCGGGTGGTCACGCTGCGCAGCAAGCTGCTCACCGGTCTGACCGGTCCCAGCGGCATGGTGTCCATCGCGTGCGACCTGGATCAGGTGCGGGAGTTGTTGGCGCCGTTCGGTGATCGAGTCGACGTCGCGGCGGTCAACGGGCCGGCGGCCGTGGTGGTTTCCGGGGACGCCGCCGCGCTCGAGGACCTGATTGCGCTCTGCACGGATCGCGAGCTGCGGGTGCGACGCATCGACGTCGACTACGCGTCGCATTCGGCCGAGGTCGAGGCGATCCGCGAGGAACTCACCACCGCGCTGGCCGGGATCGAGCCTGCCTCGTCGCGCACCACGTTCTTCTCCACCGTCACCGGAAACCGGTTGGACACAGCCGAGTTGGATGCCGACTACTGGTACCGCAACATTCGCCAACCCGTCCAGCTGGACCAAGCGGTACGCAGCGCATCCGAACACGGGTTCCGGGTGTTCATCGAGTCCAGCCCGCACCCGGCGCTGATCGCCGGCATCGAAGGCACCCTCGACGACTGTCTGGCCGGCGACGCGGAGCCGACCGTGGTGCCCACCTTGGGGCGCGAAGACGGTGGGTTGCGGCGGTTCCTGTGCTCGGCGGCGTCCGCCTATGTCGCGGGGGTGGCGGTGGACTGGCGCGGCGCGCTGGACGGTGCCGGTTTCGTGGAGTTGCCGACGTATGCCTTTGACAGGCGGCGGTTCTGGCTGTCCAGCGAGGCCTTTGACGCCGACGCTTCCGGTTTGGGACTGGTCGCCAGCGAACACCCGCTGATGCGCGCGGTGGTCGAGTTGCCGGCCTCGGGTGGGGTGGTCCTGACAGGTCGCCTGTCGCTGACCTCCCAGAGTTGGCTCGCCGATCACGCCGTGTCCGGGATGGTGGTGTTTCCCGGGACCGGATTTGTGGAGTTGGCGATCCGCGCCGGCGACGAAGTCGGCTGTTCGGTGGTCGACGAGCTGACCCTGCGATCGCCGTTGGTGATCCCCGCCGCCAATCCCATTGCGGTGCAGGTGGTTGTGGGTGCCGCCGCCGAAGAAGGCGGGCGGCGCAGCGTCTCGATCTACTCCCACGGCGACGTCGACGGTGCCTGGGTGTGCCACGCCGAGGGAACGCTGAGCGCCGGCGACGCCGAGCCGGGGGCCGATCTGTCGGTGTGGCCGCCGGCCGGTGCCGTCCCGATCGACGTCGCGGACGGCTACGAGCGGCTGGCCGAGCACGGTTACGGCTACGGTCCGGCGTTTCGCGGGTTGACCGCGTTGTGGGCCCGGGGCGAGGAGTTGTTCGCCGAGGTGAGTCTGCCGGAAACGGCGGGTGGTTCAACGGGTTTCGGGGTGCATCCGGCATTGCTGGACGCCGCCCTGCACGCGGCGGTGCTGGCCAACCCGGCCGCCGAGGTCCTGCTGCCGTTCTCCTGGCAGGGCGTGTCGTTGCACGCCGCGGGGGCTTCTGCGGTGCGGGCCCGGATCGCGCCGGTCGGGCCATCGGCGGTGTCGGTCGAGCTGGCTGACGGGTTGGGTCTACCGGTGTTGTCGGTCGCGGCCATGGCGGCCCGTCCGATCACCGAGCAGCGGCTGCGGGCGGCGGTCGCCGGGGCCGGACCGGACCGGCTGTTCGAAATGGTCTGGGCGCCGGCCGCCTCTGTGGGTGCCGAGGTGCCGACCTTCGAGATCTTTGAATCCGTTGCCGAATCCGTTGGCGCAGAAGACGACCCGGTGACTGCAAGCTACGAACGCACCCATCGCGCGTTGGCTGCGGTCCAGGCTTGGCTGACCGACCAAGAATCCGGAACGCTGGTGGTCGCGACCCGACGCGCTGTGGCGTTGCCGGGAGAAGACATCACCGACCTGGCGGGCGCGGCGGTGTGGGGTCTGGTGCGCTCTGCGCAGACGGAGAACCCCGGGCGGCTGGTTTTGGTTGATTCCGATGCGCCGCTTGACGATTCGACGATAGCCACGGCATTGACGGTCGGTGAGCCCCAGGTGGTGCTGCGCGAGGCGCAGGCCTACACGCCGCGGGTGCGCGCCAGTCGTGCCGTCGACGGCATCTTGGAACCGCCCAACGACGGCCCGTGGCGGCTGGGACTCAGCAGTGCCGGCACCTTCGAGAACCTGCGTCTGGAACCGGTGCCGAACGCCGACGCGCCGTTGCAGCCCGGTCACGTCCGGGTCGCCCTGCGCGCCATCGCGGCCAACTTCCGCGACATCATGATCACGTTGGGCATGTTCACCCATGAAGCGCTGCTCGGTGGCGAGGGCGCGGGCGTCGTCGTCGAAATCGGGCCCGGCGTCACCGATTTCGCGGTCGGCGACTCGGTGTACGGATTCTTCCCCGACACCAGTGGCACCCTGGTTCCCGGCGACGTCCGACTCCTGCTGCCGATGCCCTCGGATTGGACGTACGCCGAAGCGGCTGCCATCTCCGCCGTCTTCACCACCGCGTGGTTCGCGTTCGTGGACCTCGCCGCTGCCAAGCCCGGGCAGCGGGTCTTGATCCATGCCGCCGCCGGTGGGGTGGGCATGGCTGCCACCCAGCTGGCTCGGCACCTGGGCCTGGAGGTGTTCGGCACCGCCAGCAAGGGCAAGTGGGACACGCTGCGGGCCATGGGTTTTGACGATGATCACATTGGCGATTCGCGCAGCCTGGAGTTCGAGGAGAAGTTCCGCAGCATCACCGGTGCGGCCGGATTCGACATCGTGCTGGACTCGCTGGCCGGCGAATTCGTCGACGCGTCCCTGCGCTTGGTGGCCCCCGGCGGCATCTTCCTGGAGATGGGCAAGACCGACATCCGCGACCCGGGTGCGATCGCACAGCAGTATCCGGGTGTGCGCTACCGGGCCTTCGACCTATTCGAGCCCGGCCGTCCTCGTATGCACCAGTACATGCTCGAACTCGCCGAACTCTTCGACGCCGGCGTGCTGCGGCCACTGCCGGTGACGACGTTCGACGTGCGCCGTGCCCCGGCGGCACTGCGTTATCTGAGCCAGGCGCGCCACATCGGCAAGGTCGTCATGATGCTGCCCGATGTGTGGGCGCAGGGCACCGTGCTGATCACCGGCGGCACCGGGATGGCCGGTTCGGCCCTGGCGCGCCACGTCGTGACCCGGCACGGGGTGCGCCATCTGGTGCTGCTCAGCCGGCGCGGCCCGGATGCACCGGGCGCCGCGGAACTCACAGCCGAGCTGGAGGCTGCGGGTGCCCAGGTGCAGGTGGTGGCCTGCGATGCTGCCGACCGGCCGGCGCTGGCCAAGGTGATCGCCGACATTCCGGTGCAACGGCCGCTGTCCGCGGTGATCCACGCGACCGGCGTGCTCGACGACGCCGTCGTCACCTCCCTGACACCCGAGCGGATCGATCCGGTGCTGCGTGCCAAGATCGACGCTGCCTGGAACCTGCACGAGCTGACGCGCGACCTCAATGTGGGGGCGTTCGTGATGTTTTCGTCGATGGCGGGCCTGGTGGGCTCGTCGGGGCAGGCCAACTATTCGGCGGCCAACTGCTTCCTGGACGCGTTGGCCGCCCACCGCCGCGCGCACGGACTGCCCGCTATGTCGCTGGGGTGGGGGTTGTGGGAGCAGGCCAGCGCCATGACCGGCGGGCTGGACGCTGCCGACCGGGCGCGCCTGGGCCGCGAAGGCGTGCTGGCGCTGTCCTCCGAGGAGGCGCTGGAGCTGTTCGACACCGCGCTGATCGTCGACGAGCCATTCCTGGCGCCCGCCCGGTTGGATCTGTCCGCACTGCGGGCACACGCGACCGCGGTCCCACCCATGTTCCGCGATCTGGTGCATGCATCGTCCCGCCGTCAGGTCGACGACTCACTGGCCGCCGCCAGGTCGAAATCCGCACTCGCGCAGCGGTTGCAAAGCCTGCCCGAGTCTGAACAGCATGCCCTGCTGCTGGACCTGGTGCGATCGCACATCGCCACCGTGCTGGGAAATGTGACCGCCGAGGCCGTCGACCCCGACAAGGCGTTCCAGGAGTTGGGTTTCGACTCACTGACCGCGGTGGAAATGCGCAACCGGCTGAAAACCGCCACCGGGCTCTCGCTGTCGCCCACCCTGATCTTCGACTACCCCACGCCCAACGGCTTGGCCACCTATATCCGCACCGAACTCGCCGGTATGCCCCAGGAAGTCAAGCACGTGCCCGCGGTGCGCGCGACGGGGGAGGATCAGATCGCGATCGTGGGCATGTCCTGCCGCTACCCGGGTGGAGTGGCTTCGCCAGAAGAGCTGTGGGACATGCTGATCCAGGGCCGCGACGTGCTCACCGACTTCCCGACCGACCGCGGCTGGGATCTGGCCGGTCTGTACAACCCGGACCCCGACGTCGCGGGCACCTGTTACACCCGCACCGGTGGTTTCGTGGACGGTGTCGCCGACTTCGATCCGGTTTTCTTCGGCATCGGGCCCAGCGAGGCGCTGGCGATGGACCCCCAACAGCGGCTGTTCCTGGAGCTGTCGTGGGAAGCGTTGGAGCGCACCGGGATTGATCCGGCGAAATTGCGGGGCAGCGCTACGGGCGTGTTCGCCGGGGTATACACCCAGGGCTACGGGATCGGCGCGACGCAGTCCGCCGAGGGTTTCCGGCTGACCGGCCAGTCTTCCAGTGTCGCCTCGGGGCGGGTGTCGTATGTGCTGGGTCTGGAAGGTCCGGCGGTGTCGGTGGATACGGCGTGTTCGTCGTCGTTGGTGGCGTTGCACATGGCGGTGCAGTCGTTGCGGTCGGGGGAGTGCGATCTGGCCCTGGCCGGCGGGGTCACGGTGAACGCCACACCGGACATCTTCGTCGAGTTCAGCCGGATGCGCGGGTTGTCCGCCGACGGCCGGTGCAAGGCGTTCGCCGGGGCCGCCGATGGCACGGGTTTCTCCGAGGGCGGCGGCATGCTGGTGGTGGAGCGGCTTTCGGATGCGAGGCGGTTGGGGCATCCGGTGTTGGCGGTGGTGCGGGGTTCGGCGGTCAATCAGGATGGTGCGTCGAATGGGTTGACGGCGCCGAATGGTCCGTCGCAGCAGCGGGTGGTGCGTGCGGCGTTGGCCAATGCGGGGTTGTCGACTGCTGATGTGGATGTGGTGGAGGGTCACGGTACCGGTACCACGTTGGGTGATCCGATCGAGGCGCAGGCGTTGCTGGCGACTTACGGTCAGGGTCGGGCGGGTCGACCGCTGTGGCTGGGTTCGGTCAAGTCGAATATGGGTCATACGCAGGCTGCTGCCGGGGTGGCCGGTGTGATCAAGATGGTGCAGGCGTTGCGTCATGAGGTGGTGCCCGCGACGTTGCATGTCGATGAGCCGAGCCCGCACGTGGACTGGACGGCGGGTTCGGTCGAACTGGTGACCCAGGCGCGGCCGTGGCCGGCCGAACCGGCATCGGGCCGGGTGCGGCGTGCAGGTGTGTCCTCGTTCGGGATCAGTGGCACCAACGCGCACGTGATCATCGAGTCCGCGCCGGCTGTGGAAGTGGTCGACGCGGACGGGCCCAAACCGGCGGTGGTGCCATGGGTGGTGTCGGCGAAGTCGGCCCTAGCGCTGCAGGCGCAGGCCGCTCGCGTGGCCGATTACGTCACCGCCCACGCCGAGCTGGATGTCGCTGACATCGGCTGGAGCCTGGCGGGACGGTCGTCCTTCGAGCACCGGGCGGTGGTGGTCGGCGCCGACCGCGCAACGCTGCTGAACGGGCTCGCCGAGGTAGCGCACGGTGACCAGGCCGGCACTGCCATCCAGGGTGTGGCCCAACCCGGCGGCAAGACCGTCTTCGTCTTCCCCGGCCAAGGCGCCCAGATCCTGGGCATGGGCCGGGAATTGCACGCCACCTACCCGGTGTTCGCCGCGGCGTTCGACACCGTCGTCACCGAGCTGGATCGCCACCTGCTGCGCCCGCTGCGCGAGGTGATGTGGGGCACTGACGAAAACCTGCTGAATACAACGGAATTCGCGCAACCGGCGTTGTTCGCCGTCGAGGTCGCACTGTTCCGGCTGCTGGAATCCTGGGGTGTGCGAGCCGATTTCGTGATGGGCCACTCCGTCGGTGAGCTCTCGGCCGCCCATGTCGCCGAGGTGCTGGCACTGGAGAACGCCGCGGTCCTGGTCGCCGCACGCGGCCGGTTCATGCAGCGCCTCGACGCCGGCGGTGCCATGGTGGCGATCCAGGCCACGGAGGACGAAGTCCGTCCGCGCCTCAGCCCGGAGGTCAGCATCGCCGCCGTCAACGGCCCCGCCTCGGTGGTCGTCTCCGGCGCCGCGGCAGGGGTGGCCGCGGTCACCGAACACTTCCGCGCCGAGGGCCGCCGCGTGCACCAACTCGCGGTGTCGCACGCCTTCCATTCCCCGCTGATGGACCCGATGATCGACGAGTTCGGTGCGGTCGCGGCCGGACTTCCGGTCGGGCCGGCCAAGATCGCGGTCATCTCGAACCTGACCGGAGAACTCGTCGGAGACGACTTCGGCTCCGCTGCCTACTGGAAACGGCATGTCCGCGAATCGGTTCGCTTCGCCGACAGCGTCCGCTTCGCCCAATCGTCCGGCGCGACAAGGTTCCTCGAAGTCGGTCCCACCGGCGGTTTGACGGCCGCCATCGAGGAGTCACTGCCCGACGTCCCCGTCACCACCGTCTGTGCGCTGCGCAAGGACCGGCCCGAGCCGGTGACGCTGACCAATGCGGTGGCACAGGCTTTCGTCGTGGGCTCCAAGGTGGACTGGCAGGCCGTGCTGGGCCGTGCCCACTTCGTCGAACTGCCGACCTACGCCTTCGAGCGGCGCCGATTCTGGTTGTCCAACGGGACCGCCAACGTCGACGCGGCCGGTCTTGGGTTGACCGCCGGTGAACACGCGTTGCTCGGCGCCGTGGTCGACCTGCCGTCGTCGGGCGGAGTGGTGCTCACCGGTCGGCTGTCGTCGGCCACGCACGGCTGGTTGAAAGACCACGCCGTGGGTGGCGTGGTGATCTTCCCCGGCGCCGGTTTCGTGGAGCTGGTCATCCGCGCCGGCGATCAGGTCGGCTGCTCGATGGTCGACGAACTCACTTTGGCCGCACCGCTGCTCGTGCCGGAGGCAGGTTCGGTGGCGGTGCAGGTCGTCGTCGATGCCGCCACCGACACCGGCTCGCGTGCGGTATCGGTGTTCTCCCGCGCGGAGGGATCGGGATGGCTGCTGCACGCTGAGGGAACGGTCAGTTCAACACCCGCGCAGGGCGGTACCGATGTGACGGCGTGGCCGCCGGCCGGGGCCCAGCCGGTGGACATCGCAGGAACCTACGAGCGGCTCGCCGAATGCGGATACGGCTATGGTCCGGGCTTTCAGGGCCTGACCGCGATGTGGCGTCGCGGTGAGGACCTGTTCGCGGAGGTGACGTTGCCGGACGCGGCCGGGGTGTCGCCAGCAGGCTTCGGGGTGCACCCGGTGCTGCTGGACGCGGCGCTGCACGCGCTGATCGCCGGCGACGACGCCGCACTCGAGCGCAGCGACGGAGTCCTGGTGCCGTTCGCCTGGCAGGGCGTATCCCTGCACGCCGCCGGTGCGTCAGCGGTGCGGGCCCGCATCACACCCACCGGGCCGTCGTCGGTGTCGCTGGAACTGACTGACGCGCTGGGGTTGCCGGTGTTGTCGGTGGCCTCGATGGTGGCCCGCCCGGTGACCGAGCAACAGCTCAAGGCGGCGCTGACGGGTGCCGGCGGCGACCGGCTCTTCGAGGTGGTCTGGTCACCGTCGCCGACGGTCGCGGCGACGAGCATTCCGCCGTACCAGGTCTACGAATCCACCCCCGCCGTTGGTGCCGGCCTCGCCGGTGTCTACCGTGCCACCCACGCGGCGCTGCGCGCCGTCCAATCGTGGCTGGCCGAGCACGAATCGGGGGTGCTGCTCGTGGTCACCCGCGGCGCGGTGGGGGCGCCCGGCGCGGATGTCGAGGATCTGGCCGGTGCCGCCGTCTGGGGCCTGGTGCGTTCAGCCCAGACCGAGAATCCGGGCCGGATCGTGTTGGTGGACACCGATGTACCCATCGGTGACGACGAGGCAGCTGCCGTCCTGGCGGTCGGAGAGCCGCAGGTGTTGCTGCGTGACGGCGTCACCCACATCGCGCGGGTGCACGGCAGTCGCGCGGTGCGCGCGCTGCTGACACCACCTGCCGACGGGCCGTGGCGGTTGGCCATGAGCACCGCGGGCACCTTCGAAAACCTGCGCGCCGAACCGCTTCCCGACGTCGGCGACCCGTTGCCGCCGCGTCAGGTGCGGATCGCCACCAGCGCAATGGCCGCCAACTTCCGCGACGTGATGATCGCGCTGGGGCTCTACCCTGACCCGGATGCGGCGATGGGCGTCGAAGCCTCCGGCACGGTGATCGAAACAGGTTCGGATGCAAGCTGTTTCGCTGTCGGTGACCGGGTCGCCGGACTGTTCCCGGAGGGGACCGGAACCGTGGCCACCACCGACGAGCGGCTGTTGATCGGCATACCGGCAGGTTGGTCGGATGTCGAGGCGGCCACCGCCCCGGTCGTCTTCGCGACCGCGTACTACGCACTCAGAGTGCTGGCCGACGTGCAACCCGGCCAGCGGCTGCTGGTGCACGCCGCCGCGGGCGGCGTGGGCATGGCCGCGGTGCAGCTGGCCCGGCACTGGGGCGTGGAGGTCTTCGCCACCGCCAGCCGGGGCAAGTGGGACACCCTGCGCGCGTTGGGCTTCGACGACGATCACATCGCCGATTCGCGCAGCCTGGAGTTCGAGGGCAAGTTCAGTGCTGTCGCTGCCGCGAATGGCAGGGCCGCGGGATTCGACGTCGTGCTGGATTCGCTGTCCGGTGAATTCGTCGACGCCTCCCTGCGATTGGTCGCGGCGGGCGGGATCTTCCTGGAGATGGGCAAGACCGACATCCGCGATGCCGCCACCGTCGCCGAACAGCACCCGGGAGTGCGCTACCGCGCCTTCGACCTGTTCGAAGCCGGACCCGACCACATCCAGCAGCTGCTGGCCCAGCTGGCCGCGCTGTTCCGGGCGGGCGTGCTGAAGCCGTTGCCGGCCACCACGTTCGACGTGCGACGCGCACCCGCGGCGTTGCGCTACCTCAGCCAGGCCCGCCATGTCGGCAAGGTCGTGATGACCATGCAGTCGACCCTGGCAGAAGGCACCATCCTGATCACCGGCGGGACCGGTATGGCGGGTGCTGCGCTGGCCCGCCATCTGGTGCACCGCCACCGCGCAGGTCACCTGCTGTTGGTGAGTCGGCGCGGGCCGGACGCTCCGGGCGCGCTGGAATTGACCGCCGAGTTGACCGCCGCCGGCGCCGACGTGCAGGTAGTGGCCTGCGACGCCGCCGATCGGGACGCGCTAACCCGGGTCATCGGCGACATCCCGGCACAGCATCCGCTGTCGACGGTGATCCATGCGGCGGGAACATTGGACGATGCGGTGGTGACGTCGCTGACACCGGAGCGGGTGGACGCGGCGCTGCGGGCCAAGGTGGACGCGGCCTGGAACCTGCACGAATTGACCCGCGACCTGAAATTGTCGGCGTTCGTGATGTTTTCCTCGATCGCCGGCCTGGCGGGCGCCTCCGGGCAGGCCAATTACGCGGCCGGCAATTCGTTCCTGGACGCGCTCGCTGCCCACCGGCACGCGCAGGGCCTGCCCGCCGTCTCCCTCGGCTGGGGGCTGTGGGAACAGTCCGGCGGTTTGGCTGCGGGGTTGGGGCAGGCCGATCTGGCCCGCTTCGCCCGGGACGGGATCGTGGCGATGTCGTCGCAGGAAGCGCTGGAATTGTTGGACACCGCAGTCATTGTCGACGAGCCGTTCCTGCTGCCCGCCCACATCGACCTGGTGGCGCTACGGGCCAAGTTCGATGCGGGAACGCTGCCGCCGATGTTCGTCGACCTGATCAATGCGCCGGCGCGCCGCCAGGTCGACGACTCGCTGGCCGCCGCGAAGTCGAAATCCGCGCTGCTGCAACGGCTGGAGGGACTGGCCGAGGATGAGCAGCATGCCTTACTGCTGGATCTGGTGCGCTCACATATCGCCACCGTGCTCGGTAGCGGCACACCTGAGTCCATCCACCCGGACCGGGCCTTCCAGGAACTGGGCTTCGATTCGCTGACCGCGGTCGAGATGCGCAACCGACTCAAAGCTGCCACCGGTCTGCCGCTTTCGCCGACGCTGATTTTCGACTACCCGAACTCGGCGGCCCTGGCCGGCTACTTCCACCGCGAGCTGCTCGGCACCGACGGGCAGGAGGACCGGGCGACAGCAGCGCCCGGCGAAGAGGAGCTGCAGCGGGTCGTCGCGTCCATCCCCGTCAAACGGCTGCGCCAGGCCGGCGTGTTGGATCTGTTGCTGGCGCTGGCCGACGAAACCGCGAGCGCCGGCAACGGCGCGGTTCAATCCGGCCAGAAGGACATCGCCGAGATGGACCTCGACGACCTGGTCAACGCGGCATTCATGGACGACGACGAATAGTGGCGATTCAGTGAGGATTGCCGTCACCGGGGCCGGCGGAGTGCTGGGCCGCGGCCTGGTGACCGGGTTGCTGAACCAGGGTCACCAGGTCATCGGTATCGACCGCCGGCGGCCCGAGAGCTGGCCCGGCGCAGCTGAATTCGTTACCGCTGAGCGCCGCGACGCCACGGTGCTGCGGCGTGCCGCCGCGGGAGCGGACGTCGTCGTACTGCTCGAGCTGGCGCCCGAAGGCATCGCCGATGTGGTCGCGGCCGGAGCCCAGCGCATCGTGTTCGTCTCCTCGGCGCAGGTCTACGGCGATGCGACCGGACCGGTGACCGAGGACGCCGCGGTCAATCCGGTAACTCTGGCCGGTTGGCGATCGGCGCAGACCGAGGCGGTGCTTGCCGCGTCCGGCACGCCGTGGGTGGCGATCCGACTGCCGCTGGTGGTGGGCCGCGGCGTCGACTATGAACTGCGCCGGCTCGCCGCGCGCCCGGTGCTGCCCGTCGCCTCGACCGACCGGCGAGTGCAGGTGGTGCACACCGATGATGTGCTGCGGCTGCTGACGCTCGCCGTACTGGGCGACGAAAAGCGCTCCGGTGCAATCCATCTGGCCGCAGTCGGTTCGCTGACGTGGCGTCAGTTCGCGGCGGCGCTGGGACGTCCGGTCCTGCCCGTCGGCGCCAGGCTCGCCGCCCTCGGGCGTCGGGCCATGCTGCCGGACGCGGCGCTGCTGGACACCTCGCGGTTACATGACGCCTGGGGATTCACCCCGGCTTGGACCGCCGAAGAATGCCTGCAGGATTTCGCGCTGGCGGTGCGAGGCCGAGTCGCGGTGGGCCGGCGGGTGTTCGCGCTACCGTGGCGGCTGGCCCCCGTTCAGGACCTGCCCGCCGTCGACACCCCCGCCGACGACGGCGTGGTGCCCCGGCTGGCCGGCCCCGCCGGTGACAACGGCGAATTCGACACCCCGATCGACCCGCGGTTCCCGACCTTCCTGGCCACCAATTTGTCCGAGGCGCTACCCGGTCCGTTCTCGCCGTCGTCGGCATCGGTGACGGTGCGGGGATTGCGTGCCGGCGGGGTGGGCATCGCCGAACGGCTGCGGCCCGGTGGGGTGGTGCAGAAGGAAATCGCGATGCGCACCGTCGCGGTGTTCGCGCACCGGCTGTACGGGGCCATCACGTCGGCGCACTTCATGGCCGAAACAGTGCCGTTCGCCAAGCCCGCCACTATCGTCAGTAACAGCGGATTCTTCGGTCCCAGCATGGCGTCGCTGCCGATCTTCGGTGACGAACGTCCGCCGTCGGAGACGAATCCGGTGCGCCGGCAGCTGCGCACCGTGCGCAATATCGGCGTGTTCGGCGTCAACCTGGTGGGACTGAGCGCCGGTTCGCAGCTGGACACCGATGACTACCTCGCCGACGTGCAGCGACTGGAGCAACTGGTCGGCGACGACGTGACCCGGCTCGGTGATCGCCGGCTGCGCAGCCTGATCCTGCTGGCCCGCGACCACGTGGTGCACGGCTGGCTGCTGGCCTCCGGGTCGTTCATGCTGTGCGCCGCGTTCAACGTCCTGTTGCGGGGGCTGTGCGGTCGGGAGGCCGCGCCGACCGCCGGACCGGAGCTGGTCAGCGCCCGATCCGTCGAAGCGGTGCAGCGGCTGGTGGCGGCCGCGCGGCGTGACCCGACGGTGCTTCGGGTGCTCGCCGAACCCGGTGCGCGGCTGGGCAAGCTGGCCGTCGAGGCGCCGGAGTTTCATGCCGCGGTGTTCGCCGAGCTGGCACTGATGGGCCACCGTGGCCCGGCCGAGGTCGAGATGCTCTCCACGAGCTACGCCGACGATCCCGAGTTGCTGGTCCGGATGGTGACCAAGGCCCTCGACGTCCCGCCCGCTCCCACGCCCGAGCATGCGTCGATCCCGTTGCACGCCAAGCCCGTTGCGGTGTTGGCAGCCCGCCAGCTGCGTGACCGCGAGGTACGGCGGGACAGGATGGTGCGCGCCATCTGGGTTCTTCGTGGGCTGCTGCGCGAGTACGGACGCCGGATGGTCGAGGAGGGTGTGTTCGGATCCGTGGACGATGTGTTCTACCTGTTGGTGGACGAACTCGACGCGTTGCCCGCGAATGTGGGTGATTTGGTGGCCAGGCGCCGCGCCGAGCAACGCCGGCTGGTGGCCGTCGTCCCGCCGACCGTGTTCAGCGGAACCTGGCAGCCCACCACCTCGTCGGCGGCGATGCTGGCCGGCGGGGACACGCTGCGCGGCGTCGGCGTCTGTGGTGGCCGGGTGCGCGGCCGGGTGCGCATCGTCCGTCCGGAGACCATCGACGACCTGCAACCGGGTGAGATCCTGGTCGCCGAGGTCACCGACGTCGGTTACACCGCCGCGTTCTGCTACGCCGCCGCGGTGGTCACCGAGCTCGGCGGCCCCATGTCGCACGCAGCCGTCGTGGCCCGCGAGTTCGGGTTCCCGTGTGTGGTCGACGTGCGGGACGCCACCCGGGTGTTGCCGGCCGGGGCGCTCGTCGAGGTCGACGGCACGACGGGCGAAATCCACCTGCTCGAACTCTGATAGCGCTACTCTGTGCTGCACGTCCGCCGGGATCCGGGGAGGTGCGCCGATGTCGTCCGTGGTTACCACGCCTGAGACGATGGCTGCCGCCGCGGCGCAGTTGACGCGGCTGGGGTCAATGGTCAACGCGGCCAACGCAATTGCCGCGTCCCCGACACTGGAGGTGCTCGCGGCGGGCGCCGATGAGGTGTCTGCCGCCATTGCGGCGGTGTTCGGCCGCCACGCGCTGGGATACCAGTTGGTGAGTGCGCAGGCCGCAGCTTTCCACACCGAGTTCGCGGCGGCGCTCGCCGGGGGTGCCGCGGCGTATGCGGGGGCCGAGGCGGCCGCCGCGGCGCCGCTGACCGACCTGCTGAACCTGATCAACGCGCCGTTCCAGTTGATTTTGGGCCGCCCGTTGATCGGCAACGGCGCCGACGGCGCGGCCGGGACCGGCGCCGACGGTGGGGCCGGCGGATTGTTGTTCGGCAACGGCGGCGCCGGCGGGTCGGGCGGCGGGGTTCATCCCGCCGGTGGCCGGGGTGGTGCGGCGGGTTTGCTCGGCAACGGCGGCACCGGGGGTGCGGGGGCGGTCGGCGCTGTCGGTGGTTCCGGCGGAAACGGTGGCTGGTTGTTCGGTAACGGCGGGACCGGGGGCGCCGGCGGGGACGCTCCCGCCGGGATCGGTGGGCTCGGCGGCGCCGGCGGCCAGGCGATGCTGTTCGGGGCGGGCGGCACCGGCGGTGCCGGCGGCTTGGGTGCCAACGGCGGCGGCAACGGTGGAGCCGGCGGTTGGGGTGGTCTGCTCGTCGGCAACGGAGGCGCCGGCGGCCCGGGCGGACTGGCGACGGCGGCAGGTAACGGCGGGGTGGGCGGCGCCGGCGGCAGCGCCTGGTTGATCGGTGACGGCGGCGCCGGTGGGCACGGCGCCGCGGTCACGGCAGCCGCGGACACCGGCGGGCTCGGTGGTTTCGGCGGCGCCGGCGGTAACGGCGGATTGTTGCTGGGCAACGGCGGCAGTGGAGGCGGCGGCGGGACCAGTGCAGCGGGCGGCGTCGGCGGCGCCGGCGGGCTGGGTGGCAGTGCCGGGTTGATCGGCGCGGGTGGTGCCGGTGGCGGCGGCGGACTGGGTGGCGGGCACTTCAGCGAGAACGGCGGCATCGGGGGCAGCGGCGGTGCCGGTGGCTGGCTGTTCGGCAACGGTGGTGCCGGGGGGTCCGGTGGCGACGCGTTGACCCAGGCGATCGGGGTCGGCGGCAACGGCGGTGCCGGCGGTGCGGGTGGTGCCGCCAGGCTGCTCGGCGAGGGCGGGATCGGCGGGGTGGGCGGTGCCGGCGCGCCCGCTGACAGCGCGGGCGGTGCCGGTGCGCGCGGTGGTCGCGGTGGTTCCGGCGGCTGGTTGTTCGGCAATGGTGGGGGCGGTGGCCGCGGCGGTGCCGGGGGGTCGGCCGGTGCCGGTACCGGTGGGCCGGGCGGCAGCGGCGGCGACGGCGGATCCACCACGTTGATCGGTGACGGTGGCGACGGGGGAGCCGGTGCCGGCGGCGGCCCGGGCACGACCGTCGGCGCCAACGGGACCGGCGGGAACGGTGGCGTGGGCGGGTTGCTGTTCGGCAGCGACGGGACCCCCGGCGCATCCGGGTGACGGGTTAGATCGACCAGGTGTTCGGGTCGGGCGCAAAACAGAAGGCGGGGGCAGGCGGCAACGGTCGCCTCGGGTCATTGGAGATCGCGTCGATCACGAGCGCGAGATAGCGTCGCCACCCGTCGCTGGCTGGTTCCATCGTCGACAGCACGCCGTAGAGCATCGCGATCAACCGCGGCAAATCGTCGGCGACGACGTCGGACCGGATGCGGCCGACCCGTTGGCCGCGCCGGACCAGCTCGCCGAGTGCCTCGTTCAGGGTGTCAGAGACGTCCGGTGTCAGTGAGCCGGCCCGCCGCGCTGCGATCAACAGAGATTGTTCGCGGGCGCCGAGGGTGACCGCCGCCTCGATCAGCTGTGTCAGACCGCGCACTGGATCGGCACTGCGAACGGCGGCCTCGATGGCCGGGCCCAGGTTCTCGACGATGCTGTGGTCCAGGGCGGCCCGGACCAATTCGCCCTTGGTGGGAAATCGGCGGTACAGGGTGCGCTCGCCGACGCCGGCTCGACGCGCGACCGCCTCCACCGGCGCGTCCGGCCCGATCTCGCCGTAGACCTCCCGCGCGGCGCGCAGGATCCGCTCGACGTTGCGCGCGGCATCGGCCCGCAGCGTCGGCCGGTCCTGAACGGCTGTCACCGCTACAGGGTAACGGGCTGTTGACTGCCGATGCGGGCAGCTCTACGCTCGGATAACTGACAGTCAACTGACACTTGTTGGGAATCATCGTTCATGGCAACAACTTCCGATGTCCGATCCGAACCGGACCTTCCGGTCATCCCGGTCCCGCGCTCGCCGCAGTGCCCGCTCACGCCGCCCGCCGAATTCGGCACCTGGCGAGACGAGGCCGGGCTGCGCAAAGTCATGTGGCACGGTCAAGAGGCCTGGATGGTCAACCGGTACCAGGACATCCGGGCGGCGCTGGTCGATCCGCGGTTGTCAGCCGACACCATCCCCGATTTCCTCAAACCGCAGCACACCGAGAACGCGCCGATCATGTTCGCCCGGATCGATGATCCCGAGCACCATCGGCTGCGCCGGATGCTGACCAGCAATTTCACCTTCCGGCGCACCGAGGCGATGCGGTCACAGATTCAGCAACTGGTGGACCATTACCTCGACCGGATGATCAGCAACGGACCCCCGGCGGACCTGGTCCGCGACTTCGGGCTGCCGGTCCCCTCGCTGGTGATCGCGCTGCTGCTCGGCGTGCCGCCCGAAGACCTCGAACTGTTCCATCACCACACCACGGTCGGCCTGGACGTCAAGTCCTCCGACGAGGAAAAGGCACAGGCCTTCATGGCCATGTACGCCTACATTCAGGAACTCGTGGACCGCAAGGAACACGAACCCGGTGACGACCTGATCAGCCGCCTGGTCACCGACTACGTCATGACCGGACAGCTCACCCGCGAGACGGCGGGGATGAGCAGCGTCATCATGATGCAGGCCGGTCACGAAACCACGGCCAACATGATTTCGCTGGGAACGGTTGCGCTACTCGAGCATCCCGATGTCTATCGTCGCCTGGGGGAGACCGACGATAAGGCGGTGATCGCCAACATCGTCGAGGAACTCATGCGCTACCTGTCCATCGTGCACAGCCAGGTGGATCGGATCGCGACCGAAGACTTCGAGCTCGGTGGTCAGCTGATCCGCGCCGGAGATGCGTTGCTGATGAACCTGCCCGCCGGGAACTGGGACGAGACGTTCGTGGACCATCCAGACGATCTCGATGTCGATCGAAATACCCGCGGCCACTTGGGCTTTGGTTACGGTGCGCACCAGTGCATCGGAGCGAACCTGGCCCGGGTCGAGATGCAGGTCGCGTTCGCGACGTTGGCGCGCCGACTGCCCGACCTGAAACTTGCGGTGCCGGCAGCAGAACTGCGGTTCAAGGAATCCGACATCTACGGCATGAAAGAGCTACCGGTCAGCTGGTGACGGTCAGGGGCAGTTGAAGGCAACCCCGACACCCTCGGGCGCCGGCACCGAACTCAGGCACCCGAACGGTTCGATCCCCGCGGCGCTGAACCGAGCCGCGGACTGATGGGCGTAGTTCACGCAGAACAAGCCGACTTGGTCTGCGCGGCAACGAAAGTCGTCAAACGCCACCGAGGCTCCGTTGGCCAGTTCGGCTCCGGTACCGTTGAGGAAAGGTCCCGGATCGGCGCGGGCGGAGCCGACCTGCAGGTGGCTGCCGTCGAAATCGACCCAGCCGCCTTTCCACTCACCGTAGGCGGTCTCGGGTCGGGGCGGGGGGTTGGTGAGCTCGACCAGACAGGACAGCAGACCGGCGGTGTGCTTGGCGTCGGTCGTGCATTTCGCTTTGCCCCCCGAGGCACTGAACGCGGTGTCCGCACCGATCTTGTAGCCCGTGGCTTCGGCGGGGCGACCAGCTTCGATCCAGGCGATCACGGCAGCGACCGGAGCGCCGGCAGCAGGTACCGCCGCCGACGGCGGGTTGGCTTGTGACGGAATCTTGGTCACGGTCGAACTGGCCGCGCTGCTGGTCTGCGAAGGACCGGCATGGTCCCCACCGGTCTGCGAGCAGCCGGCAACCAGCAGTGTCACTGCCACCAGCACGGCGTTGCGCATTCCGACAGGTTATCCGCCGCGCCCAGAGATTCGGGCTTCGGTGCGCACTATGTACGTAGTGTCGGATACCGTCGGTCTATGCATGAGCGCACTGTCCGCGCCCGCACCACCGCCGGCACCGTCGAAGGCTTCACCCGCAACGGCGTCAACCGGTGGCGATCCATTCCCTACGCCCGGCCACCGGTAGGCCCGCTGCGCTACCGCGCGCCCCAGCCCGCGCAGCCCTGGTCCGGGGTCCGGCACTGTCACGGGTTCACCAACTGCGCACCGCAGCAGCGTCGCTATACCCTGCTTGGTGTCGGCAGGTACCAGCCGATGAGCGAAGACTGCCTCACCCTCAATGTCGTCACTCCCGAACAGGGGCACGACGAACCGTTGCCGGTCATGGTCTTCGTGCACGGCGGCGGCTACATCCTGGGCAGTTCGGCTACCCCGATCTACGACGGGGCCGCGCTGGCCCGGCGCGGCTGCGTCTACGTGTCGGTCAACTACCGGTTGGGCGCCCTCGGTTGTCTGGACCTGTCGGCGTTGTCCACCGCGGATGTCACCATCGACAGCAACCTCTACCTGCGCGACCTGGTGCTGGCGTTGCGCTGGGTCAAGGACAACATCGCCGGGTTCGGCGGTGACCCGGACAACGTGACGATCTTCGGGGAGAGCGCCGGCGCGCACATCACTGCGACACTGCTGGCCGTTCCCGCCGCCGCGGGACTGTTCCAGCGGGCCATCTCGGAGAGCCCGGCAGCCGGTATGACGCGTTCGCAGGAGGTCGCCGCCGAGTTCGCCGACCGTTTCGCCCAGCTGCTCGGCGCGAACCGCCAGCATGCGGCCGAGGCGGTGATGCGGGCGTCGGCAGCCGAGTTGATCGACACGCAGCACCGGCTCATCGATCAGGGCATGCAACAGCGGCTGGGTGCCTTCCCGATCGGTCCGGTCTTCGGCGACGACGTTGTGCCGGTCGATCCGATCGAGGCGATGCGGTCCGGCCAGGCGCACCAGGTCCCGCTGATCGTGGGCACCAACGCCGACGAGGGACGCCTGTTCACCCGCTTCCTCGGCATGTTGCCGACCAATAAGGCGATGGTCGAAGCGCTGCTCGCCGACTTGGAACCCGCTGCGCGCGAACGCATTACCGCCGCCTACCCCAGGTATCCACATTCCTCGGCCTGCATCCAGCTGGGTGGTGATTTCGCGTTCAGTTCCGCGGCCTGGCAGATCGCCGAGGCGCACGGCGCGCACGCGCCCACGTATCTGTACCGGTACGACTACGCGCCCCGGACGCTGCAGTGGTCGGGGTTCGGCGCCACGCACGCCACCGAACTGTTCGCCGTCTTCGACATCTACCGGACCCGGTTCGGCGCGCTGCTGACCGCCACCGGCGATCGGCGTCCCGCACTCAAAGTCAGCAACCAGGTACAACGGCGCTGGCGGGCGTTCAGCCGTACCGGGGTACCGGGGGACGACTGGCCGGTCTACACCCACGCCGACCGTGCCGTGCTGGTGATCGACCGGAAAACCCGCGTCGAGTTCGATCCGCATCAGCACCGCAGACTGGCCTGGGACGGCTTCTCCCTGGCACGCTGACCGGTATGGCGTCTCCCTACACAGACCAGGCTCTCGAGCGACCCGGCGACCTCACTGCCGAGTGGCTGACCGCGACGCTGCGCGCCGGTACCGTCACCGACTTCACCGTCGAACGCATCGGCACCGGCCAGATGAGCGAGTGCTACCGCATCGCGCTGACGTACGCCACCGACGCCACCCCCGATGTCGACCGCCCGCAATCGGTGGTGCTCAAAGTCGCCGCCACCGACCCGGTGAGCCGGCAGACCGGCCTGGCGATGGGACTCTACGAGCGCGAAGTCCGGTTCTATCGCAGCATCGCACCGCGCCTGGGTGGGGCGATCGCGCCGTGCTACCACGCCGCTGTCGACGTCTCCACCGGGATCTTCGATCTGTTGCTCGACGATGCTGGTCCCGCCACTGCGGGTGATGAAATCGCCGGTGCCACAACCGATCAGGCGTTGCTGGGGGTCACTGAGCTGGGCCGGTTGCAGGGCCCCCTGCTGGGGGATGCGGCCCTGGCTGACGCGCAGTGGCTCAACCGGGATTCGCCGCTCAACCAGGCCATGGTCAGCGCGTTGTACGCCGACTTCGTCACCCGGTACAGCGACCAGATCGCACCGGAACATCGTGAGGTCTGCGAGCGCCTGGTGGGATCGTTCGACGGATATGTGGCCGAAGAAGCCGCCCGCGGCGGAATTCAGGGCCTGGTGCACGGTGACTACCGGCTGGACAACATGCTGTTCGGCGCCCCGGGCGCCAACCGGGCGCTCACTGTCGTCGACTGGCAGACCGTCTCCTGGGGTCCGGCGCAGACCGATCTGGCCTACTTCCTGGGCTGCGCCCTGCCGGTGGCGGACCGTCGCGCCCAGTATGAGGACCTGCTGCAGGCCTACCATCAGGCGCTGGGGCCGCAGTCACCCATCACCTTGGCAGAAGTCCGGGAAGGTGTGCGCCGGCAGAGTTTCTTCGGCGTGATGATGGCGATCGTCTCGTCCATGCTGGTCGTGCAGACCGAGCGCGGCGACCGCATGTTCATGACGCTGCTGCAGCGGCACTGCCAGCACGTGTTGGATACCGACGCGTTGGCCACCCTGCCCGCCGCGGCGGTGCCGGAACCGCTACGACCTTCGCCGCAGGACGAACTCGCCCACGCCCCCACCGACGAACCATTGTGGAGCGAGAGCTGGTACGCCGATTTCGTCTGCGCGGCAGAAGGATTGGGGGGCTGGTTTCGTCTCGGCCGGATAGCCAACGAACAGCAGGCCTGGATACAGGCACTGCTGTGTGGGCCCGAGCTGCCTACCGTCGCTGTCGACTGCACAGTGCCGCTACCGCAAGACCCGTGGCGGGCGCGAACCGAGACCCTCGAACTCACCCACGCAGCCGACGAGCACCTGCAGACCTACCGGGTCGACCTCCGTGCACAAGGGCAGTCCTATGCCGACCCGTCGGCGTTGCTGCGCGGCGAGCCGGGCGAGCCGGTCGAGGTCGCGATGGACCTGGTCTGGACGACCGTCGGAATCCCCTACCAATACCGGCTGACCACCCGGTATGAGATCCCGTGCACCGTCACAGGTGCCGTCACCGTCAAACATGCTCGCTACCAGCTGGATTCGGTGCCAGGACAACGCGACCACTCCTGGGGGGTGCGCGATTGGTGGAGCATGGACTGGATGTGGAGCGCGATACACCTGCAGGACGGCACCCACCTGCACGGCTTGAGTCTGCAGATACCGAACACGCCGCACATCAGTATCGGCTACGCCCAGGACGCAGCGGGCGGCATTGTCGAGCTGAGCACCGTGACAATTCGAGAAGCGTTCGGCGCCAACGGTTTACCGGAGGACACCACGTTGACGCTGGAACCGGTTGGGATCACCGCGGCCGTTTCGGTGCGCGCGCACGCACCGGTACGGCTGACCGCCGTCAACGGGCGAGTGAGCCAGTTCCCGCGGGCCTGGGTCGAGGTCACCACCGCCGACGGCCGCAGTGGCGTCGGCTGGATGGAATGGAACCGCAGCCGCGTCGAACCGGCTCCGTGAGCCGCGTACGCGGTCCGATAGTCGTGATGGGCGTATCCGGATCGGGCAAGACGACCGTGGGCGCCGCGCTGGCGCAGCGAATGGCGGTGCCGTTCCTGGACGCCGACACCCTGCACCCGCCGGCCAACATCGCGAAGATGCGTGCGGGTGAACCGCTGACCGACGCCGACCGGCACCCCTGGCTGGAACGCGTCGGCGCCTGGCTCGCTGAACACGGCGACGGCGTGGCCGGCTGCTCGTCGCTCAAACGCAGCTACCGCGACCAACTACGCAAACACAACGACACGGCACGGTTTCTGCACCTGCACGGCACACCCGAGCTGATCGCCGCACGCCTGCAGGCCCGGTCCGCCCACTTCATGCCGGCCGCATTACTGCAGTCGCAATTCGACGCCCTGGAGCCGCTGGCCCCGGACGAAAGCGGTGTCGTGGTGGAACTCAGCGAGCACCAGGACGTCGAGACGATCGTGACTGCGTTCCTGGCTAACGACGCCAGCGCTTGCGACGGCTGCTGAGCTCGTCGTCGATCCGGTCCCGCGCCGTCTCTGCGAGTTCGTTGCCGCGCGCGACCGCCCGATCGGCGAGTTCGCTGCCCCGGTGCGCGGCACGGTCGGCGAGTTCGCTGCCCCGGTGCGCGGCGCGGTCGGCGAGTTCGCTGCTGCGTGCCGCCGCCCGGTCGGCGATCTCGGCACCGCGGTGCCGGGCGGTCTCGGCGAGCTCAAGACTGCGCGCCTGCGCGGTGTCGGCCAGTTTCTTGCTGCGCTTGCGGGCCTTCTTGGCATACGGCGCGCTCTTCTCGACCGCAGTGCTGGCCAGCTCTTCACTTCGTTTGCGCGCTTTCTTCGCATACGGTGCGCTCTTCTCGGCGGCGGTGCTGGCCAGTTCGCGGCTGCGCTCCAGCGCGGCTTCGGCGAGCGGTGCGCTCTTCTCCGCTGCGGTGCTGGCCAGTTCGCGGCCCCGCTCCAATGCGGCTTCGGCGTACGGTGCGCTCTTCTCGGCGGCGGTGCTGGCCAGTTCGCGGCTGCGCTCCGCCCCGACCTGCAGGCCGTGCACGATGCGCTCGGCCACGTCGGAGTCGAGCAGCGAGTCACTCGACCCGGACACCCGCTCGGAGAGTCGCTCGGCCGCCCGTCGGCCCCGCCAACCCAACGACGGCTTACCCGCGGTGTCGGCGGAGGCGATGATCAGCCCGCCCAGCAGGCTCACGTCGCCCAGGAAGGCACGCCGCTTCTCGGCCTTGCGCTCGGGGTCGGTTTCGGTCCAGAACTGGTGTGTCCCAAGGTTGCCCGGAATGACTGTCAGAGCCAGCGCCGCCGACGCCAACCGCGGCAGCCGACCAGCGGCGAGCAGCACCCCGCCGCCGATCTGTACCGCCGCGTTGATCTGAGCGAACGTCTCGGGGTCAGACGGGATGTTGGCACTCACTGACTCGGGCAGCGCCTGCAAACCGTCGACGGTCGGTTGTGCGGCTTGAGCTGCGGGTTTCGGGTTAAGCAACGCCTCCACCCCTTGGCCGATGAAGACAGCTGACAACATGGGTCGCGCGATTCGTCGGATCAACATGGCCGCTGTGTTCCCCGGCCGGACAGCCCACAAACCGCCGGATTCATGCCAATCCACCCCGACTCCCGAGCACCTACCAGCACCAGTCCGACGACGCTAAGGTTTACTCGTGCGGGCGCTCATCATCGTCGACATGCAAAACGATTTCTGCGAGGGCGGAGCTGTTGCGGTCACCGGTGCACATGCGCTGAGCCTGGCGATCAACGAATACCTCACCGCCCATTGCGATTACGATTACGTCGTCGCCACCAAGGACTTTCACATCGACCCCGGCGACCATTTCTCCGACCATCCTGATTACGCCTCGTCCTGGCCGCCGCACTGCCGCGCAGGCAGCCTGGGCGCGGAATTCGACGCCGCCCTCGACACCGGCCCCATCGAGGCGGTCTTCCGCAAAGGCGCCTACGCGGCGGCGTACAGCGGATTCGAAGGCGTCGACGAAATCGGGACCGCACTGCTGGATTGGCTGCGCCTGCGCGACGTCGACGCGGTCGACGTGGTCGGTGTCGCCACCGATCACTGTGTGCGGCACACCGCCTGCGACGCGGCCAGGTCCGGCTTGACCACCACGGTGCTGCTGGGTCTGACTGCCGGCGTATCGGCGGACGCCACCGCCCGCGCGCTGGCCGAGATGCGCACTGCCAGCATCGAGTTGATCGGGAGCCGCTGATGGCCACGCCGGACCGAGCTGAACTGCTGGCCACTGTCGAGCGGTCGCCGCAGGCGGTGGCTGCGCACGACCGCGCCTCCTGGGTGCAGGTTTTCGCCGCCGACGGTCGCATCGAGGACCCGGTGGGATCGAGGCCGCACGTCGGGCACGACCAGATCTATCGTTTCTACGACACCTTCATCGGTCCGCGGGACATCACGTTTCATCGCGACCTGGACATCGTGGTGGGCCACACCGTTCTGCGCGATCTCGAACTCGAAGTCGGGATGGGACCGGCGGTCACCATGCGCATTCCGGCCTTCCTGCGTTACGACCTGCGCAAGGTCGGCGATCAGTGGCAGGTGGCCCGGCTGCGGGCGTACTGGGAGTTGCCGGCAATGATGCTGCAGTTCCTCAAGTCAGGGACGCGCGCCCTGCCACCGGGTGTGAACCTGGCCCGGGGATTGCTCGGCAATCAGGGTCCGCTCGGCACCGTCGGTTTCATGGCGGGTTTTCGTCGGGTCGGCGCGCGGCACAAGAAGGTGCTGGAGAACTTCCTCGGTGCGGTGGCACGGGGTGAGCAGGGCGTCGCGTCCCGGGCGTTGGTGGCCACGGCCACCATCACGCTGGGTGACGAGGAGGGCATCGACCTCGCCCAACTCGTCGACCAACTGCGGGATGCCAAGTGGACCAAGGTGATCGGGGCCGGGCCAACCGTGGCGGTGTCGATCGACACCCGCCGCGGACGCGGCGTCTTGTTCGCCGACGTGGCATGGCGCGGCGACCGGATCAATCAGATCCGTTACTTTGCAGCTTGATTCACCGTGTCCGGCCACTCATTCGCGCGGCGCCGACTGTCGACACCTCTGCCGCGAGGGTGAAAGCGGCGACGCGCCCACGGCGTGTCCCGTCGTGAAATTCACGATCGGCAAGAACTATTGCCGGGTGATGGATCGCTATGGAACCGATGTCCTGGCCGGAGGTGCGCGGCGCAAACCCCGCTCTGTAGAACACCCCGTCGAGATGGGCATGGTCGTCGAGGACGCCCAGACCGGTTACGTCGGCGCGGTGGTCCGCGTCGAGTACGGCCGCGTCGACCTCGAGGACCGGCACGGCAAGACCCGCGGTTTCCCACTGGGTCCGGGTTTCCTGCTGGACGGCCAGCCGGTGATCCTCACCGCACCGCGCCGGGCAGCACCGGCCCCGCCTGCGCGGACGGCGTCCGGGTCGGTCGCCGTGCCGGGCGCGCGGGCCCGGGTGGCGCGTGCCAGCCGCATCTACGTGGAAGGCCGCCACGACGCGGAGCTGGTCGCCCAGGTGTGGGGTGCGGACCTGAAACTCGAAGGTGTGGTCGTCGAATATCTGGGCGGGGTCGACGATTTGGTAGGGGTCGTAGCCAAGTTCCGGCCAGGTCCCGGGCGCCGGTTGGGGGTGCTGGTCGATCACCTGGTCGCCGGGTCGAAAGAGTCGCGCATCGCCGAGGCTGTGCGACAAGGCCCCGGCGGCGCCGACACCCTGGTGGTCGGGCATCCCTTCGTCGACATCTGGCAGGCCGTCAAACCGCAGCGGCTGGGCCTGGAGTCCTGGCCGACGGTGCCGCGGACCATCGAGTGGAAGTGCGGGGTCTGCCAGGCGCTCGGCTGGCCGCACGCCAACCAGGCCGACATTGCCCGGGCCTGGCAGCGGATCAGGTCCAGGGTGCGCGACTGGAACGACTTGGAGCCGGCGCTGATCGGCCGCGTCGAAGAGCTCATCGACTTTGTGACGTAGCTCACCGTCACGTTCTCCGGTCGGGCCGGCACTAACGCTTCGAACAGCACATCGCCTGCAGAAGTGGAGGACGTCATGACCAACGCGCTTGTCATCGATGCTCAGGGTCTGGACCGCCTGTCGTGCAACGCCAAGGCCGACCCCAGCACGGGCCGAAAGACCCTGAAAGCCAAGACGGTCTGCGAGTCCGGGTTCCGCAACATGACCTACGTGCGCGATCTGGCGCCGATGCTGGTCGGCGAACCGCCGGCGCTGCTGGGCGACGATTCGGCGCCCAACCCGTCCGAGGCCTGCCTGGCGGCGCTCGGCTCGTGCATCTCGGTCGGATTGCTGGCCAATGCCACCCACCGCGGGGTGACCCTGACCAAGATCGAGGTCGAGATGGAGGGCGACATCGACATCTCCGCCGTGTGGGGCGTCGGTGACACTCCGGACGGCAAAGTGCTGGGCATCACCGACGTGCGCTGCACGGTGACATTGGCCGGCGACGCCGACGATGCAACGCTGCAAGAGATCCACGACAACGCCATCGCCTGGTCGCCCGTGGTGAATACATTCAGGCGTCCCGTAACTGTCGACTCGGAACTTTCGATCGGCTAGGCAGACAGAGTGACAACCACGATCGACGCCATGACCGGCCTGCTCGACCCCGATCTGTTGGCAGACATCCGTGCCCGGGCCGACGCATTGGACCGCGGTGCGGACACTGCGCGCCGCAGCTTCGCCGGCCTGGGTGCCGCGGGTCTGCTCGGGGCGGGAGCACCGGGCAATGCGGACGGCAAGCTGGGCCGGATGGCCGAGGTGATCAAGGCGATCTCCGGGGAGTGCATGAGCACCGGGTTCTCGGTGTGGGCCAACCGCATGACGGTGGAGTACCTGCATACGGCGGCAACGCCATTCAGCCTCGCAGCGGTGCAGCCGCTGCTGGCCGGCACCGCACTGGGGGTGACCGGCATGGCCGCCGCCTTCAAGGAGTCGGCCGGGTGCGGCAACCTCGAACTCACCGCCACAGCGGTCGACGGCGGCTACCGGGTGAGCGGTCCGATCCGGTGGGCGTCGAACTTGTACGAGGACTCGCTGCTGGTCACCGCGGCACGTACCGACCGAGGTGAGCAACTGATCGTTGCGCTGCCGCTGCGGACCGCAGGTGTCACGGTAGGAGACCGGTTCACGTTGCTGGCGATGGACAGCACGGCGTCGTCGTATCTCAACTTGTCCGACGTGCACGTCCCCGCCGAACAGGTGTTGTCCACCGATTTCGAGGAGTTCCTTGCCGCGGTGCGGCCGACCTTCCTGGTGCTGCAGTCCGCCATGTGCATCGGTTTGGCGAAAACCGCTGTGGCCCAAGCCAGGTCGGGGTTGTCCGGGGTGAATGCGGTATACACCGACGAGGTCGACACGCTGGGTCACCAGCTCGTTGCAGCAGAGACGCGGCTGACCGAAATGGCCGATGCAGTCGGGGGAGAACGGGCGCCCGGCAAGAGGGAACTGCTGAAATTGCGCCTCGATTCTGCCCAAGTCGCCAGTGCCGGAGCAGCTTTGGAGGTCCGCACTGCCGGCGGCAAAGGCTACGCGAGCAGGACGCCCGCCAGCCGCCGCTACCGGGAGGCCGCGTTCATCCCGGTGCAGTCGCCGTCGGAGGCTCAGTTGCGCTGGGAACTGGGCCGCTGCCCTTGAGATGGCGCTGAGCGAGCACTCGGTCGGCGGATTCTCGCTGGCCGGCCTGGTACGCGACTATCACCGGCCGATGGTGAAGTTCGCCTGCACGATGGTCAGTTCACCCGCAATGGCCGAAGAGGTGGTGCAGGAGGCCTGGATCCAGGTGCTCAGGTCAGCGGAGTCGTTCGAGGGCCGCTCCTCGATCGCCACCTGGTTGTTCGGAATCGTCAAGCACACCGCGTTGCGGCACCGTCGTCGGGAAACCCGGATCCGCGAACACGAGGTGCTCTCCGAGGACGACGATCCGCTGTCGGGCCGGATGCACCCGGCGGGTCACCCCGACGCCGGGCACTGGAGCCTGCCGCCGTCGAGACGGTTCCTGCCGGAAGACCGGACCGTGCAACGCGAACTCGTCGGGTTCGTGCGGGCGGCACTGGACACGCTGCCGGTGCGGCAGCGCCAGCTGATCATCCTGCGCGACCTGGTCGGCACGTCGTCGGAGGAAGCCGCCGAGATCCTGGAACTGTCGGCCGACGCGCAGCGCGCGCTGCTGTATCGCGCCCGAGGGAACCTTCGCAACGAACTGGAAAGGCGGTATCAACGATGACCGTCTACGACGACTCCGTGCCCGCCATCGACTGCGTCGAATTCGTCCGGCTCGTCGACGACCTGGTCGACTCCGACCCGCGCCAGTGGGACGCGATCGTGGCCAGGCATCTGGCCGACTGCCCACCGTGCCTGGTCTATCTGCAGCAGATGCTGGACCTCAAGGCGCTGCTCAGAATCGTCTCGGACGGTCAGCACCTGAGCGACACCGACGTGCTGGGCATCATCGACACAATGCTTCGCGACGGCCGCTAGAACCCGAGTCTCAACGTCAGCCCAGGCCCAACGCCCGGCGGCAGGGGTCTCGTAGTATCGGGCCTTGTGGCGAAATACGGGATCCTGGTCGCGGTCGACGGTTCGGCCGAGTCCGACGCGGCCCTGGCATGGGCGACCCGCGAAGCCGCCCTGCGCGATGTGCAGCTCACCCTGCTGCACGCGGTCGCACCCGTCGTCGTCGGCTGGCCGGTGGGTCAGCTCTATACCGAGATGCCGGCGTGGCAGAAGGACAACGCCGACGAGGTCGTCGCGCACGCTCGCAAGACAGTGTCCGAAACCGGGACCGAACCGCCCGAAGTCCACGTGGAGGTGGTCTACGCCAACGCGGTTCCGTCGCTGATCGAAGCATCCGAACAGGCCCAGCTGGTGGTGGTGGGCAGCCAGGGGATGGGTGCGTTGGGCCGGATGCTGCTGGGTTCGGTCACGGCGGCGCTGCTCCAGCACGCGCATTGCCCGGTCGCGGTCATTCGGTGCGGCGACGGCATCGTTGCCCCGGACCCGCACGCACCCGTGCTGGTGGGTATCGACGGTTCGCCGGCGTCGGAGGCCGCGACGGCGTTCGCGTTCGACGAAGCCTCCCGCCGCGGCGTCGACCTGGTCGCGCTGCACGCGTGGAGCGATGTCGGGGTCTTCCCGGCGCTGGGCATGGATTGGCACGAGCGCGAGGGCGAGGGACAACAGGTGCTCGCCGAACGATTGGCCGGCTGGCAGGAGCGGTATCCCGACGTCCACGTGCAGCGATCGCTGGTCTGCGACACGCCCGCGAAGTGGCTGTTGGATGCGGCCGAGCGGGCCCAGTTGGTCGTCGTCGGAAGCCGCGGCCGCGGCGGATTCACCGGGATGCTGCTGGGCTCGGTCAGTTCGAGGGTCGCGCACGCCGCGCGGGTGCCAGTGGTTGTGGTCCCCTCCTGAAAAGGGGTCTTTGGTCCTTCTCGTTGAGGGCCTTGGATAGGCGCGGGGGCTGACGGTTGCCGCATACCGTGACACCATGACCTATGTAATCGGCAAGGAATGCCTGGACGTGGCCGAGAAGTCCTGCGTGCAGGAATGCCCCGTTGACTGCATCTATGAAGGCGCCCGAACGATGTACATCAATCCCGACGAGTGTGTCGACTGCGGAGCCTGTAAGCCGGCCTGCCGGGTGGATGCGATCTATTGGGAAGGCGATCTTCCGGAGGACGAGTTGATCCACCTCGACGACAACGCGGCGTTCTTCCGCCAGATCCTGCCCGGTCGCAGCGCCGCGCTCGGATCACCAGGCGGTAGCGCGGTGGTGGGTCGGGTGGGTGTCGACACGCCGCTGATCGCAGCCATGCCGGCCAACAACACCTGATCGGAGGGCCGCGAGATGACGGCAGCCGGGAACATCAAGGCCGACGGGGTCGTGGTCGGCGCCGACGGTTCGCCTGCATCGAACGCGGCTGTCGTATGGGCGGCCCGCGATGCGGCCCTCAAGAACATCCCGTTGACCGTCGTGCACGTGGTCAACACCGACGTGTCGACCTGGCCGCCGATGCCCTACCCGGATACCTGGACGGTCTGGCAGGAAGACGGCGGACGCAAGATCGTCGCCGAGGCGGTCCAGCTCGCCGAGAAATCCGTCCCACCGGACCGCAAGCTGGCCGTCAACAGCGAACTGATCTTTGCCACCCCGGTGGCCACGATGATCGAAATCTCAACACACGCAAATCTTTTGGTGGTTGGTTCGTCTGGTCGGGGAGCCGTGGCCCGGTTGTTGCTCGGTTCGGTCAGTTCCAGCGTGGTGCGGCACGCCAAGTGCCCGGTCGCTGTCATCCACGACGAAGATCCGTTGATGCCCAATCCGCTCGGTGCGCCGGTGCTGCTGGGTATCGACGGGTCGCCGGCATCGGAAGCGGCGACCGCGCTGGCTTTCGACCAGGCCTCGCGTCGGGGCGTCGAACTCATCGCGCTGCACGCCTGGAGCGACCGGGAAGTGATCGAGCTGCCGGGACTGGATTGGTCGCAGGTCAAGGTTGAAGCCGAGCTCAGTCTGGCCGAACGGCTGGCCGGTTGGCGGGAGCGGTATCCAGACGTCACCGTATCCCCGGTCGTGGTGTCCGATCGTCCGGCCCACCAACTCGTCGCGCGATCGGAATCGGCCCAACTCGTCGTCGTGGGCAGTCACGGGCGAGGTGCCATCGCCGGGGCGTTGCTGGGTTCGGTGAGCAACGCGGTGGTGCACTCAGCGCGGATGCCGGTGATCGTCGCCCGGTGATCACCCGGGTTGAAACCCGGCCCCGTGGGAACCCCTGTGGCATGGCTGAATTCAGAGTTATGGACCCGCACGGTGAAGTCGTCGCGACCAAGGAGATCGAAAGCGCCGAAGATGCCCACGCCTGGTTCGTCGACCAGGTCGCCGACAACTCCGAGCTGGGCTGGCGTCTGGAGGTCAACGCAGACGGAGAATGGTCGTTCTTCGACGACACCGAGGGCGCATCGAACTGAAGGGCTGAAACCTCAGGTAGTGGTGCGGCCGACCCGCCGGTGTGCGGTCAGCAGCAGCTGGTCGAAGTCATTCTTCGGGGCAACTGCGGGCGTTACGGTGCGGAAGTCCCTGACGATCTGTTCGGCCAGCGCCCGCAGCTTGATGTTGGATTCCTGGGACAGCCACTTCAGTAGATCGAACGCCGCATCGTCGTCGATGCCGTAGATCAGCATCAACATGCCTTTGGCTTGTTCGATGGCGGCGCGGTTCTCGGCGATCTCCGCCAACTTCGCGGTGACCAGTGCTTCTTGCGCCCGGCCGGCGATGGGGGAGACGTTGACATAGAAGCCATGGGTGCCGATAACCTCTCCGTGATCGTCGAGGAGCTGGTCGCTCACCACGACGACGTGGTGCACCTGTCCGGTGGCGTCGATGATGCGGTGACGCGTGCGCCACGCTCTGCCGGTTTTCACCGTGTCCGCGATGGCTGCGGCGACCTTGTCGCGATCGTCGGGATGTTTGTGCGACAGCACCAGTTCGGTGGTGGGGCTGATGCTGCCCGGTTGGTAGCCGTGCATCAGCTGCAGTTGGTCTGACCATTCCCAGCGCTGGTCGGCGATGAAGAACCGAAACGAACCCTGCCGCTGGGACGCCCCCTCGGACGCGGCCTGTCCCGGTGGTGTCGTCGGACCCTCGAGATCCCTGGACATCGCGGACGCCGCCTTCCCTAGATTCAGTTGCACAGCTGCACCGGCCGGTGCCGCCTGACGCGGTGCGGGCGCGGCCGTAGCGCCGGCCACGGCCGCGGCCCGAACCAGTGCGTAATCAGGCGTTTATCACCTCCCGGCTGTTCTCCTCGGCGATCGACTTGTGGCCATTGCGGAGACCGACGGAAATCTTGCGCGGTTTTGCCCGCTCGGCGACCGGAATGCGCAGCCGCAGCACACCTCCGTCGTAGGAGGCCTCGATCTTTTCGGTGTCGAGGTTGTCACCAAGGACCAGTTGGCGGCTGAAAACTCCGCGCGGCCGCTCGGTGGCGAGCATTTCGCGGCCGGGGTCGAGGCTGGGACGTTCCGCACGCACGGTCACCACGTTGCGTTCGATGTCGATGTCGAGCGAGTCGGCGCTGACGCCGGGAAGGTCGAACTCGACGACGAACTCCTCACCCTCGCGCCAGGCGTCCATCGGCATCACTGCTGGTCGCGCCGCTGTTCCTAGCACCTGCTGGGCGAATCGGTCCAGTTCACGGAACGGGTCAGTACGCATCAGCATGGCGGTCACTCCTTACTCCTGTCTGCTCTGAGCGACTTCACTATCTATGCCAACTGGCATAGATTTTTTATAACACTCTCGATAGTTGTTCGCAAGTATGGTAAACAGGTTTTCTGTGGCGCATGTGAGGGGAATGTGAATGGCCGATCGTGTCGACGTACCGGCACCCGATCACGGTGTATACGGGATATCGGTCGCCGCGGAACTGTCCGGTATCGCCGTGCAGTCGCTGCGCCTCTACGAGCGGTATGGGCTGGTCACGCCAGCCCGCAGTGAGGGCGGAACCCGTCGGTACAGCGGCGCGGACCTGGCCCGACTCAAGCGGATCAGTGCGCTGGTCGAGGCCGGTGTCAATCTGGCCGGTATTGCGCGGATCCTGAGTCTGGAGGACCACAACGCCGAATTGACTGCCGCCAACACGGACTTGCGGTCGGCCAACCGCACGTTGGGCGGCACCGAGTAGAGCGCTCAGGCGACCACACGGAACTCCCTGGCGCTTGAATCGGTGGCATCAGGCAGGTTCATGCCGGCCGCGGCGCCCGAACGCAGGTAGTCGACAACGGCTTCGCTGAGACGTTCGCCGGGCACGACCGCCGGAATGCCCGGCGGGTAAGGGGTGATCTGCTCGGCGGCGATCCGCCCGGCCGCTCTGGCCGCCGGTACCATCTCGGCCGGGCCGAAGAATGCGTCGCGCGGCAGGTGGACCGACTCCAGCTGCAGCTCGTCCGGTGCGGGCAGCCGAATCTGCGGCGGTTCGTCGAAATCAGCTGCGGCGCTGCGCCATTGGGTCATCGCCTGCACAAGTCGCGCAATGGTCCGATGGTCGTCGGCAAAAGACATGGTGGCCAGAATCCGACGGTGATCGCTCATTCCGACGTCGAGGTGGCAGTTTTCCCGCAGCCAGTCGGCGGCCTGATATCCCGATGTCCGAGTTGCGGACACGTCCATCAGCACCTGGGTGGTGTCCAGGTCGTGGGACGCCTCCTTGCCCAGCAACTCGTCCTGGAGCACAGCGAGGTCGGCAATTTCCGACAGCCTGGTCCGCAACACCCGGGCCAGTTCGAGCTCCGCGCTCAACAACTCATGGCCGTGCTCCACCATCTGGCGGCGCCAGCCGTCCAGGGCGGCGTAGACCATCACATTCGGGCTGGTGGTCATCAGCAGGTCGGCGCAGGCCGACAGATGTTTGGCGTCCACCAGGTCGCCCTGCACATGAAAGACCGACCCCTGTTCGAATCCCGCTCCCATCTTGTGCACGCTGACCACACAGACGTCGGCACCGGCGTCCATCGCCCAGGTCGGCAGGTCCTCGTGAAACGGCAGATGAGCCCCCCACGCCTCGTCAACGATCAGCGGCTTGCCGCGGCTGTGGCAGACCTCGGCGATACCGGCGATGTCGGCACAGGTGCCGTACGGACTGGGGCTGACGATCAGCGCGCCGGCGGCATCAGGATGCCGGTCCCAGGCTTCCCGCACCTGTTCCGGCGACGGCGGATGGGACAAGTGGTGGTCGCTGTCCCACCGCGGCGCGATCCACTGCGGCCGGACACCGGAGAAGATCAGGCCCGCAACGATCGACTTGTGACTGTCCCGGGCCACCAGCAAGCCACCGTCGGCACCCCCGGCCACCGCCAGCATCGCCGCCTTCACCGACAGTGAACTGCCGCACGTCGAGAAGAACGCCGAGTCGGCACCCACCGCGTCGGCCATCAATTCTTCTGCGCGGCTGAGGTATTTCCCGCGGCTCAGCCGATCGTCGAGGCCGCCGCTGGCCAGGACGTCGTTGCGGAACGGGTCTTTGCCCATGATCGCCAACACCCGGTCGTCGGCGCCGGCGCCCTGCCGGTGGCCCGGCGGGGTGAAGCCGTAGCGGTGGTAGCGGTGGTAATCATCCAGCGCTTCGAGCAACGGCGCCTGCGACTGATCCATCCCGGCCGGTTACCCGGTGGCGACGACGGCAACTCATCGCGTTTTGCCACCCGACTAGCGGGTATCTGCCCAGGGTGACTGACTCCTTGCCGCCGCTGCGCGCCCTGGGTCTGGTATGCAGCCTCAAACCCAGTCCGGCGGCCTCGAGCAGCGAACTCATCGCCGAACATGTCAGCACGGAATTGGGCGGTGCCGGGGTCGAATGTGAGCTCATTCGTTGTGTCGACCACAACATCGCACCCGGTGTCGAAAGCGACATGGGCGACGGTGACGAGTGGCCGGACATCCGCAAAAAAATTCTGGCCGCCGACATCCTGCTCATCAGCACACCGGTCTGGCTGGGGCATCCGTCAAGCATCACGCAACGCGTGCTGGAGCGGCTCGACGCCGAACTGTCCAATACCGACGACGACGGGACGCCGGCGATGGTCGGCAAAGTGGCGCTGGTCAGCGTGGTCGGCAACGAGGACGGGGCCCACAAGGTCATCGCCGATGTGTTCCAGGGGCTCAACGACATTGGCTTCAGCTTGCCGGCGCAGGCCAGCACCTATTGGAACGGTCGCGCCATGGAAACCGTCGATTACAACGATCTCGACGAGGTGCCCGAAGCGGTGGCGTCGGCCACCGCAGCAGCGGCGCGCAATGCAGTTCATCTGGCGCGGATCCTGAAGCAGCACAACTATCCGTCGTACGGTTCATGACTGGAATGGGTGACGCGGCGGAAGCGTCAAAGGGAGCGAAATGGCTGAGATAACCGAGGCAGGCGTTGCCGTCGTCGACAAGGTGCGCCAGGAAGCCGATGCCTATCGTGGCGCCGAATCCCGGCCGATGGCCGGATACGTCGCATCGATGGCGCTGTACTGCCTGGTGGTGAGCGTGGCGACGGTGGCGGCCAGGGTGACCGGCCGGGGGTTGCCGAAGCGTTGGCATCCGCAAGACCTGGTGCTGGTGACGATCGGTACCCACAAGCTGTCCAGGACAATCGCCAAAGACGCGGTGACGAGCCCGCTCCGGGCGCCGTTCACCCGCTACCAGGGCGCCGCAGGCCCGGCTGAGGTGAAAGAAGAAGCGCGGCACGACAGCACTTTTCGGCACACCATGGGCGAATTGCTGACCTGCCCGTTCTGCCTCGACATGTGGGTCGCCACCGGCTTCGCGTTCGGTCTGGTGTTTGCGCCCAGGTTCACCCGCCTGATGGCCGGCACGTTCACCGCGCTGGCGGGAGCCGATTTTCTGCAGCTTGGCTACGCTGCCGCCCAGCAGCGTGCTGAGAGTTCTTGAGCCGGAACAGATTTGGAGCGCTGAGATGCCGAAGACCACCAAGGGCGGCGCGGCGAAGAAAGACGAACTGCCCGCGACGTTGCGCCGGTCGAGCGCGAAGGCGCAGCGCACCTTCGCCAAGGCCCACGACGCGGCCGCCGAACAGTACGACAGCGCTGAGCGAGCCCACCGGGTCGCCTACGCCGCGGTCAAGCACAGCTACGAAAAGGTCGGCGACCATTGGGAAGCCAAAGATCAACGCGGTCCGTCCGACGACCGCGCCGAGCGCGGGGGGCTCGACAACCCGCTGCCCTCAGACGAGGGTGTGGACGCCAACGCCAGCAAGAAGCACCTGCTCGATATCGCCCGTCGTCTCGACGTGCCCGGCCGGTCCCGGATGACGAAAGCCGAACTGGTGGAAGCGATCAAGAAGGCGAATCGCCGCGCCACTTCGCGCCGGTGAGGCTGCCGGACGATGGCGGCGCCGGCTGCGTCGGGCGGCCGAGCTGGCGTGCCGGGTCTGAGCGCGCAGGTTTCGGTCCAACCAGCCTGGGTAGTCGAAAAATGTGACCCACCAAGGAGCGCCCATGAGTCTGCAACAACGCGAGGCGACCCACCACGTCGCTGACCCGCCCGTTTCTCCGTCGGACGGCAACCGTTCGCGTCGCGGGTTGGTGAACTGGGTGCTGGCGTTGCTGACCGTGCCCGCGGCGGCTCTGATCATGATCTTCGCCGTCGGTGCGGCAATGAGCGTGGCCGCCTGCAGCGCGGCGCACTGCCCGAATCTGGGACCCAGCGGACTGCTGTACGGCGTGCTTTTCTACGGCGCGCCGGTGGTGGCCGCGCTGACGGTCGTCGTCTCCTTCTTCACCGCATTCCGCCGGCGTGGCCACCTGGTTCCGCTGGCCGGACTCGCGTTGCTACTCATCGACTTCGCCGCCATCGCGATCATCTTCTGATCACCTTGTCCAGCAACGAGAATCAGGCAAATCCCGCCGTCCTGTTCGATATCGACGGCACCCTGGTGGACTCCAACTACCTGCATGTACAAGCCTGGCAGCGGGCTTTCGCCGAACTCGGCGTCGATGCCGAGATGTGGCGCGTGCACCGGTCCATCGGGATGGACGGCACGACTCTGGTGAAGTCGTTCTCCGAGGGCGAGTCAGATGATGTGCAGTCGAAATTGAAGGATCTCCACTCTCAGTACTACAAAGAGTCTGCATCACTGCTGCAGCCACTACCGGGGGCCCGCGAACTGCTACAACGGGTGGCTGACCTGGGCTTGCAAGTGGTTCTGGCGACGTCAGCGCCGCCGGACGAGCTGTCGCTACTCCGCGAGGTGCTCGACTGCGACGACGTGGTCGCCGCAGTCACCTCCGCAGATGATGTCGACACCGCCAAACCCAAACCCGACATTGTCAACGTGGCACTCGACAAGGCCGGCGTTACCGCCGAACGCGCTGTCTTCGTCGGAGACGCCGTCTGGGATGCCGAGGCGTGCGTACGCGCCGAAGTGCCGATCATCGGCGTTCTCAGCGGGGGTGTGTCCCGAGGCGAGCTTGAAAATGCTGGTGCGATAGCAGTTTTCGAGAATGCTGCCGAGCTGCTGGAACATCTCGACGACACTCCGATAGGACGGCTCGGCACACGCCGGTCCTAGCGGTCCCGGCAAGGAGCACACGAGAATGGGCCCAGTCGTGGACTGGGCCCATTCTTGTGAGAGAAAACTACTGGTTGGCCTTCTGGCGCTGCTCTGCAGCCTCGGCACCACCGCGGGCGGCTTCGGCCTCGGCCTCTTTCTTCGCGGCGTCGCGCTGGGCGTCGGCTTTGTCCTGCTGAGCCTGGCCTTCACGCTTGACGTCGTCGCGGCCGGTGACGGCGCCGATGACTTCCTTCGCCTTGCCCTTTACGCCCTCGACGACACCCTCGACTGCCTCTTGGGGTCCACTCTTCTCGGCCATGTATTCCTCCTGTTGCTCACTTGCGTGCATGGCGACTTCGCGCTGATCGTCGATTGCGCTCGGTCAACAGGTTCCGGACCGCGTGCTCTCCCGCACTTGTCTGTCCGATTTCTTCCCCTGCATCAAGGGGTGTTTCCGCGTGCCGGAGGTATCAAACCTGTGGCCTGTGTCACCCACGCGTGCAACGCGTCGCAGGACCGCAGGTCCACGCGCTCCGTGCGGGCCTGACCAGGCGGTGCCGGCCAGGCGCGCGTCTGCGCGAATTACTCTCTGCCTGAGCGGAATATACGCGTCACTGTTTCCGAGTGCTCCGGTGTGGCAGGAACTCCTGTGCTTTGATCTTGATGCCTTCTTTGATGATGCCGATGGCGTCCTCGTCGCCGCGCAACACCGCGCCGGCGGCGCTCTTCATCTGCTCGAAGGTCGCGTGCGGCGGCACCGGCGGGATGTCCGGGTCGCAGTGCACGTCCAGTACGGTAGGGCGGTCGGAGTGCAGCGCCCTATCCCAAGCGGCGGAAATCTGCTCCGGATCGGTCAGGGTGGCATGGCCCAACCCCAGACTCGCGGCGAAGCCGGCATAGTCGACGTCGGGAAGTGTCTGGGATTCCGGGAACTTCGGCGCGCCGCCCATGGCGCGCATCTCCCAGGTCACCTGGTTCAGGTCGTTGTTGTGCAGCACCGCGATCACCAGTCGCGGGTCCTGCCACTGGTGCCAGTAGTGCGCGATCGTGATCAGTTCGCCCATCCCGTTCATCTGCATGGCGCCGTCGCCGGCGAACGCAATCACCGGCCGGTCCGGCTGACAGAATTTTGCACCGATGGCGTAGGGGACCGCCGGGCCCATGGTGGCTAGTGTGCCGGACAACGATCCACGCATCGTGCCGCGCAACTTCAGTTGGCGCGCATACCAATTCGCTGCGGAGCCGGAGTCCGCGGTGACGATCGCATCGTCGGGCAGCAGCGGGGACAGCTCGGCGAACAGCCGCATCGGGTTGATCGGATCGGCGGCGACATCGGCTTCCATCGCCATGGTTTCCCACCACCGCGCCACATTGCGCTCGATCGTGTCGCGCCAGGTCCGGTCGGATCTGCGTCGCAGCAGCGGCAACAGCGCGCGGACCGTGGCGGCGGCGTCACCGACCAGGTTCACCTCGTTGGGATAGCGCATTCCGATCAACGTCGGATCGATGTCGATCTGCACGCCACGCGCTTTGCCGTACTCCGGCAGGAACTGCGAGTAGGGGAAGCTCGACCCGATGGTGATCAGGGTGTCGCAGTCCCGCATCATCTCATAGCTCGGGCGGGTGCCCAGCAGGCCGATCGCCCCAGTCACCCAAGGCAATTCGTCGGAAAGTACGTCCTTGCCCAGCAGCGCCTTGGCAACCCCGGCGCCCAGCACATCGGCGAGCTCGCTGACCTCTGCCACCGCATCGCGTGCACCGCAACCGATCAACATCGCCACCCGCTCGCCCGCGTTCAACACGTCGGCAGCTTGCCGCAGGCCCTCGTGCGACGGTTCGACCACGGGTTGCTCGAATCCCAGACTGGACGGCACCATCTTGAACTCGTGGGTCGGCGCCGAATACTCGAGCTCCTGCACGTCGGCGGGAATGATCAGCGCGGTCGGCGTCCGGCGGGTCAGGGCGGTACGGATAGCGCGGTCCAGCACGTTGGGCAATTGCTCGGGCACCGTGACCATCTGCACGTAATCACTGGCAACGTCCTTGAAGAGGCTCATCAAGTCAACCTCTTGCTGATAAGAACCCCCGATCGCCGAGCGGTTGGTCTGACCGACGATGGCCAGCACCGGCACCCGGTCGAGCTTCGCGTCGTAGAGGCCGTTGAGCAGGTGGATCGCGCCGGGCCCGGAGGTGGCCGCGCACACCCCCAGCCCACCACCGAATTTCGCGTACCCGACCGCCTCGAACGCGGCCATCTCCTCATGTCGGGCCTGGATGAAAGCCGGATCGTTCTTGGCGCGCCCCCAGGCCGCGAGCAGACCGTTGATGCCGTCACCGGGGTATCCGAAGACCTTGGTGACACCCCATACCCGCAGACGCTGCAGCAGATAATCGCCTACTTCCATGGCAGCCATCGACGGCCCTCCCTCGTTCGCATTGTGGTCGCGGTTACCCACTTGGCGACGTTGTAGACGCGCTCGGGTTGTTTCGACCCACGGATTGGCGGGAAATCACTGGCCTCTCCGGGCCACGAAAGTGAAGAACATGGTTGTAATCGACGCCGTCGCGAAGTTCGTGAATTTCTTGCGGGCCGGCTACCCCACAGGAGTGCCGGCAACCGACACATTCCCGGTATTGGCGGTACTGCCGCACCGACCGGCCTATCCGGAGTTGGCGCGACTCGGCTCAGCAGATCGCACCACCGCGGCCACCGCATAGGGACGCCACCCCGCGCCGGTCGGCGATCGAGCTGTCAGCGGTCGCCGGCAGACTCGTTCTGCAGACCTGAATCCTGAGGCACGGCCGCGCGACTCGCCGTCGCCGGACACAACGCGACCAGGGTCAAGCCGCAGGCGAATACGAGCACGGTCAGCCCGGGGAGATGGCCGTCGGGTGCAAAGCCCAAGGCGGCCAGGAACGCCAGGGCGTACGCCGCGGCCGCGGTGCCGGTGAACATCGTCGCTTCGGTCCACCGTGGCGCGACCGGCAGCCCGAAGCTGGGCAACGGCGCGGCGAAAACCTGCCGGCCCCACCACAACACGAGCAGCTCTAGGGCGGTGACCAGGCCGAGCACGGCCCACCATTCCAGCCGCGCCAACCACCACCCGGCGGTTCCTTCAGGCGGCTGGGGCAACAACCCCGCCGGGTAGGCGATGACCGCCACGATCACCACGGGCAGCATGTGCCACAGGTACAAGGCCATCACGTTGGTGTTGGCCACCGCCAGGGCGCGGCGTACGAACCGTCCCCCCAGCACGCGGTGCAGCGCCGGCGCCACCGCCACCGCGATCCCGGCCTGCATGCACCCGAACGCCAGCATCGCCATCGATGGGGGTGTGGTGTTCTGGATGGCCTGACCCGGAACACCGATCATGCTCACCGGGTACGGGCCGGGCCAGATCAGCAACATCAGCGCCACCGCCGACCCGACGGCCAGCAGTATCGCGCGGCGGCCACTCAATGACCCGGCACGCCAAGCTATTCCGAGCTGGTACAGCGCGGCCCAGCACAGCAGGTAATTCAGCCAGCCCAGCCAGGACACCTGCCCGGCGAGCGAGATCACGTCGACGAGCACCACCGCTACGCCCAGGATGGCCGGGGCCCACAGGCCGCAACGTCGCTGGGCGGCAATCGCAATCGGCGTCAGCGACACCACCACCACGTAGACCGCGAGGAACCACAGGTGCATGGCCACCGCCCAGCTGGCGTACTCCAGCACCGCCCCGGCGACACCGGTGTAATCCAGGATCGCCACCGCGGTGGACACCAGCGCGACGTACACGGCGGTCGGTCCGAGGACGCGCGCCAGCCGACGCCGCAGCCACACCTGACGCGACATGCTGTCCCCGTCGTAACGGTGTTTCCAGGACACCGCGCCGGCGTAACCGGCCACCAGGAAGAACACCGGGACCGCCTGGAAGATCCAGGTCAGCCATTGCGTCCAGGGCAGGTCGAGAAGTGGATTCTGCCGACCGAACTGGCCGTCGTGGTAGGTGATCGCCGCGGCGAGCCAGTGCCCCAGCACGATGAGGACCACACCGGACACGCGGTAGTAGTCCACTGCCAGGTCGCGCTCTTTGTCGTCGTGCATTAGCGCGAGAGTACGCGTCCGGGGTTGCCGCAACGGCACGCAGCCAACGACCGCGCGGCACAGCTGAAGTGCTTCGGCGGCGACTAGATTCTGCACACCAGAGCCGCTGCGCGCACGTCGTCGCCCACGGTGAAATGCATGCGCACGGTGTCGCCGCTGGGCTGCCAGCGGATGATCAAGTTCTCGCCGTACTTGATGGGGCGGCGGTATTCGAGCACCGCGCGGTAAGGTCGCTGCTCCAGTTCGGGTACGCGGCCGAGTATTTCGTGTACGCCGTGCCAGTAGACCGTGTTGTTGACGTGCTCGAAGAGGTCGATGTCGGTGCGGCGCAACGGAAACGGGACTTCCCGCGCATCCTCGATCGGTGCGGTGAGCCACGGCCGCCACTTGAGTCGGTGCTCATCTGTGGTGCTGCCGAACCGCTGAACGGCGCCGTCGCTGAGCCGCGAGGGGGTCAGAGTGTCCTTGTTCATGCAGATCCAGAAGCCCGTGGTCTCGATGCGACCGCGCTCGGCGCCCAGCAGCTGCACCCGCATGTCGCACCATCTGCTGGAGAGTCCCGCACACCACCGGCGGAAGGTGATGTCGCTGGGTATCTCGAGGGGCTCGAACACGTCGATCACCGTGCGCAGCACGATCCAGTGCGGGTGGACTTCGGCCAGCTGCGCATCGGCGAGATGCTCGGCACCGACCTCCTGGATGTAGCGCGCGACGCCGTCCAGACGCAGCCTGCGGTGCTCGTCGATGTCGGATGTGCCCAGCCGCCAGCCGGTGCGATACACGTATCCCTGGTCGGGCACCTCGACCAGCGGTGCGTCCAGCTCGGCATTGTCGGGCACGGCTGCTCCGCTAGGCATCGCTGAGCAGCTTCTCCAACTGCTCAGCGGCCGTGTTGAGTTTCGACTGGAACATCGACACCACCCGATCGCGTACCCGTGGCTTGTGCGACAACGGCGGCAGCAGCTCGGCGAGCAGATTCAGTCGCGCGGCACTCAGCCAATCGGTCAGGTCCGGATCGTCGAGCCAGCGGGCGAAATTACGCAGATCGGAACGGGTCAGACGCAGCCAGTCCACATCGCGGTCCGGATGCGGAATCGGTTCGCACAGCTCGTTTTTCACCGCATCCTCGGCGTAGGCGACCTCGACATGGGCGGTGAACGCGGCACTGAACACCTGCTGGCACCCGCGCACCGCCTGCAGCGTCAGCTGACTGCCGTCGAAAACCGCGGTGGCGGGCCGCTCGGGCGCACCGTCGGCCGTGCAGTCGATGTAGAGCGTCGACGGTGTCGAGGTGACGGAACCCTGGTCCAGCACGATTTCGGTCGGCTCGATGCGTTGGACGTGCCCCAGCCTGACCACGTCCTCGATCCGGCGGAGTTGCTCGAACTCCGGCTGCGACACCGTCGCGCAGCGGTACATCCGCGGGCGTACCGCAGCGTCGAGTCGCAGCAGGGTACCGGCCGCCTCCAGCCTGTCGAACAGATCCTCGATCGATGTCGCGGCCTCGATCGCTTCCAGTTGTGCGCCGTAGTTGTCCCGGAACTGCTTGATGAACGACGGTCCCGGTTGCAGCGTGGCCCGGTCCATCAGCCAGGAGTCGCGGGGCTTGATCCAGGTCAGCCGCTCGGCGCCGATACCGTGCCGCAGCAGCCACAAACAGACGTCCATGCCGGTCTTGCCGGCGCCGACGATCACGTACCGGTCCCGGGCGCCGAACCGGGGCAACTCGTTGGGCGGCACACAGTCGATGCCCGGAGCCACGGCGTAGGGCGCCGGGCGCATGGATGGCACCACCGCGCGCAGGTAGGTGGCATCCACGACGCGCCGCGTCACGTTGACGCTGTACTCAACACCCGCCAGGGTGCGGAAACGGTTGTCGCCCAGATATTCGCTCATCGGGAAGTACTCGACCCGCCCGGTAGGCAGGAACTGCTGTTGCATCACGGCATCGAAATACGCGCAGACTTCGCCAACGGGGGCAAGCTCATTGAGTCCCTGATTCCACCCGACACCGTCGATGGTGTTGTTGCCCAACGTCCTTGAATTCACCCCGTAGTAGGCCGACGGCTGGTGCAGGCGCACGAAGGGATACGCGGTAGTCCAGTGCCCGCCCGGCTGGTGTGCTCTGTCGACGATGACCACGCGGGCCTGCGACTCGGTGATCAGCGTGTCGGTGAACGCCATTCCCATAGCTCCGGCACCGATCACCAGGTAGTCGGTGTCCAGAGTCTGGACAGTCACTGGGTGCCTTCTTCTCTCATCGGTTCTCCTGTTGCCGCACGGTCAAGATGGCCGTTGCGCCACGATAGCGTGGCCACCGGGTAGGTTTGCGCAGATGGGCGCCGATCTCACCGTCGCAATCGCAGACGGCGTCGCGCTGCTGACCCTGAACCGACCGGAACGCCGCAACGCCTATACCGCGGAGATGGGTGCATTGCTCAACCAGGCGTACCGGCAGTGCGACGACGACGACGCGGTACGCGCGATCGTGCTGACCGGGGCCGGGGAGGCCTTTTGCGCCGGTGCCGACTTCGCCGCCGAAGCAGATCCGTTCAACGCGCCGTCCGGCCAGGCGTTCACCGCGTCACCGACCGACCCCGCGGCCTTCGAACTGCGCACCCCGGTGATCGCTGCGGTCAACGGGCACGCGATCGGAATCGGCCTCACCATTGCGCTGCAGACCGACATCCGGATCGTGGCCGAAGACGCCAAATATGCTGTGGCACAGGTACGTCGCGGCGTCATACCGGATTGCATGGCGCACTGGACACTGCCGCACCTGGTGGGTGGGGCAGTGGCGGCGGATCTGTTGCTGACCGGACGGAGCTTCGGCGGGGCCGAGGCGGTGGCGATGGGACTCGCCGTACGCGCGCTGCCGAGCGAACAAGTGCTCGACAATGCCATGGCGGTGGCCCATGACATCGCCGTCAATGTGGCGCCGATGTCGGCCGCGCTGAGCAAGCGACTGCTGTGGGACACCATGATCAACGGCTATCCACCCCGCCGGGTGGCGGACCTGGAAACGCGCCTGCATCACCGGGTGATGGGCAGCGCGGACTCCCGCGAGGGCGTAGCGGCGTTTCGGGGACGCCGCGCCCCGCACTGGACGACTTCGGTAGCGGGGCAGTGGCAGCCGTTGCCGGCGGAGGGCGAAGGGATGAACCGTTGACAAGTCTGCGGAGTCGGGCGCTGCCGGCGCTGCTTCGCTGGACGGGTCGGACGCGCGCCTATGCGAGCGTGGCGGCGGCGCACGCGCATATCGAACACTGCGCCCAGCACCGGCAGCTCTTCGGTCCGCCGCCGCGGTTGCGGCGCGATGTGGCGTTGGCGTTCGAGCGCGGGACGGGTTGGCCGATCTACACGCTGACGCCCAAGAAGCGCAAGACCGGCCCGCCCGAACGGACCGTCGTCTATCTGCACGGTGGCGCCTGGGTGAACGAAATCGCAAGCCAGCATTGGCGATTGGCCGCACAGATCGCCGCCGAATCCGAGGCGGAAGTGATCGTTCCCATCTACCCGCTGGTGCCGTTCGCCACCGCCGGCGACGTGGTACCAGTGATTGTGGACATGGTGCGCACGAGTGTGGCGCGGGGGCAGAGCGTAGGGCTGGCCGGCGACTCCGCGGGCGGGCAGATCGCGTTGTCGACGGCGCTGTCACTGCGTGACGATCACGATGTCGTCGTCCCGCAGACGGTGCTGATCTCACCGGTGGTCGACCTGTCACTGTCCAATCCGCTCATCGATTCGGTCGACGACCCGTGGTTGCGTCGCGATGCCCTGCACGTGTTCGCTGAGCGGTGGCGTGGCGAGCTGCCGGTGGATGATCCGCGGGTCAGTCCGCTGGCGGCCGACCTCAGCGGACTGGGTCCGCTGACGATTTTCAGCGGCACCCGTGACATCCTGCACCCCGACGCCCGAGCTTTGGTCGACAAGGCCACCGCCGCAGGCATATCCGTCGACTACCACGAACAAGACGGGTTACTGCACGTCTACCCGCTGACACCGACGCCCGAAGGTCGCACCGCGCGGGCCGTCATCGTGGAGCGGCTGGGGCGAACGTGAGCGCCGACGAGCAGTACTACGACCTCGGTTCCTACCGCCGCCGGGTCGAGACCGCATCTCCGTCCGCGCAGCTCTGGTTCGATCGTGGCCTGGTGTGGGCCTACGCGTTCAACCATGAGGAGGCCATTGCCTGCTTCGAACGCGCCCTGCACGCAGACCCGGATCTGGCCATCGCCCGGTGGGGCATCGCCTACGCGGTGGGCCCCAACTACAACAAAGCCTGGGCGGCTTTCGATCCCGTCGATCTGACCTCCTCGCTGGCCCGCGCCCGCGCTGAACTTGCGCTGGCCGCCGCCGGTCGCGGCAGCCCCGTCGAGCAGGACCTGATCGCCGCACTGCGGACCCGATTTCCCGTCGAGGACCCCGCGGACACCGCACTGCTGGACGCTGCTCTCGATGCGTACGCCGATGCGATGACAGCGCTGGCCGCGAGCTACCCCGACGACCTCGACGTGCAGGCCCTCGCCGCCGACGCACTGCTCAACGTCACTGCATGGGCGTTATGGGACACCGCTTCCGGTGAGCCGGCCGCCGGTTCGCGGGTGGTCGAGGCCCGAGCGATCCTCGAACGGGCAATGGCCGAGCCGGCAGGCCGTACCCACCCCGGCATCCTGCACCTGTATCTGCACGCGATGGAGATGTCGGCGACGCCGGAGGTGGCGCTGCCGGCCGCCGACGCGTTGCGCGGCCTGGTGCCCGATGCCGGACATCTGCAGCACATGCCCAGCCACATCGACGTGCTGTGCGGTGACTACGGCAGTTCGATCGACGCCAACCGTGCTGCGGTGCAGGCGGATCGACGTTTCCTCGACCGCGCGGGCCCGCTGAATTTCTACTCGTTGTACCGTGCGCACGATCTGCACTTCATCGTGTATTCCGCGATGTTCCAGGGACAGTCGCGCATCGCGCTGCAAGCTGCCGACGAGCTCGCCGGGCAGCTGACACCCGAGCTGCTGTCGATCCAGTCCCCGCCGATGGCCGACTGGCTGGAGGCATTCGTGCCGCTGCGCACTCATGTCCTGGTCCGATTCGGTCGCTGGGCGGAGTTGGCCGCGCAGGCGCTACCGCCGGACCCGCAGCTGTACTGCACCACCGCCGCAACCGTGCACTACGGTCGCGGTGTCGCGCTGGCCGCCACCGGCCAGATCGCACAGGCCGAGAAGGCGCGCGTGGCCTTCGCCGATGCGTATCAGCGCATACCGGAGACGCGGTACTTGTTCAACAACACCAGCCGCGACATCCTCGCGGTGGCCGCCGCCATGCTTGACGGTGAAATCGCCTATCGGGCAGGTTCTTTCGACGAGGCTTTCGCACACCTGAGACGCGCCGTCGAACTCGATGACGCACTACCCTACGACGAGCCGTGGGGCTGGATGCAGCCCACCCGGCACGCCTATGGGGCACTGCTGTTGGAGCAGGACCACGTGGCCGAGGCGGCCGCGGTGTACGCCGCTGATCTGGGCTTCGACCCGACGCTGGCCCGGTGTTGTCAGCATCCCGGCAACGTGTGGAGCCTGCACGGTTACCACGAATGCCTGAAACGGTTGGGGCGCAACGACGAAGCCGTCATCATCGGTCAGCAACTCAGGCTCGCCGCAGCGCGCGCCGACGTACCGATTCGCGCGTCGTGCGCGTGCCGACTCGACGCTAGCAGCGTGACAGGGCGACACCGTCGTTGATCATGGATCGCGCACCCGTGCCGACGGTTGCCGGCCCAACGTCGTGTGGTTCTGGATGTCGCCGACGCAGCGTTCCACGCCCACGTAGGTAGAACTCATCGCCGGGGTCTGCGAAAGCGGATCGACCGGTTCGCCGTCGATCAGCAGGTTGCGGTTCACCCCGAATGATTGCGGCGCGTCGCGGCCGTGCGGGTCGAAGACCCGCGAACCCCAGCCGTGGTCTAGCACAATCAAGCCGCGCCGCGGCCGATCGCTCAGCGACGCGGTGGCCCGCACCTCGCCGACCGGCGAATACACCCGCACCAGGTCGCCGTCGCGGACACCGAGGACGGCGGCGTCGGCCGGGTGGATGAGCACTGCGCTGCCCTTGCCGCCGGGATGCAGGCCGGGCAGGTCGTTGAGAAACGAGTTCATGGAGTGCCGGTGCCGGCGGTTACCCAGCTGGAACGGGTAGTCGGACGGCGCCTCGGGTGGCGGACTGGCCAGCAACTCGCGGGTGCGGGTTACGAACTCCGGTGGCGCCACCTGGACACGTTTGTCGGCGGTGCGCAAGGCAGCCGAGAAGTGGCCGTACTCCCGCGGGCCGAGCACCATGCCATGCGGGTGAGCCAGCAAGTCGCGCCATTTCAGCTTGCGGCCGTTCACCTTTCGCGACATCACGACGATCAGTCGGTTGATCCAGTGCGGGGAGAAGGCCAGCGTGGGCCGTCGGACGGCGTGGGCCAGCCGTCGGCTCGTCTTGACGAACGCGTTGACGCCCTTGACGCCGAACAGGGGGACGTCCATGGCCAGCGCCAGGTCGACGAAGACGCGCCACTCCTCCCGTGCGGCCGGGGGCGGATCGACCGCACGCACGCCGTACTGCACGTAGGGCTCGTCGTGCAGATTGCTGGTCAACGCCAGCAGGTCGTCGCGCTCCAGCCAGTGCACCGCGGGCAGTAACCAGTGCGCGTGCCGGTGACTTTCACGCTGCACAAAGTCGATCGCCACCAAGAGGTCGAGTTGAGCCAGCGCCTGGTCGAGCGCCGCACCGTCGGGACCGGAGACCACCGGATTGCCGGAATTGATCACCAGGGCGCGGATCTGCCCGGGCCCCGGGGTGGTGATTTCGGCCGGCAGTTCGCTCAGCGCGTGCGCCCCGGCCACCATGGCGCGACCGGCCAGTCGACTGCGGTGCCCCGAGGGTTTGGCGGTGGCGGCCAGCTGCAACGCGTCGATGTAACCCGGTTCGAAACGCCGGCCACCCGGCCGGTCCATCCGCCCGGTGATCACGTTGAGCACCTGGCCCAGCCATTCACCGACGGTGCCGGACACGTGCAGCGAGATCCCGGTGCGCGTCACCGCCATCGCCGCGGCGGCTCCCGCGAATTCCCTTGCCGTGCACTCGATCTGCATGCGCGGTATGCCGCAGCGTTGAGCCAGGTCGTCGAGGTCTGCCTCAGTCACCAGTGCCCGCAGCGCGGGCAACCCGCTGGTGATTCGTGCGCAGTCGAGGCAGTGGTGCAGATCCTCCTCGAGGATCACCTTCACCATGCCCAGCAGCAGTGCCCAGTCCTGGCCGGGACGCACGGCGAGATGGACGTCGGCCTTGTCGGCGGACTCGGTGCGCAACGGATCGACGACGACGATCTTGGCGCCCGACCGTTGGCGCGCCAGCGCGCGCTTCCAGCCGCCGGGGGCGCTTTCCACCCAATTCCACGCGCTCACTGCGGGATTGGCGCCGACGAGCAGGAAGTAGTCGCAGTGGTCGATATCGGAGACCGGCACCATGATCGACGAGCCGTACATCGCCTCGGCCACCACGTGCAGCGCATTCTGGTCGACCGAGCCCACCGCGTAGCGATTCTGGGTGCCGACGGCGTCCAGCCAGCCGTTCATGAAGATCAGATTCGACGACGAATATCCGGCGGGGTTGCCGTAGTACGCGCCGATGGCGTCGGGTCCGTCGGCGTCGATCAGCGCGGTCATCCGGGTCGCGATGTCGGCGATGGCCTCGTCCCAGGAGGCCGCCACATATCGGTCCCCCACGCGCCGCATCGGAGCGAGGATCCGGCGCGGGTGTTCGACGAGTTGGGCGGCGTTGCGACCCTTGGCGCAGAAGTCCTGCCAACTATGCGGATTCTGCTTGTCGGCCGCGATCTTGACCACCCGGTTGTCCTCGACGCTGACCTCGATCCCGCACGAGGCCAGGCAATACCGGCAGAAGGTGAAGACGGTCCGCGTACCGGCAGTTCGGTCGGGCGGATCCATCGTTTGAGCGTGACACTTCAGCCCGATTTTGTATAGTTCGGCGCTGTACAGTCGCTCAGCATTGCTGTTACAGTCCGCAGCCAGGAGAGGCGGAAGACCATGACTGAGCGACTACGGGACATCCGGGAGCTGGCCGACGACTCCGACGCTTACCGCGACGAGCTGTACCGGCGCTGGACCGGCCTGCTCAGTTACCGCTACATCGGGCGCAAGCACTCCTCCATGGACCTCGGCGAGGTCGACAACACGGTCACCATCCGCCGCGACATGCGCAATGAGGCGGGCGGCATTCTCGTTGCGCCGCTTGCTATCTCGTCGCCGGAGGGGTGTCAGACCGACATGGTGGCGGTGCCCAACCCGGTGATCGCCTCGGTGCAGATCGTCGATCCCGGCTTCGATGTGTCCCGCATCGAGATCGTCGATTCGGGCATCGTGCACCAGGGGCGCACCATGGGTTACGGCCGGTGCAAAATCGTCGATGCCGACAACCCCGACCGGGTGATCGCGTTCAACGAGGGGCAGGGCGCGATCATCGGTATTCCGCCGAAAGGCCTTGACCGGATGGATGTTTCGGGCACCGAGTTGGTTATCGAGGACTCACCCGACCTGCCGCCGCTGTGGGATGCGTTCGGCGCCGGCAAGCGTCCCGACGGTCACTGGGTGCTTCCCGCCCTCAGCGCCGAATTCGCCTCGCCCGATGCGGCGCTGCACATCGGGCCTCAACATGTCGTCCTCGAGACCGCAGCGACCGACCTCGCTGCCGAGGTTGCCGGTACGCGGAGACTTCAGGTCGTCAGCTGGCACGTGATGTTTATGTCGCGGGGCAAAGTAGGGCCATTCCGGGTCGACGGCAGCGCGCACCCGGGCGGACCCGGACGAGTCGGTGTGCGGATGTTGCTGCACGACGAGGGGAACGGGGATAAGGCCGTCACCTCGGCCGCAGCGGTCTTCGACGTACTCGGCTGTGCCGATTCCGCGGAAACGAGCCGCATAGCTCCGTGATGTTCTAGGGTCCGGTGATGCCGCGCGAAGGTGACCTACCGAGCGCCGACCACGAACTGTCATTGGGGGAGACGACCTGATGGACTTTCCGATGTTGCCACCGGAAGTCAACTCGCTGCGCATGTTTCTCGGAGCCGGGTCCGAGCCGCTGCTGGCCGCGGCGGCGGCTTGGGACGGTCTGGCCGAGGAGCTCAGCGCTGCGGCCACGTCGTTCGGTTCGGTGACTGCCGGACTCGTCGATTCGGCGTGGCAAGGTCCGGCCGCCGCGGCGATGACGGCTGCGGCGTCGCCGTATGCAGGATGGCTGAGCGCGGCGGCGGCCCATGCGCAGGGTGCGGGCGGACAGGCCAGGGCGATCGCCACCGCGTTCGAGGCCGCTCGGTCGGCCATTGTGCATCCGGCGGAGATCGCGCTCAACCGCTCGCAGCTGGTGGCGCTGGTGCGCTCAAACCTGTTCGGCCTCAACGCTCCTGCGATTGCGGCGGCCGAGGCGGTCTATGAGCAGATGTGGGCTCGCGACGTCAGCGCCATGGTGAGCTACTACGGCGGAGCGGCGTCGGCAGCGGCGCAGTTGACCCCCTGGCAGCTGCTGCAAGAGGCCCCGGCCATCAATCTCGGCATCGGCAACCTCGGCAAACTCAACCTCGGCAACGGCAACAACGGTTTGGCCAACCTCGGCAACGGCAACCTCGGCAACCAAAACGTCGGCAGCGGCAACTACGGAGATTCCAACCTCGGCGGCGGCAACAGCGGCGATCAGAACATCGGCGGCGGCAACCTCGGCAACCAGAATTTCGGCGTCGGAAACCGCGGCAACGCGAACCTCGGCGCGGGGAACTACGGTAACGAAAACCTCGGAAACGGCAACCGCGGCATCGGAAATCACGGGCTGGCCAACATCGGCAACCACAATGTGGGGTTGGCGAACACCGGCAGCGGCAACCAGGGCCTGGCGAACACCGGCAATGGCAACGTGGGGCTGTGGAACACCGGTAACGGCAACATCGGCATCGGGCTCACCGGTGACAACCAGATCGGCATCGGCGGATTGAACTCCGGCAGTGGCAATGTCGGATTGTTCAGTTCGGGCACGTCGAACGCGGGGTTCTTCAATTCGGGCACCGAGAACGCCGGTTTGTTCAACGCCGGTTCCAAGAACTGGGGCCTGGCCAACAGCGGCGAGGTGAACACCGGCTTCGGCAACTCCGGCGCGTCATCGACCGGCTTTTTCAATTCCGCCACCTCGAACACCGGCTTCGCCAACTCCGACAATTTCAACACCGGGAACTTCAATTCCGGCATCGGCAACACCGGAAGCTTCAACGCGGGCATCTATAACACGGGTAGCTCCAACGCCGCCGGCTTCAACACCGGCTTCGGCAACTCCGGTGCCAGCAACACCGGGCTGTGGAACTCGGGCAGTGTGCAGACCGGCGTCGGATCGACGGTGGCCGGCACCGGCTCCAGCTCCGGCTGGTTCAACAGCGGGGTCGGCAGCTCCGGCTTCTACAACTCCGGCAGTGGTGCCTCAGGGTTCCAGAACACCGACTCCAACGCATCGGGAGTGCGCAACACGGCCCCGGCGTCGGGCTACCAGAACGACAGCGGTTCGTCCTCGGGTGTGTTGAACACCGGCTTCCTGTTCATGTCCGGCTTGGGCAATTCGGGCTTCGGCAACTCCGGTGTCTACAACGTGGGTACCTTCGTGGCCGGTTTGTTCCGCCAGTAGCTCCCGTCCGATCAGACGCCCGCCAAGGCGTCCTGTTCGGTCCGCTCTCCGGACTTCTTGGGCCAGGGCGCGGGCACCGGGCGCTGGCGGACTCGTTGCGGCCACCAGAACCATTTGCCCAGCAGCGCAGCGATCGACGGGGTCATCAGCGACCGAACGATCAACGTGTCGAACAACAAACCGAGTCCGATGGTCGTGCCGACCTGGCCGATCACCGTGAGCTCGCTGACCGCCATCGTCATCATCGTGAACGCGAACACCAACCCCGCCGAGGTGACCACCGAACCGGTGCCGCCCATCGCCCGGATGATCCCGGTGTTCAGACCGGCATGGATCTCTTCTTTGAAACGCGACACCAGCAGCAGGTTGTAGTCGGCTCCCACGGCCAGCAGGATGATCACCGACATCGCCAGCACCATCCAGTGCAGTTCAATGCCGAGCAGGTGCTGCCAGATGAGCACTGACAGCCCGAAAGACGCGCCGAGAGAAAGCAATACGGTGCCCACGATGACCGCTGAGGCCACCACGCTGCGGGTCAGGATCAGCATGATGATGAAAATCAGGCACATGGACGCGATTCCGGCGATCAGCAGGTCGTAGTTGCTGCCGTCCCGCATGTCCTTGAAGGTGGCCGCGGTGCCACCGAGCATGATCTTGGAGCCCTCCATCGGGGTGCCCTTGAGCGCCTCGTAGGCGGCCTTCTTGATCGTGTCGATGTGCGAAATGCCTTCCGCGGACATCGGATCGCCGTCGTGACTGATGATGAAGCGCACGGCGTGGCCGTCGGGGGAGATGAAGTTCTTCATGCCCTTCTTGAACTCGGGGTTGTCGAACGTCTCCGGCGGCAGGTAGAAGGAGTCGTCGTTCTTCGACGCATCGAAGGCCCGGCCCATGGCGGACGAGTCGCGCTGTGCCCGCTGCTGCTGCTCCAGCAGACCTTTCTGGGTCGAATACATGGTCAGCATCATGGTTTTCATGTTCTTCATGTTCTGGATCATCTCGGGCATCAGCGCGTTCATCCGCGGCATCAGTGTGTCCAGATGTTCCATGACCGGGATCAGGCTCTGGATGTCATCGGTCATCGTGTCGATGCCGTCCAGGGCGTCGAACACCGACCGCAACGAGAAGCACACCGGAATGTCGTAGCAGTGTTTCTCCCAGTAGAAGTACGAGCGGATGGGTCGGAAGAAGTCCTCGAAATTGGCCATGTGGTCGCGTAATTCGGCGACGTCCATGGTCATGCTCTTCATCTTGGCGACCATCACGTGCATGTCGTTGGTCATCTGCTGGGTGATGTCCTGCATCTGCACCATGCTGTTGATGGTCGTCTGCATCTCCTCGGACTGCTTGAGCATGTCCGCGATCTGATCTTCCTGGTACTTCTGGGTCATCTGCTGGCTGACGCCCTGCATGCTGATCTGGAACGGGATCGAGGTGTGCTCGATCGGGGTTCCCTCGGGGCGGGTAATGGCCTGGACCCGGCTGATGCCGGGTACCCGGAAGATCGACTTGGCGATCTTGTCGATGACCAGGAAGTCCGCGGAATTGCGCAGATCGTGGTCACTTTCGATCATCAGCAACTCGGGATTCATCCGGGCCTTGGAGAAGTGCCGATCGGCGGCCGCATAGCCCGCATTCGCCGGCAGGTCGGCGGGCAGGTAATTGCGGTCGTTGTAGTTGGTCCGGTAGCCGGGCAGGGTGAGCAGACCGACCAGCGCGACGCCGATCGTCACGACCAGGACCGGGCCGGGCCAGCGGACGACGAGCGCGCCGATCTTGCGCCAACCGCGAATACGCTGGGCGCGTTTGGGTTCCAGGGTCTGCCGGAAGCGCGACGCCACCGATATGACGGCGGGACCCAGGGTCAACGCCGCCAACACCACCACGACCATGCCGATGGCCAGCGGGACGCCCAGGGTCTGGAAGTAGGGCAGATTGGTGAAGTGCAGGCAGAACGTCGCGCCGGCAATGGTCAGGCCGGAGCCGAGCACCACGTGTGCGGTGCCGTGAAACATGGTGTAGTAGGCGTCTTCTCGTGATTCACCGACTGCTCTGGCTTCTTGATATCGCCCGATCAGGAAGATCGCATAGTCAGTGGCCGCCGCGATCGCCAACGTCACCAGCAGGTTGCACGCGAATGTGGACAGCCCGATGATCTTGTAGTAGCCCAAAAATGCGACCGCGCCGCGAGCGGCGGCCAACTCGAAGACCACCATCATCAACGTGAGCAGCACCGTGACGATGGAGCGGTAGACCATCAACAGCATGGCGATGATGACGACGAAGGTCGCCATGGTGATCACCTGCAGGCTGCGGTCGCCGGCGAGGTGTTGGTCGGCTTCCAACGCCGATGGCCCGGTCACGTAGGCCTTGACCCCCTGGGGTGGGGTGGTGTGCTTGACGATGGTCTGGACGGCCTCGACGGAGTCGTTGGCCTTGGTCTCACCCATGTTCCCGACGAGGTAGACCTGGACGTAGGCGGCCTTCCCGTCGTTGCTCTGTGCGCCGGCACCGGTGAGCGGATCGCTCCAGAAGTCTTGAACGTGCTCGACGTGCGCGGTGTCGGCCTCGAGCTTTTTGACTATCTGGTCGTAGTAGGCGTGCGCTTCGGCGCCCAGCGCGTTCTGGCCCTCCAGGACGATCATCACCGAACTGTTGGACTTGTACTCCTTGAACACCTCGCCGACGCGCTTGGTCGCGATCACCGATTGCGCGTCGTCCGGGCTCATCGAGACCGAACGCAGCTTGCCGACCTCGTCGAGCTGGGGGACGACGACGTTGAGCAGCGCGATCAGCGCGAGCCATCCCAGGATGATCAGCACGGCGAATTTGCGGATGAAGTGCGGAATCGCCTCGCGGGCCGCGTGTTTGGCGACGGGCAACGAATCGGTGGGCGCGTCTTGCAGAGTAGTGCTCATGCTGATTTCACCAAGCAGGAAGTCAGGGCGTGCACGCCGTTGGATGTTTGTTCGTCTTTGACTTCGTCGTCGACGGTGATACGACAGCCCAGGAAATCGCCGTCACTTTGCGCCGAGATGTTCGGAAAGACCGAGGGTGCGGTGGTGCTGAGCACCAGTGTCCAGGGCAGGGGAGCGCCGTCCAGCCGCTGCGGCTCGGCGCTGAGATCGAGGTAGTTGACGTTGGCGCGGGTCGCCGAGCCGAAGATCTCGTACTTGACGACCTTGGGCTTGAAGGGCTTGGAGTCGTCAACCTTTGCGCTGGTCAGGTCATCTTGCTGGTCGGCGTTGTAGAACGACTTGACCCGGGTCACCGCGAAGCCCCCGATAACCACGACTGCCACGATCAGCAGCGGCAACCAGGCGTTGCGCACGATCTTTGCCATCTGCACCTACGTGAGCCTTTCCTGGTCACACGACGAATTGCCTTGCATCACAAGCGATTATGGGTCGCGCGAGTTACGCAGCCCGAGGTGGCCCGATGCGATAGTAAGACGAGCTAACCGGACCACCTGTACATCATCTGCATATTTTGCAGAGTATGCAACTTTCTGTAATCCCGGTCACGCTCTCACTGCGTGAAGATGCTGTTGACCAGCGCGGCAGCACGTTCGACATAGGGCATCGGCGTGTCACCGGCGTCCTCGGGTTCGCTGCTCGACCATCTTTCGATGCCCGAGCGCACCGCCGTCAACGCTAGCGCGGAGATCAGGGCGGAGACTTCGTCGTCGGAGGGCATGCCTTGGCGTTTGGCGACGATCTCGGTCAATTGCGTCTGGAAACGCTCCAGGTCGGCAAGGAACGCCGCCAGCACCGCGGGCGTGGTTTTTGCCAGGTCGAGCATGCAGACGGCCTGCTCACGCTCCGGTGGCATGTCGCGAAGATGGTGGGCCGCCAGAGTGATCAGTTCGGCCAGCACCACGTGGAGGGGCGCGGGTCCGGCTGCGACGAACTCGTCGGCCAATTCCGGCGGCAGGTCCGACGGGCCGTAGGCGATCGCGGCTTCCTTATTGGGGAAGTAGTTGAAGAAGGTGCGGGTGGAAATTCCGGCCTGAGTGCAGATTTCCTCGATGGTGACTCGGTCCCAGCCGCGGACCTGCGCCAAGCGCACCGCAGCCCCGCGGATGTCCGCGCTGGTCTGTCGGCGTCGTCGCTCGCGGAGGCTCAACTGATTGGCCATAGCTTCCAATAGTTGCACGTTCTGCACACTTTGCACACTTGACGCCGCGGGCTCACCGCTTGCCCCAATCCCACGGCGGCGTCGTCAGCAGGCTCTGACCGGCGATGCGGGTCTCGCCGAAATCCTTGTGCAGTTCGATTTCGACTCCGCTGTCGAGGGCGTCGAGCAGCGAACGGGAATGGGTGACCACCACCACCTGCGTGTGGGTGGCTGCCGTGTGAATCAGTGCCGCCAATGGGCCGATGAGGCTGGGGTGCAGCGAGGTCTCTGGTTCGTTGAGCACCATCAGCGAGGGTGGTTGCGGGCTCAGCAGTGCCGCGGCCCACAGCAGGAATCGTAAAGTGCCGTCCGACAATTCGGCTGTGCGCAGCGGTCGCAGCATCCCGCGCTGCTGCAGGCGAAGGTCGAAAAGGCCGTTGCTGACGTCGACGTCGAGGGTGGCGCCGTCGAATGCGTCGGCGACCGCGCGGGCCAAGTCGTCCAAGCCGGCCTCGATGATCGTCTGGACCGCTGCCGCAAGGTCTCTGCCGTCGTCGGAGAGCACCGGAGTGCGCGTGCCCACCTGCGGCTGTCGGGCGGGAGCGGCGGCATCGACCCGGAAGCCGTCGTAGAAGCGCCAACTGTGCAGCCGTTCGCGCACCGCCGCGAGCTCGGGAAGTGCTTGCGGATGCGCATATTCGGTCAACACGCTGCGGTAGGGCGGCAGGTTTCGGGACAGTTCGTCGAATCCGTCTGCGTCGCCGCTGATTTCAGCTAGTTGACGGGTACGGCGCACCAAAGTGGTCCCGCGGCGCAGTACCGGCCCGGCGAACAACGCCTCGCGTTTGATCTCCGGGTCGCGTGCGAACGCACTACGGTGGCCGGCCATCTGCGGAATGCCGAGATCGACGAGATAACCGAAATCATCTGCGGCAAAGCCGAGTTCGAGTGACAACGGTCGGGTGCGGGTGGTGCCCTGAGCGTTGCCTTCCCGACGGGCGCCACTGAGCTGCTCGGGTCCGGCCCACAGCACCGATTCCAATCCACCTTCGCGGGCGAGCGAGCCGATCACCTCACCACGGCCGCAGTCGGCCAGCAGGCGAAGCGCCCGGTACACCGACGACTTACCAGTTCCGTTGGCGCCGGTGACAATTGACAGCCGGCTCAGCGGCAGGACCACCTCGCGCAGCGAGCGGTAGCCGCGGACAGCGATCGTTTGAAGCATGAAGGCGACTCTAGCGTCGGGCGCCGACAGCGTCGGAACACTCAGCCCAACACAGTGATTCGACTAGGGCACAGGATAAAGGATCGTCGTCCCGACTCCGGCCGGGTTGTAGTCGACGTGCACCGGGCCCAGACTGAACGGCAGGTAACCCGTGTTCATCAGGCCAGAGGAGATAACGGTGGGCGCGTAGTCGTTCGTGTTGAACGAGTACAGCTTCGTCATGCCACCTGAATCGGCGTACACCGTGATCATGGTGCCCGCCGGCAATGTCGAGGAGCCGATCACCGAGGAGGGCATGGTCCCATAGACGCCCCCGGAGTCCACGATGGACGGCACCATCTGGAGGGGTCCGCTACCTACCCTGACGTAAAGGTTGGTGATGGGGGACCCGTTCAGCGAGACAGTCGGGCCGCCCAGATCGTTGGGGCCGAAACGCAACTCCTGCGCCGGCATGTTGATGGTGACCCCCTGGTTGAGATCACCCGGCAGCGCCTGCGTTGGGATACTTGGTCCCGGCCCCACCGCGTTGGGTCCCAGGCCCAGCACGCCGTCAACGCCTGCCGAGGCGAAATACGCGTCGAACGGGGTGACGAACGGGTTCCTGATGACATTGGACAGGTATGCCTGGATCGCGAACGGCGAGGTCGGTAGCGACAACAGGACGACATTGACACTGGTGGGCGCGGTGACGATGCCGTTGCCGAAGTCCACCGTGGTGGGGAAGGTGGCGTAGAGATACGTCAGGCCGCCGCTGTACGCGCTGATGTTGAGGCCCGTGGGCAGGCCCATCTTGAGCAGGCCGGGCAGTCCGCCGATGTCCTTGATCTGCATGACCAGACCTTCGGACCCGGTGTCCACGAGGATCGGCGCGTTGCCGCCGCCGTTCACTGAAATGTTCACCACCGGCTCGGTATTGGCGACGGTGGGCATGGGGATCGTTCTGCCGTCCAGACCCGCACCGCTGACGCCGGCCCCACCCCAGACCATGCCACCAACGCCGCCGGTGCCGCCCATCCCACGGATGGCGTGCGACGGATCGCTGGGGCTGTTGAATCCACCCGCACCACCGTTTGCGCCCGACCCCAGCAAGTAAGCTCGCCCGCCGGCTCCACCGGCTCCACCGAAGGCCACCGTAGGCGAAGCGCCACCGGTTCCCCCCGCGCCGCCATTGCCGTACAGCCAGCCGCCGTTGCCGCCCGCCCCGCCCGCGGCGTTGAGGCCGCCGTTGCCGCCGGCGCCGCCGTTGCCGATCAGGCCTGCCGAGCCGCCGTTACCGCCGGCCAGACCGCCTGTGGTCTGCGAATATCCGGCGCCGCCGTTGCCCCACAGGATGCCGCCGGCCCCGCCGTTCGGGCTGGCGGCAGTGCCGTTGGCCCCGTCGCCGATCAGGGGCCGCCCCAGCAGGAGCTGGGTCGGTGCGTTGATCGCGTTGACGAACGGATCCAGCACAGTGGCCGCGGTGGCCTCGGCCGAGGCGTAGGACCCGGCCGCTGCCCCCAGCGTCTGCAAGAACTGCGCGTGATAGGCGCTGACCTGCGAATTTATCGCCTGAAACTCGTCGCCGAAATCGGCGAACAGCGCCGCTACTGCGGCCGACACCTCGTCCGCGGCGGCAGCGGCCACTCCGGTGGTGGGGAGGGCGGCGGCCGCGCTCGCCGAGTGCAGCGACGTGCCGATGTTTTCCAGATCGGCTGCCGCAGCGGTCAGCCAGTCTGGCGACACGGTTAGCAACGACACGTCGCCCCCTTAACGTCCGTCTCCGGTGTGAGCGCTAAGCCTATCCAGATCCCGCCGAGACATCGCGGCTTTGCGCAACACCGGCCGCGGCTCATCCGATACTCACACAAATAACCTGTCGGGGCCTGTCGAAAGGCCGACGGAGTCCGTCGTCCCTGCCACCCGCCTGCCGCCGAGTCAGTCCAACGACGGGACACGGGTCGCAGTCGGCAGGTGAGAGACCCGTCCGAGATCCGGACACTGGGTTGACAAGTGCGCTCCACCTGCGCATTAAGAATTCGTCAAGGGCGATGTTGGACCTTCTACGGCATGAACACCATCGACCTTGCCGTTGTAGGCATCGGCTGTGGAATCTTCGCTTGGGCCTTGGCGCGGTACGCCCCGAGAACAGTGTCGGGGGCAGGCCTGGCCGCTCAGGGCGTGCTCGGCGTCTACACCGGGCTCATGGTCCGCAACGTATCGTTCGCCGCCCTGGGTTCGCACTGGCCGATCGTCATCGCCATCACCGTCAGCACCCTGATCGTCAGCGTCGCGGGCGGCGCGCTGCTCGGTCTGCACAAGGACGTCAGTCCGCTGACCGGGGGTCTGGCCCTGGTGGCCGGCGGCTCGTCCGGCCTCGTCGCCATCGCACGCGACCTCGGCGGCGATGACCGGGTGGTCGCGGCCGTTCAATACCTGCGCGTGGCGCTCATCACCGCGTCCATGCCCGTCGTCGTCGCAGTCTTCTTCCACGGCACCGCCGCCGAGGGCGCACATGCCGACGACACGTCTTCCCGATCGATGATCGTCACGCTGCCGCTGATCGCGGCCATCGTGCTGGTGGGCAGCTTCGCCGGTCGGTCGATGCGGCTACCCGGCGCGGGATTGCTGGGACCGATGGCCATCACGATTGCGCTGGAGTTCTCCGGGCTGGTACAGGGTTTCGCCGTTCCGATGCTGCTGGTCCAGGCCGGGATCATGATGATCGTCTGGCAGACGCTGCTGTCGTTCGACCGGCAATCGCTGCGCGCCATCCGACGGATCCTGCCCGGCGCGTTCGCGCTGATCGTGATCCTGAACCTCGCCGCGGCCGGCTTGGGTGTGGTGCTGGCCGACGAGGCCGGCCTGAGCTCGCTGGATGGTTACCTGGCGACGAGCCCCGGCGGTATCTACGCCGTCCTCGGCACCGCCGCGGGATCGGGTTCCAACGTCACGTTCGTGATGGCGGCCCAAGTGATCCGGGTGGTCCTGATGCTGTTCGCCGCGCCGTTCATCGCGAAAATGTTCATCCGGTTCAGTGCCCCCGCCGCGGCGCCGCACTCGTCGCGCCGGGAACTGATCCCCGTCGCCGCGTAACTCACCCCCGCCGGACCTCGTTGTGGCTGATCAGTGCCCCGCTGATCGGCCACGACTGGTTTTAGCGGCCGTCCAGAAATCGTCAAGAATCCGCCAAGCGCAGCAAGCCAAACTCATAGAAAGCGCCAAAGTTTCAGAAAGGGGATGAGATCATGGGGGCTGTCACCGACACTCGCACCAGGGACGAACTCTTGGGCAAGAACGCGGCACACCCATCCCGGGGCACTGGGCGCCGGCCGATTGCCGGACCGTCGGTGTGGAACCGCGACAGCTTGCACGCATGGGACTACCTGATCGGGGTGGGACCACGCCAGGTGGCGGCATGCCTGCGCATCCGCGACAACCTGCGCCGCCGCGGCCGCAGGCTGGAGACGATCGTGGCAGCGGACTTCCGGGAGCCCGAGCTCGTCGAGATCGCCCGCGCCATGCGGCACTGCCTGCGGCTGGGGCCGGGATTCTGTGTGCTGCGCGGCCTGCAACTGGACGGCTGGACGGACGAGGAAGCCTCGATGTTGTACTGGGGCCTGGGTACCTACCTGGGTGAGCCGCAGCCGCAGAACAAGCAGGGCGACCGTGTGTACCTGGTTCAGGACACCGGGCAATCGGTGGCCGAGGCCCGCGGCTCCAAGACCAACTCCGCGCTGATCTACCACACGGATTCGGCCTGCGCCTACGCCGGCAGCCGGCCCGACATCCTGGGGCTGCTGTGTCTGCGCAAGGCAGTGTCCGGCGGTGAGTCGCTGATGGTCAGTGCGCACACCGCCTACAACGCGATGCTGGCCGCCCACCCCGAGTTGGTCGACGAGCTCTACGGGCAGTTCTGCTTCGACCGTTCGCACGAGACCGAGCCGGGCGAAAACCCGTTCACCGATGGCGCTATCTTCACCGACACCACCGACGGTGTCCGGATCCGCTACAACCGGTTGCACATCGAACTCGGCCACTACCGCAGCGGTCGGCCGCTCACCGACCGGCAGCGCCAGGCACTCGACGCCTTCGACCGTGCACTGAGCGACGCCGCCAGTGCCGTCGAGTTCACGCTGCACCCGGGTGACGTGCTGTTCGCCGACAACCACACGACCCTGCACAATCGCCGCGCTTTCATCGATTCGCCCGACGTGCACGCCCGACGCTGCCTGGTGCGCCTGTGGCTCGCCGGCGAGGCGCGTAACTGACCGTCGACACGACTGTCGGTGCGGGCCTAGATTTCACGCTGACATCCCAATTCGGAGAGCGCCCAGGCCCGCACGACAAGCCACCGCGAGCAGCACGAAGTTCACTGGGGAGAGGCAGACATGTTGAGGCGACTGGCCGCGTTCACCGTCAAGCGCCCGAAATCGGTGCTGGCGGCCGTTCTGGTCCTGCTGGGGATCAGTGTCGTGCTCGGCGGATCGGTGTCGGACAAGCTGGGCACCGGCGGAAACACCGACCCGGCATCGGAATCCTCGAAGGCCGACGAGTTTCTGGACCAGCACTTCGGCACCACCGCGAATCTCGTCGTTCAACTGCTGCCGCGGGACGGCACCATCGACAGTCCCGAGGTCGCGGCCATCCGGGATCGAGTGCTCAAAGTCGTCGCGGCCGAGCCCAAGGCCAAGATCACCAGATCCTTCGGCGACGAGGGAGCCGCCGACCTACGCAGCAAGGACAGTCGTTCCGGCCTGATGCTCGTCCACGTCGGGGGAACCGCCGACGAAGCCGCCGAGACGGCCAAGCGGATCATCGCGAATCTGCCCCACGACACCAGCGTCACGGTGCGTGCGGGTGGCGCGCTCGGCGTGCAGCAGGAGATTCGCGACAAGGTCAAAGGCGACCTCAAGACCAGTGAGAGCATTGCGGTGCCTATCTCGTTGGCGGTGCTGGTCATCGTGTTCGGCGGACTGATAGCGGCCGTACTGCCGGTGGTGGTCGGCGTCGTGTCCATCGTGTCCACCCTGTCGGTGTTGCTGCTGATGACAGCGGTCACCGATGTGTCAGTGCACGCCCTGACCGTCACGACGGCATTCGGCCTCGGGTTGTCCATCGACTTCGGCCTACTGATGGTGTCGCGGTTCCGGGAGGAACTGGCCAACGGCAAAGACCACCACCCGGCCGTCATCGCCACGGTCAACACCGCCGGGCGCACCATCTTGTTCAGCGCGGCGACCGTCACCTTGGCGATGACCAGCCTGTTGGTGTTTCCCACCTATTTCCTGCGGTCGGTCGGTCTCGCTGCGACGGCCACCGTGCTGCTCTCGGCGTTCGCCGCGATCATCGTCCTGCCCGCACTGCTGGCGTTGCTCGGCAAGCGCGTGGACTCGCTCTCCGTCATCCGCCGTAAGGTGCCACCCTCGGCCGACTCCCTGTTCTGGCGGAGGTTCGCCGAGGTGGTCACGCACCGGCCGCTGCTCTACGCGCTGCCCGTGGTGGTCCTGCTGTTGGGTTTGGGCATTCCATTTCTCAACGTCCAATTCGCCACGCCCGATGAGCGAGCCCTGCCGACGGACTCCAGTGCGCGGCTGGTAGCCGAATCGCTGCAGCGGGACTTCACGCTGGATCCGTCGCAGGCGATCACCCTGGTGACCCGCAACGATGCCACCGTGCTGCAGAACCTGGCCCCGGACATCTCGCGCATGAACGGCGTCGTGCTGGTCACGGGCCCCATCGGCCGGTTCGAGAACGGTCAGGCGGCCGGGCCGACGCCCGCGGTGTCGGGTTCCAGCTACGCGATCGTCTACCTCTCGGTTCAGGCCGACTCCGATACCGCCCAACACATCGTCCGCGACATCCGGGCCAAGATCACCAACCGCCAGGTGGAAGTGGGCGGACCGACCGCCACGCTCATCGACAGTCAAGCCGCGATCGGGGGCAAGCTCCCGTTGGCGATCGGGCTCATCGCCGGCGCCACCTTCATCCTGTTGTTCCTGTTCACCGGCAGTGTCGTGGTGCCGGTCAAGGCACTCGTGCTCAACCTCCTGGTTCTGAGCGGGGTGCTGGGCATCATGGTGTGGGTCTTCCAGGAGGGCCATCTCGCCGGCCTGCTGGGCATCACGCCTGCGCCGCTGAATCTCTCGATGGTGGTGCTGTTGTGTGCCATCGCCTTCAGCTTGTCCGTCGATTACGAGATCTTCCTGCTCAGCCGCATCAAGGAGGCCCGCGACTCCGGTCTGTCGAACACCGCGTCGACGGTCATCGGACTGGGGCGCGTGGGCCGGATCGTCACCAGCGCGGCGCTGTTGCTGACGATCACGTTGATCTCGTTCGCCAACGGTCTGTCATTCATGAAGATGTTCGGCATCGGCACCGCGCTGGCCGTCGTGATCGACGCATCTATCATCCGCGGCATCGTGGTCCCCGCCTTCTTGCAGCTTGCCGGCGACTGGAACTGGTGGGCGCCAAAGCCGTTGCGGTGGCTGCACTCTCGAGTCGGTATCAGTGAAGCGCCGGCCGACGAGGTGCCGGAGGTTCCGGTCGCGGCAGCACCGGCTGCCCCGATGCCCGAGGAGACGCCGGTGCCGGTCGCCGTCCCCCCGGTCCCCGTGGCCGTCGACCACGCCCCGGTCCGGCCGCCGAGCGATGTCGAGGTCATCCCCGGACACCACCTGGTGGCCAACGTCAACGGCACCGTGATCGTGGTGGCCCACCGCGAGCGCTCGGAGTTGTCGGCGCACTCGCTGGCGGCGCAGCAGATGACTGCCCTGTCCGACATGGTCCGGCGCTCCAGCCCGCAGAAGCTCGTCGCCGCCTTCCAGCAGCTCGCGCGCGAGCCGTGGGATCGCACGCTGGTCGACATCGGCATCGTCATGCCGACACCGACGGGCCTGGAGATCCTGCTGTGCGGCAGCGTCACTGTTGCTCTCGACGAGGGCACCGGGCAGACCATGTTGCGCGGCCGCGGACGTTTGGTCCACCGGTCGCTGCCGGCGCCGGCCGTCGCGGCGGTCATCACCGTCGACGAGTTCGACCCGCGGCCGCGGCCGGTGGCCCAGGGCCAAGGCGTGTACCGGCTCTCCGACGGAACCGTGCCGGGCCAGGGCGCCGTCATCTGGTCGACCCGCATACCGTCGTCGCGCGGGCAGGCGCCGGAGATGTCGGGAGACCAGCCGCTGTACCGGTCGGAACCCGCAGGCAGCGGGAGGATTGCCGCTGCGCCGCCGGCTGGTGCGCCGCAGCCCAAGCGCTGGGTTTCCCTGGACGACGGGTCGCGGATCGAGCTCGAACGCGACTGCGTCATCGGCCGGGATCCGAACGGATCCGATGCGGCCCAACAGGGTCTTCGTCCGGTGCGCATCGATGACCATTCCGGTGAAATGTCCCGGGCCCACGCCGAAGTCCGCATCGTCGATGCGTCGGTGGTCATCATCGACCGCAACTCGACCAACGGCGTGTTCGTGCGCGAACCGCACCAGCTGCGCTGGTCCAGGCTCACTGCCTGGGAGCCGGCGGTGTGGCGGCCCAATGCCTATGTCCAGATCGGCGGGCGGATTCTGCGGCTGCACGAGACGACCGCCGACGCGTTGCAGCGCGGTCCACGGGTCAATGTGCACCACGGCGTACCGCGCTACCCGCACCCGGGACCGGGCCACGCCGCCGATATCGAGAGATAGTCGGGCGGGCAATTAACTGGACGCGCCTCGAAGCGGGTGCGCGTGGGCCGCCCGCGCGGCACTGTCTCGGCAACCACAGTTGAGCTAACGTCTAGTGCGGCAGGCATGCCGCTGTCGTCGGAGAAAGAGGGTGAGCGCGTTGGCCATCCGCATGATCGCCGCCTCGACCATGGTGATGGCGTCCTGTGCATTGCCCCTCGCGCCGACGGCGAGCGGGGACATCGGTCGCCTTCCCATCCCGCAGCTTCCCTGCAACCTGCCCTCGGCGCGAAGCTTCATCATCTGGCATCACGCGCCGAGAGCCGAGGACACCGCCGAATTCGCCCCGGAGTCCGACATGTACAGCTGCAAAATCACGCTCGAAACGTGGCGTGCGGGCCAGCCGGCAGGACCTGGTTACTGTTCCAAGATCGCGTGGGCGATCGACAATCCCAATTACACCCCCAATGTCTACCCCGCCCCGCCGTTGAAGAAGGTCATCGACCAGGTAGGCGACTGCTGACTTGGCACATCCGGAGCCACCGCGTTGACCGCGATACCGGTCATCGCGCTCACCGGCCACCTGGGTGCGGGCAAGACGACACTACTCAACCATCTGCTCCGTAGTCCCGATACACGAATCGGCGTGGTGGTCAACGACTTTGGCGACCTGAACGTCGACGCCGCGCTGGTGGCCGGCCAGGTCGACGAGCCGGCGTCAATCGCTGGAGGTTGCATCTGCTGCCTGCCCGACGACGGCGGTCTCGACGAGGCGCTGGTCAAACTCGCCGACCCGGCGCGCCGCCTGGATGCCATCGTCGTCGAGGCCAGTGGCCTGGCGGATCCGGTGGCGATCGCCCGGATTATCGGCTTTTCCAAGTTGTCGCGAGTGCGCCCCGGTGGTCTTGTCGACGTCGTCGACGCGGTGAACCATTTCGACACCGTCGACTGCAGCGTGTTGCCGCCGGTGCGTTACGGCGTCGCTTCACTGATCGTGGTCAACAAGCTCGACCAGATTCGGGACAGCGAGCGCCCGGTGCTGCTGCGGCGCATCGAAGAGCGGGTGGCACAACGTAATCCCAGAGTCCAGGTGGTGGGCACCACGGGCGGACGGATCGATCCCGCATTGCTGTTCGACCCCGCCGAAGGACCCGGCGAGCAGTCGGGGCAGCTGTCGTTTCGGGAGTTGTGGGCCGACTCCGCGCATGCGCACGACCATGTTCATGCCGACGCTGTCACTGTCCGCAGCACCGGTTGTGTCAATCCCGACGCACTCTTCGATCTGCTCGAACTGCCGCCCTCCGGGGTCTTCCGGCTCAAAGGAATTGTCGCCGTGCGGCATTCCGCCGCTGTCAGAACCTACGTCGTCAACGTCGTGGGTAGCGCAGTTCACGTGAGAAAGGCACCGCCGCGGGCCGTCGGGAATTGTCTGGTCGCCATCGGGATGGATCTCGACGTCGGCACTGTCCGCGCCCGACTGGACGAGGCGGTGCAACCCGTTGCCGGGACGGCGTCGGCGACGGGGCGGCGGCGGCTGCAACGCTATCTGCGACTCAGTGTGTGAAGATACGTCCCGATGTCATCCTCGCTCACCGACGTGCTGCTCACCATGGATCTGCGCCGGGTCGGCGAATGGTCTTTCGTCGGGCAGCAGTTGCCCGCGCCGGCCCATCACATTCTCGGTGGGCACATCTCGGCCCAAGCTCTGTTGGCGGCGAGTCACACGGCGCCGGGACGGGCGCCGCACAGTGTGCACACCTATTTTCTGCGCCCGGGTGATTCCCGGCGGCCGGTGGACTTCGAGGTCGTCAACCTGCAAGAGGGACGGACCTTTTCAGCACGCCGGGTCACCGCCCGTCAGGACGACAGAATCCTGATGGAAGCGATGTCGTCGTTCATAATCACCGGCCGCACAGCCGCGCGGTTCGAGTACCAGCCGCCGATTCCCCAGGTGCCCGCACCCGAGACGCTGCCGTGGGTGCCACCGCACCTGGCCGAGGCCGAGTCGGGCACCGGGCGGTATGCAAGCCTGTGCTGGTTCGAGCGCCGCATCGTCGACGTATCCACCGAGCCCCCGGCTCGGTCGGCGATGTGGTGGCGACCGGACGGGGAGGTCCCTGACGATCCGGTACTCACCGCCGGTCTGGTGGCCTATCTGTCGGCGGTGACGTTGACCGAGCCGGCGTTCGCCGCGCGCGGGGGAGTAGGTGAATCGGCGCAGCGTGACCATTCGGTGTGGTTCCACGCTCCTGCGGTGTTGTCGGAATGGCTTCTCTACCGACGGTCTTCGCCGAGCAGCGCGGATTCACTGGCGCTGGCCAGTGGGACGATGTTCAACCGCAACGGCAATCTGGTGTGCAGCGTGCGTCAAGAGATGTATTTCCCGCCCGCCCGCTGAATGCGCCCAATGGTGGGATCTCAACAGCGTCAACCGGTTACGCCTCCGACGCGGATCGCTTCAGTAGGTGAGACCAGCGAGCAGCGGCACCAGCGTCAACGCGAGCGAGCGGGGCGAATCGTCACCAAATACCGCGCTGTATTGGGTGACCCGTCGAATACCGAGATGCAACCCCCGGTTGTAGGTGGCTTCAGACATCGCCCACTGCGGATCCACCCAGGTGTACCAGCGGGGCGACAGGAATGGCCCGGGCGCGCCAGCGAGCAGTTCTCCGACGGCTTCGCCGGCTTTGTTTCGGAGCTGCCAGGGGCTGTCGGCCTCGCAGTCGATCTCGGCGCACACGCGATCGTCGGCATCATGGACGGTGAGTTTGTCCGGATGCTTGACCCTCAGCAGAGCCGTCTTGGGACGTGCGCTTCGCGCGAGCTGACCGCCGGTGACACCGGTGACCGTGACTTCCGCGGGCGCGTCATTGCTCGAACTGATCTTCGCGAGCAGCCGGCCGTCGGCGCCGAGTAGTTCGACGTGGATGTCGTTGCCTGCGTCCATTCCGGTGGCAGACACCAACTTCCACATCCGTTGTGCCATTCGACCGCCGCTGTGCACACGCCTGGTGACGGCAAGCACGTCACCGCCGGACGTTCGCAGCTCCCATCGATGATCATTGGTGGTGAGTCCGGCGACGAACGCCGCCGAGATCTCGCCGCAGCGGCTGATGTCATCCAATGACTGGGCGATGGGATGCTTGGGCACTACGTCCATCGCCGAATTGTCGCGTGCGTTGTTCTGGCCGTGGCGGCCGGTACCTCCGACTCGTTGCGGCGACTCGGAAATTGACACCGGACCTGTGCCGATGGACGGGCGCCGGATGTGCTGCGCGAAGGTTCGCCGCACTGAGGCGGACAGCCATCTGCTTGCTCCTACGAAATGCCGTGCACAGCAACATAATTCGTCACCGTGACGAATCGTGCTGGGTTGAGCACCCCAGGCGCCCAGCTCATCGGGCAGTCGCTGGCCAGTGGTGATCAGCCACGCTGAACTTCCCGGGCTGAACTCTCCGGCACGGGAAAGTCGGGTATCGGGGAACAACAGGCGGACCATAGGTCTGTATTGAGGTCACGCGCGGTTAGCCGAGAATTCGCGGAGGCGAGCATGACGACGTCGGGCGGTCAGGCGGGTCAACTCATGACGCTCGAAGAGCGAGCGCAGGCCGGACCGGGCGCTGACCTTGTTTCGAGGGCGGGGGAGTCAAGGGGGCATCACCTACATAACGTCACAGTGACGAATTAAGCAGTCACGCCGGACTTCGAAGGCGCGGAGCGTCCGCCGCTGTTGCGTATTTCTGGACTGTCGATGGCCGTGTCCGGCGCTGTCAGATAGTCCTGGATTCAGACTCAGCGCCGCCGGCCGAAGATCCGCAGGCATGGGCAGGGACCTGGGCGGGTGTCACTGCCAGACATTTCTGGAACGGAGGCCGAGAAATCCGACAGCTACCAGGATTTCCCGGATTACTCCCAGGTAGTTCCGGATCGGACAGTTCGAACCGAAAGAACCGCCCTCTTACCAAAAAGCGGCCCCGAGGTATTGCCGATAAGCGACATTATGTCAAGTAAACCACTGCGATTTCATCGGATGAATCATGCAACGTTTGTGTGATCCTCACCCGTCGAGGCGGTGTCAGTGCAATCAACCGAAAACCCCTGGCGTCCAGGAGTTTCGACGATCGGCTCGGGGCGCACTGATCAGATCATCTACAAACTGTTCACCCTCCACGACACAATTCGACCAGACTTGATACCGCAGGTATCCAGTAAACCAGTGCATATTGCATCAGATGAATCATCGCGCTCCTCCCATCGTCTTCGGCTGCGGTGCAGGACTTTCCGCCCGTCATGCCTACGGTGCAGACTCGCGCGCTCGTAGAGACGAATGCCATCCGCGCGCCCTTCCCCGCGTGGATCGCCGAGAAATCGGCTGCCGTGCGGCAAGGCTCCGTAACACCCGTGAAGGTGCGCGTACATGGCGGCACCAAGCCCACGCAGAAGCCGACCTTGCCCTCGGCGGCGACGCGGCGCCTGAGCAATGCTGCATATTGCGATATTGCGCTTCGGGACAACGGTTTCAATCGCCCTCCACGCCCTGCCCGGGCCTAACTGATGGCGCCCCGTTCCAACGCCCACCGATGCTGGAAGGTCAATACTTCGGCAGCGATCTCGAAATCGGCGTCGTAGTGGAGCAGTGTCACATCATGGGCATTGGCAAGGGTGGCGATCAGGAGGTCGGCCATGCCGACGGCGCGATGGCGACCGGTGCTGGCCAGCGACCGCTGCGCATCCAGCGCCACCTGCCAGTGCTCATCGTTTGTCGGCAGGTACTCGTATGCGAGGCGGCGATCTGACCACAGCTGTGTGTACTCCGCGGCGGTCCGGGCGCTGTAAAGCGCTTCGGCATCGAGCTGGGCGGTGGTTGCGACCAATCCTGCCTCGATGAGCGGGGCAAGTCGGTCGGCGACGGTGGGGTGTGTCATGCGCGCCGCAGCACTGGTGTCGATGAGATACCGAGCTACTACCGCCACACATCACCTCGTTGACCAGGGTCAGCCATCTCCCTCATACCGCCAGCCTTCAGCCATGCGACTTGGCGTGCGCGAGCAGACGCCGCCGCAGCCTGCTGCAAGGCGATCCGGACCGTATCTGATACGCCGGACGTCTTTAGTTCCTTCTGCGCGGCCGCCAACAGGTCATCATCGAGGTCAATCAAGCGCTTTGTCATCTGGCTGCCCCAACCTGGATATATACGAAACCTTGATCAAGTATATACACCTGCGGCGTCGGGCGGCTACACCATGCCGCGGACGGAGAATATGCAGCAATCGAATACGCAGGGTTGCCAGTAAATGTCGCTGTGTTCATCCTGCGCGAGCGGGCGCGGCACCCCAACAGCAGCGGCCTGTTCGCCCTCACACGCCTTCGCCACTTCAGCCATCACCGGGGGTTCGATCAGCAGCCGCAACTCCACCAATTCGTCGAGTTCGGTACCAGAGAGCTGCGTCACCCGGAAGCCGGTGTGGGGAACCACTTCCACCATGCCCTTGCGCACCAGATCCAGCATCGCCTCACGCACGAGAGTGGCCGAAACTCCAAGCAAGTCGGCGAGATACGGTGCCGGATAGACGTGTCCGGGCTGCATCTGACCGGTGATCAGGGCCGACCGTAGCACCTCGGTGACCGGACCGCGAAGGGTAGTCGGAGGTGGAGACGGCGGGGGTGTTCATGTGAAATGTCCTCTGCTCGGTGTGTCTTAGAACCGGACGGCGTCGACGAACTTGGTCCGAGGCTGTCCGACGCTCATAGATCGAGGACGATGCGCAGTGCCGCATCAACACGGCGCATCTCATCGAAGGTTAGGAACCCGACGCTCTTGCCGAGTCGGCCCGGGTCGACTGCGGCCGCCTGTTCGGCAAGCACGCGGGTGTTCCCGCCGCCGATTTCAACTTCGGGACGAAAGCTGGCGGCACGAGCCGACGTGGATGTTGGTGCAACCAGCCACGTCGACAGGGGCAGTTGATCTGACTGGACTACTACGGCGTAGCGGGAACCGGACTGCTCGTGACCGCGACTCGCCCGCGGGGCACGCAGCTGAAAGACCTCACCACGCACGCAACGTCTCCATGTCGCGCAGCACCTGCATGGCCGCAGCGCGGTCGGACTCATCTTTGGCAAGCCTTTCCGCCTCGGCACGAATCGCCGCGCCGGCCTTCCGTCGTGCGGCATCGATAAGAGCAGATCGAACGGCTACGGACACGGCGGTTCCGTCTTTGGTCAAGACCTCCAGCGCCATCAATGTGTCTTCGTCGGGCCTGAAGGTGATTGTGTCAGCCATTACAACAGTGTACGACGTTTTGTAAGACGACCGCTGGATCCAGATGAGCGCTTTTTCACCCAGCAGCGGCAACTCCAGCAGCGCTTATTCGCCGACGACCGGTGTGGCCGGTAGCAAACAGAACATGCACGTCTGGATCGTCTCGGCCATTGCTATCCAGCAGCCCCCGCCCCGGGGCTTCCGTCACGGCGACGGGTCGATCAGGTTGTCGATGTTGCGCCGGGTTTACCTGCGAGAGATTCTTACGGCGACGAATCAGCTTCGCTGGGCCGATGCCGGAACGAGGCAGCGGTCGAAGCTCTGCCACCGGCGTACCGTCCCGGTTCTCACTCGTTCGTCCGGTGCCTGCGTTTCAGGTGGAAGCTTCGGCATCCAAGCGAGCGAGGGTGTCGCTCAGCTGATCTTTCGTCACCAGCGGGAACTTCACTTTTTCCAGCAATTTCTTGTCAGTGACCTTCGACCAGTCATAGGTGTGCCGGACCAGGGTCTCGTTGGGCCCCTGCGCCTCCAACTCCCACAGCCACTCCCAGCCGGGCGGCTCAGTGCCCGCCGGCGCGGTCTTCCACGCCACCAATTTGTCCTTCACATAACCGGATACGTGGTTGTCCGTTTTGTATTCGCCGCCCATGTGGTCGCCCTGCATGTTCATGGTGAACACGTCGCCGACGCGCTGGATCCGGTCGGCCTGGTCCACGCTGCGGACGAACCCAGACCCATCGAGAGCCGGGTGTCGATTGGGATTGGTGAGGACATCGAAGACCGCATCGACGGGCGCGGCGATTGTTCTTTCGACGGTGACCATCTCGTTATTGCTCATACCCTGACACTGCCCAAACTTTCTCGGGGTGAAACGTTGCCGCGTCCGTGTCACACCGTGGCCCGCTCCCCGGTTTCCCGATCATTTGGCGAAATCGCGCAGCACCTCTGCCATCGCCTGCGGCTGATCCTCGGGGATCAGCGTCCAGGAGTCGTCGATAATCACCTTCCTCGCGTCGGGATAGAGCTCGACGAGGCGGTCGGCATGTGACAGCGGCATCATCCTGTCTTCCCTGGCCCAGACCACCAGCACCGGCCGGTGGAAACTGTTCATTCGGTCGGACAGTTCGAGCAGCCGCCGCCGCGACGGCGCCCCGGTGGCGAACTTCACCAGATCCCTTCGCACAGCCCGGTTTTCGACGGCGGGGCGAAACCACTCGTCGAACAGCGCGTCGGGTATCGGTGATTTGCTCAGAGCGCCGTAGGCCCGGGTGCTGTGGCGGAAGAACTGGGTTCCCAGCATCTTGCTGAGGATCCAACCACCGCCCGGCAATCGGCACAGCATCGCTGCGGGCCTGGCGGGTTTGGGTGGGTAGTTGTCGAATGCAGTGCACGATGCCAGCACCATCCGTCCGATGCGTGTGTCCCGACCTTCGGTAATGAGGAATTGTCCACCGCCCCAGTCGTTGAGGACGAGAGTCACGTCATCGAGTGCGAGAGCGTCGAGGAAGTCGGCAAGGATTGCGGCCACACCCGTTTCGGAGAGATCCGCGTCGTGGTTCATCGGTGTGGTGTGGGCGCCCAGCGGAAGTGTCGGCGTGATACAGCGGCACTCCGGCAGCAGTGGCAGGACTTTGCGCCACTGCCGTCCGTCCATCAGCAGACCGTGGCCGAATACCAGGATCGGGCCGTCGCCACCGGTGTCGTCGTAGTAGATCCGGCCGGACGGCAACTCGACAGACGGCACAACCATCTCCTAGATAGAGCGTTCTAATCAGACTCACGATATGATGCCGACGAGCAACGCGCAAGAAGGGAAGCGTCATGGCGGATGCCAACACTCGCAGCCGGATTCTGGCCGCGACGGCCGAGCTTTACCGACGCCAGGGCATGCCCGCCACCGGCCTCAAACAGATCTCGGCAGCCGCGGGCGCTCCCTTCGGCTCGATCTACCACCACTTCCCAGGCGGCAAAGAGGAGATCAGCGTCGAAGTCATACGGCTCGAAGGGATCCGCTACGGCGAGTTCGTCGGCGCGCAGTTGGCAGAGACCGACCCACTAGACGGCATCCCGACGTTGTTCGAACACGCCGGCAAACTGCTGGAGTCCCAGGACTACAGCGAAGCGTGCTCCATCGAAACCATCGCCCTGGAAGTCGCCAGCACCAACGAGCGGTTACGACTCGAGGCCGCTGAAGTCTTCGATAATTGGCTGACCCGCCTTGCCGAGTGGTTCAACCAGCTCGACATCACCGACGAGGACAGCCGGCGCTTGGCGACGATCACCCTGACTGCCCTCGAAGGCGCCTTCGTCCTCTGCCGTACCATGCGCTCGATCGAACCAATCATGTTCGCAGGGTACGGAGTTCAAGCGGCAGTGCGAGCGGCTGTCCACTCCGGCCCGGCCACCTGAGCTAGATTGGTTCTGACACCTCAGCCTGCCACCGACCGCGCCGTTGCTCGTCGGTCTGCTCCCACCACGGCGGCGAACCACGTTCACCCAGAGCGACTTTCGCGGCCTGCACACCCGCCCGGGAAGTCGATTCCTGCGGTGTTCCCTTGGTGCGGCGCACTTCTCGACGCCAAGCCATCAATATCCGGACCAGCTCGACCCGGCGCTCCTCGGGAATTGACGGATCGGTGGCCCGCCAGCGCCGACCGTCGACCATGATGTAGCGTCCGTCGTCGGTCGTCTCCGGTCCGTCCACCAAACGATGATATTCGCGCCACATGTCGATCCGATACGAATGGCCCGGCGCCATGCCGCACACTGAGGAGATGAACGTGAGTCTCCCGAGCCCGGCTGCGCCGAGCGCAGCGCCCTCGCCCGCACCGCGAATCCAGGTGCCGACGTCACTGCGGCCGGCATGAGCGGGCCCGCACCGCGCCGATTGGATGGCCTGTCCGACGTACGCGCGTTTTTCCACAACAATGTCGTGCCGCTGTACTTCATCTCGCCGACCCCATTCAATCTGCTGGGGATCGACCGCTGGATCCGAAATTTCTTCTACCTGACCTACTTTGATTCGTTCGAAGGCACGCATTCGCGCGTGTTCGTCCCCCGCCGCCGCGACCGCCGCGACTTCGATTCCATGGGCGACGTCTGCAACCATCTGCTGTCCGATCCCGAGACGCTGGAGTTCATCGCCGGCCGCGGCCCCGGCAGCAAGTCCTGCTTCGTGATGATGGACAGCGAAACCCAGTCCCTGGCACGCCAAGCGGGCCTGGAGATCATGCATCCGCCGGTGGAGCTGCGCGAGCGCCTGGGATCGAAGATCGTCATGACGCGTCTGGCGAACGAGGCTGGCGTGCCGAGTGTGCCGCACGCCATCGGGCGGGTTGGCTCCTTCGACGAACTGCAGGCGCTCGCCCAGAACGCCGGCCTGGGAGATGACCTGGTCATCTCCATCGCGTACGGCGCCGCCGGCAGCGGGACATTTTTCGTGCACGGTCAGCGTGACTGGGATCAGCACGCGGCCAACCTGATCGGTCAACAAGAAGTCAAGGTCATGAAGCGCATCCGCAACGTGGAGGTGTGCATCGAAGGAGCCGTGACCCGTCACGGCACGGTGATCGGTCCCGCGATGACGAGTCTCGTCGGGTATTCGGAGCTGACTCCCACCCGCGGCAGCTGGTGCGGCAACGACATCTGGCGCGAAGTGCTGCCGCCCGACCAGACCCACGCCGCCCGCGAGATGGTGCGAAAGCTGGGTGACGTCCTGAGCCACGAAGGCTACCGCGGCTACTTCGAGGTGGACCTCCTGCATGACCTGGACTCCGGCGAGCTCTACCTCGGCGAGGTGAACCCGCGGCTCAGTGGCGCAAGCCCGATGACGAACCTGACGACAGAGGCCTACGCCGACATGCCCCTGTTCCTGTTCCACCTGCTCGAATACATGGACGTGGAGTATGACCTCGACATCGAGGAGATCAACACGCGCTGGGAGCGGGGCTACGGCGAGAACGAGGTCTGGGGTCAGGTGATCCTCACCGAGACCTCACCGGACGTCGAGATTTTCACCGCGACGCCGCGCACCGGCGTGTGGCGGATCGACGACGACGGTCGAGTCTCGTTTGCGCGGTCGGCCAACGACTGGGCCACGCTGCTCGACGGGTCCGAGGCCTTCTACATGCGGGTCGCGTCGCCGGGCGACTTGCGTTCGGAGGGTGCACAACTCGGCGTGCTGGTCACCCGCGGGCATCTGCAGACCGACGATTATCAGCTCACCGAACGCTGCAAGCGCTGGGTCAAGGGCATGAAGGCCAAGTTCGTCTCCACTCCCCTGGCCCCGGCCTCGCCCATCGTCTCGCGCCTGGTCGCGCGGGCCTGAGCAACGCCTCCATGAGTCGCGTCCCGGCCGGGGTGTCGTTGGCAAACTGGCTGTCAGCGCCCTACGCGCAGTGGTCTTTTCAGCACGTCGAGGACATGGTGCCGACGGTGGCGATATCGCGCGGCAACGGGCCGGTCGCGTCGTTGCCGGTATCCCGCACAGCGGTGGCGGACATTGAGGTGACCAGAACCGGTGGGACCGCAACAACTGTCGGCGCGGTGATGGCAGCCACCGCTACCGACGGATGGGCTGTGTGCCACCGCGGGATGATGCTGGCCGAGGAATATTGCACCGACCTGAAACCCGAGACCAGACACCTGTTGTTCTCGGTGAGCAAGTCTCTGGTGGCAACCGTCGTCGGGGTGCTGCAGGAATCGGGCGCCATCGAAATCGACGCGCCAGTGACGACATATGTTCCCGCCCTGTCGAATTGCGGTTACCAGGGTGCGACGGTGCGCAATCTGCTGGACATGAGATCAGGTATCGCGTTTTCCGAGAACTACGACGACCCGGACGCCGAGATACACCTGCTCGACCAGGCGATCGGGTGGGCGCCCAGAAGCAGTCCGGCCGCCGTCCCCACACTCAAAGAATTCCTGCTGACCCTGCGGCGGAAAACCGTGCACGGCGGCGCCTTTCAATATCGCTCGTGTGAAACCGACGTACTCGGCTGGATCTGCGAAGTGGCCGGGACCCAACGCATGCCCGAACTCATGTCAGAGTTGTTATGGAGCCGTATCGGTGCGCAGAGTGATGCCACCATCGGCGTAGACAGTTCAGGCACCGGCTTTTTCGACGGTGGCATCAACGCCACTCTCACTGACATGATCCGGTTCGGCTCGCTGTTCCTGCGCGACGGTGTCTCGTTGACGGGGCAACAGGTGGTGCCTTCAGCCTGGATCGCCGACACCCTCAACGGCGGACCCGACTCCCGCCATGCGTTCGCCACCAGCCCCGACGACAACGAAATGCCCGGCGGGATGTATCGCAACCAGATGTGGTTTCCCTACCCGGGCAACAACGTCGTGTTGTGTCAGGGCATGTGCGGCCAGATGATCTACATCAACCGCAGCGCAGAAGTGGTCGCGGCCAAGCTGTCCGCGCAGTCGAACTCCCACGAGCCGCACATGGTGGATACGCTGCGCGCGTTCGACGCGGTCGCCCGCGAATTGGTCTGAACGCCTGAGCCGTTGGCGTCGGCCCGGATGAACAGGGTCGAGAAGCCTTAGATGAACGGGTTCAATATCGGCGGGATGATCTGGTTACCGGTCACCCCGGTGAACCGGACGTAGATCTGGGCGGGGATGTTCAGCGTCTGATAGACGCCGGCACCGACCCATGACACCGGTAGCCGTAGGAAGTCGGGTACCGAATCGACGATCCCTTGAATCGGGTCGTACACGTAGTACGGAATCGTGGCTGCGACGGTTCGCGAGCCGAGACTCAAGTTCGTCAAGACGTCCGGGTAACCCTGGGCGGCGAAGTCGGCGCTGATCACGCTGTACAGGTTGGTCTCAAACGGAGTGGTGCTGATAGTGGGATTCACATAGGTGCCATCGAAGACGCTCGACGTCAGAGGCGCGCCCTGCATGTATGCCGGCGGCGCAATGTTGAAGGTATCCATGACTGTCGGCGTGGTGCTGACGATCTGCCAGGAATTATTGATCCACCCGTCGTAAACATCGTTGTTTGCCTGGTCCCACATGAGGAAAGACGCTGTCTCCACGGGAGATTGGAAGCCGTGACCGATGCCGGCGATGTTCGTATCGGTGTGACCGTGATCGGTGACGATGAGGACGTTCCATTCCTCGCCACCGTTGGCTGGGTTAGCCTCCCACGCGCTGACTGCCCCGAGCAGGCCAGTGCCAGTGCCGGGTCCAGTGGTGTCGTAATGACCCAGAAGGCTGTCCATCTGTCGAACGGCCGCGGCGTACTCCGGGGAGGCACCACCGTATGCGTGCCCCATTTCATCGACACCGACGTAGTACGAGAAGATGAGATTGCCCTGATCGCTATCAGCGGCCTGAATTGCGGCAATCGTCTTGCTTTGGACTTCTGCCTGCGACGCCGTCCAGTACGGGTCATTGGCACCTTGCGGAACAAATGTGATGTTGTCCGCGCGGATCGAGCCGGCGCCCGCGATATCGGTGATCACCGGCCAGTTCCCGATGACCGTGGTTTCGATACCTTCCCCATAGGCACCCTCGAGCTGGTTGTAAATGGTCGGCCAGTTGTCGTAGGTCCAGGGGGTGAAGACATTGTTGGTCACGCCCGCGGTCTCGCTCCACACGCCGGTGTTAATGGTCGTCCACGACGGGTTGGAGACGCTGGTATGCCCGACGACAGTGGAGGCGGAAGTAGTGCTGTTCAGCATGAACTGGCGGAAGTTCACGTTCGCCGGGTCGGCCAGGATTCTGGCCAGGTTGGTGCCGTCCGTGCCGATCAACAGGAAATTCGCATCGGGTGTCGCCATAGCGAATTCCTTGGCGGTTTGGAGATCGAAAACGGTGATCACGGACCCCGGGTTGCCGGTCGCGCCCGGCGAGCCGAACAAGAAAGATCCGCTGCCGCCGGGTCCACCGGCGCCGGGGGAAATGGTTGTCGGAGTTGCCGAGCCGAAAACGGCGCCGCCGAACCCGCCCGTACCGCCCGCTCCACCATTGCCCCAGAACAACCCGCCGGTCCCGCCGGCGCCGCCCACACCGCCGCGCAATCCACCGGTGCCGCCCGCTCCCCCGTTACCAAAGAACCCGGCGTTGCCGCCGCGACCGCCGGCCTGCCCCGGCGTACCTGACCCGCCCCGTCCCCCGTTTCCCCAGAGGATCCCGCCGTCTCCACCGGCTTGCCCGGTGCCGTTGACACCGTTGTAGCCGTCACCGATCAACGGGCGGCCCAGGAAGAAGTTCGTCGGCCCGTTGATCACGTCGAGTGCCATCTGCCCGACGTTGGCGGCCTCGGCGGTGGCGTAGGCGTTGGCGCTGGTGGTCAGCGTCCGCAGGAACTGCTCGCCGAATGCCGCCGCCTGGGCGTTGATGGCCTGGTACGCCTGCCCGTGCGTCGAGAACAACGCCGCGATCGACTCGGACACTTCATCGCCGGCGGCGCTCAGCAGCTGTGTGGTGGAGGCCGCCGCCGCCTGGTTCGCGGTCTGAACGGCCGATCCGACCCCGGCCAAATTAGTGACTGCGGTGGCAAACAGGTCTGGTGATGCGAAGACATAGGACACCGGCGTGTCTCCCTCTCGGTACAAAACGCTGCGTTGCTGAGTCGTCCGACTTCCGGAGCGTATCGCTGCTCTGCACCGAACGGGACGTTTTGTTGACATTTGACCTACGTGTCATGGCGGACATCGAATAGCGCCGAATTGGGCTCTGCGTCAGCCGCTTTTGACACAGCGGGGTCAGGTCGCGGACTGCTGAGCGGGCCGCAGCGACTCGTCGCGCAGGACCACGGTGACCGACGCGGTAACGTGACCGCCGTGAAATCCTCCCCGGCGTATTACGCCGTCGCGCTCGCAATCGCATGCTTCCTCGCAGCTGTTGTCCTGCCCTCAGGCACGGCGACCGCCGCCGACTCCTGCCCCACCGCAGCCCCACCGGCCGGAGCGGCGCCCGACTGGACGCTGGCCGGAACCACCGGCAGCATCGCCGTCACCGGACCGACGGATGCGACTGCTCCGCGGGTGACCGTGACCGGGCCGTTCAGCGTCGCCCAAACCCAGGTGCACACCCTGCGGGCCGGGGACGGACCGGTGGCCTCGGCCACCGCGCGGGTCTCTGTCTGCTACCTGGGCGTCAACGGACGTGACGGGTCGGTCTTCGACAGCAGCTACGACCGGGGCGCCCCGGTCAGCTTCTCGCTGCTGGGAGTCATCCCCGGCTTTCAGAAGGCCATTACCGGACAGAAGGTCGGCTCCACCGTCGCCGTCGCAGCGACCCCGGCGGACGGCTACCCCGAGGGTCAGCCCAGCGCTGGAATCCGTCCGGGCGACTCACTCATCTTCGTCATCAAGATCCTCAGCGCCGCCGGCTGAGCCGCGGGCGACCGCGAGCACCCGCTTGCGCACACCTCCGGTCGCCGATTGCATCAACCAGTTGGTTCCTCTGCGGACCAGAAAACCCGGCACCGGCGCCGAAAGATCGACCATGAGCTCCAAGCGCAGTCGAGTGGAGTCACCTTCGGGCGTCAGGACGTAGCGGCCTTCTTGGGCGCGTAAATAGTTGCCGCTCAACAATGTCCAGCTCAAACCATCGTCGTGAAAGCGGTAGGCCATCACGTGCTCGTCACTGGCACCTAACACCTTGACGGTCTGACGGACCTTGCTGGGCAGGCCTTTCTCGTCCCGCTCCAGGATCTCGACCTTGTCGTGCAGTGCCGACCAGGACGGCAACGCCTCGAGATCCATCAACACGTCCATGACCTGATTCGGCGACGCTGGAATGACGACTTCGCGGGATTCGGTGATTGCCATCGGCACAGCCTGTCATCTCACCGGATGAGCGTCAGCGTAGCTCGGCGCGCTGATGGTGAATGCCCCGCGCGTCGGCATTTATTCTTGACCGGTGTCCTGGCAAGCGGACCCGCAGCCGTCAGCGCGACGATGGCATCTGATCGGCCTGGCCGGCTACCTCGGCATGCTCGGTATCTATGCCGCCGCGGCGTCGCGGGTCACCGCGGACCACAACGACGATCGCTTGCACTGGCTGCTGGGCGCCGCAGCGTTGATGGGCATCGCCGGTGCGCTGCTCGGCTGGCTGCGGGGGTGGCAGGAGCGACGAACGATGCTGGTGGCATGGCCGGTGGCGGGGATGATTGTCACCATCCTGGCCGGCTGGTTGGAGCCGCACGCCACCCGTGATTTTCCAGGCACCATCACGATTGCATTCGCCTATATCGGCCTGACCCGGCCGCGTTGGACCTCGTTGAAAATTGTCCCGCTCGGCATTGTGGCGTTCCTCGCCGGGGGCGGTAAAGCCTTCCCCGGCGCGCTGCCCGCAGCGATCCCCCCGGCGATCATGTGGATGCTGGTCGCCGAGGTCCCGGCCTGGCTCATCGACCGGCTGGAACAACAGAGCAAACTGCTGCGCAAGATCGCGCAGACCGATGCCCTCACTCAACTACTCGATCGCAGCACGCTGGGACCCCGGTTGTCGATGCACGCCAGCGAATCGGCGGTGGTCCTGCTCGACCTCGACAACTTCAAGCGCTACAACGACCGTCACGGCCACGAGGCCGGCGACGAACTTCTGGTGTCCTTCGCCGACGCGCTGCGCTGGTCGGTGCGCAAGGACGACATCGTCTTCCGCATCGGCGGCGACGAATTCCTGATCATGCTCCTCGGGGCCGATCGTGCCCAGGCTGAGCAGGTCGTTGACCGGCTTCGCAGCCACTGGTCCGAGGTGGGCGGCCAGGTCGGGTTCAGCGCCGGGATCGCTGCTGGGGAGCAGGATCTGCTGCGACTGGCCGACGAGCACATGTACGCTGCCAAACGCTCCCGCGGCCTGCCCACGGAGTGAGCGGCGCGCGCCCGACGGCGATTAGGCTGGCGAAGTATTCCATAGCCCGCGACGGGAGAAAACGTATGTCGTCTATTGGTTCGGCACGCTCTGATGGGGACAGTTGGGACCTGGCTTCCAGTGTCGGCGCGACTGCGACGATGGTGGCCGCCGCCCGCGCGCTTGCTTCCGCCGACCCGGATCCGCTGCTCGACGATCGCTTCGCCGAGCCGCTGGTGCGTGCGGTCGGGCACCCTTTCTTCACCCGGATGTTGGACGGTGAGATCCCGCTCGACGACGCCGACATGCCGATGGACTTTCAGCAGCGGCGTGAGCAGATGACGGTGCGGACCAGGTTCTTCGACGACTTCTTCAGCGCCGCAACCGCTGCCGGCATCCGTCAGGCGGTAATTCTGGCGGCTGGGCTTGACGCCCGGGCCTACCGGTTGTCCTGGCCGCTGGGAACAGTGGTTTTCGAAGTCGACCAGCCCGATGTCATCACCTTCAAGAGCGTCACCCTGGCTCAGATCGGCGCTGAACCAACGGTGGAACGCCGTCCGGTGGGGATCGACCTGCGCGAAGACTGGCCTACCGCATTGGCGGACAACATGTTCGACGCCTCTCAGCCGACAGCCTGGATCGCCGAGGGGCTGCTCCCCTACTTGCCGCCCGACGCTCAGGACCGGCTACTGGACAACATCACCGCGCTCAGCGCCCCCGGCAGCCGGCTGGCGACCGAAAACATCAAAGACATGAGCGTTTTCACCGACGAGCGGGCCCGCGCCATGCGCAGCAGCTGGCGCAAACACGGACTCGACATCGACGTCGCCGAATTGGTGTGGCTCGGCCCGCGACGGCAGGCCGGTGAGCATCTGGCGGCCACCGGTTGGACGGTCACCCACCACTCCACCGAGCAGGTGTATGCCGAATACGGTTTCGTGGTGCCGGACAACGAGATTCTTGCGGAGTTCCGTCAGGCCGTTGGTTATGTCAGCGCGGAGTTGGGCTGACGGGTGCTCGTCGCACGCCGGTGTTGTGATTCGCGCTGAAGTGGGCATCCCGTCCTCAACCGCACTAGGAGGATCCAGCACATGAGCCATGTCCCGTCCATCAACCTCAACGACGGGCACACGATCCCGCAACTGGGTTTCGGCGTCTTCCAGATCGAGCCGCAGGAGACGGCGGCCGCGGTCCGCTCCGCCCTGGAGGTGGGATACCGACACATCGACACCGCGCAGATGTACGGCAACGAAAAGGAAGTGGGCCAAGGCATTCGCGATGCGGGCCTGGACCGCAGCGAGGTGTTCGTCACGAGCAAACTCAACAACGGCTATCACCGACCCGACGACGCACGCCGCGCCTTCGACGAAACGCTGTTGGCACTGGGCTCGGACTACGTCGATCTGTTCCTCATCCACTGGCCGCTGCCGATGCTGTACGACGGTGATTTCCTGGCCACCTGGACCACGCTCGAAGAGTTCGCCCGGGACGGGCGCGCCCGTAGCATCGGTGTTTCGAACTTCCAGCCGAATCATCTGGACCAGTTGGCCGCCGGATCGCAGACCGTACCCGCGGTGAACCAGATCGAGGTGCACCCCTACTTCACCAACGACCAGGTGCGCGCCTACGACCTGGAGCACGAGATCGCCACTGAGGCCTGGTCACCGATTGCTCAGGGCAAGGTCCTCGACGATCAGGCGATCGTCGGAGTCGCTCGCGCAGTTGGCAAATCGCCCGCGCAGGTGGTGTTGCGCTGGCACATCCAGCGCGGCGACATCGTATTCCCGAAGTCGGTCAACATCGACCGGATGAAGTCGAACTTCGACATCTTCGACTTCGAACTGAGCGGTGACGACATGACCGTGATCAGCGGGCTGGATCGCGGCGAGGACGGCCGCACCGGGGCGCACCCCGACGAGTTCGACTACATCCCGGACTGAGCGGTTCCCGGACGCCTCAGCTCTGCGGGCCCACCGAGGGCGGCCAGTGCGTGCCCGGCGAGGCGTCGCCGGGTTCGGCGTGCTCACCCCGCGACAAGGGCACCCACTGCTCGCTCGGCGCAGGTTGCTTCGATGACGGGAAGTCGCGCAGTTTGCCCGACGGCTTGGCGTCCCACTGGGCGAAGGTCAACGGCGTTTGCAGCCAGGCGTGCAGCAGGTTGTACACCGCCTCCAGGGAGTCCATGTGGGTTCGCTCCCAGCCGTGGCTGCCGTCCAGGCCGAAGCCGACGAGCGCGGCCCGGGTGCCGGCTCCCGCCTCGATCGCCGCGGCGGCGTCTGATCGGTAGTAGCGGAACACGTCTCGCGCGTACGGTATCTCGCAGCTCTCGGCGAGCCGGCACAGTTTGCGGGTCAGGTGATAGTCGAACGGTCCGTGCATGTCGGCCATCGGGATCGTCACGCCGTCCTCGAGGGAATGCTGGCCGGGCGCGCACACCGCGTTGTCGACGGACACCAGTTCGGCGGCGTCGGCGGGCAGGCCGTGACTGGCGCCGTGGCCGACCTCCTCAGTGATCGTGACCATGATGGTGGTGCGGTGCGGCAGCACCACCTCGTTCTCGGCGAAGTTCTTGGCCAGCGCGAGCGCGACTGCGACGCCCGCCTTCCCGTCGAGGTGACGGGACACGATGAAGCCGTCGGCGGTGAGTTCGGGACTGGTGATCATGGCGACGAAATCGCCGACGTGCAGGCCGAGCCGGACCAGGTCTTCGCGCGAGGACACCTTGCGATCCACGCGGACCTCGACGTGCTCCCAGTCGGTCGGCTGGGTGTCGATCTCGTCGCCGAACGCGTGCCCGCTGGCTTTCAACGGCAGCACCGTGCCGGTGATGAACTCGTCGGGATCGTCGATGAAGATGCGGACCCGGGCACCGGCGGCGAACCGCGCGGAGAACGTGCCGACCGGGACCAGCTCCAGGCGACCGTTGTCCTTGAGCCTGCGGACCATGCAGCCGATGGTGTCGGCGTGCACCACCAACGCCCGGTCGGTGGTCTTGGACTTCCCGGCCAGTTCCGCGGTGAGCGCTCCGCGCCGCGTCAGGGAGAAGGGCACCCCGAATTCGTCGAGGATGCCGCCGATCAGTTGCATCACCGCGTCGGTACGTCCCGACGGGCTCGGTGTCTGCAGCAGCGCGAGCAGCGTGTCGATCATCCACGCGCGATCGGCTTCGGCCATGGCCGCCTTGTGGACCACGCCGCCTCCTTCCAGATTGTTTGGACTCGTGTTCAACCTAGCGGTGTTTCGCATCGGCCGATTGCCGAGGGCGGGCACCGCGACTCGGCGCGGCGTGCCGCGCTACGTCTGTGCGCGGGTTGGTGGCCGCGGCTCCACCAGAAAGTCCACGACGATGGCGGCCATGTCTTCAATTGCGTTGCGCGCCATGACTTCGAAGCCGTGAGTGCTCAGCGTGGGCAGGCACAGCAGCCCAGCGCGCGGAGTCAGGCCGTAGGCCTTGGCGTGGGAGGCGTCGGACTCGAACGCCCCGAGCGCGGCCGCCTGGGGCGTCAATCCGTGGTCGGCGGCGATCGCCATCAGCCGGTCGGCGACGTCCTTGTCGTAGACGCACAGCGCGTCGCTGTAGCCGACAATCGGGCCGCCGGTGACGCTGGTCCCGTATTCCGCTTCGGTGGGTCCGACCTCCAGCGCGAGGGTGAGCGTGCCAGGCAGTGTGGCGCTGGCGTAGGACCCGCCCACGCCGCCGATCTCCTCGTTGGTGGTGAATACCAGATAGACGTCCGCAGCGGGCCGTTGCCCGTCGGAGTCGAGTCGGCGCGCGGCGAGCAGGAGCGCGGTCACCGCCGCGCGGTCGTCGAGGAAATAGGAGCCGAGGTAATCGCCGACGTCGACCAGGGTTCGCTTGCTGCGGTCGACGCAGATCCGGGTGCCGGGGTGCACGCCGGCGTCGGCGAGTTCGGCCGGACTTCGGCCGGTGAAGACATAAACGTGCTGCCAGTCCAGCGCCCGGTCGCCCTGATCGGGTTTGGTCTCCCAGATTCGCCGGCTTTCCTTGGTGGTGTGCTCGGAACCGAGGGTGAGCACCGCGGTGAACGTCTCGTTGTCGCCGAGCACCGCGACCGGACCGAGCCCGAAGTTGCCCGGATACATCGTCCCTAACTGCGTCAGGTGCAGGGAGCCGTCGGGTTCGACGCGCTTGACCAGCATGGAGAGTTCGTCCATGTGGGCCATCACCTTCGTGGCGGGTGCCCCGCCTCCGGCGAGGTAGCCGACCAGGTTGCCGGCGTCGTCGGTCCACATGTCGTCGACGTGGGGTTGCAGCTCACGGGCACAGATCGTCCGTACTGCTTCTTCCTCACCGCACGGCCCGTACGCCCACAGGAGTTCCTGCAGCAGTTCGGCGGTCGAGTCGGGCACCTACGTCCCTTTGCGTTCGCGCCATTCCCGTTCGAACGGCAACCGCCACGCGTTGGGTGCGATCAACTGGTGAATGGCGTTTGGTCCCCACGTGCCGGCCTGATACATCTTTGCCGGCGGTGGGTCGTCGAGCAGATCCTGCGAACGCTCCCACAACGATTCGATGCCTTCGGCGGTGGTGAACAAAGTGTGATCGCCGCGCATCGCGTCGAGGATCAGCCGCTCGTAGGCCTCCAGCACGTCCACCACGGTGTCCACCTCCTGGGAGGAGAATTGCATGGACAGCTTGTCCAGCTTCATCCCCGGCCCGGGCCGCTTGCCGTAGAAGGACAGCGAGACCTTGGAGTTGTCGGCCAGATCGAAGGTCAGGTGATCGGGACCCTGGGTTCCCACGCCCGAGCCGGGCGGGAACATGGTGCGGGGAGCTTCTTTGAAGGCGATCGAGATGATGCGGATGCCTTCGGCCAGCTTCTTGCCGGTCCGCAAATAGATCGGCACCCCGGCCCAGCGCCAGTTGTCGATCCCGACCTTGAGGGCGATGAACGTCTCGGTGTCGGAGTCCTTGGCCACCCCCTTCTCTTTGCGGTAACCCGCGTACTGCCCGCGGACCACGTTGGAGGTCTTGACCGGCAGCATCGACCGGAACACCTTGTTCTTCTCTTCGCTGATCGCGTACGGTTCCAGCGCCGTCGGCGGTTCCATCACCACGAACGCCATCACCTGGAACAGGTGGGTGACGACCATGTCCTTGTAGGCGCCGGTGTTCTCGTAGAAATTCGCGCGCTCATCCAACCCGAGGGTTTCGGGGATGTCGATCTGGATGTGGTCGATGAAGTTGCGGTTCCAGATCGGCTCGAACAGGCCGTTGGCGAAGCGGAACGCCAGAATGTTCTGTGCGGCCTCCTTGCCCAGGAAGTGGTCGATCCGGAAGATCTGCGATTCCTCGAACGTCTCGTGCACGAAGTCGTTGAGGGCTACGGCGCTGGCCAGGTCGGTGCCGAACGGTTTTTCCATCACCACCCGGGACCGGTCGACGAGATCGGCTTCCCGCAGCGTCGAGATAACGTCGCGCGCCGCCTTCGGCGGGACCGACAGATAGTGCAACCGGCGCACGCCTGCACCCAGGTTCTGTTCGGCACGCGCTACCGCGTCGGCGAGCGCCTCGGCGCCTGCGCCCTGCGGCACATACGTGACGATGCGGGCGAAGTCCTCCCACTGTTCGGTGTTGAGTTTGTGGGTACCGAACGAGTCGATCGCGTCCTTGGCGATCTTGCGAAACTCGTCGTCGGTGAGGTCCTCCATGGACGTGGCGACGATCTGGATGTCCGGTGCGAGGTCGGACTGGTCCAGGTAGGCCAGGCCGGGCAACAGCTTGCGCTTGGCCAGATCCCCTGTAGCGCCGAACAACACGATGACATGCGGGTCCAGCGGGTCGGATTCGTGGCGGTGTGGGCGTGCGTCGGCCGCCGGATAGGAGATCGTCTGCGGTTTCTTGGTGGACACCATGGCGATACTTCCATCGCCGCGCTGGCTGCGCAGCAAGCAGGTCAAAAATGGTCCCGCGCGGCGTCGATCGCCCGCAGGATGCGCTGTTCGCTCACCGGGCGGGGCGTGCCGAGTTGCTGGGCCCACAGGCTCACCCGGAGTTCCTCGATCTGGTAGGCGATGTCGCGGACGTCGGCCGCCGCGGCGCGCTCCGGCGGCAGCGTGTGCAGCAGGTCGTCATAGGCGTCTTGCACGGTATGCACCCGTCGCATCCGCTCCTGGTCGGCCTGCACGGCGTGTGGCAACCGGTCGAGACGACGGCTCACCGCGGTCAGGTAGCGAGTCAGGGCACCAAGACGCGAGCGCCCGGTTGCGGTGACGAATCCGGGCGGCAGCAATCGGTCGAGCTGGGCTCGCACGTCGGTGATGGCCGCGGCCTGGGTTGCCGGTGGTTCAGCGGGCAGCGCGAGTTCGACCTGTCGCGCCGCGGACAGGACCGTCTCCACCTCCCGGACGACATCGAGGGTGGCCGTGGCGAGAGTCTGGGAAAGCCGGTCACGCAGTGCCGCGAACGCGGTGCGCGTCCACACCGGCTGGGTGGCCAGCGCGTCGGTGGCGGCGTCGGCGCAGTCGTCGAGCAGTGCGCTCAGCGAGCCGTCGGGATTGCTGCCCAGGGTCAGCCGAGTACGTGGATTCAGTTGCCGTTCAACAGTTTTCGCTGGCGATGGGATGCTCAGCCGCAACAGTCGACGTACCCCGGGGCCCAGCGCGGCGCGTTGTTCGACGGCGGTCGGGAAGACGCGTAGCTCGACCGTCGTGCCGGCGTCGACGAACGCGGGAAAGCCTCGCACGGTCCGGCCGCTCACCGCCCGTTCGACGACGGACGGCAATTCGTCGAGGTCGTCGGGCCAGGTACGCAACGCGGTCCGTTCCAACTCGCCTGCGACGGCCCGGGCGACAGCCTGTCGCGCCGGGGCCGCCAACTTGTCCTGCAGCGCCTGGAGGTCCTTTCCGCGGGCCACCTCGGAACCGTCTGCGGACTCGACGGCGAACGTCACCCGCAGGTGCGACGGCAGCGAGCCCACATCGAAGGCATCCACAGGTACCACCACCCCGGTGCGACGACGAAGTTCGCGCTGCAACGCCGGCAGCAGCGGCTCGGTGCCGGCCTCGATACCGGCCAGCACCGCCCGCGCGGTGTCGGGTACCGGGACGAAGTTGCGCCGCAGGTCTTTCGGCAGCGAACGGATCAGCGCGGTGACGAGCTCTTCGCGCAGGGCCGGCACCTGCCAGGCGAACTCGTCGCCACCCAGGCGGGCCAGCACGTCGATCGGCACGTGCACGGTGACACCGTCATCGGCGGCGCCGGGCTCGAACCGGTAGGTCAGCGGCAGCGTCGCATCGCCGGTCCGCCAGGTGCCGGGCCGATCGGCGTCGGCATCGGTCTTGTCGGCGTGCAGCAATTCGTCGCGGGTGAAGGTCAGCAGCCCCGGGGTGCGGTGGCGCTGCTTTTTCCACCACCCGTCGAAATGCCGCGCCGAGACGACGTCGGCGGGAATGCGAGCGTCATACAGCGCGTAGATGTCGTCGTCGCCGACCAGCAGGTCGCGACGGCGTGCGCGCTCCTCGAGCTCCGCCAGCTCAGCCCGCAGCCGGGCGTTGTCGGCGAAGAAGTGATGGCGGGTCCGCCAGTCCCCCTCTACCAGCGCGTGACGGATGAACATCTCGCGTGCCACCGCCGGTTCGACCCGCGCATAGCCGACTCGACGGCGAGCGACCAGCCGCAGCCCGTACAGCGTCACCCGCTCGAAGGCCAGCACCTCCCCGCGCTGGGCGTCCCAATGCGGTTCGCTGTAGGTGCGCTGCACCAGATCGCCCGCGACCCGCTCGACCATCTCGGGCTGGATCCGCGCGGCGGTCCGCCCGTACAGGCGGCTGGTCTCGACCAGCTCGGCCACCACCACCCAACGCGGCGGCCGTTTGGCAAGCATCGAACCGGGGGCGAGGACGAACCGGGCGTTGCGCGCGCCCAGATATTCGCGTGCGTCCTCCCGGCGCATCCCCACATGGGACAGCAGACCGGCGAGCAGGGCCGCGTGGATCTGTGCCGACTCCGCCGGCTCGTCGGATTCGGTGATGCCCAGGTCGCGGGCGATGCTGCGCAGCTGCCCGGTCAGATCCTGCCACTCCCGGATCCGCAGGTAGTGCAGGAAATCCTCGCGGCACATGCGTCGGAAAGCATTGCCGGACAGTGTTTTTCGTTGGGCACGCAGATGGTTCCAGAGGTTCAGGTAGGCCATGAAGTCCGAGTGTTCGTCGGCGAACCGGGCGTGCTTCTGACGGGCGGCCTCCGCGCGGTCCGCGGGTCGCTCCCGTGGGTCGGGAATGGTCAGTGCCGCAGCCAGCACCAGCACCTCCCGCACGCACCCCTCGGTCTGAGCCTGCAGAATCATCCGGCCCAGCCGCGGATCGACGGGCAACCGTGCCAGGCGCCGGCCCAGTTCGGTGATCGCACCCTGCTGATCGAACGCGCCGAGTTCCTGCAGCAACTGCACGCCGTCGCGGACACTGCGCCGGTCCGGCGGGTCCAGAAAGGGGAAGTTCTCCACGTCCCCGAGTTGCAGCGCCGCCATCTGCAGGATCACCGCGGCAAGGTTGGTCCGCAGGATCTCCGGTTCGGTGTAGCGGGGGCGGGCCTGGAAATCCTGCTCGGAGTAGAGGCGGATACACACCCCGGGCGCCACCCGGCCGCACCGGCCGGCGCGTTGCGCCGCCGAAGCCTGCGAGATCGGCTCGATCGGTAGCCGCTGTACCTTCAGCCGGCGGCTGTAGCGCGAGATGCGGGCGTTGCCAGGGTCCACGACGTAGCGGATCCCCGGGACGGTCAACGAGGTCTCGGCGACATTGGTGGCCAACACCACCCGCCGACCGGTGTGGGGTGCGAACACCTTGTGCTGTTCGGCGGTGGGCAGCCGTGCGTACAGCGGCAGCACCTCGGTATGACGCAGTCCGCTCAAAGCCTCTGCGGTGTCGCGGATTTCGCGCTCACCGGAGAGGAACACCAGCACATCCCCCGGTGGCTCGGTCGCAAGTTCGTCGATCGCATCGAGGATCGCCTCGACCTCGTCGCGGGTCTCGGTCCGCACGATCTCCTGGTCAGGATCATCCGGATCAGCGGCATCTTCGGCGGGCGCTGCGGCGATCTCCAACGGGCGGTAGCGGATCTGCACCGGATAGGTCCGCCCGGACACCTCGACAATCGGGGCATCGCCGGCCACGCTGAAATGTTCGGCGAAGCGCTGCGGTTCGATGGTCGCCGAGGTGACGATCACTTTCAGATCAGGCCGGCGCGGCAGCAGCTCACGCAGGTATCCCAGCAGGAAGTCGATGTTGAGGCTGCGCTCGTGGGCTTCGTCGAGGATCAGGGTGTCGTAGCGCAGTAGGCGCCGGTCGCGCTGGATCTCCGCCAGCAGGATGCCGTCGGTCATCACCTTCACCAGAGTGCGGTCGCTGACCTGATCGGTGAACCGGACGGTATAGCCGACCACATCGCCGAGCGGGCTGTGCAGTTCATCGGCGATGCGCTGTGCGACAGTGCGCGCGGCCAACCGTCGGGGCTGGGTGTGTCCGACCGTGCCGCGGACGCCGCGGCCGAGTTCCAGGCAGATCTTGGGTAGCTGAGTGGTCTTGCCGGAGCCGGTCTCGCCGGCGACGACCACCACCTGATGCTGCCGAATTGCCTCGGAGATTTCCTGGCGCCGGTCACTGACCGGCAGGTCGGGATAGGTGATCGCGGGGACCGCATCCCGACGGGCCGCCACCAGCGCTTCCGCCGCGACCACCTGACTGGCCAGCGCTCGCAGCGCCGCGGGCTTCGCGCCGCGCGAGTTCCGTAGCCGTCTGCCCAGGCGCGCCGCGTCGCGGATGGTCAACTCGTCGATTCGGCGGCGTAACTCCGCGGACGTCGGGTCGGCCACTCCGCAGAGGATAGGCCGTCCGGCTCCCCTAGCCCTCCGGCAGCACCGGCCGGCACATATTCATGCCCGGATCCCACCACTCCCCGCTGGCGCACGCGAGCGGCTGCGGTCCCACGCCCAAAGGCCGACACACATTGGCCGTGGGGTCCCACCACTCGCCGTCCGCGCAGGCCAGGGGCTGTGGTCCCACGCCCAGGGGTCGGCACACCTTGCCGGTGGGATCGAACCATTCACCGTCGGCGCACTGCGCCGAGCTGACCGCCGGTGACACGACAGTTACCACCGCCCACGGCGCTGCCACCATGGCGGCGACGGCGACCAGACGACCGAGATTTGTCCACATTGCGCACCTCACATCGCGCTGTTCAGGGTGAATGACGGGATTTTTCCCGTCGCTGCCGAATTCCAAACTCTGCAGCCGCTGACAACTCCTGCGTCGGCGGTATGCCAGGATCGTGGCATGACTGCACGCAGCCTCGCCCGCATCCTCGGTGTCTTCGTCATGGCGACGTGGGCGTTGCTGAGCGTGCCGATCGCCGACCCGACCGCCACCGCCGACCCTTGCGCCGACGTCTCGATCGTCTTCGCCCGCGGAACGCACCAGGAGCCCGGCCTGGGCAACATCGGACAGGCCTTCACCGACTCGCTGACCACGCAGATCGCCGGACGTTCGGTCGAGGTCTACCCGGTGAACTACCCGGCCAATGACGACTACCACACCAGCGCACCGGCCGGCGCCGACGACGCGAGCGCCCACATCCAGGGCACCGTCGACAGCTGCCCGAATACCAAAATCGTGCTGGGGGGTTACTCCCAGGGCGCCACCGTGATCAATCTGGCCAGCAACCAACTGCCGCCCGCGGCGGCGAATCGGGTGGCGGCGATCGCCTACTTCGGCGAGCCGTCCAGCGGATTCTCGTCGGCGTTGTGGGGCGGCCCGTTGCCCACCCTCAACCCCGCCTACAGCGGCAAGTTGATCAGCCTGTGCGCCGCCGACGATCCGATCTGCACCGGGGGCGGCAACATCATCGCCCATGTCTCCTACATCGAGAACGGCATGACCAACCAGGCCGCCACGTTCGCCGCCAACCGGGTGAAGTAACCGGTCCTCAGTGCGCCAGCAGGCGCCGCTTCTGGTCGGTGAATTCGTCGTCGGTCAGAATTCCCGCGTCACGCAGCGACGCCAGCTCGCGCAGCTCGGCGGCGATGCTGGTGATCGGGCCGCCCGCCGGCACCGGCGCCGCGGTCCCCTCCGTCGCGTCCTGGGCTGACGCCGCCCCGACCCGCTTGGTCACGCCGCCGACCCGCTCCCGGACGCGCGTTCCCGCCCCGCCCCCGGATCCGGTGGTGGCGGCCATCGCTCGCCCGGCCATCCCGGCCAGGGCCATCTGGCTGAACAAACTTCCGGCGCCGCCGGCCGCCCCCTCGGCCGCCGCGGCGGTCGCCGGTATCGACAGCGTGGCCAGGCGGATTGCCGGCGCGGCCGTGGTCCAGCCAGCCGGCACCGTCAACGCTCCGACTGTCGATGCCTCGCCGATCCCCGCCGCGATGGTCGAACCTGCGACGGGCGGCAGCGGCACCGGGCCCGAGTAGCTCGGTATCCGCGCCGCGCTGCTGACCACGTCGTCGGTGTGCAAACCGACGTAGTAGCCGTCGATGTCGTACGGCAACGCAGCGCCCCCCAGGATTCCGTCCAGGGTCAGACCCGACAGACCGATTTCGGGGTCCACGAAGATGCCACTGAGATCACCGAGGAGGTCGAGCACATCGAGCAGCGACGTCGGGTCGGCGGCCGCGGCGGGACTGGCCAGGCCGGTCAACGCATTGGGTACGGCGGAGAGTGCCTGGGCCGCGTTGGACACCGTGTTCTGTACGTTGCCGGCCGAGATTCCGCCGGCCTGGGTGACCGCGGCGGCCTGGGCCGGTAACCCGCCGGGACTGGTGCTGGACTCCGGCCCGCTGAAGGGCTCCAGCATGGTCGCTGCCGCGGCGGCTGCCGCATACCCGAGCATGGCGCCGGTGTCCTGCGCCCACATCTCGGCGTACGCGATTTCGGTGGCGGCGATGGCGGGCAGGTTCTGTCCGAAGAAGTTGGTCGCGATCAGCGACGTCAGCTGGGTGCGGTTGGCGGTGACCACCGGTGGTGGCACCGTCTCGGCAAATGCCGTTTCGTAGGCGACGGCTGCTGCCGTGGCCTGGTTGGCCGTTTGCTCCGCCTGCCGCGCGGTGACCTGTAGCCAGGCCAGGTAGGGGGCGGCCGCGGCCGTCATCGACGCCGACGCCGGCCCCACCCAGGGTCCGGCAGTCAGGCTGGTGAGCACCGACTGGTAGGCGCTCGCCGTCGACTGCAGACCGGCCGCCAAATCGTCCCAGGCCGCGGCGGCTCCCAGCAGCGATCCCGAACCTGGACCGGCGTACATCAGCGCGGAGTTGATCTCCGGCGGCAGCAAGGCGAAATACATGGCGTCCTCCCGGTCGGTGCCGTCGGGTGCCCGCTGAGTGCTTGAGCCGGCGCAAAAATGCAACCACTCAGCGTGAGGTCCGAACACCCAGCAGGTCGCCTGTTGGTCGCACAGGCTTTACCAATAAACCACACAATTGTCCGCCAGCTACTATTGCCAGCGGAAAGTGTTTATTCTCACCTGGGCCGCTGCTCAGGGCCCCTCAGCTATCTGTCGAATTCGAGATGGTGCCGAATCTCCTCGGCCGCGGCCTCCAGATTCCGGTTGACCAGTCCCCGGCCCAGCCACTCGCTGATCCGGGCCACGCCCAGTCCGGTGGCGGAGAAGGTCAGGGTCAGAGTCAGGCGGCTCCCGTCGTCTTCCGGCTCGACCAGCGCTGCGAAGGTATGCCGCGTCCCCTGCACCGATCGCCACTTGAGCAGACTGCCCTGGGGCGGGGTGATGAGCACCCGCCCGCCGAGCTGGATGGTGCCGCCGTCCATGAAGACGTCCCACAGTTCGCCGTCGTCGCGGGACTTGATGAAGCTGCAACGGCTGAACGTAGACACTTCCGGGAACAGGCGGCGCGGGTCGGTGACGAAAGCTCCGCTTTCCTCCAGCGGGCACCGGACATGGCGGGCAACCGTGATCGTCTGCGTCATGTCAGCGGACTAACGGCACGATGGTCTTGCTGGCCAATTTGGACAGACCCACCTGCATGACGCTGGTGACGTAGTCGTAGGCGCGGTCCCAATCCGGCTCCTCCCCGAACCGCTTGCGAAGGTCGATCGGGTCCAGCGCCTGCATCCGGATTTTTGCCGGCAGCGGGAAGTGCGGCAGCGGCAGCGGCGACAAACCCCATGGGATGCTCAGCGTTAGTGGCAAGCTCTTCACGCGGGCCAACTTGTCCAGCCGCAGCAGCTGAGCGGTGCGGCGTCCGTCATTGAGTACGAACAACGTGTCGTGGCCGCCCGTCGCGATCACCGGCACGATTTTGACGTTGCACTTGTGCGCCAACCGCAGAAAGCCCTTGCGTCCGGAAAAGACAATCTTGTTGCGATCACGCCAGGGGCGCAGCGCCTCGACGTCGCCGCCGGGATAGACCAGCGCGGAGCCGCCGCTGGTGAAGACCTGCTCGGCGAACGAGTTGGCCGCCGGAACCACGCCGAGCTTGCGGGTCAGTCCCCCGATGCCGGGGGCGCCGGCGACCGTGTCGTGCGCCAGCGCATAGAGCGGGCGGCCCTCGATGGTGAAGTAGGTGTTGTAGGCGAGCAGGAAGACGAAGGTGTCCGGCGTCGCGCCGCCGCCGCTGTGATTGCCGACGAACAACACCGGCTCGTCGGGGACCTTGTCGAAGCCATGCACCTCGGCGCGGAACCACACCGTCGCGGCCAGCCACAGCGGCGGTAGCACGGCACGGATGAACTCCGGGTCGCGGTGGCGGAGTTCCTCGGGAAGGCGTGGCCGGCTCATCTCGATGAGATTAACCGCGGCGACGGATTCCACGCCCGGTGGTCACCAGTTCCCGGTGCGATGTTCGCACGTCGACGTGGAATGCTGGAAGCGACGCGTGGCATGGCCGCCCTGTGGCCACCCCGCCATGTGATGACATGCGTACGGGACGGCGGATTCCGGAAGGTGGGCAGGTGCGTTTGCGTCGTTTAGCTGACCGAACTATCATCTGGACACATGTCCAGTTTGCTGTCGTGCCGGCCGCGGGTTCGTTGACTGCAATGGGACTGGTGCCCTTCCGTGGCTGGTCGTTGACGGTGAAGGGTTGAGTATGCGAATTGCTCTATTGTCCTACCGCAGTAAGGATCACTGCGGCGGACAAGGCGTCTATGTGCGGCACCTCAGCCGCGGCCTGGTAGACCTCGGCCATCAGGTCGAGGTGTTCTCCGGCCAGCCCTATCCGGAACTGCTGGATCCCCGGGTGCGGTTGACCAAGGTGCCGAGCCTAGATCTGTATCGCGAACCCGATCCGTTCCGGGTGCCGCGGCCCAGCGAGATTCGCGACTCGATCGACCTGCTGGAACTGGCCACCATGTGGACCGCGGGCTTCCCCGAACCCCGGACGTTCACGCTGCGGGTGGCCCGGTTACTGGCCGAGCGGGCCGGCGAATTCGACGTCGTCCACGACAATCAGAGCCTGGGCACCGGTCTGCTCACCATCGCCGAGACGGGGATGCCGGTGGTGGCGACCGTGCACCATCCCATCACCCGCGATCGGGTACTGGATCTCAACGCCGCCAAATGGTGGCGAAAACCGTTGGTGCACAGGTGGTATGGCTTTTCAAGCATGCAGAAGCAGGTAGCGGCCCAGATCCCGGACCTGCTGACCGTGTCGTCGTCGTCGGCGCAGGACATCGTCACCGATTTCGGTGTCTCCCCGGATCAACTGCACGTGGTGCCGCTGGGCGTGAATACCGACCTGTTCAAACCGGTTTCGCTACCACGCCAACCTGGCCGGGTGATGGCGATCGCAAGTGCTGACACCCCGCTGAAAGGTGTCAGCACGCTGCTGCACGCGGTCGCGAAGTTGCGGACGAGTCGCGACCTCGAGTTGCGGCTGGTCGCCAAGGTGGAAACCAACGGCCCGACCCACAAACTGATCGCCGAGTTGGGGATCTCCGATATCGTCCACATCGCCAGTGGGCTGTCCGACGCCGACCTCGCGGCGTTGTTCGCCTCGGCTGAGGTGGCGTGTATTCCCTCGCTCTACGAAGGGTTTTCGCTGCCAGCCGTGGAAGCGATGGCAAGCGGCACTCCGATCGTGGCCAGCCGGGTCGGGGCGTTGCCTGAGGTGCTCGGGACCGACGGCGCGTGCGCGGAGTTGGTGGCTCCGGCCGACGTCGATGCGCTGACTCACGCACTGGGTAGGCTGCTCGATTCACCGGAGCGGCGCCGCGAACTCGGACGAGCGGGACGGGCGCGCGCGGTCAGCGTGTTCAGCTGGGAGGCCGTCGCCGCCCAGACCGTGCGGATCTACGAGCGGGCGATCGCGCGCTCAGCGGTCGCCGGAGGCAGCCCGCAATGCTGACGGTGGATTTCGACCGCCTGGGCATCGGGCCCGCGACGAAGGTCATCGACGTGGGTTGCGGTGCCGGACGGCACGCGTTCGAGGCGTACCGGCGGGGCGCTGACGTGGTGGCCTTCGACCAGAACGAGAACGACCTTCGCGATGTGGACACCATCCTGCGTGCGATGGAGGCGAACGGCGAAGTGCCCGAAGGCGCCTCAGCCACGGTGGTGCGCGGCGACGCGCTGCACCTGCCGTACGCCGACGGCACGTTCGACTGCGTCATCGCCTCAGAGATCCTGGAACACATTCCCGAGGACGACGGTGCGATCTCCGAACTGGTCCGGGTGCTCAAAGTCGGCGGCACGTTGGCGGTCAGCGTGCCGCGGTGGCTCCCCGAGCAGGTCTGCTGGTGGTTGTCGACGGAATACCACAGCAACGAAGGCGGCCATGTTCGGATCTACCGGGCAAGTGCGCTGCGCGACAAGATCATTGGCCGCGGACTGAAGTTGACACATGCACACCACGCGCACGCCTTACACGCGCCGTTCTGGTGGCTCAAATGTGCTGTCGGCGTATCGAATACCGATCACCCCGCGGTGTCGGCGTACCACAAACTGCTGGTGTGGGACTTGATGCAACGGCCCAAGGTCACCCAGCTGGCCGAAACGGTGCTCAACCCGCTGGTCGGCAAGAGTGTCGCCATGTATTTCAGCAAGCCGCCGGAAGCGGAAAGCGAAGCAGCGCCGAGGTATTCAATTGCGTCGGGATAATCCGCCGGCCGTCGCCGGAATCCTCACCGCCGAGCAGTGCCTGCAGACGGCTGCCTCGATCGCGGCCGCGCAGGAACCCTCAGGCGCCATCCCGTGGTTCGCCGGCGGCCACACCGATCCGTGGGACCACGTGGAGAACGCTATGGCGCTCACCGTGGCCGGACTGCTGGAACCGGCCCGCGCGGCGTTCGACTGGTGTGGTCGCATGCAGCGCCCGGACGGGTCGTGGCCTATTCAGATTCGATCGGGTCACATCGAAGATGCCAACAGCGACAGCAATTTCTGTGCCTATGTCGCCACGGGTGTCTGGCACCACGTGCTGGTCACCGGCGACGAGAAGTTCGCCGCGACGATGTGGCCGGTCGTGCGGAAAGCGATTGACTTCGTCATCGACCTTCAAATCGGGTACGGCGAAATCTGTTGGGCCCGAAGTGAAAACGGTCCCATCCCGGAAGCTCTGCTGACCGGTTGCGCAAGTATCTACCACAGCATCCGCTGCGCGCTGGCACTTGCGGGTTTCATCGGCGACCCGCAACCGGAATGGGAACTCGCGGTCGGCCGGCTGGGACACGCGATCACCGCGCATCCCGAGGCGTTCACTGAGAAAGACCGCTACTCGATGGACTGGTACTACCCCATCCTCGGTGGTGCGTTGCGAGGTCCGGCAGCCGCCCTTCGAATCAGACAACGCTGGGACGACTTCGTGGTGGGGGGCCTGGGAATCCGCTGCGTGCTGGATCGCCCGTGGGTCACCGGCGCCGAGACGTGCGAACTGGTCATGGCCCTGGATGCCATCGGCCACCGGTCGGCGGCGCACCGCCAATTCGGCGCGATGCAACACCTGCGCGAAGCAGACGGCTCCTACTGGACCGGCCTGGTTTTCGCCGACGGCAAGCGGTGGCCCGAGGAGCGGACCACCTGGACGGGTGCGGCGATGATCCTTGCCGCCGATGCGCTTTCCGACACCACACCGGGCAGCGGGATCTTCCGCGGCGATGCCCTGCCGATGGGTTTGCAGACCGATTTCGACTGCGAGTGCGTCGCGACCGGACGGTAGTCAGACCTGCTCGCCGGCTCGACCGCCGATCCGCTCGAGCACCCGCAGCGAGCCCAGCGCACTGATCTCCTTGAACTGGCCGGAATCCAAAGCACGGCAATAGATCTGGTAAGGAGCGCGACCACCGTCGTTGGGGTCGGGAAATACGTCGTGGATGACCAGGGCCCCACCGGGAGCCACCCACCTGGCCCAACCGTCGAAGTCGCGGGCCGCGGCGGCTTCGGTGTGCCCGCCGTCGATGAACAGCAACTGCACCGGGGCGCGCCACCCGCGCGCGACCACCGGGGATTTGCCGACTACGGCAACCACGTGGTCGTCGAGCCCGGCCGCGTCCAGGGTGCGGCGGAAGGTGGGCAGGGTGTCGAACAGTCCGGTGACCTCGTCGACCAGCGAGGCGTCGTGGTAATCCCAGCCGGCTTGGTGCTCTTCCGATCCGTGGTGATGGTCGATCGTGTAGAGCACGCTGTCCGTCTGTAGGGCCGCTGCGCCCAGCAGCAGCGCGGACTTGCCGCAGTAGGTGCCGATCTCCACGCCCACACCGCCGTCGAGGTAACACAGAGCGGCGTCGTACAGGGCGCGGCCCTCGTCGGCGGGCATGAAGCCCGGCACCTGGTCGGCAAGGGCGAACAACCGCTGGCGTGCGTCGTCATCACTCATCAGCTGAACCTATCGGTCGCCGGCCGAGTGCTGACGTCGTGGTCGCTTGCTGGCGTGCCGCTATCGGCGCATCGCCTGGACAGCAGTCCGGCGATCAGCCGTGCGGGGCCTCGGAGATCTTGCTGTCCGGCTTGCCCAGCGTCTGGCACCAGGCCTGCGCCGCGGTGCGGGTGGCGGTGATCTCGATGGAGGCCGGCTCGGTGCCGTTCTTGTCCTTCAGCATCTTGCTGACCTCTTCGCTCTGCTTCTTCTCGTCCTGGGAGACGAAGTCCTTGCACTTGGTGTCGCCACCGGTGTTGATCACTTGCGAGGGCGAACAACCGCTGAACATAAGCGCGGCGATGACGAACACAGCAGGTGCGAAGCGCTTCATCTCTGGCCTCTCCGGAGTCGGGGTCGTAGCTACCTATTACACCGGCGCATCCATTTCCAAACGCCGCCCGGTGGTCGCGTCCGCGCGGCAGCGGCCGCGCCGGGCGCTACTTCTCCAGCGTGAACTGGTTGACGTCGATGTAGCCGGTGCGGAAGTTGTCGGCGCAGCCGGTCAGGTACTTCATGTACCGGTCGTAGACCTCTTGGGACTGGATGGCGATTGCCTCGTCCCGGCGTGCCTGCAGTGCCTGTGCCCAGACGTCGAGAGTCTTGGCGTAGTGCTGTTGCAGGGACTGCTGGCGGGTCAGCTGGAATCCCGCCTTGGCCGAATGATCGGCCACCTTGTCGGTGGACGGCAACCGCCCGCCGGGAAATATCTCGGTCACGATGAACTTGGCGAACCGGACGATGTCCATCGTGACGGGCAGGCCGGTGCTGTCGAACTGCTCTTTGTTCAGCGCGGTGATCGTGTGCAGCAGCATCACCCCGTCGCTGGGCAGCAGTTTGTACGCGGTGCTGAAGAAGTCGTCGTAGCGGTCGTAGCCGAAATGCTCGAACGCGCCGATGGATACGATGCGGTCGATGGGCTCGGTGAATTCTTCCCAGCCCTGCAGCAACACCCGCCGGGTGCGCGGCGAATCCATCTCGTCGAATTTCTGCTGCACGTACGCGGCCTGATTCTTGGACAGCGTGAGTCCGACGACGTCGACGTCGTACTTCTCGATGGCGCGGCGCATGGTGGCACCCCAGCCGCACCCGACGTCCAGCAGCGTCATGCCGGGTTGCAGGCCCAGCTTGCCCAGCGAAAGGTCGATCTTGGCGATCTGTGCTTCTTCCAGCGTCATGTCGTCGCGTTCGAAATACGCGCAGCTGTAGGTCCGCGTCGAATCGAGGAACAGCTGGAAGAACTCGTCGGACAGGTCGTAGTGTGCCTGCACGTCGTCGAAGTGGGGCGTCAATCGATCGGTCATGGAATCGGGATGCCTTTCAGGCCTGTGCATCGCTCGTGAGGCCGGCAGAGCCCACCGCCGGCTGGCAACGTGTTCCCACTCGCCATCTGGTCAAACCGGACTCCCTGCCTCGTTTCAATCAGTCACCCTACCGCGCATCGTCGGCCACCGGACTTGACGCGCTGGCCCGACCCGTCGCGACAGCAGCCGACAAACTCTTGACTCAATCCAGATGAGCGCGAAATATGGGCGCTGTGTCCTCAGCCCAGGATTACGCCGAGCAGTTGCGGCGGGCGGATCTGCGCGTGACACGACCCCGTATCGCGGTACTCGAGGCGGTGCGTGACCGTCCGCATGCCGACACCGAAACCATTTTCGCGGCGGTGCGGCGGGGTCTGCCCGATGTTTCCCGGCAAGCGGTGTACGACGTCCTTGGTGCGCTGACCGACGCGGGTTTGGTGCGCAAGATTCAGCCGTCGGGTTTGGTGGCCCGATACGAGTCCCGCGTCGGCGACAACCACCACCACGTGGTCTGCCGGTCCTGCGGGGTGATTGCCGACATCGACTGCGCGGTGGGTCAAGCCCCGTGTCTGACACCGGCTGAGGACAAAGTCTTGGATGGTTTCGTTCTCGACGAGGCCGAAGTCATCTATTGGGGCCTGTGCCCCGACTGTTCGAGTAATTCCTGATCGCAGCCCGATTTATCTAACACGGAAGGAATGTTGTGTCATCCGATACGTCCGATAGCCGTCCACCCCACGCCAGCGACAGCGCCAGCAACAGCGAGAGCGAAAACCCGGCGATCCCCTCGCCCACGCCCAAGTCGGACGCGCCCCGCACCAATCAGGACTGGTGGCCCAACCAGATAGACGTGTCGCGGCTGCACCCGCACTCGCCGCAGGCCAACCCGCTGGGTGAGGATTTCGACTACGCCGCGGAGTTCGCCAAGCTCGACGTCGAGCAGCTCAAGGCGGACCTGATCTCGGTGATGACCACCTCGCAGGACTGGTGGCCCGCCGACTACGGCCACTACGGCGGCTTCTTCATCCGGATGAGTTGGCACGCGGCGGGCACCTACCGCATCTATGACGGCCGCGGCGGCGGCGGTCAGGGACTGCAGCGGTTCGCTCCGCTGAACAGCTGGCCCGACAATGCCAGCCTGGACAAGGCGCGCAGGCTGCTGTGGCCGGTCAAGAAGAAGCACGGCAACAAGATCTCCTGGGCCGACCTGCTGGTCTTCGCCGGCAATGTGGCGCTGGAGTCGATGGGATTCCAGACCTTCGGCTTCGGGTTCGGTCGTCCGGACGTGTGGGAGCCCGAAGAAGTGCTCTTCGGCGAAGAGGACGAATGGTTGGGAACCAACAAGCGCTACTCGGGTGAGCGCAAGCTCGCAGAGCCCTACGGCGCGACGACCATGGGTCTGATCTACGTCAACCCGGAAGGCCCGGAGGGCAAGCCGGATCCGATCGCCGCGGCGCACGACATCCGCGAAACGTTCGGCCGCATGGCGATGAACGACGAAGAGACCGCGGCACTCATCGTCGGTGGGCACAGTTTCGGCAAGACGCACGGTGCCGGCGACGCAGCGCTGGTCGGCCCCGAGCCCGAAGCCGCCCCGATCGAGCAACAGGGCTTGGGCTGGGCCAGCTCCTACGGTAGCGGCGTCGGTAAGGACGCGATCACCAGCGGCCTGGAGGTGGTCTGGACCCCCACCCCGACCAAATGGGACAACAGTTTCCTCGAGACGCTGTACGGCTTCGAGTGGGAGCTGACCAAGAGCCCGGCCGGCGCATGGCAGTTCACCGCCAAGGACGGCGCCGGCGCGGGCACCATCCCCGACCCGTTCGGCGGTCCCGGGCGCAACCCGACGATGCTGGTCACCGACGTTTCGCTGCGCGAGGACCCGATCTACCGGGAGATCACCCAACGGTGGCTGAAGAACCCAGACCAGCTGTCTGAGGCATTCGCCAAGGCGTGGTACAAGCTGCTACACCGTGACCTGGGACCGATCTCGCGCTATCTCGGTCCATGGGTCGCCGAACCGCAGCTCTGGCAGGATCCCGTCCCAGCCGTCGACCATGAACTGGTCGACGAGGATGACATCGCTGCGTTGAAGAGCAAGGTGCTCGGATCTGGACTGTCGGTCCCGCAACTGGTGAAGGCGGCCTGGTCGGCGGCGGGCAGTTACCGCAACACCGACAAGCGCGGGGGCGCCAACGGCGCACGGATCCGACTGGAACCGCAGAAGAGTTGGCAGGTCAACGAGCCGTCCGAGCTGAACGGGACATTGTCCGTCCTCGAACAGATTCAGCAGGACTTCAACTCCTCCGCCACCGGCGGCAAGAAGATCTCGTTGGCCGACCTGATCGTGCTGGCCGGCTCCGCCGCGGTGGAGAAGGCGGCCAAGGACGGCGGCTACGAGATCTCGGTGCACTTCACCCCGGGCCGCACCGACGCCACCCAGGAGGACACCGACGTGGAGTCCTTCGCGGTGCTGGAGCCGCGAGCCGACGGGTTCCGCAACTACGCACGTCCCGGTGAGAAGGTGCCGCTCGAGCAACTCCTCTTGGACCGCGCCTATCTGTTGGGGGTGACCGCACCGGAACTGACGGTGCTCATCGGCGGTCTGCGTGCGCTCGGCGCCAACCACGGCGGCAACAAGCACGGCGTGTTCACCGATAAAACGGGCGTGTTGACCAACGACTTCTTCGTGAACCTGCTCGACATGGGCACCGTGTGGAAGCCGTCGGAAGCCACCGAGAACGTCTACGAGGGGCGCGACCGGTCGACCGGGGAGCTGAAGTGGACGGCGACCGCGAACGACCTGGTGTTCGGCTCGAACTCGATATTGCGTGCGCTCGTCGAGGTCTACGCGCAGGACGACAACGAGGGCAAGTTCGTCGAGGACTTCGTCGCGGCCTGGGTCAAGGTGATGAACAACGATCGGTTCGACGTGAAGTAGCGTCCCCGTTCGGCAACGCAGTGCGGCACCCCGCGGAACAGTCCGCGGGGTGCCGTATTGCGCTCAGCGGTTCATGTCCCATTGCCCGTAGTCGGCCGCCAGGATGTCGTCCACGTCGACCTTGATTCCGCCCATCACCGGTCCATCGAGGATCCGCTGATACAGCACCGCCGCGGGCTCGCGTTGTCCGTGCGACCAGCCGATCGTCTGCCATGCCCATTTGTGGCCCGGGGTGGACGAGTTCCCGATGACGCCGTCGGCGATGGCCCATCCGCAGGTCTGGTAACTGCCGTAGATGCCGCTGCGGCCGACGCCGAGAACGGAGTTGATCCCCCGGAACCACTGCAGTGCAACGGTATTCCAGGTGTTCTGGTCGATGTCCTCGTCCACGCTGAAGAAGATCGGGGCCGACGGCGGGCCGCCCGCGGCGGCATGCAGGCTCTGCGCCGTCTTGGCGTCCGCCACGCCGCCGTCGTACCCGCGGGTGTAGTCCGAAGGCGAGTCGGGCCAGCCCGGCTTGCCGTATTGGTAGTTGCTGACGATGTGCAGGCCGGCCGCCCGCAGCGAGTCGGCGTATTGGCGGGTGATCGGTTTGGCCTCGAAGTGCGCGCCCGGCCGCTCCATGGAGACGTAGTTGACCACTCCCTCGTAGCCGGCCGCTTTGATCTCCTCCGGCGGGACCCGGCGCTCGGCGAAGTCGATCAATTGACCGCCCGCGGCCGACGCTTCGGGTATCCCTTGCGCGGCGGCCCACGTGCTCAGGCCGACGAGGACCGGTGCGGCGGCGTACTTGAAGGCGTCGCGGCGGGTGAGGTGTCTACCAGGTGATTCAGCCGACTCGTGCACCGCGCGATGGTAACAAAACGCGCCGCGCGCGCGGCCTTCATTGTCCGGTGAAATTTGGCCGCCTCTTGGCGGCGAAGGCCGACAAGCCCTCCTGCGCGTCGTGCGAACGCATCACCTCCCGGACGAAGCGTCGTTCGATCCGTCGGGCATCCGCGTCGTCGATCCATCCGCTGGCCAGGATGGAGGCTTTGGCGTTGCGCACCGCCAGCGGGCCGTTGGCGGCAATCCGGGCGGCGATCGCGCGGGCTTTGGCCAGCGACTGCCCAGTCGGCACGACGTGCCCCACCAGGCCGAAATGGTAGGCCTCGTCGGCGCTGAGCGGGTCGCCGGTCAGGATCATTTCCATCGCCTTGGTGTAGGGGATCTGGCGCTTGAGTCGGACGGTGGAACCAGCGCCCGCGATCATCCCGAATTTGGCTTCGGGCAACCCGAACACGGCGTGCCGTTCGGCGATTCGGATATCGGTCTGCTGCAACATCTCGCATCCGCCACCCAGACAGGGGCCGTTGACTGCGGCGATCAGCGGCTTGGCCAGCGATCGGCTCAGCAGCAGACCTTCGCTGATGATTGTTCCGGCCTCTTTGCGAGGCGCCGAGTTCGGATCGGACGGCTTGGCCGCGTTGACCATCCACCCGTCGGCCAAATCGCCGCCGACACAGTAGGAGCCACCGGCCCCGGTGAGGATCGCCGCCCGCACGCCGTCGTCAGCGTCGATCTCGTCCCAGGCCTGGGCCATCAAGGTGAGCATCGACGGCGTGAGGGCGTTCTTGCGCCGCGGATTGTTCATGGTCAGGATCACGACATCGCCGTCGCGTTCGTAGATCAGCTGCGGTTCGGTCATCGCGATGCCTTTCTTCCGTCGCCAGAGTTGGCCGACGGACCCGCTACACATGTGAAATCGGTTGTGGCGGTTGGATTTCGCCCGTCAGCACCCAGGCCATCCGCATCGGGTGTGCCGTTGTCGACCATCAGCCAAGTATCGTCCCCCGTCCCGGAAACACCAGTGCGTCCGGTTTGTCGACTAGTCGCGCGCCACCCGCGGGTGAGTCGCTACCATCTTGCTGTGCGCCGTCTATTTGCTCGCGAACCTTTTGCTAGGGCCTTGGCCGTTGTCGCGGTCGCGGTCGGGCTGCTGGTGGCGGGTGCCGTTCTGCCGGTCGGTACCCCGGGAGCGCCGCGATCCGCGTTTGCCGTGAATTGTTCGCAGGTGGAGGTGGTCTTCGCCCGCGGCCGACTCGAATCGCCGGGTCCCGGCGTCCTTGGCAACGCCTTCATCAACTCGCTCCGTTCCAAGATCGGAGGCCGCAGCATGGGCACCTATGCCGTCAGGTACCCGGCGGATACCGAAATCGACATCGGCGCCAACGACATGAGTCGCCATATTCAGAACACGATCAGCACTTGTCCGAACACGCGGGTGGTGCTGGGCGGCTACTCGCTGGGCGCTGCGGTCACCGACATCGTGCTCGCGGTGCCGATGAGCGCCTTCGGCTTCGACAGTCCCCTGCCGCCCGGCGCCGACGAGCACATTGCGGCGGTGGCCCTGTTCGGTAATGGCAGCCAGTGGGCCGGGCCGATCACGAACTTCAACCCGATCTACAACGACCGCACCATCGAGTTGTGCCACGGAGCGGATCCCATCTGCAACCCGGCCGACCCCAACACCTGGCAACAGAACTGGCCCGCGCACCTTGCAAGCGCGTACGTGGCGGACGGCATGGCCAACCAGGCCGCCGATTTCGTCGCCGGCAAGCTGTAGCCCGGCGGGATGTCTGCGGCGCTACCGGCGTGCGGTGCGTCGTCGGGGCAAGGCGTCCCACCCACCGATGACTGTCCGCCGGAGACTAGTGCTCTGTTGGACTCGGCGGGCCAGGACCAGCACCGCAAGACCCGCCGCCGCCCTGCCCAGGGCCAATCGGCTGGTGCGCTTGTGCCAGGGCCGTTTCCCTCGCGTGCCGGCGCGCCGGCCGAACCGGTACCCGGTACCCAGCGCCGTCATCAGCGCGAAGCCAATCAGGAGCGCCGCCATGTTGATAGAGCGTCCACGGTTGCGATCGCGGCCTGATCTCAAACCAGGCACGCCTCGGCCACCAATTCGTGGCGTCCAGCTAACGCAAAGCCACACGCCCGTGGGAGCTTTTAATAAAATCAGCCTGAGATAAAGATCCCGGTCGGCCGACTACGCTGGCGACCACGCTATACATAAACTCCTACTGAATTTATCCCTTGCGGATGCTTTTTCATATGCGCGCGCTGCGCACTTCTATTAACATTTCGCGATTGCTGTGGTAAAACCTGGCGCGGCTGCGACAGGGAGCAACCCAGTTCACTTTTCCGCCGCGCCGATGTCGCCAATCTGCCGCGAGCATGCGCACCGCGACAATCTTTCATGCCTGACGAGTTGTCCTGCGCGGGCCTAGTTACGACACCAAAACCGATGTAGGACAAGGTGACTGATCAAGCCGTTGCGCGGGCGTCGGCTGCGGGTTTGCGAGTGCCCCGGCAGCGGCCCGAGCAGCCCGGCACCCGCTGGGGCGCCCGCTGGGGCTGCGCCCCGCGATTCTGCCATGCGAAACCGAGTATCGGCCGGACGAATCCTATGAAGTGTCTGTGACTAAAAATCAACATGAATGCTAGCTAAACGACAAGATCAGCGTCCGATTTCGAAATGGATACGTAGCTCCGGTCGGCACCAAGTCAATAGCGTGTCGTTTAACGACGCGACGACACACAGGCGTGTTTGCGTTCGATTTTTCCCAATGCCAGTTGGAGGAATTGTATGTCTTTCGTTCGCACTTATCCAGAGCACCTGACCGCTGCGGCCAGCAACCTGCAGTCGCTCGGCGCGGCATTGAACGTGGGCACCGCAGCGGCTGCCGCTCCCACCACGGGGGTGGTGCCCGCGGCCGCCGACGAGGTGTCGATCTTGACCGCAGCTCAATTCGCCACCCACGGTCAGCGATTCCAGGAGCTCAGTGCACAAGCAGCCCGGATCCAGGCGGCACTGGCTGCGACGCTGGGCACCAGCGGAAATTCCTACGCCGAGACCGAAGCGGCCAATGCCGCTGCGGCTGGCTGAGCGCGCCGAAGCACCAGGGGGTTACTGACGATGTTCGACTACGGATTGTTGCCGCCCGAGATCAACTCCGGGCGCATCTACGCAGGCCCGGGCGCGGGTTCGTTGGCCGCGGCCGCGGTGGCCTGGAGCGACTTGGCCGCCGACCTGCAGGCTGCGGCTACCGGGCATCGCTCGGTGATCGAAAGTCTGACCAGCGGCCCGTGGCTCGGGCCCGCCGCAGCGCACCTCGCGTCCGCCGTCTCGCCGTTCATCGCGTGGTTGAGCAACAGTGCTGATCAGGCGGCTGAGGCGGCAAGCCAGGCGAGCGCCGCCGTGGCCTCCTACGAGGCGGCATTCGCAGCCAGCGTCCCGCCACCATTGATCACGGCAAATCGCACCCTGGTCCAGGAGTTGATCACCTCGAACCTGCTGGGTCAGAACAGCGCCGCGATTTCGCAACTCGAAGCCCAGTACGCCGAGTTCTGGGCGCAGGATTCCCAGGCGATGTACTCCTATGCCAGCAGGGCGGCCGCGGCCACGCAGTTGACCGAGTTGGCTGCGCCGGCCGAAGTCGCTGACCCGACCGGCCTCGTCGACCAGGCCATCGCGGTGTTGAAAGCCGAGGGTCAAGCGGTCCAAACCCAGCTCAACGAGGTGGGCTCGTATGTGAGTCCACGTGTCGGCGACATCCTGAAGACACTGTCGGCACCGCTGAACGGCAACGGCGCCGCGATCGATCAGTGGTTGGTGGCCAATACGCCTCTCGATGACATACTCACGATTTTCAACAAGTATCTGCAGCCGTACGTCAGTTCGCTGGCCGCGATGATTCAGTCGACGCAGTCCTTCGGTCAGGTCAGCAACGGCCTGACCGCGATGGCGAACTTTGCCAAACCCGCGGCATCGGCGGCCAAGGCAGCCGAAGGCGCAGCCTCCGCAGCCGGCGCCGCCGCATCCGGAGCCGGTCAGGCCGCCGCCAGCGCCGCGGGCAACGCCGCCGGGGTGGCCGCGGGTCTGGGCAAGGCGATTCCGATCGGGGGGCTCTCCGCGCCGGCCAACTGGGTGCCGTGGCATGCCACCACCAACCCGGGGGTCGCCTCGGCGATCCCGGCTGCCGCCGAAGGCAACAGCTTTCCGATGGCTCCGCCATTCGGGCAGTTCGTCAACGGCGGCTACGGCCGGAACCAGCCGACCTACGGGTTCAAGCCGTCGGTCATGGCCAAGCCCCCCGCCGCCGGCTGACGCCCGGATTCACCGGACGAAGCCATGTTCGACTTTGGCCTTTTGCCGCCCGAAATCAATTCCGGGCGCATCTATACCGGGCCGGGCTCCGGCCCGTTGCTGGCCGCCGCGGCGGCGTGGAGTGGTCTGTCCGCTGACCTGCAAAGCGCCGCGGCGGGTCATCGGGCTGTCATCACCGGGCTGACCAGCGGCCCGTGGTTGGGGCCGGCCTCCGAGGCGCTGGTTGCGGCGGTGACGCCGTTCATCGCCTGGCTGGATCTGAGCGCCGACGAGTCCGCGCTGGCCGCTAGCCAGTCCTATGCCGCCGCAGCGGCATACGAGGCGGCGTTCACCGCGTCGGTGCCGCCGCCGGTCATCGCGGCCAACCGCGCGTTACTCGCTCTGCTGGTGGCGACGAATTTCTTCGGGCAGAACACCCCGGCGATCGCGGCGACCGAGGCGCTCTACCTGGAATTCTGGGCGCAGGATGCGGCGGCGATGTACACCTACGCCGGCAGCTCGGCGGCGGCGACCGAGTTGGCGGAGCTACCGGCACCTGCTGAAGTGGTGGACCCCACGGGGTTGGTCGACCAGGCCATCGCGGTCGTCAAGTCCGAGGGACAACTGATTCAGACTCAACTCGACAACCTGGGATCGCAGTTGAGCCCGCGGGTCGCCGACGTGCTCAAGACGCTTTCGGCGCCCCTGAACGGCAACGGCACCACCATCGACCAGTGGCTGATAGCCAACACGCCGTTGGACGACATCGTCCCGCTGTATTCCAAGTACGTCACCCCGTACGTCTCGTCGATCACCGCGGTTTTCCAGTCCGGTCAGGCCCTCGGCCAGGCCAGCAGCGGTTCTATCGCGATCACCAATTTCCTGGGCCCCGCGGCCAAGGCAGCCGAAGGTGCCGCCAAGGCCGCGAGTGCAGCCGCTGCGAATATCGGTACGAAGGTCAGCAGCGTGACGGCAAGTCTGGGCAGGTCGGTTCCGCTCAGCGGGTTGTCGGTGCCGGCGAGCTGGACCACCGCCACCGGCGCTTCGGGTGCGACGGCTGCCGGGAACGCAGTCCCGGCCGCCTTGGAGACGACGCCCGTGGGTGCCGCCGTCGGCAGCGGTCCGATGGCGCCGCCGTTCGGCCAGTTCTTCAATGCCGGCAACGGCCGCAAGACGCCGACATACGGGCACCGATTGACGTTCATGACCCGGCCGCCGGCGGCCGGCTGACGATTCGGTGGGCTGCCCGTGAACTTTCACCACGCTCGTCGTGGCTGCTAGGGTGCCTTGCTAATGCCTGGAATGGATCGTCGCCACATGCTCAAGATGGCGGGCCTGCTGACCGGTGCCGCGCTGAGCGCGGTACCCGCTCCGAAGGTCGCGGCAGCGCCCAGCGGTGCCGGGACCTACCTCTTCCACGACGAGTTCGACGGTCCGGCCGGCTCAGCTCCCGATCCGGCCAAGTGGACGGTGTCCAAAGCTCGCGAGACGATGAAGGACCCGACGTACTGGGAGTTGCCCGAGCATGTCGGGCAATACCGCGATGACCGACAGAACGTATTCATCGACGGCAACTCCAATCTCGTCATTCGTGCGGCCAAGGACGGCAATACCTACTACGGCGGCAAGATCTTCAGCCCCTGGCAGGGCGGCATCGGGCACACCTGGGAAGCCCGGATTAAATTCGACTGCCTGACTCCTGGTGCGTGGCCCGCGTTCTGGCTGTCCAGTGACGCCCAGGGTGAGATCGACATCGTCGAGTGGTACGGCAACGGCAAGTGGCCGGCGGCTACCACCGTGCACGCGAAAGCGAACGGCTCGGAGTGGAAAACGCACAATCTCGCGCTGGACAGCGCATGGCACACCTGGCGAGTCCAGTGGGACGACACCGGAATGCGGTTCTGGCAGGACTACAGCGATGGTGCGGCGCCGTACTTCACGGTGCCGGCGAACTCCCTGGCTGACTGGCCGTTCAACAACCCCGGCTACCAGGTGTTCCCGATCCTGAACCTGGCTGTCGCCGGTTCGGGTGGTGGCGATCCGGGGCCGGGCACCTACCCCGCGCAGATGCTCGTCGACTACGTGCGCGTCTGGTAGCTGTCGGCGGTTCAGGTGCCTGGTTTCTGCCGCCACTCGTTGATCTTGCGGCCCAAGGAATCAGCCGCGCTGGTCGCAGCCCGGCCCACGCCGTCGACGATGCCGCCGAGACCGTCGCGGATGCCTTTGATCAGCGGGTCGTCGGACTGGTCGAAACCGTCCTTGTATTGGCGGGCCGCCTCGCCGAGGTCCTCGGCGAACGAAGCGTTGTCGTCGTCGACCCTGCGGGGATAGTCGCCGGCCAGTATCTTGGCGTAGCCGCCGGTGTCGACCCACTGAGTCAAGGCGGCGGCGCGCAGTACCGAGAACGGGTGGGTCTGCAACTCCAAGTTGAGCAGTTTGAGCACCCCGTCGCGCATCTCGCCGGCCTTTTCGTACTCGCGTGCCTGGGCCAGGAAAGCCTGCGAGTCCAGTTTGTCCAGTCGATTTCCGCCAGCGAGCTTCATCTGGACGCGGATCGCGGTGTCCAGGTCCTGGCTGCACAACAGCCCGGCACGGTCGCCGGACAGCTCGGACTTGCGCTGCCATTCCAGTAGCGCCGCGACGATCGCCCGCAGCGCCCAACCGCCGATCGGCATGAAGCCGAAGGACCGCGTCAGCCGCATCAGATGCATCATCATCGTGCGGTACACCGCGTGACCGGACAAAGCGTGGCCGAGTTCGTGGCCGATGACGAAGCGCAGCTCGTCGTGGGTCATCAACTCGTACAGCCCAGAGGTGAGCACGATGAACGGCTCGTCCATCCCGATCGTGTAGGCGTTGGCCTCGGGTGACTGGATCACGAATAGCTCCGGCTTGCCGGGCGCATCGAGGACGTCAGTGCACTGTTCGAGCAATACGTCGAGGTCGGCGAACTGGCGGGATCCCACTCGGGCGGCGCTGGCCAGGTACAACAGCCGGTGTTGTCGTTCCCTCAGCGCGCTGGACAGCAGCTTGAGTATCTGGTCGAAACCCTTGAGCCGTCGCAGCGCCGACAAGGCAGTTCGGTCGGCGGGATGCTCCCAGGCCCGGGAACTGATCCCGGTAAATGCGGCGCGCGTGGTGGCCGGCGTATCGGGCATGCTGGTCTCCCCTGGTTGTCCGCAACAGGATAGAGGGGGTGACGCGCTGCGAATTCCGCAGCAAATCCGTATGTGCGGCGGTGAGCCGTCCCGCCGAAGGAGATACAGTTCGTCAGATGGTGCGCAAAAGTGCGCGCGATGTCGAGCGCGGGTACTAAGCGGGCTCGTTGGCGGTGCGGTAGCGCCGAGCGCCGTGGCCGTCGGCCTGTGGAATCTGCCCCGCGGCGAGCGCGCGCTGCCTGCCGATATAAGCCGGGTGGCGACGCATCGCGTCTTGGAGCTGGCGCTCCCGACGCTGAGCTGCAGTCCAGAGCGGGTGCGATTGGAGGTCGATCACCGTCGCACCTGATGCATTCGCCACGATTGTCAACTCCTTCTAGATTCCCCGAGCGATGATTTGACTTGCCTTTTGTTGCTCTGCTACGCAAGCATGCCCAGCAAAGCTGTGACCTAACCGTGTCAGAAGATGAGAATTTGCCGTGAATTTGCAATCGGGCAGTTATCTGCATCACTCATGGCACGTTGCCGTGCGCTGATTTGAGCCGGTTTCTGACATAGCTCACGTTGTAGCACTCACCGGTGACAAGTCCCCGAGCTGCGATGGGTACCGTTTCGCTCATGGCCAACCGACGTTTTCTGCTGCGCGAACGCCCCACCGGACGCATCGGACCGGACACCTTCGAGCTCAGCGAGCAACCGGTCCCCGACATCACCGACGGGGAGGCGCTGGTCCGGGTCGACTGGATTTCACTCGACCCGACCAACCGCATGTGGATCACTGACACTCCGACCTACCTTCCTCCGGTCGGCATCGGCGAAGTCATGCGTGCCGGCGGGATCGGCGAGGTCGTCGCGTCGAACAACCCCAACTATTCGGTCGGCCAGATCGTGCAGGGGCTGGTCGGCTGGCAGGAGTACGTGGTCGCGTCCGACACCACGCCGTTGATGCCGGTCGAGGTTGCCGACGGCGTCTCCCCCAGCGCCTACATGGGCGCGCTCGGGATGACCGGGCTGACCGCCTGGATCGGCATCCGGGACATCGGCAAGCCGAAGCCCGGTGAGACGGTGGTGGTATCGGCGGCCGCCGGTGCGGTGGGTTCGGTGGCCGGCCAACTCGCCAAGGCGGACGGTGCTCGCGTCGTCGGGATTGCAGGCGGCCCGGAGAAGTGCGCGCTGTTGACCGACCAACTGGGCTTCGACGCCGCTGTCGACTACAAGGCCGACGACTGGAACGCCCAGTTGGCCGCGGCGACGCCCGACGGCATCGACATCGACTTCGAGAATGTCGGCGGCGACATCATGGACGCCATCTTCGCGCGCCTGAATATCGGTGCGCGGGTTGCGTTGTGCGGCCTGATATCGGGGTATAACGATGCCTCACCACCGCCCGGGCCGCGTGCGTTCGGCAACCTGCTCATCCAGCGCGCGACCGTGCAGGGTTTCATCGTCCTGGACCACTTCGGCCGCGCACCCGAGGCGATCAGTGAGATCGCCGGATTGATCGCCGATGGCAAACTCACCCCGCTGGAGACGGTGGTGGAAGGCTTCGAGCAGTTGCCGACAGCGATCAACATGCTCTTCGATGGCAAGAACGTCGGCAAGCTTATGGTGAAAATCACCTAGAGGCGTCCTCGATGCCCATTTCCGAGGTGTACCGCACCCCCGACGCGAGGTTTGAGGGCCTGCCCGGATACGACTTCGCGCCGAACTACTGCGATGTCGACGGTCTGCGGTTGCACTATCTCGACGAAGGTCCGCGCGACGGGTCGCCGATCGTGTGCTTCCACGGCGAGCCGAGTTGGGCGTTCCTGTATCGCACGATGTTTCCGCCGCTGGTCGCTGCCGGGCACCGGGTGATCGTGCCCGATCTCGTCGGATTCGGACGCTCCGACAAGCCCACCGACCGCCGTTGGTATACCTACGACCGGCACAGCGAGTGCATCGCCACAGTGCTCGGCGCACTTGATATCGACGATGCCACCGTGGTCGTTCAGGACTGGGGCGGTCCGATCGGGTTGCGGTGGGCGGTGCAGAACGCGGCCAGGGTCCGCGCGCTCATGATCATGAACACCGGCCTGTTCACCGGCCGGGTCTCGAAAGGATTCATGGCCTGGCGCGACTTTGCCGAGAAGAACTCGGATCTGCCGGTCGGCTTCGTCATTCAGACCGGCACCACAACCGAGTTGCCCGACGATGTGGTTGCCGCATATGACGCGCCGTTTCCGACCGTCGAGTCGAAAGCGGGTGCCGCCCAGTTCCCGCTGCTGGTCCCAATTACTGACGATGCGCCCGGCGTCGAGCAGATGCGGATGGTCACCGACGAGCTGTCGCGCTGGAATAAGCCTGCACTGGTAGCGTTTTCGGATACCGACCCGGTCTTCCCCTACCCCAGGTCGGGACAACTGTTCTGCGATCTGATTCCGAGCGTTGACGAACAGGTACGCATCGAGGGTGCGGCGCACTTCCTGCAGGAGGACCGCGGGGAGCAACTCGCCGACGTTCTGTCGAGCTTCATCGTTGAAAACCGATGAGCAAGGAGGTCGAGATGGCAGATAAGCCCGAGGTGTCAGGAAACGCTGACATCATCAAGGAGTTCCGCGCAAACGGGGGCAAGGTCGGCGGGCCGTTCGAAGGAGCCACGTTGCTACTTCTGCACACCACCGGGGCCAAATCCGGCGCGGAGCGCGTCAACCCGGTGATGACGTTCGACATCGACGGCAAACGCTTCATCGTCGGCTCGTACGCCGGCGCCGACGTGGATCCCGCCTGGCTACACAACCTGCGGGCACACCCGCAGGCGCACATCGAAATCGGCACCGACGCCTACGACGTGCAGGCCCGCGAATTGCCGCGTGACGAGCGTGACGACATCTACCCGCGCATCGTCGAGCAGGCGCCGGGCTTCGGCGGGTACCAGCACCAGACCGACCGCGTCATCCCGGTCATCGAATTGCAGCGGATCTGACTCTCCTTGGATTCGGCTCATTCTGCACCCAACCCTGGGCTGTTTCGATCTACTGACGAAAGCGGGCCTGCATTGCCGATGAGCGACGCGCGAATAGCCGAATACGTTCGGCTGCAGCGGAGTCGGAGTCCCACACGGTACAGGTACCGAGTCCCCTATGCCTCGACGAGATCCGGATGGAACTTGGCCGCCATGCGACGCAAGCCGTCGTGCCAGTCCACCGTGCTGCCGGTGCCGGTCAGCTCGTGCAGGAAGGTCACGTCGACGGGGTTGCCGCGGAGTGCCTGGTCGCTCTCGTTGAACGTCGGCTCGCGACCGACGAGCGTGCCGAGGTAGCCGCACCAGTCCTGGATGCTGACCATCTGGTCGCCGGCCCAGTTCACCGTGATGGCCGGAACCGATGCCGCAGCAAGCAGTTTCGGGATGGTGGCGATGATGTCATCCTGGTGGATCGGGTTGTAGAGTGCCGGGCCGCCGGGCGGGACCGGGATCGGGATGCCGCCCAGCATCATCTCCATGTGGTAGAACGGCCAGCCACCGTTGTCGCCGTACGGAACGTTGAGGCGGGCGATCGTGGTCGGCACTCCGAGGATGCGCGCGGTGGTGCGCGCGACGGTCTCACCGGCGATCTTGGAGATCGAATAGGTGGGGAACAGAGGTTTGTGGTTGTCGCCCAGGGCCGCGCGCTCGGTGCGCACTTCGTCGTCGGGCGGGTCGTAGACAGCCGCAGAAGAGCAGTGCAGGAACGCTTTTGCGGTGCGGCAGTGGGCCATCAACAGGCCGACGGATTCAGCGTTGGCGGCCAGATCCTTATCCCACCGTCCGCTCTTGGCCACCGCCAGATTGAGCACATAGTCGAAGTCTGAGGGCAGCGCGGTGAAATCTCCGGCGGCCAGATTGACTGTCTCGCAGCGCACGCCGGCCTGCTCGAGGCGGGTGCGCGCGACCGGGTCGGTGAACCGGGCGATGCCCCACACCTCGTTGTCGGCCGCCAGGGCCTGGGCGATCGGGGCGGCAACCTGGCCGGTGGCCCCGGTGATCAGGATCTTCGAGTCACGCATGGGCCGATCGTAGGGCAGCCGCCGGTGTCGAGTTCATGGACGCCCGCCGGGACCAGACCTATCCCGAAGGGTCCTGACATCTCTAGCAGCCAGCGACTTTTGCGCATTCTGCTCAGCTAACGTGGTAGCGTCCCCTCATGCCCACCCGGGGGCGCATCGACCTGCGGCTCGCCAGCCGCATCCTGCTGCTGCAACTGGTCCTGGTCACCCTGACCCTGATCGTCGCGTTCGTGTTGTTCGCTCAGTTCAACCGGCACCGCCTGGACCTTCAATACGGCGTTCACGCAATGGATATCGCCCGCGTCGTGGCGTCATCCCCGACCGTGCTGAATACGATCTCGCGCTACGACGCCACCCCGGTGTCCGCCGACCCTGCGACCGTCGACGAACTCGCAGCCGGTCCGCTGCAGACCGTCGCTTCCCGGGTCCAGCAGCGCACCCACGTCTTGTTCGTCGTCATCAGCAACGCCGACGGCATCCGGCTGGCGCACCCCCACCGCGACGAACTGGCCCGCCGGGTCAGCACCGATCCCGGCCAGGCGCTCGCGGGACACGAACAGGTTGTTCATGAGTCAGGCACGCTCGGACGTTCCATCGTCGCTAAAGTGCCGGTGGTGGAACCGGGCAGCACTCGAGTGCTGGGCATGGTCAGCGTCGGTATCTCCACCAAGGCTTTCGACGAGCAGTTTTCCAAGAACCTGCGCGTACTCGCGCCGCTGGGCGGCGCGGCCCTGCTGATCGGCGTCGTCGGCTCGGTGGCCCTGGCGCGGCGATGGCGTGGGCTCACCCTGGGTCTGCGGCCGGCGGAAATGGCGGAGCTGGTCCGTACCCAGGCGGCCGTGTTGCACGGCATCGGTGAGGGGGTGCTGGCCACCGACCAGGGCGGCAGCATCACGTTCGTCAATGACGAGGCCTGCCGGCTGCTGCAGATCGGGAACGAACTCGGGAGGAATATCGTCGAAATCGGTTTGACACCACGTGTTCTCGACGTGTTCAAAGCTGCCTCGGAGCAGGCCGCGACCGCGCCGACTCTGGCCACCGTCGGTCAGCGCATCGTCGTTGTCTCGGCGCGGAAGGTGCAGCGCGATGGCCGCGAGTTGGGAACCGTGCTGGTGGTACGCGACCGCACCGATGTCGAGTCGCTCACCCGGCAACTCGACGCGGTGCAGGTGATGAGCACCGCGTTGCGGGCACAGCGCCACGAATTCGCCAACCGGCTCCATCTGCTGAACGGACTGTTGCACACCGGCCATGTCCAGGAGGGTCTGCAATATTTGGAGGAACTGCTCGGTTCTGGTCCGCTCGGTTCGGCGGTCCCCGGCCTCGAAGCGATTCACGACACGCATCTGCAGGCATTTCTGGCGGCGAAGGCGGCGACCGCGCGCGAGGCCGGTGTCACGCTGGTGATCGGCGAGAACACCTGGGTATCGGGCCGGCTGGAACTGCCGGTGGACGTGACCACCGTGGTGGGCAACCTGGTGGACAACGCCATCGACGCTGCCCGTGCCGGCAACAACGCCCGCAAGGAAGTGGAAGTCGAGCTGCTGCAGGAAGATTCGACGCTGCACATTACGGTCGCCGATAGCGGTGACGGGGTGGCCGGCGACTTCGTCGAACAGCTTTTCACCGAGGGCACCTCGACGAAGCCGGACTCCGGGATACCGGGTGGGCGCGGCATCGGACTGGCGTTGTCGCGTCAGATCAGCCGCGCGCTGGGTGGCGACCTGTGGCTGGCGAGTCCGGGGAATCCGGTTGCCGGACAACGGCTCACCGGGGCCGAGTTCATCGCCCGGCTTCCGGGTGTGATGACTGAGGAGGAGCAGTGGGCAGCGCAGACCTGACCGTGTTGGTGGTCGACGACGACTTCCGGGTCGCCAACATGCATGCCGGAATCGTCGATGCCATGCCAGGTTTCACGGTGGTCGCCAGTGCCAACACGCTCGCGGCGGCTCGCGAGACGGCAGCCGTGGACCTGGCACTGGTCGATGTGTACCTGCCTGACGGCTCCGGCGTCGACTTCGTGCGCGAATTGAGCAGCGACGCAATGATGTTGACGGCGGCTACCGAGGCAGAGACGATCCGCGCCGCGTTGGCCGCCGGCGCGCTGACGTATCTGGTCAAGCCGTTCCCTACCACTGAATTGGCCGCCCGGCTCGCCGGCTATGCCCGCTACCGGAAAATCCTGTCCAGCCCCAATCTGGGTGCCAGTGACGTCGATGCCGCGCTGGAGGCGTTGCGGCCCAGGGTTGCCGCGGTCCAGTCGTCCACCGCTGTGGCCTCCCCCACCAAGAAACTGGTGGTGCAAGCGCTGCAAGCTGCGTCCACGCCGATGTCGGCGGCCGAGGTGTCCGCGGCGATCGGCATCTCGAGGGCTACCGCCCAGCGGTACCTGGCCTCGCTGGCCACCACCGGGGAGGTCTCCGTCGGGCTGCGCTACGGAACCACCGGTCGTCCCGAGCAGGAATTCTCTGCGAATGCCAACCGCGCGGCTCGGATTCCGCACTGAGAATTGCGGGCAGTCACCACCGGCTCGGCAATTATTCGCCGATCCAGGGATTCGACATCGGAATGGCCACAGAATTGGCGGCCATTTGGTCGACGGCGCTGTAGGTCTGCGCGATCTGGGTCAATGCCGCACCGGCCCGCATGAGTTCTTGCTGGGCAGCCCGGTGCAAGTCCAACATCGCAGCGGCCTCGGCGTGAAATGCCATGACTGCCTGCACCGACACCTCGTCGGCGCCGGCCGGGGCGAGCCCGGTCACCGACATGCCCGCCCGGTCCCCGGCCTGCAGGGAACTGATGCCGATCTGGACCACCTGGCCGCCAATGTCGCCGACGACCGGATGAAATGTCATGGTCTGCATGTGTGTACTCCTGATTTCCTGCAGTGCAGAATTTCCTCCGCGTGTTGAAATCGGCGACTCTGCCATTCGGCACCGCGACAATTGCGATGCGTGCTGAGATCGAAACTAGGGGGCCGATACCGACATGTCCCGCTTGTGGGCGATAGTCGGAATAAGCGACGATTCTGCGGTTTTGCGCATTGTGCTCATGGTCTCGAAAAGGTGCATCCGGGTGGCCAGGAGCACCTTAGAATTGATGTGTTATAGCGCGGTGACCTGATGAGGGTGACCCGTCACGCGCGGCCCCGCCGCGCTTGCGATCACCATGTCGGAGTCGCCTACAGAACACAGGAGCAGCACGCAATGGCAATGGATTCCCTGTCCCACAATCCTGCCGCCGGTGATATCGGTTCGCAGCTGGTCGACATCGGTAGCCAGGGCATCAGCGCCGCCTCGACCGCAGCCATGTCGGTGCTGAGCGGGCTCATCCCCGCCGGCGGTGAAGAGGTGTCAGCGCAAGCGGTGCTCGCCTTCGCGCAGGAAGCTGCCACCATGCTGGCCTCCAACACCGCCGCTCAGGAAGAGTTGATGCGCACCGGGACTGCGCTGACCGATATCGCGCGCATGTACGGCGAGTCCGACGACGTCGCTGCGGGCGCGCTGGCGTTCAGTTCGACGCCGATGTCCAGGTTGGCCTCGATGAGCGGTGTGAGCGGCAGCGGAGTGGCCAGCGCAGCGGCGTTGCAGAGCCCGCTGAGCGCGGCCGCCGGGAGCCCGGTGGTTGCCGGCGTCGCTGAAGCAGCGTCGTCGCCGATGACATCGGCGGTGGCCAGCGCGGGCTCGTCGGCGATGGGTGGGGGTGCCCCCCTGGGAAGCGGAATGGGTGCCGGCGCACCCGCCGGTGGCGCCTCGAAAGCGGGATTGGCGTCCGCCAACGGGCCGGCTGAGAATCAGGACGACGACCGTCGGGAGGTTACCGACGACGCCGGTGAGCGCCTGCTCTGAGCGTGACGGCGGTCTCCTACGCTAGGGGGCTGACACTCGATCGCGAAGGAGCGATGTTGTGACCGACGAACCTGACATGGTTTCCATCCTGCGGAACATGAAGGTCCCCGAGCGGATGACCGGCAGCCAGGCGTTGCGCAACTTTCTGCTTGTCTACGTCGACGACGAAGAGTCGATCGAAAACAACCCGGAACGACTCAAACAGCTCAACGGACTGATGATTCTGTCTCAACTGGAAGTCATCAATGCCTTGGGCGTCATGGAGGAGAACGTCCAGGCTCAAGTCGCCCAGCGGTCCCGCAAACGCAGGTGGTTATAAGCGTCTCGTACCGTGAGGTGTGCGCTGGATCATCGACGGGATGAATGTGATCGGCTGTCGCCCCGACGGATGGTGGAAAGACCGCCAGCGCGCCATGACCGTGCTGGTGCAGCGACTCGAGAAGTGGGCGCCGCCGGCAGACCGGGTGACGGTGGTCTTCGAACGCCCGCCGGCCACCGCGATCGGGTCCTCGGTGATCGATGTGGCGCATGCACCCAGGGCGGCGGCGAACTCAGCCGACGACGAGATCGTCCGGCTGGTGCAGGCAGCCGCCCGACCCGGCGAGATTCGTGTCGTGACATCGGACAAGGGGCTGGCCGACCGCGTCCGCAGTCTCGGTGCGTCCGTGCACCGAGCGGAGAGTTTTCGCGACCTCATCGATCCACGCGGCGCCGAATCCGGAGGTTCACATCGTGATTGACAGGGCCCGGACTACGAACCGGGTCGCGGCGCTCGCGCGGATCGCTATCCCGATCATGCAAGCGCCGATGACCTACATCGCCGGTGCGCAACTGGCCGCGGCGGTGTCCAACGCCGGTGGTCTCGGCATCATCGAGACCACCTCCGAGCAGGGCCGGGCCGATCTGCGCCGGGTGCGCGACCTCACCGACCGGCCGGTCGGGGCCAACATCGCGCTGCTGTTTAACCGCGACCCGGCCATGGTAGATCTGTTGGTAGACAACGGAATTCGCTTCGTGACCACTTCAGCCGGGGACCCCGCGCTGTTCACTGCCCGCCTGCACGACGCGGGTATCACCGTCTTTCACGTGGTGGGTACCCTGGCTGCCGCCCGGAAAGCCGTCGACGCCGGCGTGGACGGCCTCATCGTCGAAGGTGTCGAGGGCGGTGGCTTCAAGAACCGGTTCGGCGCCTCGACCATGGTGCTGTTGCCGTTGGTCGCGGCCCACGTCGACATCCCGATCGTGGCCGCGGGAGGCATCTGCGATGCGCGGTCGATGGCCGCCGCGCTCGTCCTCGGGGCGGAAGGCGTGCAGATGGGCACCCGGTTACTGGCCTCGGCGGACTCGCCGGTGCACGGCAACCTCAAGGACGCGGTGGTGCGCGCCGACGAGACGGGCACCGTGCTGCTCCCCCTGGACGGCAGAAGAATGATGCGGGTCATCCGCACCGCTGCTGCCGGAAAGCTGGACGCTTCAGCGTCTTTGGCCGAGGGCAGTGCCGCCCTGCAGCGGGTGCAACGGCTTTACTTCGACGGCGACATGGACGCCAGTGTCGCCAACACCGGTCAGGTCGCCGGCCGTATCGAGGATCTGCCGTCGGCCGCCGACATCATCACCGCGATGTGGGCCGGCTGCCAGGAGGTGCTGACCGCGACCGCAGACCGGCTGGACAGGTCCTCGCGGGGTTAGGCCGGATTACCCGCCCAACGCGGCCAGCGCCGCGTCGTAGTCGGGCTCCTGCGCGATCTCAGGCACCAACTCGGTGTAGGCGACCTTGCCGTCGGCACCGATCACCACGACGGCGCGGGCCAGCAGTCCGGCCATCGGGCCATCGGCGATGGTGACGCCGTAGTCCTCGCCGAAACTGTCCCGGAACGCCGATCCTGTCGTCACGTTCTCGGTGCCCTCGGCACCGCAGAACCGCTTCTGCGCGAACGGCAGGTCCTTGGATACGCACACCACCGATGCCCCGGTGGCGCCGGCGCGCTCATTGAACGTCTTCACGCTCTTGGCGCAGACCGGTGTATCGACCGAGGGAAAGATGTTGAGCAGCACGGATTTACCGTTGAACTGATCGCTGCTGACCGGGCCCAGATCGCCACCGGTCAGGGTGAAGTCAGGTGCCGGGGACCCGACGGCGGGAAGCTCGCCGACGGTGTTGATCGCATTTCCGCGCAAGGTTATCTGTGCCATGCCCACAGTCTGCCAAGGTGCCGGCCCGGGGCTGTGCCCGGGTCCGCATGTCTTATTTTGTTGGCACCATGGCGTAGACGACATGGTTTTGTTGGCCAAGACTGAGGCCATGGCACGAAAAATCGTCATCGTCGGCTTCCCGGGGGTGCAGGCGCTCGATGTGATCGGGCCCTACGAAGTGTTCACCGGCGCTTCGTTGCTGACCGAAGGCGGATACGACGTCGTGGTGGCCGCGGCCAATGGACAACCGGTCACCACGGCCACCGGGCTGGGCTTCACCGCCGCGCCCCTTCCCGCCCCGCGCGAACGCATCGACACCGTGGTGCTGCCCGGTGGTGGCGGCGTCGACGCCGCACGGGCCGACGCCGGATTCGTGGACTGGATCAAAGCAGTGGCCCGGACCGCACGACGCGTCGTCACCGTCTGCACGGGAGCATTCCTGGCCGCCGAAGCCGGATTGTTGGACGGGCATCGGGCCACCACGCACTGGGCGTTCGCCGACCGGTTGGCCACAGAGTTCCCGAACATCGAGGTCGATCCCGACCCGATCTTCGTGCGCAGCAGCGAACGGATATGGACAGCCGCCGGTGTCGCCGCAGGCATCGACCTGGCGCTGTCGCTGGTCGAGGACGACCACGGCACCGAGATTGCGCAGACGGTGGCCCGCTGGCTGGTGCTCTATCTGCGCCGGCCCGGGGGCCAGACCCAGTTCGCCGCACCGGTGTGGATGCCGCGCGCGAAACGGACGTCGATCCGCGACGTGCAGGAGGCCATCGAGTCCGAGCCCGGCGCATCGCACAGCGTCGAGGACCTGGCCCGGCGGGCGGCGATGAGCCCTCGGCATTTCACCCGGGTGTTCACCGAGGAGATCGGTGAGGCGCCCGGGCAGTACGTCGAGCGGATCCGCACCGAGGCCGCGCGTCGTCAGTTGGAGGAGACCGACGACACCGTCGTGGCAATCGCTTCGCGCTGCGGCTTCGGGACGGCGGAAACCATGCGGCGCAACTTCATTCGCCGGATCGGCATCCCGCCCGACCAGTACCGCAAAGCGTTCGTCTGACCCATATCCACACGCTAGGAGAATCCCGATGACCCAGATCGCCTTCGTGGCCTACCCGGATTTCACCGCACTCGACATGATCGGGCCCTACGAGATCCTGCGCCAGCTGCCGCACACCGAGGTGCGCTTCGTCTGGCACGACGTCGGGCCGGTCACCGCCGACTCCGGAGTGCTGGTGATCGGCGCCACGCACTCGCTGGCCGAAACGCCCTCCCCCGACGTGATTCTGGTGCCGGGCGGGCCCGGGACACCGGTGCACGCCCGCGATGAGAAGCTGCTCGAGTGGCTGCGCCAAGCACATCGGACGGCGAGCTGGACCACGTCGGTGTGCTCTGGATCGGTGATTCTGGCGGCCGCCGGCCTGCTCAAGGGCCGGCGCGCGACGTCGCACTGGCTGACCATCCCGGCACTGAAAGCGTTTGGCGCGATTCCCGTCACCGACGAACGAATTGTGCACGAGGACAACATCATCACCAGCGCGGGAGTTTCCGCGGGTCTCGACCTCGGCCTGTGGCTGGCCGGTCAGATGGGCGGGGAAGGCCGCGCCAAGGCGATCCAGCTGGCCCTCGAGTACGACCCGCAGCCACCGTTCGACAGCGGCCATCTGTCCAAGGCATCGGCCACCACCAAAGCCGCCGCCACCGCGCTGTTGTCCAGGGACAGCGCCCGGCCGGCCATGCTCAAGGCCGCGACATCGTTGGCCTGGCAGCAGGCGCTGAACGCTGCCCGCTCGCGCCGGCGCAAGCGGTCATCGGCCTCGAGCTAGGCCTTGGGTTCGGGGAACTTCGTGGACGCGAACCGGCCGCCGGCCTCCAGCCAGGCGCCGACGACGCCGGGCGCGTCACGGTTGGGGTTGTAGATGTCCTCTTCGCTGCTGAACAGACCGTCGCCGGCGTAGACCAGCCGGGTCCAGTTCGGGAACCAGAACGGCTCTCCGTCGGGGTCGGTGGGGTGATCGAGCAGGTTCCTGATCATGATCACCACGGCATCGTTGTCTTCGTCGTAGGCGGTCCAGTCCGAGGGAAACCGCATGTGCGGGAACGGCGCCATCACGGAGACGATCCATTCGCGCACCTCCTCGCGACCGTGGAAGGTCCCGTAGTGATGCTCGGTGTAGACCACGTCCTCGGTGAACAGATCCGCGAAGGGGCGCCAATCGCCCGACGCGGAGCATCCTTCGACGACGGTCGTGTAGTGGCGGACGGCTTCCTCGATCTCTGCTTTGGCGAACTTGCCCATACCGGACAGACTAGATCCCATGACGGTGTTGGATCTATTCGACTTGCACGGCAAGACGGCTTTGGTGACCGGAGCCTCCAGCGGTATCGGTAAGCAGGTGGCTCTGGCCTACGTGGAAGCCGGAGCCGAAGTGGCGATTGCCGCAAGGCATTTGGATGCTCTGACGGAGTTAGCCGAGCAGATCGCCGCGATGGGAGGCCGGGCGGTGCCCATCGTGTGCGACGTGACCCGGCAAGATCAGGTGACCGCCATGGTGGATCAGCTCACTGAGCACCTGGGCGGCATCGACATCGCGGTGTGCAATGCCGGCATCGTCTCGGACACCCCGATGCTGGAGATGTCGCTACAGGAGTTTCAACGGATCCAGGACACCAACGTGACCGGGGTCTTCCTCACCGCCCAGGCCGCCGCCAAGGCAATGGTGCGGCAGGGCCGCGGCGGGTCCATCATCACCACCGCGTCGATGTCAGGTCATATCATCAACGTCCCGCAGCAGGTGGGTCACTACTGCACCACCAAGGCGGCGGTCATCCACCTCACCAAAGCGATGGCGGTCGAATTCGCGCCATACGAGATCCGGGTCAACAGCATCAGTCCCGGGTACATCCGTACCGAGCTGGTCGAGCCGCTCGCCGACTATCACCGCGTGTGGGAGCCGAAGATCCCGATGGGACGGATCGGCCGGCCCGAAGAACTCACCGGCCTCTACCTCTACCTGGCCAGCGCGGCTTCCAGCTATATGACCGGATCCGACCTGATCATCGACGGCGGATACACCTGTCCGTGAGCCGGATTGCTACGCAACCAGGCAGGGCCGGCCGAACTGGGTCCGTACCCCTGGGGAGAACAGCGCGCGCAGCCGGTCGCCGCTGGGCGTGATTCCGGCAGCCGCCACCAGCTCGTCGTGGAGTTCCACGATCTCGGCGGCCTGCACCGTCCATTCCGCGTGTTGGTTCGGGACCCACCAGGTGCGTCCGGCCTTGCGGGTGTGCGCGCCCCAGCGGGCGGTGAGCCAGACCTCGAGCGGTGTCGGCGCGGTCGGCTCGCCGACGGTGGCTGTCACCAGGCTGCGCAGCCCACGCCGCGGCCAGCGCCGAACGCTGTGATAACTGATCTGGTTGCCGGACCGGGCGATGCGCATCTTGGCCCAGGTGTAGGGGACGCCCAGACCGATCCGGGTGACCGGCACCACCGCCAGGCGCGCTGTCTCCAGCGACCGGAACAGCACTCCGTGGCGTCCGGCATCGTCGACCGAGTACAGCCGCACATTGGTCTCGTGGAACGTACCGAAGTATGGAAGTGGCAGCGCTGCAACAAGTTTGGTGCTGGTCATGGTGAACGGCACCAGCCCGACGTAGGTCAGGCCGTCGGCGAAGACGTCGGGCCGGGTGCCGGGCGGGTACAGATGCGCGATGCTGGCAGGCGTCACCGGCCAGTGCAGGAACGTCAGATCGGCCCAGTGCTGGTCGAAGGTGACCGGACGGATCAGGGGCGGCGGTCTCACCGGGAACCCCGCCAGCTCCGGGACCCGATCGGATCCCTCGGCCGACGGGTCGGTGGTCATCGAATCATGGTGACACGGCGTCGTGCCCGCCGAACGCGCCGCTCAGATACTGGACGCGGCAGGCCACCCGGGCGAGCTTGCCGCTGGTGGTACGCGGGATGGCCCCGGCCGGCAGGAACCGCACATCGGCGACCGACAACCGGTGGCGGGCCGCCACGGCCGCGCGGATCGCGTCGAGCGCAGGCGCCGGGTCAGCCCGCCCGGTGCCGGTGGCGCGCTCGGCGATGATGACCAGGGCCTGGCGGCCCTCGCGGGGCACCGTGAACGCCGTCGCGTAGCCCCGGCGCACCATCGGCGATGCTTCCGCGACGGTCGCCTCGATGTCCTGCGGGTAGTGGTGTGTGTCGTCGATGGTGATCAGATCGGCGATCCGGCCGGTGACGTACAGTTCGCCGTCGACGTACACGGCCAGATCCCCGGTCCGCAGCCAGTCACCGCCGATATCTGATCCGGCGGCGTGGCTACCCGTTCGGAGGGTGGCCCCCAGTTTGGCTCCGAAGGTCAGCCGCGTCTGTTCCGGCCGACGCCAGTAACCGCGGCCGACGTTGTCACCTTGCAGCCACGGTTCGCCGACCTGGCCATCCGGCAGTTCTGCTCCGGTCTCCGGATCCACGATCACCGCCCACAGGCTGCGGGCCACCTGCCCGCAGGACACCTGTGCGACGGCGGTGGGAGCGTCGGCAGCTACCTGGACCGCCCGGCCCGCACCGAGCTGCTCGCGGTCCAGATAGATCACCGACGTCTCGGCGGCGTGGTCGATGGTCGCGATCATCAGGGTCGCCTCGGCGATACCGTAGGACGGTTTGAATGCCTTGCGCGGCAACCCATATGAGGAGAACGCCTTATTGAATGCGGTCACCGCCTCGATGCTGACCGGTTCGGAACCGATGATCAGCACGACGTTGGCGAGGTCGATATCTTCACCGGGTGCGGGAAGTCCGCGCTGCGCGGCCCATTCGTAGGCGAAGTTCGGCGCCGCGGTGACGACGCGACCGGTGCGTGATCCCGCCGAGAGAGCCTGGATCCAGCGCTGCGGCCGGCGCACGAACGCCGTCGGGGACATCAGGGTGGTGTGGCCTCCGTAGACGGTGGGGAAGCCGATCATCGACAGGCCCATGTCGTGATATAGCGGCAGCCAGCTCACGCCGTGGGTGTTGCGGTTGAGCAGGTCGATCGACAGGATCATCTGCACCAGGTTGGTGGCCACCGCGCGGTGGGTGATCTCCACGCCGACAGGGGCCCGGGTGGCACCTGAGGTGTATTGCAGGTATGAGACCGCGTCCATGTCCAGCGCGACCGGAGCAAACCGGTCCTGGTCCGAGTCGGGAATTTCGTCGATGACCAGCACGCGCGGTGCCTGCAACCGGCTGACGTTTGCCAGAAACTGCTGCACCCCGTCGCGCGCCGCGGTCGTGGTGAGCACGACTTTCGGGGTCGAATCCAGTAGGGCTGTTTCCAGCCGCTCGGCGTGGCCCGGCAGTTCCGGTGCGAACAGCGGCACCGCGATGGTTCCCGCTTTGATTGCGGCGTAGTAGCCGGCGACCCAGTCGATGCTCTGGGGTGCCAGGATCGCGACCCGGTCACCGGGTCCCGCGTGCTGCTGGATGTGCGCGCTGATGGCGCGCAGGCGCACCCCGAACTGGGTCCAGGTCACTTCCAGCGCGCGCCCGGCGCCCAGGCCGCTGTGGTCGAGGTAGCGGTATGCGATCTCGTCGCCGACGTACCTGATGTTGCGGTCGATCAACGAGATCAGCGTGGTGTCCGGAGGCAGGGCGATGTTGCCGTCCGTGGCCAGGCAATCCTCGATCTGCAGTAGCCCATCACGCACTGCAGGCTCCGGTCGGACACCGCCATCCATAACCGAAGTCTATAAATCGTCCTTGGCGCCCTCGGGCGGTGCGGGCGCTACTCCCCCGCGGCCGGCTCGTGCTCGCCGGGATCGTGATACGTCGCACCGAGACGCGGCACCTCCAACGGTCCGTCTTTGCGCGCCGCATCGACGGCGTTGGTGAGCAGCGGGGCCAACCCCGCGAACGAACCCACGTCGAACAGCAGCAGCGTCAGCAGACGGTTGTGCACGTATCCGAACGAGCTGCCCGTCTCCGGATCGGCCCATCCCACGGTGCCGCCCAGACCGATGTGGCCGTAACCTTCCAAAAAGCCTGGGACAGGCGATGATTGATAACCCTGGTGATAGGTGAAGGGCAGTCCCAGATTCAGGTCCGGCCACAACTCGGCTTTGCCTTTCATGCCTGATACCGCCTCGGACGACAACAGTCGCGTGCCGTCGATGACACCGTCGTTGGCCAGCACCGCGTACGTTTTTGCCAGGGCACGCGCGGTCACCACACCGTTGACCGCGGGCAGCTCGCCGTCCAGGAACGGCATGTCGTCCTGCAGCATCGACATGATGCCCGGGAAGTAGATTGAGCCCAGCAACCCGGAAAAGGACAGTCCGGCAACCTTGGGTGCGATGAAGTCCAGCAGCGGCGTCGGGATCTTGGCCTGGGGCAACAACGTCTGCGCCGCTTTGGTCGGGCAGTCCGCGGGTGGCCGGCCGAGGTGCAGGCCGTCGGTGTCCAGCGGTCGGGCGAGTTCCTCGCGGAACAGTTCCCGCATGCCCTTGCCGGTCACCGCACGGGCCAGGCCCGACAACAGCCAGCCGTAGGTGATCGCGTGGTAGGCCATCTTGCCGTGCGCACGGTCCACCGGCGCGGCGGCCAGCCGCTCCTCCATCAACAGGTGATCCATGATCGTGTCCTTGTCCACACCCTTCAGGTGTGACAGTCCGGCGCGGTGTCGCAGCATGTCGCTCACGGTGATCTCGGATTTGCCGTTCGCGCCGAACTCGGGCCAGTAGTCGGCGACCGGTGCGTCATAGCACAACAGGCCGCGGTCGACGAGGAGATGAATAATGGTGGCGGCTAACCCTTTTGTCGCGGAGAACACCATGGCCCCGGTGTCGGCGGTCCACGGTTCGTTGCCCTTGCGGTCCGAGTAGCCTGTCCAGACATCGACCACCTGCCGGCCGTCGATGAAGACCGAGAGCGCACCGCCGCCGAATATGCGCCCGGGATACAACCCGGCGAATGCCCGGATGACATTGAGAAAGCGTGAGTCGCAGGCACCCTGCACGCTCGACGGTAAGCCGTTGTCGGTGGTGAGAATCGACGGTTGCGCCATACCGTGAATCATGGCAGCCGCGCCGCGCGCCGTATAGGAATTGCGCGCTGTCGCGAACGGACTTATGACCCCGGCATCCAGATGCTTCCCAGCGACTCGACCATGGCGCCCGGATCCTGACTGTCGACGTTGCAGCTGACGGCGATCGCAGTGCGACGGTCGCTGCTGACCCGGAATGCCGTGAGGAAACCGGCCCAGGTGCCCGGGTGGTCGAGCATGCCGTTGGCGAGCGACTGGATTCCGGCGCCGTAGCGGTCGCCGCCGCCGGGGTCGGTTTCCACGGCTCCGGCCAGCTGTGCCTCGAGTAGAGTCGGGCCGCCGACCTTACCGGTGCGGTAGTTGTCGGCCCACCGGACCAACTGGCTCATGGTGGTCTGGATGCCGCGGTCGCCTACTTGTTCCCACTTGAAATCTGTGGCCTGAAAGTCGTTGTCGCCCTTGCTGTATGCCACTGCTTTATTGGGAACGCCCGCCACCGGTTCGAGCACCATGGTCAGGCCGAGCGGACGGAAGATCTCCGTGCTGAGGAAGTCCGCGAGGGACCGGCCGGAGACGCGGTGCACAATCTCGCCGAGCAACAGGTAGTTGGAATTGACGTACTCGTAGCGCGCGCCGGGCTTAGAGGTCAACTCCGGTACCGCGACCAGGGCCTGCAGGGCCTGGGCCTCGGTGGTGCGGTCGCTGAAGTTCAACCCCTGCTCTTGAAGCAGGCTGGTGTATTCGGGGATCCCACTGGTGTGATGCATCAGTTGCGCGAGGCTGACGTTTGCGGCCCACGGCGGCATTTCAGTGATGTACTTGGACAGCGGATCGTCCAAGGTCAGCTTGCCTGCCTGAACCAGGAGCAGGATTGCGGTGGCGGTGAATTGCTTTGAGACCGAAGCGATATCGAAAACCGTGTCCGCGGTGATCTTGGCTTTGTTGCTCAGGTTGGCAAGTCCGGCAACCCCGGTCCACGCCACCCGGCCCTCGACCCCGACGGCCGCCGAGCAGCCTGGCCCGTCGGCCTTGACCGCAGAGTCCAGCACATTCTGGCTATCACCCGCCTGGGCGACGGAGGCTGCCGCGGTGCTGCCGGTGCTGGATTGAGTGGCTGGCGTGCGGGCTGGGCTGCTGCACCCGCCGAGAAGCAGCGCTGCCACCAGCAACGCGCCGCTGCGGCGATAAGGTAGTGAGGATCTCATATGTTGTCCCGCAATCTCATTGGCCATATTCCCGGTCAGGTGTCGGTTTTGGAGAGCCGTCCGACAACCGATCGGGTCGGGTCGGCTTCGCGCTCGGCGATCATCAATTCGATGCCGGTTTCAATCGCCGCCGCGGTGCGTTCACGGACCTTGCGCGCTGCGTGGCCGTCGGCTTCCCGGCCCTTGAACGTTCAGCCTGCGCAGCGGCTTCAGCAACGTGAGCATCGCAGCGATGTCGGCCTGGTGTGGGTGCTATCTCGACGGCATCGGCGTTCGGCACACCGTGAGTATGCCCCGGCACCGGCGCCGCGTGGACGATTCCGCGACCTGTGGTACGTGACCCGCCCGGATCGGTGGTGCGCGGGTGCGCGATAGGGTACGCGGCAGCACCATTCCAGGTCGGATACCTCAGGAGTCAGCCATGTCGGGTCGGAAGTTCACGTTCGAGGTCAACAGGACCACCAGCGCGCCCCCCGCGACGGTATTCCAGCTGGTGGCCGACGGTGGCAACTGGTCCAGCTGGGCGAAACCGATCGTCGTGTCGTCGAGCTGGGTCCGCCAGGGCGACCCGGCTCCCGGGGGCGTAGGGGCGGTCCGCAAGCTGGGGATGTGGCCGGTGTTCGTGCAGGAGGAAACCACTGCCTATGAGCAGGATCGGCGGCACGCCTACAAGCTGGTGGGTCCGCGGCAGCCGGTCACCGACTATGTCGCCGAAGTGGTCCTCACACCGAACTCGTCGGGTGGCACCGACATCCGTTGGAGTGGCTCGTTCATCGAGAAGGCCCGGGGTACCGGACCAGCCGCCCGCGCGGCGATGGGCGGCGCAGTCAAATTCTTCGCAGGCCAGCTGGTAAAGGCTGCCGAGCGGCAATCTGGCGCTCAGTAGTCCCGCCGCGCAACACTTTTCGCCGTTCCTGGACGGGTTGGCCAAGGTAGCGGGTGGCGGCGAAATCCGTCCGGCGGCTATCCGACCTCGTCCTGGTACTTCTTGGTCATGTGCTCGATGGCCTGCAACTGCGTCTGAGCCAGGCTGTCGCGCATCTGTCCGGCTCGCGCGGCGGCGTCTAAGGTGGGTTGGGCCTGTCCCTGGAAGTGCGGCATCACTTCGGCGGCGAACAACTCGGCTGACCGCCTGGTCGCTGCCGGGTTGGCCCACTCATGACCCGTCTGCAGCATGCAGCCGAATCCGCCCGATTGGTCCCATAACCGCTGGATCTGTTCGCGGGCGCGTTCGGGCGTGCCGATCACGCCGGCGCCGTTGCCGTTGATCATGTCGATCATCTCGTCGAGCCGGTCGCCCGGCATCGTCATCTGCGGGAATGCGGCGACCTTCTGGAAGTAGCGGAACCAGGGCTCGATGCCGAATTTTACGTCGGCACGGGCCTGTTCGTCGGTCTCGGCTATGTGCATCGGTCCGACCAGGCTCCAGTTGCTGCGGTCGACGTGGGCACCGAATTTGGCGGCGCGCTCCTCGACAATGCCCCAGTGGTAGGCCAGCGCGTCGAACCCTTCGATGGTCAGGGTCGCTCCGATCGACAACAGCCCGATGCCGTGCTTGCCGGCCAACCGCGCTCCCGTCGGCGACGCGACCGCGGCCACCGCCAAGGGAATCCCGCTGGCCGAGTAGGGAGCGAGCTGCAATTTGGCGTCGAACAATTGGTGGGTGGCGGTCTTGGCGGTCACCGTCTCCCCCGCCAGCAGACGCACCACGATGTCGAGATTGGACTCGAGTAGCTCGCGTGTGTCTGTCGGGGTCAGCCCGATCATGGCGGAGTCGGTCGGCAGTGATCCGGGGCCAACTCCGCCGATGATGCGTCCGTGGGTGAGATGGTCGAGCAGCATCAGCCGGTCCGCGACCCACAGCGGGTTGTGATAGGACAGCGAAATCACTCCGGTGCCGAATCGTATCCGCTTGGCGCGCTGAGCCGCTGCTCCGATGAAAACCTCTGGCGAGCTGATGATCTCGCTGCCTGCCGAGTGGTGTTCGCCGATCCACGCCTCATCGAAACCGAGGGAGTCGAGGTGCTCGACGAACTCCAAGTCACGTTGCAGCGCAAGCGTGGGATTGGTGCCGGCGCGGTGGAATGGCGCGATGAAGTATCCGAACCTGAGCTTCTCCATCGGGGCTCCCTTGCGATCGGCCTGGACGAACTTTAGCCCGACGACAATGCCCGCCGGGATGGCGGGTTGAGGAGTCGGGCAGTCGGGTCGGGCCGACGACGATGCCCGCCGAGATGGCGGGTTGAGGAGTCGGGCAGTCGGGTCGGGCCGACGACGATGCCCGCCGGGATGGCGGGTTGAGGAGTCGGGCAGTCGGGTTGGGCCGACAACGCAAACGAGGACCGGTAGTTACCGGTCCTCGTTCGTCTCCGTCAACGACGTCGGATGATCACGGGAAGCCCCCGCAGAGGTTGCCGACGCAACCGCCGCCGCCACCCGGTCCGCCGCCGCCACCGCCGACCCCGGGAATGGTGCCGCTACCGCCGCCCGGCCCGCCGCCACCGGTCGGCCCGCCAGGCACGCTGCCGCCGCCGCCGTCGGGTCCACCACCGCCGCCGGGGCCGCCGGGTACCGTGCCGCCGCCACCGCCGGGCCCGCCGCCACCGGTGGGGCCGCCCGGGACGCTGCCGCCGCCACCGCCGGGACCACCGGTACCACCGGGCGAAGTTTCGGTCGGTGCGCCGGACGGGGCTGTGGTGCTGGTGGCCGGGGTTGTCGTCGGCGTAGTGCTGCTACTCGGGGACTTGTTGTCGCCGCCACCGCAGGCCACTGCCATAAGAAGCATGGCGCCACCGCCGAAGGCGGCAAACGCCGTCTTGACTTGAGATCTCATCAGACTCACCAATCTTCACTCTTGTCGCGCATGTGCCGGGGTCGCATACCCCCTAATCTGACGCCGGAAACTCGGGGGCGGCGCCCTCGGTTTCCGGCCTGCCTGCCGTGGTCGTATGAGTCACATTGTCTGGACTTGGGTTTCGGCGCGGGTCGTGAGCTGCGCGTGCGCAGGTTCGTTGCCACGGGTTTCTGCGGGAAATTCGGCGCTCACGTGGCTCGACGCAAGTCAATTCGGTTCACACCGGCGCGGTGTCCATTAAGCGCAATTAATCGCATTTTTCCATTGTGTCAATTTGCAGTGTATTTGAGTCACATATGTGGCGCTATGTTGCGCAGCCCTGCCCACTTCGCGGCACACGCAGGGTGACTGCTGGTGGCTGAGTTCCGTTGGGGTGCTTGAAGGCCCACCGCACGCGGCAGCTCTCGCCGTTGACATCAGGGGGTGGAACTTCTGCTCCAATGTCGATTTGTAAAGCAGATTGTCACTGAGACCGTAAGATAATCACATTTAGATAACGGTTGAATAGCGATTTGATAAATAAGACTCCTCGGCCTGGGGGTCGCCCGTAGCTTGTCGGCTACGACACAGCTTGCTGGCGACTGTGGGTCGGGGGGCCCGTATCCGGTTGTCACAAACTGCGATTGGCGCTTGTCCCCTGAGAGAGGTTGAGACGATGAACTATTCAGTGCTGCCGCCCGAGGTCAACTCGGCACTGATATTCGCCGGCGCGGGAACCGAGCCGATGCTGGCGGCTGCGGCAGCCTGGGAGGGTCTTGCAGATGAATTGTCCTCTGCCGCAGCGACCTTCGAATCAGTAACGGCCGGATTGGTCGATGGAGCTTGGCAGGGATCGGCGGCCGCGGCGATGATGGCTGCCGCAGCCCCCTATGCCGGCTGGCTCAGTGCCACGGCATCGCATGCCGGACAAGCCGCGGCGCAGGCAGGTGCCATGGCGGCCGAGTTCGAGGCCGTCGCGTCGGCGATCGTGCATCCGGAGCTGATTGCAGCTAATCGCAACGCCTTTGTGTCACTGGTGTTGTCCAACATCTTCGGACAGAACGCTCCCGCGATCGCGTCCGCGGAAGCGCTCTACGAGGAGATGTGGGCGCTGGACGTCTCGGTGATGTCCGCCTACCACGTCGGCGCCTCCGCTGCGGTATCCGCGCTGACGCCGTTCGTGCAACCGCTACAGAGTCTGGTCGGAGGCATGAGCGCTGGAGCGGCAAAGGTAGGTCCACTGGCAGCCGCCGCGGTACCGGAGCGATCCCTCAATCTGAGCCTGATCCCGCCCATCGCAGGCATTGGAAATCTCGGTTTCGGGAATGTCGGCCTGACTAATTTCGGCAACGCAAACTTCGGCGACTTCAACCTCGGTTCCGGAAACCTCGGTAGCTCGAACTTCGGCTGGGGAAACCTGGGCGGCAATAACTTCGGGCTCGGCAACCTCGGTAGCGGCAATATCGGCTTCGGCAACATCGGCGTCGGTAACTTCGGCTTCGGAAACACGGGTAACGGCAACATCGGTATCGGGCTGGCCGGCAACGGTCAGATCGGCATCGGCGGTCTCAACTCCGGCTCTGGCAACTTCGGGTTGTTCAACTCGGGGAACGGCAATATCGGCTTCTTCAACTCCGGAAGCGGCAACTTCGGCATCGGCAACTCTGGCGACTTCAACACCGGTTTGTGGAACTCCGGCCGGGCCAACACCGGCTTTTTGAATGCGGGATCGTTCAACACCGGGTTCCTGGACGTCGGCAACGCGAATACCGGCACCTACAACGTCGGCAACTTCAACATGGGGGACTTCAACACCGCCTCCTCGAACACAGGTTCCTTCAACAACGGTGCGTCTAACACCGGCTTCTTCAACCAAGGAAACCTGAACACCGGGTTCCTGAACCTCGGAGACATGAACAACGGCCTGTTCAACACCGGCCAATTGAACAACGGCGTCTTCTACCAGGGCACCGGCCAGGGCAACCTGTTCTTCTCGATCGCAACTCCCGACATCACGTTGCCGCCGTTGGAGATACAGGCGATCACCGTCCCCGCCTTTGAGCTGCCGGCATTGCACATTCCGGGAATCTACGTTCCGCCCTTTGTCATCCCCGCCGGCACGACGTTGGCCGCTTTTAATCTCCCGCGGTTGACGATTCCGGATTTGACTATTCCGCCGATTTCGATTGCGGCGGGTACGACGTTGGCCGCCTTCAATCTGCCTAGTTTGACGATTCCGGATTTGACTATTCCGCCGATTTCGATTGCGCCGGGTACGACGTTGGCCGCCTTCAATCTGCCGAGTTTGACGATTCCGGACTTGACGATTCCGCCGATTTCAATTGCGGCGGGTACGACGTTGGGCGCCTTCAATCTGCCGAGTTTGACGATTCCGGATTTGACTATTCCGCCGATTTCGATTGCGGCGGGTAC